>CAZDSF010000057.1:8963-28021 GCA_964508025.1 uncultured Anaerolineales bacterium
TGGCGAATATGTCCCATGAACTGCGCGGGCCGCTCAACTCGATTTTGGGCTTTTCGCGGTTGATGCTCAAGGGATTCGATGGGCCGCTTTCTGAGGAACAGATGGCCGATTTGCAACGGATCTATGCGAACAGCCAGCATCTTCTGGGACTGATTAACGATATTCTGACGATCTCGGAGATTCAGGCGGGCTTGCTCGATCTTGAATTTCAGATGGTAGATTTGCGCGATCTGATTGTCAGCGTTTTGCCGACCGCCAGCGCGCTCATTCGGGGCAAAGAAGTGCTGCTCATTCAACAGATTCCGCCGGAGCTGGCTGTCATTCGCGGTGATCCAGATCGTATTCGGCAGGTCTTGTTACATTTGCTCACCAATGCGGCGAAGTTCACCGACAAGGGGGAAATCACCCTGCGCGCCTGGTCTGATGATGAGATGGTCTATATCAGTATCCGTGATACTGGCGTGGGAATTCATCCAAAAGATCGCGAGCGCATCTTCGCCGGTTTTGAGAAAGCCTCGCCGGGTAACGGTGCTGGGGTGGCAGCGGTTGCAGACGGCATTGAGACGCCGCGGGCGCAGGGTGTGGGGCTGGGGCTGGCGCTTTGCAAGGAATTTGTTGAGTTGCACGGGGGACAGATCTGGCTGGATAGCGAAGTGGGCAAGGGGAGCACGTTTACGTTCTCCTTACCGATTGCAGTTTCGCCATCTCCTGTATAACCAATGACGTTATCGCAGAGTTCGATGGGAAGGTTGTGACGCGGCGGAGTTTGCCGTATTACAAACCCATCCTCAAACGGCGGCCTTTGAGGAGGCAGGATGCAAATCTGGGAACAGCTGAAGTCGTGGCTTCGCGGAGACTGGAGCGGGCCGGCGATTCCGCCTGTGGATGCGGCGCTGCGTGAAGTGCAACAATGGCGCGAGCAGTTGGTACATGGCTTGCTGCTGGCAGTCGTCTACGTTGGGCCGTTGGCGTTGGCCTTTAGCGCCTACGGCGCGTTGTTGCGGGGCCATATTGCGCTTATCGTCGCTTACCTGATCGCGTATGTGGCGGTGCTTGTGTTCGCCTTCTGGCGCAAGGTTTCCTATAATGTTCAGGTATTCGGCGTGTTGACGCTCATTTATCTTCTGGGCCTTTCCGATTTGCTGGTCCATGGTTGGAAAGAAGATGCGCGACTCTTTTTCCTCTCGCTGACGCTTCTGACCTCGCTGTTCTATGGCGTTTACCAGGGCTTCATGGCTTTGGGGCTGGCAACGCTCACGCTCGTGAGCATTGGCATGTTAGGGGTGAGTGGTGTGTTGCCGCTCCCACCGGTGACGGAACCCTATCTCATCGGCTATACCCCCGTTTCGTTGGTGAGCGACACGGTGTCTCTGGCTTTGCTCAGCACCATGCTCATCATCGTGCAACGCTATCTTATCCCTCGCTTCATCACCGCCGTGGCTGCCAGCCGTGAACAGGCGGCGGCATTGGAAGTCCAGCAAGCCGAACTCAACGCGCGCGCACAGGGCATTCAGCAGGTGAACTACGCACTGCAACGGCGGGTTTTCCTGTTGGAAGGCGCGATGTCCATCAATCACGAGACGGCGCCGCTTATGGCCCTCGCGCCGTTGCTGAGTCGCGCTGTGGAAACGCTGGCAGACACCTTTGAGTTGCATCACGCCGGGTTGTATCTGCTCGATGAAGCTGATACTGGCGCGGCAAGCCTGACCCTGCACGCGGCTACATCTGAAGCCGGACAACGGCTCATCGCTGCGGGCTATCGCATTGCGGCGGGCGAGACGTTGGTGGGGCGCGTCTGGAGCGAACGCCGATCCCGCATTCTGACTCCCAGAGATCCTCAGGAACCCTGGCGGTTGCCGGAAGCGCGTTCGGCAGTGCTATTGCCGCTCGTGTTCCAGGATCGAGGCGTGGGCGTGTTGGATTTGCAGAGTCTGGAGGCGGAAGCTTTCGACGCTGACGATCTCCGCGTGTTGGAACTTGTGGCGGAGCAGATCGCTGCTGCAATTGTCAATGCCTATCACGTGCGCGATGAAGCTGCATTGCTGGAAGCGAGCAGTCCCTTCTATCGGCTGGCGCAGCGCTTCGCCCACGCCAAGACCGATGTCGAGGTGTATACGGCAATCTTTGCGACTGTGCGCGAATACTCTCCCTATCGAGCTTTCGTGTTGACGCCTTCTGAAGATGGCGCGCGGGCGACGCTGGTGGCTGAGCTGCGTGGCGAGAAGATCCGTTTCCCAGATTTGCTGTATCCATTGACCTATTGGTTTGCCGAAGAGGCGCTATTGCCGACGATTCTGGATCTGGATCGCCCGCTGCTGGTTGGCGATGTTGCCGCGCCCGATGTTGAAGCATTTGACTCGTCGGTGCGCGATTCGCTGGCGCAGCTGGCCGCGCGGGGACAGTTGCGCAGTCTGGCATTGGCGCCCATCCGGTATGAGGGGCGATTGCTGGCGATATTGGGCGTCGTCTTTAATGTGCTGCATGTCTTCACTGCGACTGAGGCGCAACTATACCAGACCTTGATGGAGCTCTCCGGCGCCGCGTTGCAACGCCTGATGCTGATTCGCGCTGCGCAGCGGCGGGTGGAAGTGGAGCAGCAATTGCGGGGCTTCTCCGATCAGTTGGCGGATATCTTTGACCTGCAGCTGCTGGCTGCGCAAGCTGCGCGGACCTTGCAGACCCTTGTCAATGTGGATGGGGTGCTTGTAAGCGTGACGCCAGGCGTGGAGCGGGTGGAGGAGGAAGCATGAACTTGCGCGCTGATGTGACCTCACGTTCCGACGCGCTTACCGAACGTGAAGTGCAGTTTCGCAATTGGTTGCTAGAGCGGTTTTTGCAGTTTTCGGTCGTTGCTGGTGTGTTGCTGTTGCTCATCTGGATCCCGGCGGCGATTGGGCGTGGTCTTCTCTGGCAAATTCCCATTTTTCTCGGTCTTTATGGATTCTCCCTGGCGCTGACTTTTATCAAGACCTGGCCTTCCAGAGTGCGCATCGGTGGATTCCTGAGCATTGTACTGTTCAGCGGTATCTATGTGTTGGCCCAAAATGGCTTGGTGGGCGCCGGACGTTTTTGGCTATTGTTGGTGCCGCTATTGGCGACCTTGTTGGTGGGACAGCCGGGCTTATTGGTCTGGAGCCTCATAACGTTGGGCAGCTATATTGTGGTGGCGCTCAGTTACGCGCAAGGGTGGCTGACACCGTTGCAGACTCAGAACCCCTTGGATGCAGGCTCCTGGGTGATGGAAGCCTTTGTGCCGGTGGCTGTTGTGATCGTGCTGGGGTTGACGATCAGCGAATATCGCCGTTTTTTGTCACATTCCATGGTGGAATTGCAGGCCAGCGCCGAGCTGGCGCAGCGCGTGCAACAGCAAGCGTTGGAGGATGCGCAGCGCGCGCGCCGGCAGGCGGATCGGCTCGACCGGGTGGCGTTGCTTTCGCGCACCCTTTCGCGTATTCGTGATCGGGACGCGCTGCTGCATCGCCTGGTTGAGGAGCTGGCGACCACCTTCGGTCTCTATCAAGCGAATCTTTTCCTCGTGGATTCGCGCGGTGAGCGCTTGGATCTGGTTGCTGCTGCCGGCGTCCAGGGGCAGAACTTGGTCGAAGCTGGATGGACGCTGGCTGTTGGCGGTGAATCGCTGCCGGGGCGTGTGGCGCAGATTGGCGTCGCCGAAACGGCCATCCCTGCTGGCGATGAGCGTTTCCCGCTGCGGCGGGCTGAAGTTGCCTTGCCGATGCTCTTTGGCGGCGAGTTGTTGGGGGTGTTGGATATTTACGGCAGCCGCAAGCCTTTCGCCGAAGAGGACGTGCGCATTTTCCGGGTGTTGAGTGATCAGGTCGCGGCGACGCTCAACATATTGCGCCTGTTGGATGAGACGGCGGCGCGGGCAACGGAACTCCGCACGCTCTATGCCCAGGTTGCGGGAGCGTCGTGGCGCGCGTTGTTGGACGTCGAAGGCGTGGCGCGCCAGGTTGAAGTGGGCAGTAGTGTGCCGCAGGCGGCGCTTCAATCGCTGGCTGCGGCAGCCCTGGCGGATAGAAAACCACGTGTGGCGGAGCTCGCGGAGGCGCCCGGAGGCTGGTTGCTGGTAGTGCCGTTGGTCTGGCGCGAAACAGCTCTTGGCTATGTGGCCTTCACCCGCGCCGCGCAGCAAGGCGAAGCGGCGGCGCCATGGGATGCCGAGACCTTGCTCCTGGCGACGATGGCGGCAGAACGTCTGGCTGCGGCTTTCGATACGGTGCGGCTCCTGCGCGATAGTCGCCGCAAGGCGCTCTATCAAGAACAGCTGGCGCGCGTAGGCGATCTTATCTGGTCCAGTCTGGATGTCGAGACAATCATGCGTCATGGGGTGCGGGAGATGGGCAGTTTGTTGGATGCTGGCGACGTGACGTTGGTGCTCGCGCCGCCGGAGGTCGCGCAACTGCCGGGAACCGGGCCATTGCCGCCGTTGATGCAAGGGGAGGAAAGCGCATGAGCGTGATGCCAACTGACGCCCCATTGGAAGTCCCGGAAGTAGCCGCCGTTTCCCGTCCACGGTTGCGCACCCGTTTGGCGATTAGTTTCGCTGTACTGACGACCCTGGTGCTGGTGGTGTTCATTGTCGGGCTGATGTTGATTGTGGTGCGTCCCTACTTGCGCCAGGAACTTCGGGAGCGCCTGCGGGAAGCGACGGCTGTAGCCGCCTTGAGCCTGGACATGGAGATGGTGGCGCAGCTGACGCCAGCGGAACAACTGTCGCCGGAGACTTATGCGGAGGTGCTTGCACAGTTGCGGGCACTTCGGGCGCGGATTACGGGGGCGCGCTATGCCTACATTGTGCGGCTCGGCGCGGATGGACAGATCTATTTTGTGGCGGACGCGGGGGATGATCCTGGGGAAGCCTCGCTTCCTGGCGACGTCTACGCTGATGCCGGCCCGATGTTGCGCCGTTCGATTGCCTCTCTGGATCAGGCTGTGGTTGAGCCTGATTTCTACGCGGACGAGTGGGGGGTCTGGCTTTCGGCGTATGCGCCGCTCTATACCGCCGATGGGCAGCTGCACGCGGTGTTGGGGGTAGACCTGGCTGCGGAGGATGTGCGCGCTCGCGAAGGCGCCTTCTTGCGACTGGGGGCTATCGCGCTGCTAGTGTTCATCCCGCTGATTGCAATTGCGGGGCGCACATTGGGCGTGCGCCTGACCGAGCACATTGCGCAGCTCGTCACCGCAGTGGAGCGGGTCACTGCGGGGGATCTGGACTACGAGGCTTCGCTGCCAGAAGAAGCGGAGACGGCGCAGTTAGCTGAAGCCTTTAATGCCATGACCCGGCAGTTGCGCGGCATGGTAGCGGCGCTGGAGGAACGCATTGCCGAGCGTACCCGTGACCTGGAACGCCAGGCGGCCTATCTGCGGGCGACTGGCGAGGTGAGCCGGGTGGCGGCTTCGATTCTCGATTTGGATGAGTTGTTAACACGGGTGACGGAACTCATCTCGGAGCAGTTTGGCTTCTACCATGCCGGCATCTTCTTGCTGGATGAAGCCCGTGAATGGGCGGTGCTGCGCGCGGCTTCTTCGCCGGGAGGACAGCGGATGATGGCGCGCGGACACCGGCTTGGCGTCGGCGCGCAGGGTATCGTGGGCTATGTCACCCAGACGGGGCGCGCGCGTATTGCGCTGGATGTGGGCGATGATGTGGTTTGGTTCGACAATCCCGATTTGCCAGAGACGCACTCCGAAATGGCCTTGCCGCTGATGGTGGGCGATGAGGTCATCGGCGCGTTGGATGTGCAGAGCCGTGAGGTGGGCGCCTTCAAGAATGAGGATGTGACAACCTTGCGGATTCTTGCGGATCAACTCGCTGTGGCGATTGCAAACGCGCGCGTCTTCGCCCAACGCCAGGAGACTATGCAGGAATTGCAGCGCGCTTACGCGGTGGATTTGCGCCGCACCTGGCAAGATTTTATCACGCAGATTGGCTTGCGCGGGTATCACTTTACGCCGCGCACTTTGGAGCCGCTGACGGGGCAGGTTGATCTTACTGCGCCGCTATCGGATACACCGCAGGTGTTGGCGGATAATACCTTGCTGGTGCCGCTGCTCATTTCGGGCTTGCACTTGGGAATGTTGCGCATTCAACGCCCGGTAACGCGCCCCTGGGCTGCGGAAGAGATCACTTTTGCCTTGCGCACAGCGCAAGAGCTGGCGCAGGCATTGGAAAGCGCTCGTCTGTACCAGGATAGCCGGCGCCAGGCGGTGCGGGAGCAGTTGACGAGTGAGATCACGACGCGCATCAGAGAAACCCTGGATGTGGAGACTATGTTGCGGACCACGCTGCGCGAAGTTGGCGATGTGCTGGGGTTGGTCGAAGCCGAGGTTAGATTGGGTGCAACTCCCGATGCTGCCTCCGGTCGCGGCGAGGAGGTGTTAGCATGATTTTCGAGACGCTTCCGCCGCAACAGATCATTGCCTGGTCGCTGACCATTCTGGAACTGATTCTGGCATCGTATGTGCTGGTGCTCAATGTGCGTTTTCGCAGTAATCGCGCTGTGGCGGCGTTGTTGTTCGTCTTTGCCATGAATAACCTGGGTTTGGGGATGTTGTTTGGCGCGCAGACTGTTGCAGAAGCCCAGCTGGCGACAATTCTGGTGGCAATGACATCACCCGCGATACCGCCGTTGTTGTTGATTGTCACGGTGGTGTTGTTCAAGCCGGAATGGTTCGAGACCTGGCTGCGCTATTTCCTGTGGCTCGCGATTGCAGCGGCGATGGCGCCGGCTGTGCTTACCGCGCTCGATGTGCTGACTGGGACAAGTTATTATTTCACCGGGCTGGATCCCTTGCGGTATACTGGCGGGTTCGCGGAACTGCCAGAGTTCACCCGTGGGACGCTCTCCTACATCATCCGGATGATGGGGACGCGGATCCTGCCCATTCTGGCGATGGCGCCGCTGGTCTATATTGCCATTTTTGACAAGCAGATTAGCCGCTTGCGGCGACGGCTGGCACGGCTGTTGTTGACGGCGCAGCTTGTAGCGCTGGTGGTTCAGGCCGGCGTGCGCACTTTGTTGCCTGTAGGCATACCGGCGCTGTTTACCATCGGTCAGTATGTGCTGGTCTATGCGTATGCCGCGTTCCAGCAGTTGGTTTTTGAGGGGCGCTTGCAAGGCGGGCGGTTGCGCTCGCGTCTCACGGCGATGGTATTGGTGATCAGTGTGCCGTTGCTTGCGGGCAGTATTGCGCTGATCAGCGTGCTCGTGACCGATCTGTTCCAGCGCACGACATTGGAACGTCTGGAATCGAATAGCAATCTGCTGGCTTACAATGTTACCTCGTGGTTGGATTTCAATCGCAAGGCGTTGGAGCAGTTGGCGAGACGGCCTGAGATCGTGAGTATGAACCCACGTCTGCAGAAGCCTGTGCTAGAGGAATTTGTGGCTCTCTATCCCTATATGTATCTGGCAAGCACCACGGACCTCGAGGGCATGAATGTGGCGCGCAGCGACGCTAGTGGGTTATTGCTTTACAGCGACCGCGACTGGTATCAGCAGGCGGCGTTGGGGCGTCCGGGAATTCAGACATTGATTGGACGCACAAGTGACGTGCCCGCGCTGATTCTGGCGGAGCCGGTGCGTGGCGAAACGGGCGAAGTCATTGGCGTGGTGATGTTTGCGAGCACGCTGGAGGATATCATTGATCTGCTGGCGCGCTTCCCGATGGGCGAGACCGCCGTCGCGTACATTATCGGTCCTGAGGGGTTGGTGCTCGCGTCTGACCTATCGTTCTTCACCGCGCAGCAAGCGACGATGGGGGCTTATCCGCCGGCGCGGGCTTTCAGCGCGGGGCAACGCGGCGCCTATCGCTTCGATGATGCGGAGGGTGAACGCTGGCAGGCGTATCTAACCCCGCTGGACAATGACTGGGGGCTGGTCATTCAGATACAGCAAGAGGCGTTGTTGGCGCAGGTGCGTGCGTTGCGGGTGCTTTCCGTTGTTGGCGTGGTTGCCAGTGCCCTAATTCTGGTCTTGCTCTCGTGGCTGGCTTTCCGGCAGGCTTTTGCCCCTGTGGAGACGCTGACTGCTGCCGTGTTGGATATCACTGCGGGGGGAATTGAGCGGGAAGTCCCGGTAGTTTCTGAGGATGAGCTCGGCTTTTTGGCGGACGCTTTTAACCAAATGACAACCCGGTTGCGTAACCTCATTGGGGGCCTGGAGACTGAGGTCGCCGAACGCACGCGGGATTTGCAGCAGCGCGCCGCCTATCTCGAAGCGGCGGGAGAAGTCAGCCGGGCAGCGACCTCAATTCTGGAGCCGGAGCGCTTGATTTGGCAAGCTGTGAACTTGATTCGTGAGCGCTTCGGTCTGTATTACGTGGGGCTGTTCATGTTGGATCCCTCTGGCGAGTGGGCGGTGTTGCGCGCTGGCACCGGCGAGGCTGGACGCGCGATGCTGGCGCGGGGACATCGCCATCGTATCGGATCGCGTTCGATGATCAGCTGGTGTATCGAGAACGCTGAGGCGCGGATTGCTTTGCAGGCAGAGGCCGATGCGGTACGTAAAGCAACGCTGGAATTGCCGGATACCCGTTCGGAGGCGGCGTTGCCGCTGCGCTCGCGGGGGCGCGTCTTGGGCGCGTTGACCGTACAGCACACCTTGCCCGATGCTTTTGACGCTGCGGCTATCGCCGTATTGCAGACGATGGCAGATCAGTTGGCGGTAGCGCTGGATAACGCGCAATTGCTGGCGACGACACAGGAAGCCTTGGAAGCAATGCGCCGGGCTTATGGCGAAGCCAGTCAGCGCGGCTGGCAGGAATACCTCTCCGCCATTGAGACGAGTGGGTATCGCTACGCTTATCGCACGTTGAGCGCCGTCGAAGGGCCGTGGCCCCCGGAGATGGTCGAAGCCTTGCGCGCCGGCCGCAGCATCGTGTATCGGGAAGCCGCCGGGGCCGACGGTGGGCGGAGCATGCTGGCAATTCCACTGCGCGTGCGCGAGCAAATTATTGGCGTGCTCGATTTCCGCAAATCCGGCGTCGCCACGACCTGGCTTGAAGATGAACGCTTGTTGTTGGAAGCCGTTGTTGCGGAGCTGGGACAGGCCTTGGAAAGCGCGCGGCTGTATCAGGAGACGCAACGCCGTGAAGCGCGTGAACGCCTCGCGGGCGCCGTGGCTTCGCGGTTCCGTGAGTCGTTGGACCTGGATACGGTGTTGCAGACGGCGGTGCGTGAGATTCGTGAGGCGTTGCAGCTCCACGATGTCGCCCTGCAACTGGAGACAGCGTCTCTGCTCGATGCTGTGGACGCTCCCCCAGCCGAAGGGGTGGGTTAGTCGGGACACTTGAAGGAGTGGCTCATGCCGACTTTGCAAACGTTGACCGGGCTATTTTGGATCGAAAGTGTCGCGTATGTGATCTGCTTGATTGCCAATGGCGCTTTGGCGTTGGTGGTCTTTGGGCTGCGGCGCCGGCCAAACTGGCCCCTGACGTTGTTGATGTTCGTGAGCAGTTTGTGGGCGACCGCAGCCTTGTTGCTGCGGCTCAGCGCCTGGCTACAGCTGGGCAATACTGAATTGTGGTTGGAACTCTCTGTTGTGGGGATATTTCTGATGGGGCCGGCGCAGTTATTGTTTGCGGCGAGTTATGTGGGGTATCAACGGCGTTGGCCCATAGTGCTGGTGCGGATCCTGGTTCTGGTGATTGCGGCGATTTCTCTGCCGTTGTTCCAGCATCGGATGATCTTCGATCCCTACTTTGAAGCGAATGGGATGCTGAACTATTTTCTGCATCCGCTTGCTCTTGGCAGCACCCTTATTCCCGTTGCAGGATATGGCGGTGCACTTTATCTGTTCCGTTCTGCTGCGCGCAAGCCTGAGGAACGCTATTTACAAGTGAGCGCCTTGCTGTGGCTGCTGGGCTTTGTCTCTGGCGGCGCGCTGCGCCCGTATTTCCCCTTCCCTACCATGTCGGTGCTGGTGACCATTAGCAGCCTGATGCTGAGTTATGGGATCGTGAATCGTCAGGTTTTCAATCCGTTGCAGGCTCTCGTTGTGGATTTGGAGCAGCGGCTGGAACAATCCGCGCAGGCTTTGGCCGCCTCCAAGGCTGAATTTGAGGTCGAGAATCGTAGTCTGGCCCGGCAACGGACTTTGCTGGAGGCCGCGAGCCAGGTGCTGCAGACCGTTTCGACGACGCCGGGGCCGGAGAAGCAACTGGCCTTTGCGGCGCGCACGATCGCTGTGCGTTTCGGTCTGTATCATGTGGGCATCTTCATGCTGGATGCCGCCGGTAACACCCTTCAACTGAAGGCTGCCTCTTCGGATTATGGGCAGATGTTGGTGGATCGGGGTTACAGTACCCCGTTGCATGATCTGGGGGTGATTGGCGAGGTCGCGCGCTATGGCGAAGCACAGCTGTCGCTGGTGGGCGATGCCGAAACGTTGAATTCTGGTTGGGCTGAGACCCGCTCGCGGATTGCGGCGCCTTTGCGGATCGGCGGCAAAGTGTTTGGCGTACTCGATCTGCACTCGAAACAGCGCGGGGCTTTTGGCGGGACGGATATCACAATCTTCCAGCTGTTAGCCGATCAGCTGGCGTTGATTTTTGTCAACACCGAATTGACGGAAGCCGCGGCTTCACGCGCAGAAGCTGAACGGCGGGTATACGGTGAAATCAGCTTGCGCGAATGGCAGGCGTTACTGGCTTCGCGCTTTGTTACCGGCTATTATAGCGATCTCGCGGGGGTCAAGCCGCTAACGGGCGCAGCGGAGTTGCCGGCGACAGAAGGCCTCACTGAGCTGGCGTTGCCGCTCGAATTGCGCGGGCAGATGATCGGAAAACTGGTCGCCCGTAAGCCGGCGTCCGGCGTCGCCTGGACGGATGATGAAGTGACGTTGTTGCGGAATTTGGTAGAGCAATTGGTCGTGGCGCTGGAGAGCGCGCGCCTCTACGAAACGGCGCAACGTCGCGCGGCCCGCGAGCGGCTCATTGGCGATGTCATGGGCCGTATCCGTACCTCGATTGATTTGCAGACGGTCTTGAAGACCGCCGCCAGAGAGCTCCAACTGGCGCTCAAGGCGCCAGAGTTGACGGTGCAATTGCTAGCGCCATCCGAGGAGCAAATCGAGGGTTGATAAGCAAGCTATTTTTGCTACAACTTCTTCAGAAAGGGGATAGGCAGATGAGAACAGGAGAGAACCGGAGAGTCTGGCGCGTAGGAATGTGCGCAGCATTGGCGCTGGCGCTCGCGTTGACGGGTTGTAGTCCTTCGAAGCCGGTGGAACTTGAAGAGGTCACAATTCAGCTCAGCTGGTTCCACGATGTGGAATTTGCTGGCATCTATGTGGCTGAGGCCAAGGGCTTCTATGCGGAACAAGGGCTAAAAGTCGAGATCGTGATGGGCGGGCCAACGGTAGATGCGCTGGCTGAGGTGCTCTCCGGGCGCGCGGATTTTGGCATCATGACGGGAGATCAAATCATCCGGGCGCGCGCTGCCGGCAATGATGTGGTCGCTATTTCTAGTATTTTCCGTCAAAGCCCGCTTATCGTGATGGCGTTAGCCGACAGCGGCATTCGCCGTCCAGAGGATCTGGTGGGCAAGACTGTGGGCGTCATTTCTCCGAATCTCGATACTACATGGGATATTCAGTTTATGGCGCTGTTGCGTCGCCTGGGTATTGATCATACCAGCATGACGTTTGTGCCGACCCAGGATTATTTTGGCGCCAATGAATTGACATCAGGGCGGGTGGATGCCGCGAGCAGTTTTTTTGTGACCAATGAGCCGGTTCAGGCGCGGATTGATGGTATTGCTGTTGCTCAATTCTTCTATTCGGATTATGGCATTGTCAGCTATGCGAATCCGATCTTCACGACCGGAGAGCTGATTGCGCAGAATCCTGACCTCGTACAGCGTTTTGTGCGCGCGACGCTCAAAGGCTATCAGTACGCCATTGAGCACCCCGAAGAGGCGGCTACGATCACGGGAAAATATGACGAGGGTCGCACGTCGGAGGTGTTGGTTGCGGCCATGCAGGCGCAGATTCCATTGATTGATACCGGCGATGTGCCCATTGGCTGGATGGATGATGCGGTGTGGGGCGCTATGCAGAAGGTGCTTCTAGAGCAAGGGATTCTTTCGGCGGCGATTGATTGGCGCCAGGCGTACACCAATCAATTCGTGAGTTCGGCGCAGTGACCTGTTCGCGCGCCATAGGGTGCGCCTTGCTCTACACGGGCTGCCTATATGGAGGCAGGTATGGTTGAACAAGAATCGGTGCTTTCGGCGGCAGATGGCGACATTGCTGCGCCCGCGCGTGTAAAACGGCGCTGGAGCTTGGGCTTTGCCACGATCCGTGCGCGCTTGCTCGTCTCTTTCATCCTCACTGTATTGTTGACGGCGGGCGCCATTGCTGTGGGGTCGGTGCTCACGGCGCGTAATGATGGCCTGGAGCTGGTGTACAACCAGCTGGAATCGGTCGCCGTGCTCAAAGAGACTGAGATTGCGCGCTGGTTGGATGATCTGTGGTTTGCTTTGGAATCCGGGTTGCATCTCAATTCTGATGGCGCGTCTCTCAGTACACGGAAGGCCCAAATATTGCTCGCGTTGCGCACGGCGCCTCTGGGCAGCGAGGCTCACGCCGCTGCCTCAGCGCAGCTGCAAGATGATTTTTTCACGCTGTTGGAACAAGAGCGGCTATTCGAGGAAGTCTTCATTGCTACCCACAGCGGCGAAGTCATCTTCTCGACGGATCCGTTGCGTGTGGGTACAGTGCTGTCGCATGAAGAGTATTTCCGCAGCGGATTGCTGTATCGCTCGGTGACGCCGCCGACCTATGTTCTGGCGCTCGAAAGGTATTCCATCATTCTCTCGCGGCCGCTGCGGGATGAGCGCGGCGCTGTGTGGGGCGTCTTGTTGGGCCGGGTCAGTATCGCCAATTTGCGTGACATCATGTTGGTGCGTGCGGGCTTGGGCGAGACCGGCGAGACGTATCTGGTGGGCGCCAATCGCGCGATGTTGACCGATTCTCGCTTTGGAGTGACGAATGTCTACGTGCGTTCTGAGGGCGCCGAGACTGTGCTGCGCGAGCGGCGGTCGGGGCGGGGACTCTATGACAATTACCGTGAGATGCCCGTTGTTGGCGTGTATCGCTGGTTGCCAACTTTGCAGGTCGCTCTTATCGCTGAGCTGGGCCGTTCCGAGGCGCTGGGAATTGTAGATCGTACTGTGGCGCTCAACATTGGCATTGCGGCGCTGGCTGTGACGATCGCCGCTGCTGTTTCACTCTTCATTGCGCGCAGTATTGGCAACCCGGTGACTGCCTTGGTGGAGACGGCTACGCAAATTGCCGGCGGCGACATCAACCGAATCGCGACGATTGAGCGGGATGATGAGATTGGGTTGCTGGCGCGCGCTTTCAACAGCATGACGGCGCGCCTGCGCAGTTTCATCGGCACGCTGGAGCAGCAAGTCGAGGCGCGCACGCGGGAATTGGCTCGCCGTTCGGGCTATCTCGAAGCATCGGCTGAAGTGGGGCGCGTTGCTTCCTCCATTCTCAATAGCGAGCAGTTGATTGTGGATGTGGTGGAGTTGATCCGTTCCCGCCTGGAGCTCTACTATGTGGGGCTGTTCCTGATAGATGAGCTTGGCGAGTGGGCGGTGTTGCGCGCGGGTACCGGTGAGGCGGGGCAGCGCATGTTGGCGCAACGTCACCGCCTGCGCGTTGGCGGCGACTCGATGATTGGTCAGTGTGTGGTATCGGGCGAGGGGCGGATTGCGCTTGATGTGGGCGCTGAAGCCATTCGTTTCGATAATCCGGTATTGCCGGAGACGCGCTCTGAAGCGGCGCTGCCGTTGCGTTCGCGGGGCCGTGTGTTGGGGGCGTTGACCATCCAGAGCACGGCGCCAGCGGCTTTCGATCAAGAGACGATCACTGTGTTGCAAACCATGGCCGATCAGGTGGCGGTGGCGCTCGATAATGCTGTGCTCTTTGCCGAATCGCAGGAGAACTTGGCGGTGATGCGGCGACTGTACGGCGAGACTAGCGCCGCGGCCTGGGCGGAGTTGGCGCGCTTGCAAGGGCAGATTGGCTATCGTAGCGGATTGCAGGGGCTTGTCGAGGTGCATGGTGCGCTGCCTGCGGAAGTTGAGGCGCTTGTGCACGCTGGCGGTTCGCAATCGGTCAGGGCAATGTCGCCCGTTGACGGACAAATACCGTTGGTGATGCCCGTGCAAGTTTCCGGTCGCGCGATTGGCGCCATTCACACCTCGCGTCCGGTTGAGGATGGGCCGTGGACCGAGGAAGAGTTGCAGCTATTACAGGCGTTGGCCGACCAGCTCGGGGTGGTGTTGGAGAGCGCGCGGCTCTATCAGGAAACGCAGATCCGCGCCGCACGCGAACGCCTGGTCGGGCAGATTACAGCGCAGATGCGCCAGTCGCTGGACGTGAAGGCGGTGTTGCGCGCGGTCGCAGCCGAATTGGGACGCCTGCCCGGCGTCGCTGAAGCATCCGTGCATGTGACCTTGCCGCAAGCATCAGAGGGGACGCTTTATGCGCCAGACGGGGCTACTTCGGCGGAGGTACGTTCATGACCAGGCAGAGCTCGACGGTGCGGGCGTTAGAGGACGCGGATGCGGTTGCTCTTTCGGTGATTCAGGAGATGGCAGCTTTGACGGCTGCCGGTCTCGAAATCGAAGGTGTGGTCGCGGGGGTATACCGGGCGGTGTCGCGGCTGATGGATACCACCAATTTTTACGTGGCGCTGTATGATGAGCGCAAGCAGGAGCTTTTCTTCTGTCTGGATGTGACCGACGGTCGCCCCGTGGATCGCGGCGAGAATCTGCATCGCCCCTTTGGTAAAGGGCTGACCGAGCACGTTATCACCTCGCGCGCGCCGTTGTTGATCGAAGAGAATCTGGATGCTGTGCGCCAGCGTTTAGGCATCGCCTCCGTGGGGAAGGAAGGCGCGCAATCATGGCTCGGCGTACCTTTGATGATTGGTGATCGCGTGATCGGTGTGATGACGGTGCAGAGCTACACCACGCCCCGGCTCTTTGGCGCGCGTGAACGCGACCTGTTGGTGACAGTCGCCAATCAGGCGGCGGCGGCGCTGGAGAATGCGCGCTTGGCGGCGGAACAGGCCCGGCGCTTTAAGGAGTTGCTCGTGCTCAATGAAGCCGGGCAGGCGCTGGCTGCTGCGCGCGGGCTGGAAGAAGTTTTCCAAACGACGCACGCACAGCTGGGGCGGCTTTTTGATGCTTCCAGTTTCTACATCGCGCTGGCGGATGAGGCGCGCGGCGTCTGGACTACCGCTTTCGATATACAACATGGGCAACGGCAGCCGGTTGAGACTTATCCGTTGACTCGCGGTTTGACCGGTAATATCATCCAGGAGCGGCGCTCCCTGCTGTTTCGTAGTCCGACGGAATTGCTGGCTTATTGCGCCAGGCACGGTTTTGAACACGTTGGTGAGTCAGCCAATTCCTGGTTGGGCGCTCCCCTGCTGGTTGGGGATCGGGTTGTGGGGGTGTTGGCGCTTGAGAGCTACCGCGAGGCGTCTGCTTTCAATGAACACGATCAAACGCTCATTCAGGCGTTTGCCATTCCGGTGGCGAACGCAATTTTGAATGCGCAGCGCTTTGAGGCCTTGCAGCAGCAAGCATTACAGGAGCAGCAAGTGCGGGCGATCACGGAACAGATCCTGGCAGCGGCAGATACGGAGGCTGTTTTACGCATCGTGGTCGAAGGCCTGGCGCAATTGCTCGGCGCTTCAACCGCCGTTGTGCGGCTGGGAACGCAGGAGCAGCTTCTGGCTGTTACGTCAGTGGCAGAGGCCGGGGCATAAAGGGTGGGCGCATGAACATACAGAGTGAACACGCAATTCAGAAACAAACGTCGCGTCCAACCATCGGATTGCTGGTGACGTGGCTGCGCGATGGTTATGAGAATGGCTATATGCTGGGGGTCGCCGATGCTGCTGCCGAGCTGGACGCCAACCTTATCTGCTTTGTTGGCGGCGAGTTGCGCTGGGATGCGCCGCAAAACGTGGTTTTCGATCTGCTTGGGCCGGAGAAATTCGATGGGCTGATTATCAGCGGGACGTTAGGCCATGCGCTCAGCCCGGAGAAATTGCAGGCGTTCTGCGCGCGTTTTGCTCCGTTACCGCTGGTCGGCGGGGCTTTGTCGGTGCCGGGCATGGTGCAGGTGTTGCCCGATAGCGGCAGGGGGATGCGCGACGCTATTACGCATCTCGTTGAGGTTCACGGGTATCGCCGCATTGCCTTTATCCAGGGGCCAGAGGGGCAGGCGGAAGCTGCGGACCGCTTCCAGGCTTATGTGGATGTGCTGACGCGACATGATATTCCCCTCGATCCCGCGCTGATTGCTGCTGGCGATTATCGGCGGGTGACAGGGCGGGCAGCCATGGAGACCCTGCTGGCGCGGGGTGCGGCTTTCGATGCGGTAGTCTGCGCGAATGATGATATGGCGGTGGGTGCCTTCGAGGTGTTGAGTGCGCACGGCTTGCGGGTGCCGGAAGATGTGGCGCTGGTGGGTTTCGATGATGTCGAAGCGGCGCAGCATCTTGAAACGCCGCTGACCACTGTCCGGCAATCGTTCGCGGCTACGGCGCGAGCGGCGATGGAGACGGTGTTGGCGCTGATTCGCGGCGAGGAAGTCGCCGATGTGGTGTACATTCCCACGGAGCTGGTCGTTCGTCGCTCGTGCGGCTGTCAGCTGGATGCCGTTACGCAGGCGCTCGCGCCTCTGTCGCCGGTTTTGGCTTCGCCGGTCGCCTGGGAGACGCTCCCGCCGCCCACGAATGTCCCAGCTACGCTGTGGCAGGCTTTTCTGGAAGCGTTGCAGACCGGCGCGGAGGCCCCTTTCCTCTCTGTTTGCGACCTCGCCTTGCGCCAGATTCAGCCCGAAGCGCAGTCGTTGACAGCGTCCCATCTTGTGGAGATTGCTGCTTGGGAAGCGCTGCTTTCCGATATGCGGCGGGCCATCGTGCCGCATTTGACCGAGCGCGCGACGTTGCTGCACGCTGAGAATCTGCTGCAACAGGGGCGGGTATTGGTGAATGCAGCGCTGCAACGCTTGGAAGGATACCGGCGTCTGTTACTCAACCGCCAGGAAACCTACGTGCAGGAATTCGATCGCGCCATGGCTGCGGCGTTGACGCTTGAGGAGCTGCAGGCGCCTGTCGAGCGCTATTTCCCCGCGCTGGGAATCGGCCATTGTTATCTGGCGCTCTATGATGCTCAGAATGCTTCGCGGGAGCAGGCGCGGCTCCGATTTTCTTATGAGCGCGATCACGGCGCGCGATTGTGGGATGACGGCGTGCTGTTTCCCTCGCGGCAATTGTTGCCGCAGGGTGCGGCTCTGGAACAACATCGCTATACCGCTGTGCTCACGTCCCTGGTGATGCGTGACACGCGGTTGGGCTTCATGCTGTTTGAATTTGGAGCGCGTGAAGGTGCGATTTATGATCGTCTGGGTGAGCAATTCAGCGGCAGTTTGTTGCGGATGTTGCTGCTCAAGGAGCAGGCTGAAGCGCAGGCCGCCTTGGATGAATCACGGCGGCGCGCTGAGACAGCCCTCCGCGACTTGATGGCTTTGCAACAGCGTTATGTGCGTGAGGTGTGGGAAAACTACGCCAGTATTGTCTCTGGTTATGTTTATACCGCCGGGCAGGGAACGGCGCCGGCTGCTACTGCCTGGTTGCCCGTGATGGGCGAGGCGGTCGCTGCGGCGCAGCCGGTGCAACAGCCCGGTGCATCCACTGGATACAGCCTGGGATTGCCTTTGACGTTGTATGGGGAGCTTATCGGTGTGCTGGGTGTGGAGCGCGCGGATGGCGGCCCCTGGAGCGCCGAGCATATTGCAATGGCGCAGGGTTTGTTGGAGCAGACCGCGCGCGCGCTGGAGACGCAACGCCTGGTCATGGAGAGTCAGCGCCGCGCCGCACAGTTGCAGACTGCGACTGAGGTGGCGCAGATCACTTCCTCCATTCTCACCCTCGAAGCGCTGCTGGACCAATCCGTAAACTTGTTGCGCGACCGCTTTGGCTATTATTATGTGGGGTTGTTCCTGGTGGAGGAAACGGGGCGCTGGGCGGTGTTGCGCGCCGGTACTGGCGATGCGGGGCGCATCATGTTGGAGCGCGGACACAGGTTGGAGGTCGGCGGCGTCTCGATGATTGGGCGCTGTGTGGCGCAGAATCAGGCGCGGATTGCGTTGGACGTGGGCGCAGAGGCGGTGCGCTTTGAGAACCCGGTGTTGCCGGATACGCACTCGGAGCTGGCGTTGCCGCTGCGGAGTCGCGGACGCGCTATCGGCGCAATGACGATCCAGTCGGTCGAGCGGGCGGCGTTCTCCGAAGAGGACATTGCCGTGTTGCAGACCGTCGCCGACCAGTTGGGCAATGCGATTGAGAATGTGCGCTTGTTCGACGAGATGGAGCAGACTGTGCGCGCGCTAGAGGCAGCGCAGGGCGCTTACACGCAGGAATCGTGGCGCGCTTTCCTCGATATGATGGGGCAGCGGTTGGGCTATCGCTACCGGTTGGGATTGGAGCCGTTGACCGCGATCTCCCCCGAGGCGCAGGCGGCGCTGGAGCAACAACGTCGGATCGTGGCGTATTATGCGGCAGAAACGGCGGATGTTGCAGATCAGGCTGCCGAGGGGCAACGCGCAGCTGTGGCGGTCCCCGTGCGCTTGCGCGAGCAGACGATTGGCGCGCTGAATGTGCGCTTTGATGAGGCGCACGTTCCACCGGAGACGTTGACATTGATTGAGCAGGTGGCGGAGCAGCTGGCGTTGTCACTGGAGAGTGCGCGCCTCTATCAGGCTACTCAGCAGCGGGCGGCGCAGGAGCGCCTGATCAGTGAGGTGACGGGCAGAATGCGCGAGTCGCTAGATCTAGAACACATTTTGCAGACTGCTGTGCGTGAGCTTGGAAGGGTTTCTGGCGCCGCCAGGGTTGATGTCCAGCTGGGGATAGATGAGGACTAGAACCATGTTCAACGGGATAAGGAATTTGGTAGTGGTAACAAGTAAGTGATGGTATCATAAGCCTAAAAAACTGGAGGA
>CAZDSF010000058.1:0-15990 GCA_964508025.1 uncultured Anaerolineales bacterium
ATTGGAGTTGAGCATACCACAGTTTCTGTTTATTTCCTAATCAGTATAATGTCTACTGTCCAGATTTGCGCCAGCAACAAACGCACCCGCACGGGCGCCGGCTGCCCCACGCCGGGCACATCTTCCAACACCCGATTGATGTGCTGCGAGAGCAAAGCTACCAGGAGCGCCTCTTTGCTTTCAAAGTAATTGAAAAAGGTGCCTTTCGCCACATCCGCCATCGCGGCCACCTCTTCGACAGTCGTGGCTGCGAAGCCTTTTTCAAGGAACAACACATCCGCCGCTTCCAACAAGCGGCGGCGCGTGCGTTCTTTACGCCGTTCCCAACGCGAGGCGCTTTCGTGGGCTGTCTGCCTATCTGTCATACTTGACTCCGGTCATAATTGACTGCGGTCATTATAGCACGAAGCGCCGCCGGGACAACTTTCAGCGCGTTGGCGCCACGCGCCAGCGGCAAAGGCGTTTCTCCAGCACATCCACAGCGAAGTACAATCCCAGGCCCAACACGCCCATCGCCAGGATACCGGCGTACATGGCTGAATAATCGAAGCGCGTGCTGCCGTTCAAGTAAATGTAATATCCCAGCCCCCAGCGCGTGGCAAAGAGCTCCGCCACATACAACACTGCCACAGCCGTCCCGATAGATTGGCGCACGGCGGTCAACAACGCCGGCAAACTGGCGGGAAGATAGACGAAGCGAAAAAGCGCCCGGCGCCCCGCGCCCAGGCTGCGCACACTCAACACCAATTCAGGGCGAATGGCGGCAGCGCTATCTCGCACCAGCACCAGGATTTGAAAGAAGAGGATCAAGAAGATGATGACGATCTTGGGAAATTCCCCCACCCCCAGGAGCAACAAAACGATGGGCGCCAATACCACTTTGGGAATCGGGTACAGCAGATAGATCAGCGGCGCGAAAAGCCGATTCAACCGTGGACTCTGTCCCAGGATGAGACCGGCTGGCGCCGCCAACAACACCGCCAATGCGATGCTGGCAACCACCCGATACAGGCTCGCCCCCAAATGTCGCCCCAACTCGCGCGGCAGCTCGCGGATGAAGGCTGCCAGCACACGATGCGCGGGCGGCAGAATCGGCAGTCGCGCCAGCAAAGCCACAAGCTGCCAGAGCACCAGCAACGCCACCAGCGTCAGCGCCACATCGCGCCGCCGAACCGTTGCCATCTCAGCGACTCCCCATTCCAACAGATTCCACCGCTTCGAGGTGCGCGCGCAATTGCGCGCAAGCTGCCTGGTAAGCCGGCGCAGTTCGATACACGGGATCTGGCGTGTGCGGATTCTCGATCACCTGAGGTGTACGATGCGGGGGCGCGCCCAGAAGCAGAATCCGCTGCCCGATAAAAGCCGCTTCTTCGAGCGCGTGCGTCACCAGCAACACGGTCAAACCACGTTCTCGACACAGCTCCAACGTCAACGTCTGCAACGTCTCACGGGTGGGCGCATCTAGCGAGGAAAAGGGTTCATCCATCAACAGCAAATCGGGGTTCAGGGCGAGCGTGCGGGCAATCGCCGTGCGTTGCCGCTCGCCGCCGGAGAGTTGCGCCGGATAACACTCCGCCAACGCGGCGATACCCAGCCGCTCCAGCCAATAAGCCACCCGCGCACCAGCATCCTCGAAGCGCTCATCTCGCGGCGCGTGCCGCCCATCCGGGCCATAGAAGCGGCGAATCTCCAATCCCAGAGCCACATTCTGGCGCACCGTGGCCCAGGGAAGCAGCCCGGAATCCTGCAAAATAAGCCCCGTTCGAGGGCGAGGTTGACGCAACAGCGCGCCCGCAATGCGAATCACGCCCGCTTGTGGCGCGAGCAATCCCGCCAACAACATCAACAACGTACTCTTGCCGCTGCCAGAAGCGCCCAACACCGCCCAGGTCTCGCCAGGCGCGACCGCCCACGAAAAATCCGCGAAGAGCAGCCGGCGATTTGCGTAGGCGAACCACAACGCCTGCGTCTCGATCATCAGCATCGCGGCGCGCTCTCAATCCCCAAACAACGCCTGCCACCAACGTTCCCAGAAGAACACCGGCGTGGGAGAGGGCAAAGGCGTCGGCAACGGCGTGGGTGTGGGCGTCAGCGTCGCCGCGAGGGGCACAACCAGGATCTCACCGGGGCGCGTCATCCCCGCGCGCTCCTGCGCCCACGCCTCGACATAAGTATCGCTTTGCACATACTCCAGCTCGGCCTGCAACGTCGCATTCAGCAGCTCCTGCTCCGCCAACATCGGCTCCAGCACCGCCACTTTGTCGCGCAAAGTCCGATTCAAAGCCAATGCCTGCGCAAAAGCCGAAATCAACAGCACAAGCAGCACCGCCAGTATGCCCCACACCAACCAGGAGATCCGCCGTATTTCCGGTTGCTCCGCTTTCTTATCCATCGTTCACCGTCCGCCTTCCAAACTGACCATACCAACCGCAACACTTACGCCTGCCTCTAGTATATCACGCCCGCGCCACAGCTCAAAAATACCCCTCTTGCTTCACCTGTTGGCAGCCATCCCGAATCGGCTATAATGCAACCAATTGGAATCAATCTCGCGCGCTCAGCAAGTAGATTCGTGTATCCTCAGTGGAGTGATAGATGTCATCACAAAAGCGCCTGAATGCTGCCAGTGATACCGCCTTGCACCAACAATTGTATGCGCTCCTAAAAGAACGCATCGAGTCGGGCGTGATGACGGCGGGGCAGAAATTGCCCTCCGAGCGCCAACTCGCCGCTGAAAACGGCATCAGCCGCACCACCGCGCGACAGGCGCTAAAGTGGCTTGCCGCCGAGGGATTCATCTATTCGCGCCCCGGAAGCGGTTCGTATGTCGCCGTACCCAATACCACCCCCCACCTGAACCTCCGCGACTTTAGCGAGCAGATGCAACTAGACGGGCTGCCTCACGCCACACGGCTCATACAAGAGCAGATTCTACGCGCAGATACTAGCCTTGCCAGAAATCTCAATCTCTCAGAGGGTGAAAAGGTGGTCGTCCTCAAACACCTGCGCCTGATTCACACCACCCCCATCGGCATCGAGACCGCCTATCTGCCCCTCACCCTATTCCCTGACCTGCTCCAACTGAACCCGATTTCGCTGTACCAGACGCTAGAAAGCCATTACGGCCTGCGGCTCACCTACGGCACACAGACCATCCAGGCACAACTTGCCAGCCCCGACGAATGCGAGCACCTGGAGAGCGATCCCCCGTTGGCCGTCCTCGTGATCCGGCGGCGCGCCTTCGATTCCCACCAGAAAGTGCTCATCTATAGCATCAGCATTTTCAAGGGCGACCGTTACCCGCTCAACATGACCCTACGCCGCGAATGACATACCCGAATTATCATTGCCAACAGAAGGGAAGCGGAGAATTTCAACGCAGCGCTTCTTCATCCTTCCGCCTTCATCCTTCAGCCCTTCAGCCCTTCAAAGGAGTGTTTATGCCTGAGACATCCGTTGCTGCCGTCCTGCTCGCCGCCGGCGGCTCCTCGCGCTTTGGACAACCCAAACAGCTACTGGAATGGGAAGGGCGTCCCCTCGTGGCCCATCTCGCCGACACAGCCTGGGCCGCCGGACTCGCTCCGGTCATCGTCGTCCTCGGCGCCGAAGCGGAGCGCATCGCGCCGACCCTCGCGGGAAGAGCCGTGCATATCCTGCACAACTACCGCTGGCGCGAGGGAATCGGATCAAGCGTCAACCTTGGCGTGGCCGCGGCAGCACAGAGTCCCGCCGCGATCTTTTTGCAGGTGGATCAACCGCTGGTCACGCCGCGCCTCCTCCGCGGTCTTGTCGAACGCTGGCGCACGACCACCCCACGTCCAGGCATCGTCGTGCCCAGCTATGCCGGGCAGCCCGGCAGCCCGGTGCTCTTCGACCGGACGCTCTTCCCCGAACTGGCGCAACTGCCGGCGGATGTGGGCGGGCGGGCGCTCTTCAAAACCCACGCCGAGAAACTGATCGCCTACCCTGTGGATGATCCACTGCTGCTCGCCGACGCCGATACCCCCGCCGAATTTGCCCGTCTGCAACGCGCGGCGCAGCGTTCTCCGAGCTCGCTGCTGCAGACTATCCGCGCTGTGATCTCCGATATGGATGGCGTCCTCTGGCGCGGCGAGACGGCATTGCCGGGCCTGCGCGCCTTCTTCGAGTGGATACACGAACGGAAAATCGCCTACATGCTCGTGACCAACAACGCCAGCCAGCCGATCTCGTATTATGTAGATAAACTCGCGCGGCTTGGCGTCGCCGTGACGCCCGATCACATCCTCAACTCCGCCGAGGCCACGGGCGATTATCTCGCGCAACATGCGGCGCCGGGCGCGCGCATGTATGTGATCGGCGGGCCTGGGCTGCGTGAGGCGCTGACCCGGAGAGGCTTTCACCTCACCGATGGCGCAGACGCCGAATACGTCGTCGTGGGTTGGGATCGCGCACTGACCTGGGAAGCCATGGCGCGAGCCACACTGCTGATTCGCGGCGGCGCGCGGTTCATCGGGACCAACGGCGACCGCGCCTTCCCGCTGGAGGAGGGGCTGGTCCCCGGCGCGGGCGCGCAGCTGGCAATGCTCGAAGCCGCCACCGACGCGCCCCCTATCATCATCGGCAAGCCCAGCCCCATCCTCTACGCACAATCCATCGCGCGGATGGGCGTCGCTCCCGAAAACACCCTCGTCATCGGCGACCGCCTCGACACTGACATTCTCGGCGGGTTGCGGCTGGGGTTGCCGACTGCCATGATGCTCTCCGGCATTAGCGCCATCGAGGATATTTGGCGCTCCCCCATCCATCCCGACCTGATCTTCGACAATTTGGATGCCCTGACACAGGTTTGGCGAAAAGGCGTTTCCTGATCCCGCGACACGTTTGCCGCCGACAGGATTTGCCATTCGCCATTCGCCATTCGCCATTCGCCATTCGCCATTCGCCATTTGCTACTTTTATGAGGAAGCGCCATGATTAAAAAACCCAATCTTTACGATCTCGAACTGCCCGAACTCGAAGCCCTGTTGACAACCTGGGGACAACCGGCTTACCGCGCCCGACAAATCTGGGAATGGCTCTACAAGCGCCTGGCGACCGATCTCGAGGCTATGAGCTCGCTGCCGAAGGCGTTGCGCGAGCAACTCGCCGCCAACACCACACTTGCTGCGCCCACAGTGCTCGCCCGGCAGGAATCGCTCGATGGCGAAACGCGCAAGGACTTGCTGGCGCTGGCTGACGGCGAACAAATCGAGGTGGTGCTGATGCGCTACACCGAGCGTCGCAGCGCCTGCCTCTCCACCCAGGTGGGCTGCGCCATGGGCTGCGCCTTCTGCGCCACCGGGCAGATGGGCTTTGTGCGCCAGCTCAGTAGCGGCGAGATCGTCGCCCAAGCCCTGCACCTGCAGCGCGAGTTGCAGCTGCGCGGCGAAAGCCTCTCCAACATTGTCCTCATGGGAATGGGCGAACCGTTGCTCAACTACGATGCCACCCTCGCCGCCATTCGTCGGCTGGTACATCCCCAAGGATTCGGCATGGGGCAACGCCGCATCACCCTCAGCACGGTGGGCATCGTTCCAGGCATTCAGCGGCTGGCTAAGGAGGAGTTGCAAATCAACCTGGCAGTTTCCCTCCACGCAGCCACCGATGCGCTGCGCCAACAGCTCATGCCCATCAATCGCAAATATCCGTTGGACGCGCTGTTCAAAGCCATTCACGCCTATCTTCAAGCGACCCGGCGCCGCGTCACCTTCGAGTGGGTGCTCATCCACGAACTGAATGACACCCCCGAGCAGGCCGAAGCGTTAGCAGCGCGGCTGGGCAGTTTGCTGGCGCACGTCAACCTGATTCCCCTGAACGCCACCGAAGGCTTCTCCGGACGGCCCTCATCGCCAGAGCGGATTGCGGATTTCACGGCGGTGCTGGAACGCCGACGCATTCCCTTCACCTTACGCGTGCGCCGCGGCGGCGACATCAGCGCCGGATGCGGGCAATTACGGCGGCGCGCTCAGCGCACCTCAGCGCCAACGGCATCCAAATCGTAGAAAAAGCGTCAGATTCACGTCAAGCATAACGCGCGCGTCCGACCTATAATAAAGCTGTCAGTGGGGGTTCAGGGCCGCAGAAATTCTCCTCCTTCTGTGAAACCGGGGGCTATGGGACAAGCCCCCGGTTCGCCTTGTATAGGGATTTCGTAGCAAGTCGCTGACCGAAACCACGTTCACAGGCAAATCGTAAGAAAGACGTAAGAATCCCGTCAAGCAGCCCAAAGCAAAATCACATATAGTAATAATGCAACAGGGGCTTAGATACGAACCAGCGTTAAGTCAGATTCTCCTCCTTCTGTAGAACCGGGGGCTATGGGACAGCCCCCGGTTCGCATGTCTGAAGCCAGACGCACCCCGCCACCCTGCGCCACATGATCCGCCTCTTGCCAGAACCCTTAGCTATGCTATGATGCGCAATCATGAATCCAATGCGCTGCATAACCGCGTTATCACAGGGAAAGGATGGGGAGATCGCATGGCAATCCGACGCATGACCCTCACAGCATTGATGGCCGCGCTGGTTTTCGTACTGACGGTTGTGGTGCGCTTGCCCACTGCGGCAGGCGGATATTTGCATCTAGGCGATGCCGCTATCACCTTCAGCGCCCTCGCTTTTGGGCCATGGGTGGGCGGGGTCGCGGGCGGTCTCGGCACCGGGCTGGCAGATCTCTACGGCGGCTACCCCCAATTCGCGCTGATCTCCTTTGTCGTTCACGGGCTTCAGGGTTGGGTGATGGGATTGCTCGTTCAACGTCGCCTGACAACGGGCGCCGTGATGCTGGCAGTGCTCATCGGCAGCGTCATCGTTGTGGGCGGCTACTTCATCGCCGAAGTCTTTCTGGTCGGCGTGGCAGCGGCGCTCTCCGAAGTGCTCGGCAATACCCTGCAAAGCCTGGTGGGCGGCGGCCTGGGCGTCTCGCTGTACCTCGCCGTGAAGCGCGCCTATCCTCCGCTCACCCGGTATCACGACCGGCAAGGGCGCTGATGAATGGCATCGTTCCCGCAATTTTGACCCAAGCGCTCAGTTTCCGTTACCCGGCCTACGATGGCAATACTGCCTCGCAGGCCGTGTTTCATCATGCCGACTTGCGGGTGGAGGCGGGGGCCGCGCTCACGGTCGCGGGCGGCAGCGGCAGCGGCAAGAGCACGCTCTGCTATGTGCTGGCGGGATTGGCGCCCCGGCACACCGGCGGCGAGGTGCAAGGCGCCCTGCATCTTGCCGGCCATGATGTGCTCAGCGCCCCGCCCTCCCCGCGTCTGGTAGGGCTGCTCTTCCAAGATGCGGCAGTGCAGCTCTTCAACACCACAGCCGAAGATGAAGTCGCCTGGGGCCTGGAAGCCCTCGGCGCGCCGCCAGAGACCATCGGCCCGCAGGTGATGACCGCGCTGCGCCGTTTTGGGCTGCTCGATCAGCGCCACCGCGCCCCCTGGCAGCTCTCCGGCGGACAACAGAAGCGGCTGGCGTTGGCCGCGCTCTGGGCTATGCGCCCCCGTGTGCTGCTGCTCGATGAGCCATTGCAAGGGCTGGATCCCGCCGGACAACGCGAGGTGCTCGCCGCGCTCGAATGGCTGCGCCAGGAAGGCGCCACGCTCCTGTTCACCACGCCCGACTTCAGCGAGATTGCGCCCGCGCAGGAAGTAGCGCTGTTGGAAGGCGGCGCGCTCGCTGCGCCCCAAACGGCCGCCGAACTCGCCCCGCAACGCGAACGCCTGATCGCAGCAAGCCTCATCTGCCCCAGCGCAGCCTGGGACGCGCTGCGCCATACCGCCAGCATTCTGGATCCCGCGCCGGCTCTCGAAATCCGCAACCTGCGATTTCGCTATCCCCATGGCCCTGCCGTGTTGCATGGCCTCAACCTGACCATTCCACGCGGGCAGTGTGTGGCCCTGGTAGGCGCCAACGGCGCCGGCAAGACCACCCTCGTGCGCCACTTCAACGGACTGCTGCGCCCCAGCGTAGGCGCAGTCTATGTCATGGGCCGCGATTCCGCCAGACGCGCTACCGGAGACCTGGCGCGCGAAGTCGGTTTTCTCTTCCAGCGACCAGAACAACAGCTCTTTGCCGCCACCGTGCGCGAGGAAATCGCTTTCGGGCCGCGCCGGTTGGGCTTCGCCGATGCCGCGCTGCGCGTCGAACGAGCGCTCGTGCACTTCGACCTGGAGGATGTGGCGCACCTGCCGCCCGCCATTCTGGGTTACGGACGGCAACGCGCTGTCACTCTGGCGACCCTCGCCGCACTCGATCCCCCCATTCTGATTCTCGACGAACCCACAGCCGGTCTCGATGGTCGCGGACGGCAGCAGCTGCTCAGCTGGCTGGCAGAGCGCCGCGCGGCAGGCGTCACCCTCATTCTCGTGACGCATGAGATGGGATTGGCGCGCCTGGCTGATCGTGTCGTGGCCCTGCACGCGGGGCGCATCATCGCTGATGGGCCTCCCAGCGAGACGCTATCCCAAATCCCGCAGGAGACGACGGCGTGAGCTTCTCGCTCGATCTCTACGTGCCGGGACGCTCCTGGCTACACCGCTGCGATCCACGCATCAAGCTCTGGCTCACCCTGCTGGGCTTGCTGCTGGCTTTTCGGTGGACGCATCCGCTCACGCAAGCGCTCTATGTGATGACGCTGCTGCTCACGCTGCGCATGGCCGGCATCCCCTGGAGCGCGCTGGGATGGCTCTGGCAACAGATGCGGCTGCTGGTGTTATTGATGTTGGTGTTCCAACCCTTCTTCGCCCCCGTCGGGACGGCGCTGATACAGGTAGGCCCGCTCACGCTGACCACAGGCGGCCTGGCGAGCGGGGCGCACCTGGCGTTGCGTGTGCTGGCGATGGCTTTTCTCACCGGGGGGCTGCTCTTCACCAGCGATCAACGCGCGCTCGTGCGCGCCTTCGTCCGGCTGGGAATGCCCTACACATGGGGACTCACGCTCAGCCTGACGCTGCGCTTTCTGCCTGCTATCGGCAGTCTGGCGACCACCGTGCGCGAGGCGCAGGCTTCGCGGGGCTGGGTAGCGGAGGGCAACTTCATTCGCCGGGCGCGGGATTATCTGCCGGTGCTCATCGCTGTTGTCATCGGCGCGCTGCGGCTGAGCGAACAGCTCACGCTGGCGCTGGCGGCGCGCGGTCTCGATCACGCTGAGCCGCGCACCACCTGGCGGGAACTGCATTTACAACGGTTGGATTGGTGGATTCTGGCGCTCAGTACAGGAATCTTTGCGGCGGGGTTAGGGTTGAGCCTGGCATTTCCGGCGCTGTGACCCTGTTGCCCCCATCATGTCTTGTGTTATACTCCCAACATCACGGAACATCAGAAAAGTAGAGCGTATGGCTTTTCGAACCTTGCTGATCTATAATCCCACTGCCGGGCCGTGGGACATGACCCGCATCCTCAAACGGCTGGCAGAGAACCTGAAACGCCACGGCTGGCAAACCGAGTTGGTCGAGACGCATAAAGCCG
The DNA here is from genome assembly GCA_964508025.1 of uncultured Anaerolineales bacterium. Lineage (GTDB taxonomy): Bacteria > Chloroflexota > Anaerolineae > B4-G1 > SLSP01 > JAAZNO01. The sequence continues at coordinate 9,484 of CAZDSF010000058.1, forward strand.
GGGATGCCACCTGGTATGCCCGACAGGCGACCCGCGACGAATTGGACCTGGTGCTCGTTGCGGGCGGCGATGGCACCATCAACGAAACCGTCAACGGGCTGGTCGGATCCAACACCATCCTTGGTGTGGTCCCGGTGGGTACGGGGAATATCCTGGCGCACCAGATGCGAATGCCCATCCTATCCCCCATGCCGCCGCACCAACTTGATGAAGTCACCGAGGCGTTGGTGAACAGCCGCGTTCAGCGGGTGGACGCCGGCATCATCAACGGACGCTATTTTATTTGCTGGGCCGGCGCCGGATTCGATGCCGAGATCGCGGCGCATCTGGAACCCCGTACGCGCACCACCAAACGGCTGCGCACCCTGCCCTACATCATTGCGGCCTTCTCAGTCGCCTCGTGGTTCAAGGGCTTTCGCACGCGCCTCTCCGTCGAAGGGCGCGCCTTCAACACCCGCGCCCTGCTCATTGTGGCGAGCAATATTCAACTCTACGCCGCCTTTTTCACCATTGCCCGTCACGCCTATATGGATGATGGGCTGCTTGACATTTTCGTCTTCAAGGGCCTGGGGCTGAGTTACGCGCTGCGCCACTTCTTCCACATGGTTACCGGGCAACGCCACCTCAACGATCCGGCTGTGATTCAGGTGTTGACGCGCCGCGTGCAATTGGAAACAACCCCGCGCGTCGCCGTTCACCTCGATGGCGATCCCTTCGGGGAGACGCCCGCCATCCTCGGCCTGGAAGCCGGCGTCTTGCGTTTTCTCACGCCGGCGCAAGCGCCCGGTGATCTATTCTGCAAACCGCCGGAACAGCTCTTGTAAGCCGGCAACGATCCCAGTAAAGCGATAACGCGAAAGGAACCTGTAATGCCAAAAGATAGCTGGCCCGAACCCGTAGTTAGCCCTGAGGAGTGGCGCCGCCTGATCGCCGCTGCGGAAGCGTTCAAAGCTGCAGCGCCGTGGGAATGGATGTTGGAAGAGATGCTCTTTGCGGTACAGAATCCAGAGACAGGCGAGTTGGGATTCTGCTCGGTTACGGGGCAATTGGGCGAACACCGCGCGCTGATCGTGTACCTGGGCGAGCAAGGACTGGGACGTTATCTCATCGCCCTGCGCGGCATGAAATACGCCAGTAGCTTCATTCAAGAGAAAGAGCATGGCATGATGTTGCTCGAAACGCCCCAGCTCCAGGCTTCATTCGAGTCGCGCCAGCAGATTGCGGATCTCGACCGGCAGATCATCAAAGACCTGAAGGTGCGCATTCGGGGACGCGACGCCTGGCCCATTTTCCGCAGCTTTGTTCCGGGGCGCATGCCCTGGTACATCAATGGCCCGCAGGCGCGCTTTCTGACGGTGCTGCTAGAGCAGGCGCTCATCGTCACGCAGGCGCACCGCGATGGACAATATGCCATCAACGCGCCAAATGACGCGACCCTTCCGGCTGCGCTGCCCTTGCAGCTGCGAGTCCGCGAGGGCGAAGCGTGGATTGACCAACAGATCACCGTCACGCCGCAATATCCCAGCGTCCCTAACGAAAGCCCGTTGAGTCAAGATGACCTGGCGGCATGGCGGCGCAAACTGCCGCTCCGCGATGTGGAAGTGCAGATTCACCTCCAGATGCTACCGACGCCGGTCCAGGAAGGCGCGTTGCCGCCCTATTTTCCATATTTGCTACTCGTGGTCGAGGCGCAGCAGGGTCTCATCATGGGTATAGACACGCTCTTGCCGCACCCCACGCTGGAAGACCTCTGGTCGCGCATTCTGCCGGGGCTGCTCAGCGTTTTCGAGAAAGCCCAGGTACGGCCCAAGAAAATCCAGGTGGCCTCCGAACGCCTGTACAACGTGCTGGCGATGCCGCTCGGACAACTGGGCATCAAACTGACGCGCGTGCAACAGATGGCGGCGCTCGAAGACGCGCTGATGGCCTTCGAGAACTGGTCGCAGCAATTCTAGCCCACAGCCCATGTTCGATCTGCACGTGCATTCTCATCATTCGCCGGATTCCCGATCCACGATGGAGTCCATGGCTCAGGCCGCGCACAAGACAGGGCTGCAAGGGCTGGCGTTCACCGAGCATCTGGAATGGATGCCGGATGACGAAGCAACGGGCTTTCTCGATTTCGGCGCGTACTTCGAGGAATTGCAGGCCGTGCGCGCGCAGCAGCGCGAGAACCTCGAAGTGCTCGCGGGCGTGGAGCTCGGCAGCCCGCACCGCTTTCCCGAACAGGCGCGCGCCGCGCTCTCCGCGTGGCCCTGGGATTACGTGCTAGGGTCGGCGCACTGGGCCGATGGTATCCCCGGCTGGAAGACAATCGCCTTCGAACAGGGCATTGAAGCTGCTTATCAACGCTACTTCCACGAGCTCGTGCGCCTGGCGCGCGATGGCGCCTACGATGTCCTCGCGCACTTTGACCTAGTGCGCCGCGATTCCTGGGGGCTGTTGCAAGCGGCTCTCCCCCTCGAGGCTTTCGCTGATGACATCCGCGCAGCGTTGGAAGCCGTGGTCGCGCGCGGCAAGGGCCTGGAAATCAACACCTCGGCATTCGGGTATGGGCTGACAGAACCCTGCCCCGGTCTGACCATTCTACAGCAGTACCGCGCCCTGGGCGGAGAAATTCTGGTCTTCGGCTCGGATGCGCACAGTCCTAAGCGCGTGGCCCAACATTTCGAGCTGGCGCGTCAGGCGGCGCTTGCGGCGGGGTTCACGCGCCTGGCGCAGTTCCGAGGCCGCCAAATCGTGGGCTGGATGCCGTTATGATGCCTGGCTCGCCCACCGCGCAGGCTCCCGCGACGCCTGTTTTTCATTCCACTGATTCGGAGACGCCATGACCGCAGACTCCCTGATGACCATTGTCATTCCCGCCTACAACGAGGCGCACCGGCTGCCCGAAACTCTGCGCCGGGTGATTGCCTTCGTGGAGACGGCTGCCGAGCCGCTGGATATTCTGGTGGTGAACAACAACAGCCGCGACGCCACCGGGGAACTCGCCGCTGCGGCAGCTGCCGCGCACCCCTGCCTGCGCGTCACCGATCAACCCATCCAGGGGAAGGGCGCCGCGGTGCGCAAGGGCATCTTCGAGGCGCGCGGGCGCTACGTCTTCATCTGCGACGCCGACCTGGCGATGCCCATCGAAGAGCTGCCGCGCTTTTTCCCGAAAACCCTGGGCGGGGAGTACGACATCGCCATCGGTTCGCGCGAGGCGCCGGGCGCGCATCGTTTCAACGAACCCTTCTACCGACACCTCATGGGCCGGGTCTTCAATCTGATGGTGCGGCTGCTGGCTGTGCCCGGCATCCAGGATACGCAATGCGGATTCAAAGCCTTCCGGCGCGAGGTGGGACAGCGCATCTTCGCCGTGCAACAGATCAACGGCTTCGCCTTCGATGTCGAAGTGCTGGCGATTGCGCGCCGCTGGGGACATGCCATCCGCGAGGTAGGCATCCCCTGGTATTACGGCGCAGGGGGGAGCGTGCATCCGCTACGCGATGCCTACCGCATGTTCCGCGAGGTGCTCCGCATCCGCCGCAACGTCCGCGCCGGCATGTACGACGCGCGCTAACGAAACGGCCCAAGGCGTATTTTTAGGCTTTAGCCGCTTTTTGTCGTGGCAAACGGGATCACGCTGAACAGTTACGCCTCAACGCGCAGCGCTTCTATCCCGAATTCTATGGTATAATAAAAGCGGGGATGATAGGTTTCGACGGGGAAGGTTTGTCGCAGGCTGCGAGCCGGAGAGGCTCCGTCTCCGTAAATCCAGGAGCAAAAAACAAGTGCCACTCCTATGGCAAACCATTGGGCGCCGGTCGCCGTCGCTGCGTAAGCAGCGGGTGATTGACCCCAAGACCTGATCGGGATATCCGGTCACGCCCCTCCGGCGTTTCGCTGGCGCGCCGGAGTCAGGTGTAAACGAGTCAGCGTGCAGCTTGCCCCACGCCGATAAGGTGAGTCAAGAGCATCGGCTGGTTCGGATGCGGCGCGGTCGGCCGCGACCCACCGGACGAGAACGAAAACGCCGACTACGCTCGTAGACGCTTGTTGCAGAATTCTTCGGACGCGGGTTCGATTCCCGCCATCTCCACTCAGGGCCGGGAACCTTCCGGCCCTGATTTTTGTAACTGCCGGCTCACCCGTTACTACCTCAAGGGAGGGATCATGGCGCGTATTCGCATTTTGCTCGTAGATGATCAGGCGATGTTCCGCGAGGGGTTGCGCACGCTGCTCGCCACGCAACCGGATTTCGAGGTAGTAGGCGAAGCCGCCAACGGCGAGGAGGCGCTGCGCCTGTGCGCCAGCTGCCGCCCCCACGTCGCACTGATGGATCTGCGAATGCCGGTGCTCGATGGCGTGGCGGCGACCCGGCGGCTGCGCGCCCTGTACCCCGAAACGCGCGTGCTCGTCCTTACCACCTTCGATGATGACGAGGACATCTTTGAGGGGCTGCGCGCGGGCGCGGTGGGCTATCTACTCAAGGATGCCAGCTCCGCCAAGCTCTTTGAGGCGGTGCGCGCGGCGGCGCGCGGTGAATCCTTCCTGCAACCCTCGGTAGCAGCGAAGGTGGTGGCGGAATTTGCGCGGCTGGCGGAACACGCCCCCCGCGTCGAAGCGCCCGTCGAGGCGCTCTCGGAGCGCGAGCTCGCGGTGCTGCGGCTGGTGGCCCAGGGCGCGAGCAACAAGGAGATCGCCGCCGCGCTCTTCATCGCCGAAGGCACGGTCAAGAATCACCTCACCAATATCCTCACCAAGCTCGATGCGCGCGACCGCACCCAGGCGGCCCTCAAGGCGCGGGAGCTGGGGCTGTTGTAGCCGTTAGTCCGTTAGTCACATAGTTGCCTCAATAACGCTTACACGTTTATCTCCTATGCGAACGTATCACCAGCGTTAAAATCCAAAATCGTAAATCCCAAATCTAAAATTGCGCTGTGTCGTCACACCCTCCAATATGACCCCAACCGTGACCTTTGGGCCATCCCTTCTGCGCGCCGGCATGATATAGTACATGCATCATACAGATGACGTCCGCTTTAGCGGTTCGCCATTCGCTATTTGATATTTTCACGGGAGGGTTATGATGAACAACGACATGTCGGTTCGGAACACGGAAAAGCGCAATCACCTCGCCTGGGGCATGGTGTTGGTCGGTATCGGTCTGTGGATGTTGGTGAGCAACCTCACGGGCTGGACTCTCGGCGCGGCGTTCCCGCTGGGGTTGGGGCTGCTCTTCCTGGTGTGGGGCAGCGTGAGCCGCAAGCTGGGATTGCTGATCCCTGGCGGGATTCTGAGCGGCATCGGCGCGGGCGCGCTGTTGCTTGCCGGCCCCTTCAGCGGGCTGGAGGGCCAGGCGGAAGGCGGGCTGTTTATGCTGAGCTTTGCGGTAGGCTGGGCGCTCATCACGCTGACTTCGGCGCTGTTCATCCGCAAGGTAGCCTGGTGGCCCCTCATCCCTGGCGGGATCATGGCCTTCATCGGCGGCGCGCTTGTCATCGGCGGCCCCGCGCTGGAAGTGCTGGAATATCTGGGGCAGGGTTGGCCCATCGCGTTGATCGCCGTCGGCCTGTACCTGATTCTGTGGCGCAAAGGCTTGCAGGAGAAGCAAGGGGGCGGAGGAACAGAGGGGTAGGGGTGATAGGGTGATGGGGCGATGGGGGGATTTGTGGACTCGCCGCCCCATTACCCATCACCCAATTACCCGTTACTCATGACTCGTGACTCATAATTTTTACAGGAGCATCTTTGATGAAGGCCTTATTCAATTCAACGGCGGGACGTATCGGTTTGGGACTGGCGCTTTCGGTCATCAGCGCGGGGTTGCTGGTGCTGGCGTTTCCCCCCTTCAATCTGTGGTTTCTGGTGTGGTTCAGTTTTGCGCCCGCGATTGTGGCGCAATACCGGATTATGCCGGCGAAATTCTCGATGGCGGCGCCGGCGGTGTTCAACGGCCTGTTTCTGTGGGGCTACCTGGGGCCGGTTTTCGGCGGCTCCGGCACCTTTATGGAGTATCTGCCTGTCTTTGCATTCGTGCTCTCGCTGCTGACCGATGGCGCGTTGCGCCGCTTCCACGAGAAAACGCACTTCCGTTGGTTTGTGTGGCAGGGTGTGGCTGCCTGGATGGGCATCGAGTTCATCCGCATCTTTATTCCCTTCGCCGGGACGTGGGGTTTTGTGGCGTACACACTGCACACCCAGCCCTGGCTCATCCAGCCTGCGAGCATCTTCGGCATCTTTGGCGTAAGTGCGCTGATTCTCTTGATCAACTACACGCTAGGCCTGGCGGCGATCCGGGCCTTCGATGCGCGTTGGACGCTCGATGCGGATGCGCCCGTCGTGACGTCGCCGTTGACGCGCCGGTGGCTCATCGTCGCCGGCGCCACGCTGGTGGTGTGGGTCGGGCTGAGCCTGGCGCTATTCCCCGCCCCCACAGGGCCGACCGTGCGCGTGGCGGCGATTCAGCCGGAAACTTCGCCGGGGATTCTGGGATTTACGGGCGAAGATGCGCGCCTGGCGCAG
>CAZDSF010000058.1:16090-25946 GCA_964508025.1 uncultured Anaerolineales bacterium
TTCACCGATACGGCGCGGAAACTGGCGCGGCAGGGCGCGCAACTCATCGCCGTCCCTTCCAACGACTGGGCCGGCATTGCCGATAAGCACTACACGCACGTGGTCTTCCGCGCGGTGGAAAATCGCACCGCGATGGTGAAAGCGGATGGCGGTTTCGATTCGGCCATCATTGATCCCTACGGGCGGGTCATCTCGCTGGCGATGTTCCCGGAAGGCGGGGAGGCTACGCTGGTGGACGAGGTCCCGTTGGGCCGCGCCAACGCGCTCGCGGTGCAACTGGGCGACTGGTTCGGCTGGCTTTGTCTGGCAGGTATGGGTTTCTTTATCTTTGGCGAGAAGCAGTTGCTCAAGCGCGCGGCTTCTGACTCCTGAATTCCTGTGCAAGAGACTATTTGTATGGACAACAACGTTGTTATTCGACCGATTCGTGATGGCGAGAAAGCAGAAGCCCAGCGGGTGATGCGTCGGGCGTTTTCGCCGCCCACCTGGCTGTTCTTCTCATGGGGCAAGGATGTGCTGGTAGCGGAGCACGAGGGCCGCATCGTGGGCGGTGTAGTGCTCAAAGTGTTCACCGCAAGTGACCGCAAGGTAGGCTTTGTCTCGTGGCTCTTCACCGACCCGGAGGCGCGCGGGCTAGGCGCGGGACAGGCGTTGATCGAGAGCGCGCTGGACTTCTTCGCGGCGCAGGGTTGCACGGAGTTTTCGGCGTGCGTGGAGGGCTACAACACCAGTTCCAGCAAGGTCTTCTCCACACGCGGCTTCGAGATCCTCTCGCTGGGGGAGCAGCTGCGCCGCTACGGCCTGGGCATTCTCCCCTATTGGTGGCATTCCTTCCACTTTGTGGATGTGGGACATTTTCTATGGGTAAAACCCGGCGCGGAGCGGCCCGATAGCCCCACGCTGCAATGGTTAGGGACGTGGTTGATCAACGTATTGTTGCTCTGGCTCGCCGCGTGGCGGTCGGGGACGCTGGGCTTCAACGAGCTGTGGACGATTCCCACGGCGATTTTGGTGCTCTTCGGCTTGCGTTCGCTGGCAATGCTGGGCGCGGCAAAAGCGCAGGGCCTCGCGGTGCGCTTCCGCGCGTGGGAGTCGAGCGCGACGCTGGTCGCGCTGTTGGCGCTGCTTTTTCGGGCTTTCTTTCCCTTTCCTGGCAGTTTTTATCCGGTGGGGGATCGCTGGCGCTACCGCGACCTGCTCCCCAAGCTCGGCCCGATGGCGCTGGCGGGCGCGCTCGCGTCGCTGGCGCTCGCCTGGGGCAGCTGGGCCGCGCTGCGCTGGAATCTGGCGCCGGCGCTGCAACCGCTGTGGGGCGCGCTCTATGTGATCGGTCGGATGCTGGCGCTCCTGGAAACGGTTATCGCCTTCTTCCCGCTGATCAGCTTCAACGGGCGGCGCATCTGGGATTGGAACCGCATCGTATGGGCGCTGGTCAGCCTGGCGGCTGCGGCGCTGCTGTTTGTTTCTGGAAGCTAGAAACTGGTTGCTGGGAACTTACAACCTTCAACTTTTAACTTTCAACGCTTAACTCCCGAGGAGAAAATCATGGCCTTGGTTGAAGTAAAAAACCTGGTGAAACGCTATACCCCTACCGGCCCCAATGCGGTGGATGAGGTCTCGTTCGAGATCCACAAAGGGGAAATGTTCAGCCTGCTCGGTCCCAACGGAGCCGGCAAGACTACAACCATCTCGATGATCAGCACGCTGCTCGCGCCGACCGCCGGCAGCGTGACGGTCGCGGGCTACGATGTGCAACGCGAGCCGATGGCGGTGCGCGAATGCATTGGCGTTGCGCCGCAAGACCTGGCGCTCTACCACGATCTCACCGCCGAGGAGAATCTGCGCTTCTGGGGCGAGATGCGCGGTCTCGGCGGCGCGGAGCTCAAGCGCGAGATCGCCGAGAAGTTGGCGCTGATGGATCTCACGGATCGAGCTAAAGCGCGCGTCAAGACCTTCTCCGGCGGTATGAAGCGCCGACTCAACCTCGCCGTGGGGCTGCTGGGCAATCCCCAGCTCGTGATGCTCGATGAGCCGACGGTCGCCATTGATCCGCAAAGCCGCCGCTACATTCTGGACTACGTCAAGCGGATGAACACCGAGGGCGCCACCGTGCTCTACACCACGCATTACATGGAGGAAGCGCAGGAGCTCAGCCATCGCATCGGCATCATGGATCATGGGCGGCTCATTGCGCTGGGGACGCTGGCGGAGCTGACGGAGCTGGTGGGCGAACACGAAACGCTGATCCTCAAGCTGAATCAGAGCGACGGCGGCGCGGCGCTGGCGGAAGCCTTGAGCGACCTTGCAGACGTATTCCAGGCCAGCGCGGATGATGGCGAAGTGACGCTCAACGTCCGCTCGGCGCAGGCAGCGTTGCCGCCGGCGCTGAACAAAGCCGAAAGTCTGGGGCTGAGCATCCGCACCGTAGACATCCACGAGCCGAACCTGGAGACCGTTTTCTTGCACCTCACCGGGCGCGCACTGCGGGATTGAGCGAGGCGGCTATGAACAAACTATGGACACTCGCATTGAAGGAAGTCCGGCTGGCGTTCCGCGATGTGGGCATGTTGGTGACGATGCTGGCGACGCCGCTCTTGCTCACGCTGGCGATTGGCGCAGCGTTCGGCGGCGGCGGAGGAGGCAATCTCTCCGACATTCCGGTGCTACTGCTCAACCGGGATCGCGGGACGCTCTCGCAAACCCTGGTGAATGTTTTCGATGCGGATGAGGTACAGGGTCTCATCGCTCTGGAACACGTCAGCGATGAAGCCGCCGCGCGCGCCCGCGTTGAACGCGACGAGGTCGCCGTTCTCGTCATCATCCCCGAAGGTTTCAGCGACCGCGCCTTCCCACAGGGCGCGCAAGTGCAACAGACCCTCGGCCTCGATCTGACGGCTATGGACGAAGCCCAATTCGAAGCGTTGACCGAGGCGCAGAAGATGGAAATCGGGCGCACCTTTGCGCAGACACAATCGCAGGATGCGTTGCCGCCCGTCACCGTTGAGCTCTACGCCAGCCCGAATTGGCGCATCAGCACCGCCGTCGTCAAGGGCATCGTGACGCAGGGCATCGAGATCATGAACATCCAGACGCAAGGAATTATGGCGATCATGACGCGCCTGGTAACGGCGCAGATAACGAGCGGCGCGGGCGCCGAGACGGCGCTATCTCCCGGCAGCTTTGGCGGCTTCGACGCGGCGACCTTCGAGGAACCGCAGACCAGCGCGTTGCCCATCCATCTGAAGATTGTCGCGCCGGGTGGACGCAGCTTCAACTGGCTGGATTATTCCGCTGCCAGCATGGCGATCCTCTTCCTGATGTTTGCCGTCACCTCTGGCGGGCGGACGCTGCTGGCGGAGCGCGAGTGGGGCACGCTGCCGCGCCTGCTCATCACGCCGACGGCGCCGCTTGCCGTGCTGGTGGGGAAAATGGCGGGCATCGTGTTGACCGGACTGCTGCAAGTCTTCGTCCTCTGGGGCGCGACCAGTTTGCTCGGCGCGCACTGGGGACATCCGTTACTGGTGCCGCTGGCGCTGCTCGTGTTGGTGATCTGCGCTTCCGGCGTGGGCGCGCTCGTTTCCGCGTGGGCGCGGACGGCGGGCCAGGCGGGCGCCATCGGCACCGCCGTCACGCTAGTCGGCGCGGCGCTCTCTGGGACCTTCTTCCCGCGCGCGAACCTGCCGGCATGGGTGCAGCAGTTCAGCCTGATCACGCCGCAAGCCTGGGGCATCGAGATTTTCGCCAAGCTCCAGAGCGGGTGCGGGTTGGCGGATATTCTGCCGCTGCTCGGCGGCGCCTTGCTGCTCACGGCGTGCTATTACAGCATTGCACTCGTCGGCTTTCGACGGCAGTTCAAATAAGTCAAGAGTCAGGAGTCAAGATTTTCCGACTCCTGACTTGTGACTTATGATCCCAGACTCACAGAGGACAAAACCATGCAACGCTTACGCGCGATGATTCGCAATGAGTTCTTATTGGAGTTCAACACGCCCATCTCGCTGTTTTTCTTCCTGGTGTTGCCCTTGCTGTTCACAGCGGCGGTGGGCGCAGGGCTGGGCGGGATGATGCACCAGGGCGATGAAGCGCCGCAGGAAGTGCGTATTCCGCTGTATGTACAGACCGAAGATAGCGGCCCACTGGTAGAAGCGTTCCTCGCCGTGCTGCCGGAGGCAAATCTGGAACCGGAGCGCGTCGAAGCGTTGCCGGCGGAGCAATTCGGGCTGGAGATCCCCGCCCACTTCTCCGCCGCGCTGCTCAACGGCGATACGGTGACGCTCACGTTGCACACCTGCACGGATAGCAGCGCCAGCCCCGCCGTAGAGCAGGCCGTGCGCGCGGCGCAAGGGCGCGTCGGCGGCTCGGCGCTGGTCGCGCAGATGGGGCTGGAACAGGCGCGCCAGGCTGGCATTGTGACCACACCAGAAGAGGAGATGATGTTCTTCCGCGAGGTGCTCGCTGATACGCTGGCAGCGGCGCAGCAACCGCCAGCCGTGGCGCAGGTGCGCTGGCCCGCCGGCGTGACCATCGTGGATACGGCGAACGCCATAGCAACTGGCGCAGAACAGGCATCGGCAGGGCAGCTCGTCACCTGGGTGCAGATCACGCTGCTAGGCGCGGCAGAAGTCCTGGTGAGCGAACGTCTCGGCGGGACGCTGCGCCGCATGTTAGTGCTGCCCACCTCGCGCCGCACGATTCTCATGGGCAAGCTGCTCGCCCGGTTGCTGTTGGGCCTGCTCCAGATGAGTATTCTGCTCGTCGGCGGCGCGGTGCTCTTCGGCGTGAACTGGGGGCGCAACCCGCTGGGCGTGGCGCTCGTCTCGCTCGCTTTTGCATTGGCGACGGTTTCTCTGGGCATCCTCCTGGCAACCTTCATCCAGACGCGGGGGCAGGCGAGCAGCCTCGTAGTGGGCCTTTCGATGGGCATGGCGGCATTGGGCGGCGCCTGGTATCCCCTGGAGGTCACGCCGCCGCTCTACCGGCAAGTGGTGCAGATTCTCCCTTCCACCTGGGCCATGCGCGCCTACACGGATCTGCTGGCGCGGGGCGCGGATTTGGGGCGTGTACTGCCTTATGTAGGCATTCTGCTGGGCTTTGCGCTTATCTTTGCCGTTGCGGGAATGCTGCGCTTCCAACGTTACGAGTGATATGTTGCGCGATAGCCTGTCCCTGGCGTGGAAGTTGGGTCTCGGCGCGCTGACGCTGACAGCGGGTCTCGGCGCGCTGGGCGCACTGCTCTCCGGCAGCTGGCAAACGGCGCTGGCGCTGAGTCTCATCGCAGCGGCAGCAGGATGGGCGTTGCGCAGGAGCCTGCGACAGCATCTTGTTCGGCGTGATAGACGATGAGGCAACGTCAGGCAGCGCGCCATCCGGTGTCCACAGCAGAAAACGACGCTCAATTTGACACGGCTCCAATTCATTATATTATGGCAAGGTAGCTTGTCGCTACCCAACACTAATGGGGTGGAAGATATGCCGGAAATTCAGCTCACAGTCATGGAATACCACGACGGTTCCGGAGATGCGCTCAAGACTTTGCTGGATGAATTCCGCCGCCAGTATCGCATCAAAGTCAATCTCACCACCATTCCTTGGAGTCGCGGGTGGAATACGATTGCGGATATGGCAATCTACGGCCATGGCGCGGATGTGTCAGAAATAGGGAGCACGTGGGCCTATAGCCTGGCTTCGATGAATGCCTTGCATTTTTTCAGCCCGGTTGAGTTGCCCCTGCTAGCTGAAGAAGACGCCTTTATCGCGCCCTTGCTGACCAGTTGCCGTGATGTGGGCGCTTCACGCGCCTGGGCCGTCCCCTGGTTGGCCGATCCACAGATCCTCATCTATCGCCGCGACGCTTTGGAACGCGCCGGCATCAACGATCCAGACGCGGCATTCTCGACGTTCCCGGCGTTTCGGCAAACCCTCCAACAACTCCAGGCCAGCGGCATCCCTCGTCCGCTGGCGCTCACCACGCGCGTTTTCTCGCCCATCATGCACGAAGCCGCGCGCTGGGTCTGGGGCATGGGCGGGGATTTTGTGGATCCCGTCCAGCAGCGGGTGGCCTTCACCGATCCAGGGGCGCTCGCCGGATTGGAGGCTTATTTCGGACTATTGCCCTTCGTCGCCCCGGATTCTCCCCATGATATGTTCACGAGCATGACCGAAGGCCATGCAGTGATGGCTTTCAGCACCTCATCCACGCTTGTAGCATTGCAAGCACTGGGCGCGCAAGCAGCGGGAACGTGTGGAGGGCACATAGGTCCAGGCATCCCTTACGTCGGCGGCACGAATCTGGTAGTGTGGCGTCACGCGCGGCAGACCGAAGCCGCGCTGAAGCTTGTGCGGTTCCTGCTGCAATCTACTGATACCCTGGAAGGAAGCCCGCATGCGCGCCTGTTTACAGCGCGGCAGACGGGTCTCGAAGCGTTGACAAGCAGTCCCAGATCAGAGCACCGCAGCTTTGCGCAAGCCCTGCGCACCGGGCGCGCCTTTCCCACCACGCGCCTATGGGGTCGCATCGAACAGAGCTTGACCCAGAGCCTGGCTTTTTTATGGCAACGCCTGGCTGCGGAGCCAACAGCCAATCTCGCCAAGTTGCTGCATCAGGAATTGGATTATCTGGCGGACAATTTGAACGCGGCGCTTACCTACTGAGGCCTATCGGACAACTGCAAAACAAAAGAGGCGCTCTGAGCGCCTCTTTTTGGTCATTGTTATGAGCGTCGAAGGTATCTACCGTCGCGGGTTTACTGGTTTACTGCGTCTTGACCTTGATCTTCCGGGTGTCCTTGGCAGCGGCGACCTTGGGCAAGGTAACGGAAAGTACGCCGTTCTTGAAAGTCGCTGCTACATTTTCCGTATCCACATCCACTGGCAGGGCGATGGTGCGGCTGAAGGCGCCGTAACTGCGCTCCATGCGATAGACATTGCCGCGACGGTGCTCCTCCTCGGCTTTCTTCTCGCCGCTGAGCGTCAGCGCATCCCGTGAGAGCGAAACCTCGATGTCCTTCTCGCTCATGCCGGGCAATTCGGCCCGCACCTGGAGCTCTTTCTCCGTCTCGATCACATCTACCCGTGGGCTGAATTCGCCCCAAGCCATCTCAAACGGGGCGAACGGCGCCAATCCAAAGCCCCTGAAAAACTCATCAAACCAGCGCTCCGGGCTTTCTTCCTGGCGCGCCAACGTGGTCTGTGCTTCACGGCGCGGGCGTCGTCTCTCACGTTTCCAGAAATTGCGATCCATGATAGACATAGCACTCACCTCCTCCGAAATAGTACTGGGTGAGCAGTGAGAGGTAAGCAGTTTGGACACGGTGAACTGCGTCCTGCTCACTGCTCTCTACAAACAACCGGTTATCATCCATAGGGCTGCGCCGCAATTCGGCAACCCGGCTCAGGATTTCACGCCCCCTTGATGGCGATTTTGCGCGTGGTGGGCGTCGCCTTCGGCAGATGCAGGCGCAGCACACCATCCTTCACAGTCGCTTCGATGTGTTCCTGGTCAATTTCCTGAGAGAGTGTGAAGCTGCGCTGATAGTCGCCGATGCGATACTCTGCCCACGCCAGGCTGTAGCCTTCGGGATAGTTTGGCTCGACGTAGCCGTTGATGCTGAGCACGTCGCGCTCCAGAGTGATGTCCACCGATTCCGGTTTCACGCCGGGCATATCCGCCAGAATGACAATGGCATCATTGGCTTCGTAAATATCCACACGGGGGACGAAAACCCGCCGTGGGCGTGTGCGCTCAGCCTCTCCCTCAACCAGTTCTTGCTTCTCAGCCTGCTCCATCTGCAGTTCCTTGGTTTCTTCAGTCATCGTATCACCTCCATTGATGATCTGCAAGCTGCGTAGCGCCAGGGGCGGTTAGCCCACCCGCACGGCAATCTTCTTCGGCTTATCCTCTTCTGCGCGGGGCAGCGTGATGTTGAGGATGCCGTTATTGGCGACGGCTTCGACCTGCTGCGGGTCCACCTTGAAGGGCAACTGGAAGCTGCGGGTGAAACTGCCGCAACCGCGTTCGCGCCGATGATAGGTTGCGCCTTCCTCCAGCTCCTCTGGCTTGCGGCTGCCGCTGATCGTCAGGGTATCATCCACCACGCTGATGTCGAGATCCTCAGGCAGCACACCAGGCAGCTCCGTCGTCACCACTGCGCCGTTCTCATTGACCCAGACATTCATCGCCGGAAAACCGCGCATCATTGGAGATCGAAACGCACCTTCATTGAACAGCTGCTCCATCTCGCGGCGTAGCCGCTCCATCTCGCGCCACATCGGGCTTACACCTCTAAACTCTCGTAGCATCATCGTCACACCTCCTCAATCTCATGTTAGCATAAGATATTTGAACCGTCTGCGCTTATGTGCGGCGGCTGCGGTCTCATCTGCCAGCAATCCTTTTCCGCACAACCTTATTGTATGCTGAGGAGATTAGAATTTCATCAGTCGCAGTTTAGAAAATGATAAGAACGGGGAATCAAAGACGCCGAACACGCGGGGCAACAATTGCGGCGGGGCAAAACCCCGCCGCAGAAGGAGAATCAGCTAGTGCGCCGTACTGTAATGCTAGAGCAGCCCGACTTGACTATAATCGCCCAGGGTCAGTTTGAGCGCCTTAGGGCGGATGGGCGAGCGTTGCAGCACCACATGCCGTCCAATGAGGCTATCCTGAATGCGCGCCGGCAACGACTCGATGACGCTGTGCTCCAACACAATCGAGCGTTCGATCTCGCTGTCTTGCACGCGGCATTCGGCGCCGATGGCGGTGAACGGGCCAACGTAGGAATTGACGATGCGGGTGTTCTCGCCAATGATCGCCGGGCCGCGAATGACGCTGTTAATGATCTCCGCGCCCTTCTCCACCGTCACCCGATGATCCACTTCCGAATCGCGGTCAACGTATCCCTCGATGGCGGGGGTGATCTCTTCCAGCACGCGGCTGTTGGCTTCGAGCATCTCCCCTGGCTCGCCGGTGTCAATCCACCAACCGCGATGGATATACGGGAACACCCGGTAGCCCTTTTCCACCAACCACTGAATCGCATCGGTGATCTCCAACTCGCCGCGCCACGAAGGCTTGATCGCGCTGACGGCCTCAAAGACGTGATGATCGAACATGTAGATGCCCACCAGCGCCAGATTCGAGGGCGGGACTTTGGGCTTCTCGATCAAACGGACAATCTGCCCCTGGTCGTTCAGCTCCGCAACGCCGTAACGTTCCGGCTGGCTGACCTCGGTAAGCACGATCTGGCTGTTCCAATCCGAGGCGGCGAATTGCCGCAGCAGCGGGGAAATGCCGCCCTGGATGACATTGTCGCCGAGAAACATCACAAAACGATCTTCACCCAGGAAGTCTTGACTGATCTTGACCGCGTGGGCCAACCCCAGAGGCGCCTCTTGCGGGATGTACGTGATCTCCACGCCCCACTTGTTGCCCCGGCGCACCGCCTGCTTGATTTCGGCGGCGGTATCGCCTACGACGATGCCAATCTCCGTAACGCCGGCGTCACGAATGGCTTCAATGACACGGAAGAGCACGGGCTTGTTAGCGACCGGGATCAATTGCTTGGCGCTGGTGAAGGTGAGCGGATACAGGCGTGTGCCCTTGCCGCCGCTGAGAATCAGACCTTTCATAGGCTTCCCTCCTTCGAAAATGGCTCACGGATTGACACGGATTCCACAGATTAAAAATCAAAAGCGTAGCCCAACATGGAAACTCATCTGAAATAGTAACGGGTGAGCAGTTTGGACACGGCGAATTGCGTTCTGCTCACTGCTCTCTGCGCTCTACGAACTATTTTCATCCATGGGGCTGTACCACAGGTTCAGTAACAATCCCCTTACAGCGCGTCCGGCGCATCCG
>CAZDSF010000059.1:0-25381 GCA_964508025.1 uncultured Anaerolineales bacterium
GGAAGAAACAGGATTCTCGTAATCCACAACTAGAGAGAAGCACGAGCGGCCTTTTGTATCCCTAACGGACGTCCCAACGACGGACGAGGTCATACAGGGTTTGTGAGGCGGACCGGTTTTCCGGTCCGCGGCTTTGTGTTGGGGGTTCAGAATCTATGCATCCACGCCAGACGCTGGTGGAGCGCTCGTTGATGGCGCAGAGCCGGATAGCCGAAGATGATCATGATCCCCTGCTGACTACGCGGAGGGATGTTGTACTTGGCGCGCAGGGATTTGCTGTACTTGAAGCAGGAGGCGACGGCGCCCAACATGCAGCTTTCCATTGATTTGAAATTCGTGCAACCGCGTGTTAATTGGTCATTCAGTGTCTCAGCGCATAACGCCGTTCCAGATTACGGCGCATCCTTCGACGCTGGTGTCAGAATCCCTAACACTGCGGTCTTGTTGTAGAATTCCAGATAGTTTTGGCTGCTGCTGGCGATTTCTCCAATGGTGAGCGCGCCAACCTGGGGCATTTCCGCAACCCGCACAGCCTCCAATTCGCGCGCCAGGCTTTCTCCCAGACACAGCGAGCGCGAGATGCATTCCATCAGCAGCGTGAACCCGCCTGCCGGCGCTTTCTGGCGTTGGAAGCCTTCAATGGCGGTCGTTGCGGCTTTGGTCGCGGCCCGAATCATCGAATGGGTGGCGCCGGTTACGATATCCACGAGGGCATTGAGGGGCATATCGCCTACACAGAGCAGCGATCCGTCGGGATTGCGGTTGACCGGGTCGCGCACCACGCCCTCTGTTCCCACGCGCCCCAGCACAAAGGGGTAGAATTTGGAGAGCTCGTAGAACGGCATCTCGTCGAAGGATTTGCCGGAGTGCGCTTCTACTACCTCGCGGTAGACTTCGAAGGCGGGGCGCCAGTTGAGGCTTTGCACTACATGCCCGCTGGCTTCCGTGATCAGGAATGGCCCGGCAAGCGAGCGCCAGCCGTGGGAAACGCCGATGCTGCTGCTCAGCCCCGTGAGCGCCAGCACTGCGGCGCTCTGCAACACGCCCTCATTGGTAAAAACGTAGGGCCTGGATACAAAGTCCAGAGCGCCTGCGCCGCCGCCGATATAGGCGCAGCTGGCGCCGCAGTGGTTGAAGAGCGTCGCCAGCAGGACTTCGATCTGGCTGGAAGTGCAATCCACATAGACGAACATGGTTTTACCGGCGCAGGGATCGTCAAAAGCGGTTTCGAGCGCCGCCTTGAAATCGGTTGTTGGGTCATTCAGACCTCGTATCACGCGCACCCGTGGCGTCTCGGTCAGCGCTATGACCACGGTTCCCGGATCATGCACCTGTCCATCGTAGATCACGCCGGTGAACATACCCCCAAACACGGGCAAGGTGAGGCTTCTCAGCAGCGCGTCCACTTCGGAGACGGTCCAGGGGTTGTTGACTGAGGCGAGAATCTGCAGCCCGCGCACCTCTGGGTGTTCCATGATGCGCGCCAGGGTTTCTTTCAGCCCTTCGATAGTTCCAGTACGGTCCAGATCAACGATCATGTTCAACTCCTCTCGTTTGCTTTGACTGCTACCGAGTTACGCCCAAGCGCTTTCTCTAATTATAGCCGTGATTCGTTTTTCTGGGGTTTGGATCTCAGTGTTTGGGTGCACCTCATTGTGCAAGAGAAATGAGATTCCAATGATTGGTTTCAAAATATATTTTCCTGTGTTAAAGTACCACTAAAGTTACGGTACAATGTTATTAAGTTAAGGATAGGCGAATGCAAATCGAGTATCATGTCCTCCGTGTGAGTGATGATTCAAGGAGGATAACCATGTCTGTAGATACCCAAACCTTGTGCGCCGATTTGATCACGACCGTGAAGAAGCATTTGGAAAGTGGCGCGTTTATGGAGCGACATCGCCGATCTCCAACCGCCTTTACCCGCAAACGCGCGTTGCCGTTTGTGATCCTGGTGCTCTTCATCGTGAATCTGGTCAAGCGCGCCCTCCAGGATGAATTGGACGCTTACTTCAACCTGGAACGCCATGCGGTTGTGGCAGAACGCGTGGTGACGAAGAGCGCTTTCTGTCAGGCCCGCCAGAAACTGTGCGCCAGTGCTTTCGTGGAACTGAACACCGTGCAGACGCAGTATTTCTATCAGCACTTCCCCTACCACACCTGGCACGGGTGGCGCTTGTTAGGCATAGACGGCTCCACGGCGGAGGTGCCGGCCACCCCGGATATCATCGCGCACTTCGGTTACTGGGGCGCCAAACCGTTAGCGCGGGTCTCACAGTTGTTCGATGTGTTGAACCAACTCACCCTGGACGCCTGGATCGGTCCCAAGACGTGCACGGAACGGGACTGCGCGGCCCAGCACTTGGCGCATGTCCAGCCGGGGGACCTGCTGCTGCTGGATCGGGGTTATCCGGCCTTTTGGCTTTTCGCGCTGATCCGCCGCACCGGGGCACATTTCTGCGCCCGGATGCCCCTCGGCGTATGGCATGAAGTGGATCGCTTTGTCGCTTCTGGACAGCGGGAGCAAATTGTCACCCTGACGCCGAGCCCCCACGCGCAACAGGAATGTCAGGCGCGCCAGGCGCCGACCACCCCGCTGCAAGTGCGCTTACTGCGCATCACGTTGGATTCCGGGGAGATCGAAGTGCTGGCGACCTCATTGGTAGATGGCACCGCCTATCCCTATGACCTTTTCAAAGAACTGTACCACCAGCGTTGGCCAGTGGAAGAAGACTACAAAGTCATCAAACTCCGCGCCGAGGTCGAGAATTGGTCCGGCAAATCCACCCTGGCCGTGCAGCAGGACTTCTATGCCAAGGTGTTCACCACCAATCTCACCGTGATCTTAACGCAACCCGCCCAGACGCAGGTCACGCAACAGAACCCAACGAAACGTTATGCCTATCGCGTCAACTTCGCCTACGCTTTGTCGATCATGAAAGATACGGTCGTGCGGCTTTTGCAGCGTGACCACATCCGCGACCTGTTGGAAGCGCTCTGGCAGGCGCTGCAGCGCACCACCGAACCAGTACGCCCAGGGCGGAAATTCCCCCGCCACAAAGGGCCGCGCCGCAAGCGCTTTTCCATGTGTTACAAGTCAGCGCGCTAACTTAATGACATTGAGTATTATGCTTATTGTAACGTAAGGTTGGGAAAACTCGCGCTAGCACCTTCTTCTTTCAATAACCAATTGCGGTATAAGATAATGTTGCTGCTGTAATGTCACAATCACAGTAGAACTGGGAGTTAATCGCAAACCCTGTATTGTTCCATGTCCAGGGTTGAGCAATCGGAACGCCTAAATAAGTGCCAGGTATATTAAGCCAAGCGATAACAGCCAAGGTCTTATGTGGAAATGCAGATGGGAAGATGATACTATCTGCTTGGAAAGAATAGTTGGGGCGTGACCCACTGATCGTCACTGATGTTTGCTGAGCCATTTGGTAAATTATTAGCTCGTCGCTGATTTTATCGCCTGTAATCACACCATTGACAAGGTTGGATGAGCGCACACTACCATCAGGGACCGAATACGCAACTGGCACCGCGCCAATGATCTCCCTCGGCAACATCTCCGTATCCCCCGCAACCTGCACCCCCAGATATACATTGGCGTTGTTCCACACACTCGCCGGAATCGGCGTGAGGCTGCCCAACAGCATGTTGAACAAGCCATTACTCACTGGAACAGCGTTAGCGCCGGTACGGGCCTCCGTCCACAGCGCAGCGCCGCCAGTGGGAACAGCGTACAAACGGAAGGTGATGTTCGCGTTGCCCGTGATGGGCTTGCCTGCCGCATCAGTCAGGGTGCCTTGGTATGAGAAATCACTCCTGGAATGGCGTTGATTGCCGGAGCGCCCAGGGCTTGCGACGGCATCATGTCCATTTGCGAAGGTGCGGCCCAGGCGTTGTATGCAAACAACATCAAGGCTACCGCCAAAAGTGTGCCGACGTTTAGCAAAATCTGCCCACGCAACGTATGCTTGTTCATTTTTGTCCTCCCCTAATGATTATTATTGCTGCCGTAACACTAACGGCAGATAGACAGTAAAGTTCTCATAGCGCATGGCCCAATAACCTGAAGCTATACGATAGTTCGGGCTGCTCGTATGCCCGATCATAGAGGGCTGCCCCAATGTAGCATGTAGCCCGTAATTGTTGGAAACGCTGGTTATGCCGCTGGCGCCAAAGGTGCTTTTGACAATCCGGTAGCGACTTGAGGTCGGACGGGCGGGGTAAATATCGAGAGCGATGGCATCGCTATAGGTTGCTGACATATTCCCCGCGCAATCCTTGAACTGCGTTTCTACGGTGAAACTTCGCCCTGTAGGGCCGGGCAACTGCCAGTATGTAGATGGGCTATAATTTCGCCAGTCTGTCCACGCGCCGCCAGCATCGCGGAAGCGCATCTGGCACACGCCGCTGAGGGCATCGGCAGCTGAGGATTGTAATCTAACCAATGTGGCATGAGTCGTCGCAGCATTGTGATTGATGGTCATAGAGCCGGTGGGCGCAACGCCATCGTAACGTAGCACAAACAACGTGCTCCATGGACTCCAATTACCGGCGTTATCTTTGGTGCGAACGCGCAGATAGTATGTACCGCTGTTGACCGTAGCAGGGTTGTATGCGGCAGCAGCAGACCAAAGTGCTCCCGTGCCATTGGTATCCGTCCCCCAGTAAATCTCGTAGCCGGCGACGCCGCTGGCGGCGTCGCCGGCGCCGCTCCAGGTGAAGTTGGCATCGGCGCAGGTGTTTTGCCATACGCCATAGCTGGCAGTGCAGCCGGGGTTGACTGCATTTGGGGCGGTGGGAGCGGCGCCATCATAACGTAAGATAAACAGCGTAGCCCAGCTGCTCCAATTACCGGCATGATCCCTGGTACGCACACGAAGATAATACGATCCATCGCTGACAGGGCCGGGATCGAAAGAGGTCGCGCTAGTCCAGTGTTCAGAGACGCCATTCGGATCAGCGCCCCAATAAACTTGATAACCGGCAACACCGCTGGTAGCATCATGAGCGCCGCTCCAGGTGAAATTCGGATCGTTGCAGGTGTTTTGCCATACGCCGCTGACCGCTGTACAGCCCGGATTGACCGATGTCGGATAAGTCGGCGCAACGGTATCATAACCAAACCAGCCTACAGAAGCCACGGCAGAGGCATTCCCCGCATTATCCCAGGCCTGGACATATAGGGTGTGTTGCCCCTGTCCCGCAGAACTCAGGTTGCGCGAACCTGAGGCGCCGCCAATCTCACCACCTCCCGGCGGGTTTTGATTCCAGGCAACTTTGTAGCCGCGCACGCCGGAACCAACATCGCTGATTGTCCAGGCAATCGTCTGGTCGGTGTTGTACCACTGGTTTGTGGGGGGATGCTGCGTGATTTGAACCGTTGGGGGTGTATAATCGGGCATTTGTGAGGTCACCACGCCGCCGCGCCAGATTTGCTGTCCATTTTTCTCCAGATAGCCATTGTAACACGTCGTGGCATGGACTACCCACCCCTCAAAAGCCGTTCCCGCAATCGCCACAAACGCGCCATTGTACTTGAGCGCGTAGTGTTGGTGAATCCCTGTTGCGCTTCCTCCACAGCTGCCGCACGCTCCGTGACTGGTGGGGCGACAGGAAGGGTTGCCAATGCGCTGATCTTGCGCGACGGCTTGACCGTTGCCGACTTGGGGATTGGCAACATGATAGAAATAGCTACCCCAACCACTTCCGTGATTCACTTCAACCAGACAGCCATTGCAAAGCACACCGCTTGAAGGCACCGTTCCGGCTGCAGGCGACGTAATCCATCGCGTGGTAGGCACGGGGTTGCTGCAAGCGCCAGTATTTGTGGGAGCAAAGTCTACCGCCGACCAGGGAGCGGTGCCACAAGCGCTGCTTCCGGTATTCGGATGAGGCCCGCCAGTAAAAGCCCAGGTATCGCCGCTGGAAAAAGGCAATTTGAACAACGTCGCCGGCGGCGCAGTTGTGGGGATGATCACATTACTGTCATCCAGAGGGTCGCTTTCCGGAAACAGACGCCGGTAGGTTTGCGTGAAACCGCCCGGCTCAGTGGCAGAGACCAGTATCAGCCATTCCGATTGAGATGAAAGCGGCGCCAGAGCAGCTTTCAGTGCTAATGTGGCGGCATTGCCTTGGGCCTCCAATACTAAACTTTCACCATTGTTGAAAGTTACACGGAGTTCCGGCGCTGCCGAAGCAGCATACAGGTATTGATAGAAAACGGTGAATAGCTCCTGTCCCAGTTGCTGCAATTGCGCTTCTACACCTTCAATATCTCGATAACCGAGCAGATTTTGGAGAACAGAACCTTTACCAGTAACAACACCGCTTTTCAGTTCCAGAATGGTCAACAACACACGCGGATTGATACTGTAATAACCAGCCTGATCATCAACTAGCGTTGCGTATTCTATCAAAGGGCTTTGAAGGTCCTGCAAATACTGTGTGGTATCAAACACGCCAACATTGGGGCCATTCACAAATTGCCCATTCGCCAGCAGTGTGCTTGAAGGCATGAGCGTTGGAAGCGCCTGCCCCACAGCCAGGTTCGTCTGCATAGGCGCTTGTCCTATCCCAAGCATCAGCGCAAGCGTCACCAATACCATCCAGAACTGTCGTATACGCCGTTGCCTATTATTCATCCTGTTCCTCCTCACAATCAACTTGTGTCTCATTTACACCAGATGATGACGCTGACTTCCATTGTCCAACTCTTTGTTGCTATACAGCATCCATTACCGCCTTTATACTGCCAGACATTGTACGGGTCTTCAGGATTGCCATTGCCATAAATATGGACATCATCCGCATGGTATCTGAATCCAAGATAGTACCAGTCGTTGTAGAAAAAACCATTGCCTCGCCCGGATATTCCAGGGTTCCAACTGTGTTCAGTGTAATGATGTTGCAGGACATCAGCGCGCGTATAAGTTTTCCCAATCGCCTGGCAGAAATTGGCGTAATTCTGGTTGTAAATCAGATCGGCCATCCACTGCGTGGGCGTGGCAAACGCGCCGTGAAAGTAATAAGGTTGCTCACCCTGAACAGACATGGCCGCGCCTACGGCGCTCACCACTTCTCGCGGCGACATCTCCGTATCGCCTGCGACCTGCACACCCAAGTACACATTGGCGTTGTTCCACACGCTTGCCGGAATCGGCGTGAGGCTACCCAGCAACACGTTGAACAGGCCATTACTCACTGGCACCGCATTCGCACCCGTGCGCGCCTCTGTCCACAAAGCAGTGCCTCCAGTCGGCGCGGTATACAAGCGGAAGGTCATGCCGATATTTCCTGTGACTGGCTTCCCCGTAGCATCGGTCAACGTGCCTTGATATGAGATTACCCCCGGAACAGCGTTCGCAGCGGGCGCGGCAGCCATGACCGCAGGCGACATCGCCGGCTCGACTGGCGGCGGCGTCTCTCCCGCCGGAGCCGCCCATGCGCGGTAGGCGAATAACATTAACGCCACGACCAAAATCGTGCCGATATTCGGAATGAGATGCTTCGACGCTCTGGAAATCCATACGCATACCGAGTTATCCTCTTTCATACATGTCCAAAACCCCTTACGCTCTTCCATCGTTCAATACCTCCCTTGATGTGTAACAAAAACACAAACTGGTGTATAATCTTGCATGGATACATTTCAACTATATCAAAACCTTGTTGTCAAAATCAATAACCATTTTTGTCAAAACCGTTGACAACCATGAGCCACCCATTCGGAGATCTGCTAACCTATTATGCCAGCCGCAAGCACGGGCTGAGCCAGAACAAGCTCGCCGAGACCGCCGATCTAGCGCCTTCGGTGCTAAGCCGTATGTGTCACGGCGAACGGCTGAGCGGCCCCCGCGCCCGCGAGCGCGTGCTGCGCGTGCTCCTGGGACTGCTCCGCCACGGCGCGCTCCGCCGTCGCCAGGAAGCCGATCAACTGCTAGAAGCCGCCGGGATGACAGCCCTGCGCCCCGGCGAATTGGAGACGCTCGTCGCGCAGCTTGCCATGCCCCCGACCGAAATTGCACTGCTGCACAAGCTGCTGGCGGAACTGCGTCGCCGGGATGACCAGGAAGCCCCATCATTGAGCACAACCGCCGGCGCGGGTCATAGTTCGCACCTGCCCGCGCCGCTATTCCCCGAACAGCACTTACCCGCGCCGGACTATCACACCCTGGTTGGCGTTGGCCCCACAATCCAGGATCTGGCGTTGCGCTTGAGCGACCCTGCCGGGCCACCCCTCCTCAGCATCGAAGGGCTGGGAGGCATTGGCAAGACCGCGCTGGCGCGCGCCGTGGCACTCACCTGTATGCAACTGCGCTGTTTCCAGACGACCCTGTGGGTGAGCGCCCGCCATGCGCGCCTGGCAGACAATGGCGCCCTGATCCCCGAAGATCCCGCGATCACGCTCCAGGATGTGCTGGAACAGCTAACCGAACAAGTCGGCCTGCCGCTCAAAACCGAACTGCCCATCGAAGCGCAACTGGCGCGGCTCTATCCCCTGTTCCGCCAAACCCCCTATCTGGTGGTGCTCGATAACCTGGAAACCTTTGCGGAGCTCGAAATGCTGTTACCGCGCCTGCAACCGTTGGCGGGCGCAACGCGCTTTTTGCTCACCAGCCGGCACACCTTGAGCGCGTTTCCCTATGTTCACGTCTTCAAAGTCAGAGCGCTCAGTGCGGCGGATAGTCGGCAGCTGGTGAAAAACGAACTCGCGCGCCGGGATCAGGGCCTCGAAGCGCCGCCGGAGTTCGTGGAAGCATTGCTCGCTACGGTAGGCGGGTTGCCCCTCGCGCTCAAACTGGCGACCGCGCAGATCGGCAGGCGCCCCTTCGATGCCATCATCGCCGAGCTGCAGCAAGCGCGTGGGACGACGCCGGAACGCCTGTATGCCTTCATCTACTGGCATAGCTGGCAGCTGCTGGATGATCCCGCGCGGCAGCTGCTGTTATCGTTGCTGGCGATGGACATCGCCGGAGAAACGCTGGATTTCATCCAGCAGCGCAGCGGCCTAGACTGCGCCGATTTTTCGACCGCGGTAACGCAGCTGTTGGACACATCCCTTCTGGAAGTGAATACAATATTAACCCCACTGCGATATGCCTTGCATCCGCTCACGGCAACCTTCTTGCGCAGCGGAATTCTGGCGCATTGGGATGTCTGATTGCTTCAACCTTTCTGGAGCGCCCCCATGTACCTTTGGCATACCAACAGGGACGAAAATTGCAGCAGGAGAGCGAATTGAAGTTCGCGGTACACTTGTGGTTGGCAGGATTCGTTATTTGCTATTCGCCATTCGCTATTTTCGAGGGAGTCATCAATGGCGCACCTGATACCGCTTGAGGAACGCACTGCCTGGCAAGAGCGATATCGCGGCTTGCTGGTAGAGCGATTGCAGCAAGAGCAACTACTGGCGCAATTCGAAGCCCCACAACAGTTAGAGCCTCACTTCGAAAGCTATCTGGCCCTGCTGCGCGAGGCGCGCACCTTCCCGGAGCTCCACGCCCCAGGCGCGGAATTGGTTGCGGCATTGCATCCCTGGCCCACACGCTGGGGGCATTGGCGCAGTTGGAGCGAAGCTCTGGGATTCGCCGCCGAAGCTTTCGGGCAGCAGAACCAGCGACAGCGGCAGGCGGAATTTCTGAGTCATGCCGCCACGGCGCACTTCCACAGCGGGCAACTCGAACAAGCGCTGATCCTGGGGCAGCGCGGTCTAGCTCTGGCAATAGCGCAACAGCACGCCCAGCTGCTCCCCGAACTGGGCTTCCTGCTCATCGAAATTCTCAAGAGCCAGCAGCGCCTCTCCGAAGCAGCAACCCTGCGCGATACGCTGGAACGCGAACTGCGCGCGTTGCAACCACACGTCGAGGCGGATGTCTGGCGCGTGGCCTGGACGCGCTTTCTCGTGCGCTGCCAATGGGAACGCTTGCCGCCCTACACACAAGGAGACCCACGCGCCTGGCAAGCGGAGCTCGATGGACTGCTGGCAGCGCTCACCACATGCCCGATGGCAGACCGCGAGAGTCTCCGCGATATCTACGGATATAGCTCGCTGCTCTATCGCCGCTACTGCGCGTGCGACAAGGCGCTGGAGTATCTGAAACGCAAAATCGCGCTGGCAGCGGCGCTCGGCGATCACTTCGCCGAGGAACGGGAGACGGGCAATCTGGCGCTCATCTACCTGAAGATGGGCCAACTCGATGCCGCCATTGCCGCCTATCAGCGCCGCATCGCCTGGTGCGAACAAACCCAGGAGCACTGGTATCTCCTGTGGAGCATCACCTTCATGGGCAGCGTCTATCTGGCGCGCGGCGAGCTGCTGACCGCGCTCGAATGGGAGGATCGCCGGCTCGCGTTGGCGCAGCGACTCCAAAACACCTATCATCTCGCGGATATTGGCGCCGATCAAGCGCGCGCCTACATGGGGTTACGCGATTTCGCCACAGCGGCAAAGCTGTTGAACCGATGGCTGGTCACTTGCAAAGTTGCCGCTGCTGCCGTGGCCGTGGAACAGCTCAACCTCTCGCTCTGCTATGCGGAGCTGGGGCGGCTGGATGAAGGGCAACGCCTGGCAGAAACCGCGCTCGTCACAGCCGAAACGCTGCAATCCCCAGAACTGCAAGGCATCGCCTGGCGCTGTCTGGCGCGCCTCTATCCGCCCTCTGCGCGCAGCTCGCTATGCGCCCGCGCCCTGACGTTCCTGGAAGGCCGATTGCGGTTTCTTGATGAGGCGGATTGCTACCTGCTGCAAGCCGGCAGCGCAAAGAGCGCAGCAGAGCGCGCGCGACTGTGGCAGCAAGGGGCGCACATCCTTGCCAGCAGCGGCAGCAGCGCCTGGCTGGAAGGCGTCTCCGTGGAAACGCCGCTGTGCCTGCCGGTGCTAGGGTTGTTCTAGCGGCGCCACCCGCACCTCGAACGTCGCCGCGCCGATGTCACCCGCGAGGGTAGAGGCGAGCACCGTTCCCCGCCAGGCGGCGGGTTTATCGGGCAGGATAATTTCCCATGCGAAGGCGCCGCCCGCATCGGTGCGCGCTGCGGGATTCCAGTATAGCGTCTCTGGGAAGATTTGCCGCAGCGGGAAAGGTTCCGGCGTGACCGGCGCTTCGGGCGCGGGCAAGGTGGGCGCAACCGTGACCTCAGCCTCTTGCACCGCCTCGGTCGTGGGCGCCATGATCGGCGCTTTCGCTGCGCAGCCGGTGAGCCAGCCCACCGGCCCGGCGTAGAGCGCGGGATCGCCCAGCGCGCGCGTGAGCGGCGAGGCCAGCGCCGGAACAAAAGCGAGATACATCACCAGCGGGATGAGGCACAGCGCGAACGCCGTAGTCGCCCAGCCAGCCCCGCGCCGCCCGGCGAGAAGCAGCCCTTGCCCTAGCAACGCAAGTCCCACAAGCAGCAGCAGGAACATCGCCGCCGCGCTCGCCAGCAGCCAACCCGCAAGCGCTCCGCCCCGCGCCAACGCCAGCGTCAGAGCCAGGCCCAGCAGGAGATAGGCGCCGACCAGCCCCAACGCCGTCTGCAGGCGCGCATCCCGTCGCCGCCAGCTGTAGAACAGCAAAGCCGCCAGTAGCCCCGCCACGGGCGTCCCCACGAGCAATAATCCCCACACGCCGGCGAGCTGCGCCAGCAGTCACAAGCCGCCCGCGAGGAGCGCGCCCCACAGCGGCGCGGCCAACATCAACGCGAGGAGGCCCCAACGCACGCGCCGCCACGCGCCGCGCAACACATCCGCGCCCGGCATTGCCAGCCCGCGCACCACCATCACGCCCAGCAGCGCCGGCAGGGCGATGAGCGTCACAGCCAGCCCGTTCACCCAGCCCGGCGTCGGGACCGCTGCGCGGGGCCGCAGAACTTGCCGCACGTCGAGGGAGTACGTCGCCCTGGGTGCCGTCGCCCAGGCCGCGCGCGCCGCCGCCTGCTGCGCCTGTTCCAGCGCGGCGGCGTCCTCGGTCTGCGCCAGGAGCTCCTGCGCCAACAGCGCTTCCAGCCGGGCAAAATCCGCGCCGCGCGTCTCCAGCGCGTAAACCGAAGCGTCCACCAGGCTGATGCCCAGCGCCGCTTCGATGGGCGCGCCCTCGCGCGCGATCTCGATGGCGAGGCGCGCCGTTTCGCCGGGGGCGTAGCGCTCACGATCGGCAGCGACGGTCACAGCCAATGCTTGCGCCGGTTCTACCACAACCCAGCGCGTATCCTCGATGGTGACGCCCTGCGCCGGCAGCGCGTAAGCATGGAGCTGCAAAGAGCCGATCAGCGCAGCATCCAGATCCAGGGCAAAGACGGCGCGCCCATCCCGCACCGGCGCGGAGAGCGCCGCCACGGTCTGATTGGCGCGCAGCACGTCGAGGTAGACGGGAGCATCCGTTGCCACGCCTGCCGCGAGCGCCTCCAGGCGCAGCGTCTCGCCCACCTGGTAGGCGGCGCGTTCGGCGCGGAGCAACAGCACGGGGGCCGCCGCGCCCGCAGCCAGCGCGAGCCGCTGGCGTCCGACGCGGCCCGCCCCATCCTCCGCGACGAGTTCCAGCCGCGCCAACCCCGCGCCCGGCGTGAAGCGCAGCACCGCCAGGCCGTAGGCGTCGGTCTCGATGCGGGCTTCTGCGCCGCTGGGAAGCGTCGCCCGCAGCGTCGCCGGGGCGGGCGTCCCGTCGGGATAGGCGACAAGGATGTAGACGGTGTTCTCCACGCCGGGTTTTAGCTGCCCGCTTTCGGGCGCGGCGCGGATGAGGAGGGGCTGCGCGGCCACAGCGAGTGTGTGGCGCAAGCCTTCGCGCTCGCCGGCGGCGCTCACCACCTCGGCTTCGATATCGAAGGAAACCGGCGCATCCAGGGCGCTCGCGCCGTAGGCTTCGGGCAGAGTCAGGCTGAAGGTAAAACGTCCCGTCGCATCCAGCATTCCGGCAGATTCGGCCACAAGTTGACGCGGAGCGTGGGTGTAGCCGCGCACCGTCGCTTGGGCGCCCGCCAGCGGCGCGCCATAGAACGCCGCCGCTGGCGGGCGCCCATCACTACGTCCCCGGAAAGGGCGAAGGAGCGCTCCGGCGTGATGGCGAGGCGGAACGCGGGCAGGGTGTAGTCATCCACA
Source organism: uncultured Anaerolineales bacterium (assembly GCA_964508025.1). Taxonomy (GTDB): domain Bacteria; phylum Chloroflexota; class Anaerolineae; order B4-G1; family SLSP01; genus JAAZNO01. Next base: position 13,088 of record CAZDSF010000059.1, read on the forward strand.
AAAACCGCGCGTTCGGCAAGGGTGTCGCCCACGGCAGCGCGGAGGGTGTATGCGCCGCTGACCGCCGTCTCCGGCAAGGTCACATCCGCAAAAGCCACGCCAAATTCCGAGGCGCGCCGGGTCTCATGGGCGATTTGGCGTCCCGCCGCGTCGTGGATGGAGAAGGTCACGGCGGCGTCATCCGCTGGGCGCAGCGTCACGGCATCGAGCGCGAGGGCGCGCGGGTGAAGGGGCTGCCCAGGGCGGTAGGCGGGCTTATCCGGCATGAGCAGCACGCGGAAGGCGCGCGCCACGGTGATGGGGTGAACGAGCGTCTCGCTGCCGGCTGTGGAAGTGGTTTCGATGCGGAGCTCTGCCGCGCCTTCGAGGTCGGCGGGCACGGTGAAGGCAACGGCGGCGGCGCCAGCGGTTCTGTCCCAGCACGAGCGTCTCCTGGGCGGCGACGGGTGGCGGCGCGGTGAGGAGGGGCGCGAGGTTGAGCGAGAACAGCAGCACGAGCAACGCCGGCGCCGCCTGCGCAGCCAGTCCCCAGTTGAGACGCAGCGCCCACCACCAACGGGGCCGCGCGGCGCGCTCGCGCAACACGCCGCGAATGCGCTCCTCGGCGGCGCGGGGCAAGCGGACGGGCGTCAACGCCGCATCGAAAGCCGCCGCAAGCCCCGCGCGCAACGCCCGCAGCGACGCCAATTCCTCGCGGCAGGCGGCGCAGGTTGCCAGATGGGCCTCCACGCGCGCACGCTCGGCGGCAGTAAGACCGTCGTCGAGGTAGGCAAGCAAATCGGCGCTAACGTGGGTTTTGGTCATATAAGATTCCTGATACGTAATGCGTACTGCGTGCTGCGTAAAGAGGCGCTACACGAGGACTCCTTACGCATTACGAATTACGCATTACGAATTACGCATTACGAATTACTCGTTACTCAAAACATCAGCCCACACTGGTACTCCAGCAGCGTTTCCTTCTCGAAGTTCAGGATCTGATGCGGGAATTCGCGGCTCAGGGTGAAGGTTTCGCGGATGAAACCGCCCCATTTGGTGAAGATGACGAGCGAGACGATGGCCTGAGTCTCTTCGAGCGTCACCGTAGGCGCAACATCGAGTCGCCGGGCGCGCACGCGGTCGCCGGCGGGCATTTTGCGAAAGATCTCGCCATCCAGGTCTTGCAGCACCGCCTCAACCGCTGCCTTATCGCACACAGGGGTGGCATCGTGATAGTTGGCGTGCCAATCGAGGTAGAACTGGTCGCCAAGGATGCGCAACAAGACAAATTGGAAGTAAGCTTCGGGTGTGTCGTCGGTGTGAATATGATCGAGATAGCCGCACCAGGTGCACTTGCGATCCCCGCCGATGGCGGCGAGATAGTCCTGATACGTAGCGAACGGCGGTTGCGTCTCCTGGCGGACATAGAGGTAGGGCGCGCCGCCCATGCCATCGAAGTAGTAGACATAATCGAGGACCTCGCCCTCCGCCAGCGAGAGCCGCTCCAGCACGGTAAAGTAGGTGTTGCCGTCGAATTCGTCGCCGCGTTTGGGTTCGCCGTTGGTCAGATAGTTGGGGACGCGCAGCCCGGCTTTGAGCGCCTGCAACGCATCCACAGTGGCTTGTGCGTCCTGCAACGGCGTTCCAGAGGGACGTTCGGAGGGTTGAAACATGGCGCAAGCCAGCACGGTGCAGCTCAGCGCGATGATCAGAAACGCGCGCAATCGGAAATGGCTTTGCTGAATCATTTTTGCACCTCCTTCGGGAACAGAACGTGATTCGCAGTGAACAATCGCCGGAAGCCTATTCTTACGCTTGCTACTCACTGCTCACAGTATTTTATTCGCGGCCTGAGCGGCACTACGCGCTCAGCAGCTCTTTGAGTTTACGGTGGGCGTTGTAGAGCCGCGATTTGACGGCGCCCAGATTGATGCGCAGCGCGGCGGCAATCTCCTCGTAGGAGAAATCCTGCTGGTAGCACAGCAGCAAGACAGCCCGGTGCTCCTCGCTCAGGCGGCCCACCGCCCGCCAGAGATCCGCTTTCCGCTCCCGGCGTTCCAGCCCGGCTTCGGGCTGCTCCTCGTGGGGATGGGGCAGGCGCTCCAAGCGCTCCTCAACCTCGTCCCATTCCTCGGAAGGCAACTGCCGGCGGCGCAATCGCATTTTGCAGCGGTTCACGGTCACGCGATGGAGCCACGTCTCGAAGCGCGCCGCGCCCTCCACATCGTAATCGGGCAGCGCGCGCAGCACATCGAGGAAGGTCTCCTGCGTGGCGTCCTCGGCTTCTTCAGCGTGCCGCAGCGTATAGAAAGCCACCCGGTAGATGTAATCCTTGTAGCGGTCGAAGAGCGCCTCAAACATGAGCGGCTGCCCTCGCTGGAAGCGCCGGATGAGCTCGGTAGTGGGGACGCCGGCTTCCTCGGCGGCGCCCACATCGCCCGTGATGAAAAAGACCAGGCGCGCGATCACGCGGCACAGGCGCAGCCACACCTCGAAGAAGGGCGACCAGGTTGGGAGAGCACGAGCAATCAACGTCACCGGTAGGCCTCGATAAACGTTACATGCAGAAAACCGCGCAAAAGTTCAGAAACCCACTCTACATTTCCATCATAGCCGGACTCAGATCGAATGTCAACAACATGGCCCTGACCCTCCAACAAAAAGCAGGCCATCGCGGCCTGCTGTACCCCCTACTGCCCTACTCCCTACTCCCCTATTCCCTTACTTCCCATTCCCAACTGCGCCTCCAATTCTGCCACACGCGCCGCCAGTTGATCCAACCGCTCGGTGATAGCATCTGGCAGTTGTTCGTGGCGCAAATCGGGTAAACGTGGGCAGGCGACGCCATCAACCTTGACCACGCGCCCCGGCACACCGACCACAGTAGCGCACGGCGGCACCGACTTCACCACCACGGAGCCAGAACCGATCTTGGCGCTATCCCCCACCTCAATGGGACCGAGAACGATGGCGTTGCTGCCCAGCACTACGCCGTTGCCAATTGTGGGATGACGCTTGGATCGCGCCAGGGAAACGCCGCCCAAGACGACGCCTTTGTAGATAAGCACATCATTGCCAATCTCAGCGGTCTCGCCGATGACCACACCCATGCCATGATCAATGAACACGCGCCGCCCCAACTGCGCGCCGGGATGAATTTCGATGCCGGTGAGCCAGCGGGCAAGGTGCGAGATGAAACGCGCCAGCCAGCACCAGCGCCGCCGCCACAGGGCGTGCGCCAGCCGGTGTAACCAGATGGCGTGAAGCCCCGGATAGCAGGTGAGCACCTCGAAGGCGCTGCGCGCTGCCGGATCTTTGGCGAAGACGGTCTGTATATCCTCTCGCAGCCGCGCAAATAGGCCGGGACCGGTTTCTGAACGGCCTGCAATGGCCTCTGGGCACACGCACTCGCCGCAGCAATGCCCACAAGCCGGCGCCATCTGCTCTGTACGCGCATCCACCAGCATGTTCCCGCACCTCAACAAAACGATGGTATCGTGATGAACGGCGGCGCCACACGCCGCCGTTCATCGTCGCCTTTTGAACGACAAGGTTAAACGTCAGATCATGCAAATCAAAGTTTACAAGACCAGCGTATATTTTATTATACTAGCCTTCACGGATGGCGTCAATAGCGACCTATCAGATTAGCCCTCGATGGCCTGAACGGCCTCAGCGGCCGTTTGTCCGCCGTAGATAACGGCCATCAAACCGGGCATGTAGCGATCCAGAGTCTGCACTGCCGGATAGATGGTATTGCGAATCAGGGCAGGTGTGAGCAAGGCATTCTCGAAATCCAGGCTGCTCTTGTAGCGCACTTCGCCATCCGCGTAATCCATCTCGAAGTTGCCGATGCGCAGGCCATAGTTGGCGCGGGTGAGGAACTCCGCCACGGCGGCACGCGCTGCTTCGGGGACCTTGGTGGGCGCCATGGCGTAGAACAGGAATTGCTCCAAGTCCAGGCGAATTTGTGCAAAACAGGAGTAGCGACCGTTTTTGCCTTCGAAGCCCATCCGATAGATGGTGCGATCTTCGATTTGCTGCGGATACCAGCCATCTTCTTCGAGAAAAGCTCCCAGTGTGGCGAATGCCTGTTGACCGTTTTGTACTTCTGAGCCAATGTGATTCATCTTTTTTGTTCTCCTGAAAAAAATATAGAAATCGAAAATCTCAAGGCCATCTTGCTATAAGAAAACCGCCTCAAAGCGAGGCAAACTCCGCGACAACAAAGGTGTGATCCGAGGGGCGCTCCTGTTTACGCGCCTCGATATCTATCCAGCAAGCGCTCGCTTGCGCTGCCAGCGGCGCAGTCGCCCAGATGTGATCTATGCGCCAGCCGATGCCGCGTTCGATGGCATTGCGCGCGCGATAGTCCCAATAGCTGAAGTGCCCCGGCGCATCGGCATGGAACTGCCGGAAAACATCCACGAAACCCCACCGCCGCACCTTTTCCAGCGCAGCCTGCGCGTCGGGATGAAAATCCACATGCCCGCGCAACCCCACTGGATCATATACATCTATGTCTTCTGTCGCCACGTTGAAGTCCCCCACCCAGAGCAACGGCGTTTCGGGCGTGTAACGGCGTCTCAGGAACGCCTCTAGCCGCCCGAACCACGCGAGCTTGTACTGGAAATGCTCCGAATCCGGCTCACGGCCCTGGGGCACGTAGGTGTTCAGAACGTGAATGCCGCGATACACGGCGCGCAAAAAGCGCGGTTCGTCGGCAGGTCCGTCATCATCGAAGCCCGCCGCCGCCTGCTCTGGCGGCTCGCGGCTGATGATGGCAACGCCCGCGTGCGCTTTCTGCCCGCGAAAGACGACATGATAGCCGACAGCTTCGATCTCCGCTGCCGGGAAGTCCTGATCCTGCACTTTGGTCTCCTGCACGCAGAGCACATCCGGTTGTTCCCGCGCCAGCCAGTCCAGGATAATGGGCATCCGTGTGCGGATGGAATTGGCGTTAAAAGTCGCTATTTTGAACATGGTGCTCCTTCAAGAATGGCTCGCGGATTGACACGGATATCATGGATCAGAAATCTGTTTAATCCGCCGAGTTAATTTTCATCCAGCAGTCACAACAACCAGTTCAGCCAGAGCGTTGTGGTCGCCAGACCGAAAATGGTGGTTGCCAACACGCTCAACGTCGCCAGCGGCACATCGGCGGCGTAATCTCTGGTAAGCACGCCAGCAAGGATGGCGGTGGACATGCCCCCATTGATGACCAGGGCGACGCGCGCGATGCCTTCGATGCCGAGGAGTACTGCAGCCCCTAACGCAATAACCGGCGCGACGCCCAACCGCAACACGATCAGCGCGATCAGCGCCGGCGCCTGGCGTATCTGCCAGCCGTTGGAGAAAGTCTCCGCCAGCTGCACACCGAGGACCACCAGGAGCAAAGGAATGGCGCCATCGGCAATCAGCGCAATCGCCTTGAACAGCGGTTCCGGCACAGTCACGCCGCTGGCACGGACGAGTACACCCAGCATCGCGGCGTAGATGACCGGCGTGCGTAACACTCGCCGCAGCGCGTGGCCTACAGAGACCTTCTTCCCCAACGCCGCCTGTTGCATCGCCGCCAGATAGAGGCTGGCGAGCGGCAACAACAACACGTTGAACAGGATCACGTGAAACATGCCCGGCAGCAACGCCGCCTCGCCAAAAGCAAAGACCAACACCGGCAGCGCAAATGCGCCGGCATTGACCAGAATCACGGAGCATACCAGCGCCCCGCGCGTGGCGTTTTCCAATCGCAACCACCGCGCGACCAGCTCGGCTAGAATCAACAACACCGCCAGCTCCAGAATCACAGCCAGGGTGACGCGGGCCATTTCCTCAATGGGGCCATCAGCCTGTAACAGCGCGCGAAAAGTCAACGCCGGCACAAAGATCAGCAGACTGGTCTGCGCCAGCACATCGCCATTTAGCCGCAAACGTGGTTGTAACAACGCCACACTGCCAGAAACGAGAAACACCGGTAAAACCACATTGAGCAGAATCTGCATTCAGAGTCAATCCCACGAATAAGGTAGCAGCGGCAGCGCTGCCTCCAGCAGCGTCAAGTATGCCTCTAACAACCGCTTTGTCAAACCCGATGTAACGACAACAGCTACCACACTGCTGCCTATCCCTTACCAAGATTTAATCTTCTGCAGGTGACAAATCCCGAAAAAGATGGTACACTAGAGCAGTAACAAGCTACGAGAGATTTGGCGCCGCTATCAGGTATGAACATGGTTTTACCATCACACACTGAGGATTCTGCGCAGACAGCGACCCGTCGTTGCCTGCGTTGCGGTGTACATACCCCACTCCCGGCGCGGTATTGTAGCGGCTGCGGCACGATGTTGCAGTTGCCAGAAGAAAGCATCCTGCCGGTGAACTCGGCGCATGATGCGGCAGAAGCGGTCAGACGGCTGCAACGCTTTCTACCGCGCGTGGTTGTCGAGAGCTTGCTGCACGATCCCGAACGGCTGCGCGGCGAACGGCGCGAGGTCGCGGTCCTCTTTGTGGATGCCGTCAACTTTACACATCTCTCAGCCTCGCTCGATGCAGAATCCGTCTTCAAACTCATCAACGATTTTCTGGGCTTGTTGGTAGCGTGTGTACACCGTTACGATGGCCTGGTAGACAAATTCACCGGCGATGGGTTGATGGCGGTTTTCGGCGCTCCGATCGCGCATGAGAGCGATGCGGAGCTCGCCGTGCGGGCGGCGCTCGATATGCAGCGCGCCACCGCTGAATTCGCACCTATCGCCCAAACCCGTCTGGGCGCTCCGATCCAGATTCGCATCGGCATCAACTGCGGCCCATGCGTCGCCGGGATTCTGGGCACACAAGCGCAGGCGGCCTATACCGTCATCGGTGAAACCGTCAACCTCGCGGCGCGATTGGAAGCTTATGCGCAGCCCGGTCATATCCTGGTGAGCGAGCGGGTCCATCAACAGACGCAGGCGCTATTCAATTATCACTCACTGGGGGATACCATCATTCGGGGATTGGATAACCCCATCGAAGTCTTTGATTTGTTAGGCGAACGGGCTATTCCGCTGTCGGTGCGGGGGTTGACGGGCGTGCGCCCCATCTTCTTGGGACACGATGCCGAAATTGAAGCATTACGCAACGTGCGCGTCGCGTTTTTTGGACAGCGGCAGGGCCAGATCGTGATGATTCGCGGCGAGGCAGGGATCGGTAAAACCCGCCTGGTTTCCGAATGGCTCGCCGATCTCACGCCGGAACAGGCGCTCGTGTTTCAAGGGCGCGGGCTGCCCTATGCCCAGGGCACAGGATACGGGATTTTCCGCTCGCTACTCAAAGATGCTTTACGCACCATACCGGGTGGCTACCAGGTATTGGAGCACTACATCTCACCGGGGCTGCGTCCGTATCTGCGAGAAATCCTGGGATTGCGTTCCGATGCTGAGGATCAGCTCGCGCTGAGTCAGCTTGAGCCGGAACAGATCAAACGCTTGACTATGCTGGCAATGCGCGAATGGGTGTTGAACCTCAGCACTGAGCGCCCGGTGATCTTGATTCTGGAAGATTTCCACTGGGCTGATGATCTGTCACGCGATATGTTGAACACGCTCTTGCCGCTGACACAAGAGCTGCCCCTGTTGTTGTGCATCATCACCCGCCCCCAACCGGAGACGCCGCTCGCGTTGCCGCACACAGCGGCAGGTGCAGCAGCCAGCGCGCGCGTGACGGAAGTCAATGTCAATCCCCTTTCAGCGGAAGATAGCCGCGCGCTGCTCGGACATCTCGTCAACCTGCAAGACTTGCCCGAAGCGTTGATCCAGTTGATTCTGCTGCGCGCTGAGGGAAACCCGTTCTACATCGAAGAATTTGTGCGCACACTGATCGAACGGGAGCTGGTGCGCGCCAAGAATGGGCAGTGGGAAGTGGGTTCGGTTGTCGGCATGGAGACGCTGGAGATTCCCACCACGTTGCGGGGATTGATGATGGCGCGGGTGGATCGGCTGCCCGAAGACCTGCGGCAAATTCTGCGTGACGCTGCCGTGATCGGGCTGCAATTCTCAGCGAGTCTGTTAAATGAGGTGAAACGGCGTCAGCACGGCAGCGCCAACGTGTTGCCCGCGCTGGAACGGCTGACCGAGATGGGGCTGCTCATCGAACGTCACGAAGTGGGCGAGCAGATATATGCTTTCCGTCACATTTTGACCCAAGAGACCATCTATAGCAGTCTATTGCGCAGCCAACGCCCGCTGTTGCATCGCAATACGGCGGAAGCCATCGAAAAGCTCTATGCCGCCGATCTGGCCCCGCACATCGAAGTGCTGGCCCTGCACTATGACCGCGCCGGCGAGCGCAGCAAGACGCTGACATACATGCTACTGGCGGGGGAGCGCGCGCGCCAACGCTTTGCCAATCGAGAAGCGTTGGAATATTACAGCCGCGCCCTGCAACTGGCCCAACATGTTGAAGCATATACCGATGAGCGCCGCCGGGCCAACATCGGGTTAGGGGATATCAATCAGCATATCGGCAACTACGAAGAAGCCATTGCCTGCTACCGGGCAACATTGGACGATCAGGCTGAAGGTACGCTGGAAGATCGCGTCGAAGTGATGCTCAAACTGGGGCAGGTGTGGAACAAAAAGGGCAATCAACAAGAAGCCGAGATCTGGTTGCGTCAGGGGTTGGCGCAGATTCACCTGGTCGCACCCAAGTTCTCCAAAGTCGAGGCGCAGCTCTATTCGGAGCTGGGATGGTTGCTGCTGCGCCAGGGCGATCTCAATGCCGCTCAACAGTGGTTGGAACGTGCGTCAAAGCTTGCGGCTGAGCACCAACTGTACGGCCCACTCTCGGCCATCTTCAACCGTTTGGGCGCAGTCTATTACACCCAGGGCAATCTGGAACAAGCCGCCACCGCGGTGCGAAAATCCCTTGAACTGCTCGAACAAATCGGCGATATTGTGGGGATGGCGCGCCCGCTGAACAATCTGGGCATTCTGCAGAAAAATCAGGGGGATTGGCAGGGCGCGCTCGGCAGTTATCACCGCTGCCTGGAAATCGTTGAGCGCATTGGCGACATTGAGGGGACGGCAATCGCCTACTCCAACCTGGGCATACTCTACACTGATCTGGGAAACTGGTCTGAAGCAGAACGGCACTTGATGTTAGATCTCAAACTGGCGCAACAGCTCACCAATCCCTATCACCTGGCGCAGGCGCATCGTAGCCTGGGGCGGGTGTATCTATTGCGCAAACAATGGGACAAAAGCGCGCAGCATCTCAACGCCGCTATCAGTTTGTACAGAGATATTGGTGTCCGTGGGCAGCTGGAGCTGGCAAATGCGCAATTCCTGCGCGGGACACTGAATCTGGAACAGGAGCGATTGGAAGCAGCGCAAGAAGCCTGTAGAGCAAGCCACGAGCTGTTGCGCGCTTTCGAGAAAGAAGAAGCCGAGGCGGCTATCGAAAAGGGACGTTTTGAGATGTTATCGGCGCGTATCGCTCAAAGGCGAGGCGATCTGGAAAATGCCAAGCAGCATATAGACGAAAGTATTCGGCTATTACACAAAAGCAATGCCGTCATTGATGAAGCTCGCAGTCGCTATTGGCGTGCGATTTTCGACTATGAGCGGGGAGCCATAGACCCGGTGCGCGCGGAATTGTTGGAGATTCGTGAAGTCTTTGCACGTCTGGGCGCCGTCGCAGACCTTCAAGAGACAGAAGCAGCGTTGGCGCGGCTGAAGGATAAAGCAGTGCAGGCCCGATGCTAAGCATTTCCGGTTTTGAAAGATAACAACAGGCGGGAGCTCTCACTCCCGCCTGTTGTTATAGTGCGGTATGTCTTTAATCCGGCGTGTTTATCAGGCTAAAACCAACTGCGGTGGTACCACCCGGAACATTTTGCAGATCTACGAAGGCCGCTGCCCAGGTAGGATCTCCAATAGCGCCGGCCCAAGTCTCATAACCGCCAGCCCAGGTTTCATAACCGCCAGCCCAAGTCTCATAACCGCCAGCCCAGGTTTCATAACCGCCAGCCCAAGTGGCATAGCCACCGGCCCAGGTTTCATAACCACCGGCCCAGGTTTCGTAGCCGCCGGCCCAGGTTTCGTAGCCGCCGGCCCAGGTTTCATAGCCGCCAGCCCAGGTTTCGTAGCCGCCGGCCCACGTTTCATAGCCACCCGCCCACGTTTCGTAGCCGCCAGCCCAGGCATTCCAGCCGTCGCTCCAACTCTGGTAGGCTGCTACCCAATCATTGAACCCACCTGACCAGTTGGTTGTACCGCCAGCCCAAGTCTCGTATCCTCCAGCCCAGGTTTCATAGCCGCCAGCCCACGTTTCATAGCCACCCGCCCATGTTTCGTAACCGCCAGCCCATGTTTCGTAGCCGAGAATATGGAACTGCTCGGTCTCCGGATCGTAGTAGCTCATGCCCTGGTAGTGAGTTTCACCTGCCAGGTCGGCGGCCAGATCCATGCCCAGATTAGCGCGGCCCTGAATCGTGGTGAAGACGGCATCGGGCGCCCAGATGCGGCCCGCGCCCTGTTGCCAGATGCTATACGCAGCCTCTCCCGTAAACTCGCTGAACTGCGGGCGCGCCGTCAGCGCCAACCGGAACTTTACCTGATCGGGAGTCAGCGTCGGATTTTCGCTGAGCATCAGCGCCGCCACACCAGAGACGATGGCCGCCGACATCGAAGTGCCTGCCGTCTTGAAATGGAACGGCGGCACGCGGTTGTCAGGATATTGCTGCGCGAGATAGGTGTTGGGGCGCATCAGCGAGACGATGTGCGCGCCGGGCGCAATCACATCGGGCTTGACGAAGGCATCCAGCGTCGGGCCCGCAGCGGAAAACTCCGGGATGTAGTCATCGCCGAAGTCGCTGGGCGTGTAGTTGTCGGTGAACGCGCCCACGGTGATGACGTAGGGCGTGTTGCCGGGCACACCAATGCTCATCGGCGTCGGCCCGCCATTCCCCGCGCTGACCACCACGACAATGCCCGCATTCCAGGCCGCCATTGTGGCCAGGCTGAAAGGATCAGCCCAGTAAGGCGACAATGGCTGGGCGTACATCGAGATATTCAGCACACGAATGTTGTAGGTATCCTTGTTGTTGATGATCCACTGGATGCCGCGCAACACATCCGCGTACACGCCCTGCCCTTGCGCATTTAGGGCGCGCACTGCGACCAGGTTTGCTGCCGGCGCCAGACCGTGGAACTTGCCCGCCAGGGGTTGATAGGTGCTGTTGCCAACAATGCCGGCGACGTGCGTCCCGTGCCCGTTGGGATCGCGCGGGGATTGCATGAGTCGCGGCGCCGTGTACACACGATTACCGATCGCATCGTAATAAGCCCTGATGCGATCTCCGGCGCCACCTGGCCCCACGCGCAGGCTCACGAAGTTCGGTTCGATGCCGGTATCGAGAAATGCGACCGTAACGCCCTGCCCCCAAACGCCCTCGGCCCACACCTCAGCTGCGCCCACAGATTCGGCGAATTCGATTTCGCCCCATCCCGGCGGCGCAGCCGCCTCTACCTTGTGATTGGGGAATACGCCGAGAACCCCCCGATCTCCTGCAAGCGCCGCCAACGCAGGCTGCGGCACCTCTGCCAACACCGCATTGATGATGTCAAAATTCTCCACCACCTTCCCGCCATGTTGCTGCACGGCGGCAATGGCGCTCTCCAAAGTTGCTCCGCGAACGATCACTTCAACATGACGCGCAGAAGCAACAAGTCCGCTGCCAGGAATCATAGTGACCAGCAGCGCCAGGGTGAGGAATAACGCTATAACCTGTTGAAGCCGCAGTTGGGTTTTCATGAGCATTCTCCTTTTGGCAAACAGAATCCTGACCAAAAACATAGCCTGAGGTTTGGAACCTCTTACTAAATTTTAACATTAATCTAACTCACGAGGAATAGTACTTAGGTACTACCACCCCGCGACAGGGAGGATTGGCCTGCTTTTGACAGCATGATGAACCGTGCTATAGTCTGCCCGATGCTGGCGACGCCCGGCTCAACCATCTCTTGGCCGCCATCGCTTTCAGCATTTTTCCCATGTATAACTGCATCTTTTTTATTCTCGATAAGGAGGTTGACGCAACATGAGTGATCGAAAAATTCGAGTAGCCATCATCGGCATTGGCAATTGCGCTTCGGCCCTGGTGCAGGGTGTTCACTTCTACCGGGATGCGCCGGAGGACGCCTTCATTCCGGGGCTGATGCACGCCCGGCTAGGGCCTTATCACGTGCGCGATATCGAGTTCACGGCGGCGTTTGATATTGACGCGAACAAGGTGGGAAAAGATCTCTCCGAAGCGATTTTTGCGCCGCCGAACAA
>CAZDSF010000060.1:0-24945 GCA_964508025.1 uncultured Anaerolineales bacterium
AGATTCGAATGTTAAAGAGCGGCGATCAGTTCAAGATACTATACCGTAACTTTAGGGAAAGGTGATACTTTGAAAGTTTATACGAAAGAATCCCTTATCGAAGAATTGAAGCAAATACGCGATATGGGTTGGATACTCAATGCTAGGCCAGGAAACTCAGGGGGTGTTGGAAACACATTGGAAGATTTGCTTGGTATTGAAGAGAACAATTTGCCGATACCTAACGCTGCTGAATGGGAATTGAAATGCCAAAGAGCAAATACCACTTCGCTTGTGACACTTTTTCACATGGAACCCTCACCACGGGCATTGCGGTTTGTTCCACGAGTGTTTTTACCCCTTTATGGCTGGCAGCATCAAGAAGCAGGTGGACAATATGGAACAGAAGAATTGAGTTTTCGGCAAACAATTAGCGGAAATCAGAGAAGTGATCGCGGCTTTATGGTGGTGGTAGATCGTTCTCAAAGCAAAGTGCTCATCTCTTTTGATGCAAACGCGGTTGATCCAAGACATAAAAAATGGCTGGATTCTGTAGCCGACCGGGTAGGATTGGGGGAATTAGACCCACAACCCTATTGGGGCTTTGATGATTTGCGTAACAAGGCCGGTACGAAGTTATTGAACTGTTTCTATGTGCAAGCCGAAACGAAACGAGACGAAGGGCAAGAATTCTTCCGCTATTCCAACATTATGATACTTCAAGGCTTCAATATCAATGGCTTATTGTCAGGTATAGAACACGGCTACGTTTATGTAGATTTTGACGCACGTACGGGCCATAATCATGGTACAAAGTTCAGATTACGCCAGAATCAATTTCCGTTATTGTACAGTCAGAGAACCGAAGTTTAGCAAAACGCGTAATAAAAACGCTGCCCAATATTGCTCGCACCCGACGCCGCTTCGCGGCCTGCTGGCGTAGGCGAAACGCGCTTTCAGGTAGTTTTCTGTTGAAGGTACTTTCCACGCAGTCGCGGCGCGGATAACGCTCCCCATTAGCCCGCAACACACGACAAGTACCGCATTTGTCTCAGTAATGAACATGATGCAATTCAACTACGATGAAGTCAGTGACACGCTTTATGTCACATTTGCTCCTGGCGAACCCGCCACCGGCATTAAGCAGAATGCCATCTACACCTGAATCTTCCCGTTACCCATTCCCCCCTCCACAAAAACAGCGTGGGGATGCCCGCATCCCCACGCTCTCTGCGCCCCTTACCCTAGCGGCGCGGGTCTCTCACACGTGGATTCCGGCGTGAGATGCCGCCCCGCCTCCGAAGCCTCCAGGATGGTGTGCATCACGTCGAGCACGTGATAGGCCAGATCGCCATTGGCGCGATGGGGTTGCCCGCTGCGCGCCGCCCGCGCCAGATCCGCTGCGCCCAGACCCCGGCTGTTCTCCGCGTAATCGTGGCTGAGGGGGACATCCCGCCAGCCGCCCTCGCGCTGCCACAGCCGCACCGGTCCGCCGAAGGTGTTCGGATCGGGGACGCTCAGCGTGCCCCCGGAGCCGTAGATCTCGATGCGCGGCAGGTTCGCGGCCCAGATATCGAAGCTGGTGATGAGCGTCCCCACGACGCCGCTCGCAAAATCCAGCACGCCGACGACGTGGGTGGGGGTCTCCACCTGAATCACTTCTCCGTAGTGCGCTTTGCTGGTGATCAGCCGCTCCGGGAAGGAAATGCGCGCCGACCCGGTGATTCGCGCCACCGGCCCCAGCAGGCTCACCAGCGCGGTGAGGTAGTAAGGCCCCATATCGAAGAGCGGGCCGGCGCCCTGCTTGTAGAAGAACTCTGGGTCGGGATGCCAGGCCTCGGGACCATGCCCCGGCATAAAAGCCGTCGCCGCTACGGGAACGCCGATCGCGCCCTCATCGAGCAGCTGGCGGCAGGTTTGCAGCCCCGCGCCGAGGAAGGTATCCGGCGCGCCGCCCACGCGCAGCCCCTTGGCGCGCGCCAGCGCCACCGTGCGCCGTCCATCCTCGCGGCTCACGGCGAGCGGTTTCTCCGTGTAGACGTGCTTCCCCGCTTCCAGCGCCGCCAGGTTGATCTCGGCGTGGGCGGCGGGCGGGGTCAGGTTGACGACGATCTCGATGGTGGGATCGGCGAGCAGCGCTGCCACGGATAACGCGCGGATGCCGTGCGCGGCAGCTTTGGCTTCTGCACGGGCGGAATCGGCGTCGGCGCAGGCGATCAGCGTGAGCTCCGGGAAAGCCCGGCAATTCTTGAGATAGATCTCGCTGATGTTACCGCAGCCGATAATGCCCACGCCCATAGGCGCGATGGCGGCGTTAGCGTCCATGCGCCAGGCCCTTTTCCACCAGGTAGGCGGCGCTTTGCGCCACCGCGTCCATCATGGAGGTGGCGCACGCGTCCAGCTCCACAATCAGCCACTCGGTGCGCCCGGCGCCGGCGGCGATGATCTCCGCTGCGGGCAATTTGCCTTCGCCCACGGCTACCATCGGCTGGCCCACTTCCGCCGGCCCATCCTTGATGTGGAGCAGCGGCGCGCGGGCGCCCAGGTCGCGCACCAGCGCCACGGGATCGGCCCCGGCGGTCAGCGCCCAGTAGGTATCCAGCTCGAAGAAGACTTCCGGCGCGAGCATGTCCCGCAGGATTTCGTGGGCCATGCGCCCCTCCACCATGCCGAACTCGAACCAGTGATTGTGATAGCCCAGGCTCACGCCGTGGGCTTGCGCGACCGCGCTCGCGGCGTTGAGCTCCTCCGCCACGCCTTTGATGCTCTCCAGCGTGGTGAAACGCTGCGGATCGAGCCACGGGCAGATCAGGCGTGGGCAGCCCAGCAGCGCGGCCGTCTCCAGGATCTCATTCCGTTGCCCGGCGACAGGCAGCGGCCCATGCATGCCGCACACGGTCAGCCCCAGGTCGCGGAACAGCGCGGCGGCGGCTTCGGGCGTGGTGTTGGGGAAGCCGGCGACCTCCACGCCCACGTAGCCCATCTCGGCCACGCGGGTAATGCCGCCCACGAAATCCTGCTCCAGGTCTTTGCGGATCGAATACAGTTGTAAAGCAATGGGTGATGTCATCGTTGTTCCTTGGTTTTGGATTTGAAAGTTGCGAATAGCGAATGGCGAACGGCGAATGGCTGACCCGCTACTACGCTACTGCGCTAATGCGCTTTTCCGCTCAGTATGCAATGCGCACCCAGCGTTCGCTCTCGGCGGCTTGCAGAATGGCATCGCAGATCACGGCGTTGCGATAACCATCCTCGAAAGTCGCGCCGTAGGGAGCCACGTCCTTATCGTTGACGATGGCGTCGAGCAGGTGCGCGATCTCGTGGACGAAGGTGTGCTCCCAGCCGATGATGTGTCCCTGGGGCCACCAGTGCTCCCAGAAGGGATGGTAGGATTCGCTCACGAGCACCTTGTGGAAGCCCTGCGTCTCTTTGGGCTGCTCATCCTTCCAGAAGACCTCCAACTCGTTGAAGCGTTCCAGCTCGAAGCGCAGCGAGCCTTTGGCGCCGTTGATCTCGAAGATCAGGCCGTTCTTGCGCCCCGGGCAGAAGCGCGAAGCTTCCAGCGTGCCCAGCGCGCCGTTCTCGAATTCCACGGTCGCCGCGAAAGCGTCATCCACCGTCACCGGCGCCATGCCGGAGCCATCGCTCAGCGGCCGCTCCTTGATGAACGTGCGCGTGGCGGCGGAGACGCGGCGCGGTTCGCCCACCAGGAAACGCGCAATATCAATGATGTGCGCGCCGATGTCGCCCAGCGCCCCGCTGCCCGCCTGCGCCTTGTCGAGCCGCCAGATCATGGGGAAGGTCGCATCGGCGATCCACTCCTGAAGGTAGACGGCGCGGAAGTGGTAGATTTCTCCCAGCGCGCCCGCTTCGAGCAGCTGCCGCACCTGGCGCACGGCGGGGACAAAGCGGTAGTTGAAGGCGACCATGTGTTTGACGCCGGCTTTCGTCGCCGCCTCGAGCATGGCGGCGGCTTCGGCGGCAGTGCGGCCCAGAGGTTTTTCGCAGAGGATGTGCTTGCCGGCTTCGGCGGCGGCGATGCACGGCTCGGCGTGCGCGTCGTTGGGCCCGCCGTTGTCGAAGAGCTGGATGCGCTCATCGCGGATGAGATCGCGCCAATCGGTGGTGGCGTGCTCATAGCCGTAGCGCCGCGCGGCTTCCTGCACCGCATCCGCGTTCCGCCCGGCGATGCTCACCAGCCGGGGAATCGCCGGCGGCGGATAAATCATATACGGCAGTTTCTTGAAGGCGTTGGTGTGCGCCTTGCCCATGAAGGCATAGCCCAGCATTCCCACGCCAATTTCCGGGGCGGCTTTTTCAGCCTTCGGCCCCGCCATCGTCACAAAACCCACGTCTTCAGGCATCGTTCACCTCCTCAAATTAAGGATGAAGGATGAAGGCGGAAGGATGAAATCTCGCTCGCTCGCCTTCTTGCCAATGCGCTATTACGCTAATGCGCTACTCCGCTTTGACGCTATTCGCCTTTGCGCTCAAACGCCGCATCGAAGGCGAGCATCGAGGGCGGGAAGTCCAGCCGTCGCAGGAAGGCGCAGGCTTCCGCCGCGCCGTGCTCCCGATCCATGCCCCCATCTTCCCACTCCACCGAGAGCGGCCCCTGGTAGCCCATCGCGTTGAGGGCGCGGATGATGGCCTCGAAGTCAATACAGCCCCGGCCCAGCGAGCGGAAATCCCAGAAGCGGCGTGCATCGCCAAAATCCAGGTGCCCGCCGAAGACGCCCGCCTCGGTGGGGCGCGCCGACCAGTACACGTCCTTCATGTGGACGTGATAGATGCGGTCGCTGAACTTGCGCAGGAAGGCGACATAATCCACACCCTGATAGCCGAAGTGGCTGGGATCGTAGTTGAAGCCGAAGGCTGGGCGTCGTCCCAGCGCTTCCAGCGCGCGCTCGGCGCTGGCGATGTCGAAGGCGATCTCCGTGGGGTGGACCTCCAGGGCGAAGCGCGCGCCCACTTCATCAAAGACATCCAGAATGGGATGCCACATTTCCGTGAAGAAGGCGTAGCCCTGCGCCACGAGATCGGGCGGATTCGGCGGGAAGGAGTAGAGATAGGGCCAGATCGAGGAGCCGGTGAAGCCGGGGACGACGCTGACGCCAAAGGCGGCGGCGGCGCGCGCCGTGGCTTTCATCTCCTCGGCGGCGCGGGCGCGGACGCCATCTTCCTTGCCGTCGCCCCAGACGTGCGGCGGCAGAATGCTTCGGTGGCGCGCGTCAATGCGGTCGCAGACGGCCTGGCCGACCAGGTGATTGCTGATGGCGTAGCATTGCAGCCCGTAGCGCTCCAGTGTGTCGCGGTGGGCGCGGATGTAGCCATCCTCGCTCAACGCCCGCTGCACGTCGAAGTGATCGCCCCAGCAGGCGAGCTCGAGGCCGTCGTAGCCGAAAGCTTTGGCTTTTTCGCACAGCGTCTCGAAGGGCAGATCAGCCCATTGACCGGTGAATAACGTAATTGGACGGGGCATGGGATCCTCCTATGTGTTAAGTATGAAGGATGAAGGCGGAAGGCTGAAATGCCGTTGCGCCTTCGCATTTCAATTCCGAAAAATACTTCCTGGCATGTATCATGGGAATACCGGAAGCGCGACGATATCGCCGCGAAAGATGGGCGCGTCGTCATTGTTGGCTGGACGCCAACGGAGCGCGCCCAGCAAGCCGTGGCGTTCCACGGCGGGCAGCGCGGCGGCGATGGCGGCGCGGGTGGGCGGCCCCTGTGCTGCGGCTGCGGCGGTGGCTTCGGCGAGGGCGTACACCGCCTCGTAGGTGGGCAGCGCGTTGGCGCCCGGTTCGGGCGTGTGCGGCCCGACCGCGCGGTACGCCGCAATCCAGGCGGCGGCATCGGGCAGCGTTTCCGGTGGGGGATAAGTCGCCTCTTCCTCGCCGAGCGCGAGCAGCGGCAGCCCGGCTTCGATGTAGATGGCTTGCGCGGCGGCGGTGCTCGCCGGGCGGTAGTGCCCGATCACGGCGACCACATCGGGATCCACGGCGAGGTTGCGCGCAGCGATGCGGGCGAGTTCTGCGTCGGCCCGGTCGTCGTAGGCTACGAGCTCCAGCCGCCAGCCGTTCGCGCCGCCGGCGGCGTTGATCTCGCGCACCGCGAGCCGCGCGGCGTAGATGGCATCATAGCCGATGTCGCGCTCCGCGCCCTCGAACGGCGCCGCCAGCCCGATTTTGATCACGGGCGGCAGGGTGGGGGGCAGACAAGCGGTCAAGGCGAACAGCAGGCAGAGCAGCCAGGGCCTGCCGGGGCTGAAGGGGCGGCGGCGCGCGGTGTGTCTCATCCCCCCAACATCGTCAGCGCGCGGCGGAGTTTGTCCTCGAAGGGTAGTTCGGCATCCCGAGGCAGCTGTTGCAGCGCGCGTTGTGATTCTACCAGGCTGAAGCCCAGCGCTGTGAGGGCGGCAATCAGATCGGCGTCATCCTCTCTGATGGCAGCGGCCGGCCCGCCGAGTTTGGCGAGCTTGTCCTTGAGGTGTAGCACGATGGCTTCGCCGGTCTTGCGCCCCACGCCGGGGGCGCGCGCCAGCACTTCCGGCTGCCCGTTGAGGATGGCGCGTTGCAATGTCTCCGGCGCAAACGTCCCCAGAATACTCAGCGCCGCCTTCGGCCCGACGCCGGAGACGCCGAGCAACAGCTCGAAGAGCGCCCTGGATTCCGCTTCGAGAAAGCCGTAGAGCGTCAGCTCGTTTTCGCGGACGTGAAGATGCGTGTAGAGGCGTACCCGCTCGCCCGCGCGGTGGACATCCCGCAGCGGCACGTTGAGCAGGAACCCTACGCCGCCCACGTTGACAACAATCTGCCCTTCGGTTACGTCGAGGATGCTACCTTCAAGCTGTGCGATCATAGGCTCCTTGGAAAGTATGAAGGTTGAAGGCAGAAGGATGAAGCGTTCCAGCTGCGAACTCGGTTCTGGGGCAGGAACCTTCCTGCCCCAGAACCCGCGTGTCTGGTACGTTATTCTGTCAGCAGCGCGTCGAGCCGGGCGCGGTGCAGATGGCAAATTGCCACGGCGGCGGCATCGGCGGCGTCATCGGGCCGGGGAATGTCTGGCAGGCGCAGCAACACGCGCACCATTTCCTGCACCTGATGCTTGTCGGCGTTGCCGTAGCCGGTGACGGCTTGCTTGACTTGCAAGGGCGTGTACTCGGCAATCGGCATTCCCGCATCGGCAAGCGCCAGCAGCACTACGCCGCGCGCCTGCCCCACCGCCATCGCTGTGCGCACGTTGCGGCTGAAGAACAGCTCTTCCACCGCTGTCACATCGGGCGCATGATCTCGAATGAGCGCGCGCAGCTCTGTGTAGATAACTTGCAGGCGTTGCGGCAAGGGCGTCTTAGCGGGCGTCTGGATGGCGCCCAATGTTAGCAATTGCAGCGTCCCGCCGATCTCCTCGACGACCGCGTATCCGGTGATTGCTGTTCCCGGATCCACGCCGAGCGCGCGCATTAGAATCCAGATTCGAAGGCGGCGACGGCTTCTTCCGTGACCTCAAGATTGGAGAAGACGCGGCGCACGTCGTCCATTTCTTCGAGATTGTCAATGAGCTTGAGAATCTGCACGGCATCCTTCACCGGCAGCGCCATCTCATTTTTGGGCGCCATGACCAGGTCTACACTGACGACCGGCAGCCCGGCTTCCTTGAGCTGTTTGCTGACCGCGTGCAGCTCGGAAGGATTGGTGTAAACTTCGTGATTGTCCTCGCCTTCACCCATAGCGACGTCGTCGGCGCCGGCTTCGACCGCAGCCTCGAAGAGCGTATCGAAGTCCACGCTGGCGGTCACGCCGATGACGCCCTTGCGCTCGAACTGCCAGGCGACGGAGCCGGGATCGCCCATCGTGCCGCCTTGCCGGCTCAGCGCGTGGCGCAGCGCGGCAATCGTGCGGTTTCGGTTGTCGGTCATCACATCAATCAGCATGGCGACGCCGTTGGGGCCATATCCTTCGTACATGATTTCGACGATTTCGGCGGCGTCTTTATCTTCCCCTGACCCACGCTTGATCGCACGTTCGATGTTGTCTTTCGGCATGCCCATCGAGCGCGCCTTATCCAGCACCATGCGCAGGCGGATATTCGATTCGGGGTCGCCGCCCCCCTCACGCGCAGCAATGACGATTTCACGGGCGACCTTGGTGAAGACGGCGCCTTTCTTCGCGTCATTTGCTTCCTTCTTGCGGCGAATGGTTGACCAATGGCTATGTCCAGACATCTGACCTCCTCGAAATTGTAAAGGGTGAGCAGTGAGTAGTGAGTAGTCTGCGCGCAACGAACTGCGTCCTGCTCACGGCTCTCTACTCTCTAAAACTACTTTTACCCATGAAGGGTGCTAACCTGACTGAGATGTGAAAGCCGGGTGTCCTACGAGTTCACCCGGCTGTTGGAGCCGTAAAATGGCTCCCGAGCACGGCGCTTTTGCCGCGCAGGAATGCATCGCCGCTCATTGGACGTTTGCCGGCCATCTGCAGCTGCAAAAGCACCAACGCGCCATTACCCGTGACCACGGCGGGCATGGCTTCCCATGCAAAGACCGTTCCCGGCGCCGCCTGGGGCAGGGGAATGTCTTGCCGGGCCTGCGCCTGGAGGATTTTGAGCCGTTCTGCTTCCCACAGGGTGAACGCGCCGGGTTCGGGAGCGAAGGCGCGCACCTGGCGCTCCAGCGTGAGTGCAGACTGCGCCCAATCGAGCGCGGCGGCCTCTTTGCGCAAGCGCCGGGTGAGGGTGACGCCCTCTTCTGGCTGTGGGCGCGGCTTGAGTTCACCGCTCAGATAGGGCGGCAGAATATCCAGCAGCAGTTCGGCGCCCAGCTGCGCCAGCCGTTCTTCGAGCTCGCCGGCGCTCTCCAACGCTTTGATGGCGAGCTCGCGTTGCGCGAGAATCGGCCCGGTATCCAGGCCCTCGTCCATCTGCATGATCGTCACGCCGGTGATGGCATCTCCCGCGAGGATGGCGGCTTGCACGGGGGTGGCGCCGCGCCAGCGAGGCAGCAGCGAGCTGTGGATGTTCAGCGCGCCGAAACGGGGCAATTCCAACACGCTCTGCGGCAGAATTTGCCCGAAGGCGGCGACGATGATGAGATCTGGCGCCCAGGCGCGCACGCGCTCCACCGCTTCGATGGCGCGCAGGCGCTCCGGTTGGAAGATGGGGATGCCTTCGGCTTCTGCCAGCTGCTTGACCGGCGGTGCGATGCAACGCCGCCCGCGCCCAGCGGGGCGGTCGGGCTGCGTTACCACGCCAACGACGGGGTAGGCATCGCAGAGCTTTTCGAGCGTCGGCAGCGCAAATTTGGGTGTGCCCATAAAGACAATTCGCGGTTCCACAAGGCTATTTTATCATAACGCGGCGACTGAGCAAGCCGCCTGGCGCGCCAGGTTGTTGTATTTGGCTCCTTGGGGCAGCCATGCGGCCTGAAAGCCGGGGATAGAAAAGAGGATTTGTGGTGGGACAAAGCCCGGCCACAAATCCTCTCCTAAAAAGCCGTTTTGGCGGCAAAACAGGGATTGCGGTTGGAAGCGTTTCCCAACTGCGTTGGCTTTCCCTGACGCCAGACGCTTTGTTTCTCAGCGGATTTTGCCTCGAATTTCAGCGGCTTCTTGCTGGAGCTGCGTGCTGCGCTGGGCGACTTCTGCCGCCATCTGGATGAACTCCCGCGCCATGACGCCGATTTCGTCGCTGCGCTGGCTGAGCCTGGCGAGCATTGCCGGTTCGAATTGGCGCGCTTGCAAGTCGCCTGCTGCGTGGGTGAGTTGTGCAACGGGCAGGTTGATCTGGGTGTAGGTGATCAGCGCGACCCCAAGCGCCAGGATCAGGAAAGCGGGAATTGCCAGGATGCCCAGGAAGAAGGCAAACCCGCTGAAGATCTCGGCTTCGTCACGGAGGCGCTGGAGTTGTGCGATGCCGTTTGAACGGATAGCGCCGACATCGGCATAGAGGCTGTTGAACAGGACGACCGCCTGGGCGTCGAGCTGAGCTACTTGCTCCCAATCTTGCGCGCTTTCGGGCCGTTGCCCTTGTTCATCCACTGCGGCGATGATACGCTCTGCCAATGCGCTCAAGCTGCGTTTTTGATCAGCGACGCTTCGCAACTGTGCGGTGTTTTCTGCGGGAAACTCCGTTTGCAGGGTTGCGATACTTTCGTCAATGCGGGTATCGAGCGCCGCCAATTGTTGTTCGGCGAGAGGGGATGCGCTAATGCCGTAGTTCGTCAGATCCAGCTGGTATTGCTTGAGCATGGATTCAAGTTGGAAGACCTGGCGCGTGCTTTCAAAGATGCTCCGCGCCTGGTTGTGATACGCAATCAATTGCAAGACATTCAACAAAAACACGCTCATGGCTATCATGCAGAAGCCGAAGAGGAGGGTGAAAACCAGCACCAGACGGGCTTGTAGGTTCTTGTTTTTCCAATGCTTTGAGAGAAAATTCTGGTCTTTCATGGGTGTTTTACCCCGCTTGTTGCTCGGTCTGATGGATTTTCAGGCGTCGCCGACGGGATTCGTAGAGCGCCTGCCGCAGTGCGGCGATCTCCTTTTTAGCGGCCTCGTTGCGCGCTTGTTCCGCTTGCGCCAATGCCTCGAGCGCCTGGGCCAGTCTGCCTGCTGCGCCGCGTTTGGGCAACTCACCGGGGTGGTACATATCCCCCGCGATGGCGGTGATGGCGTTGTTGAGACGGCGCAGCGGGCGCACGGCGGCGGCAATCACCTGGTAGCCTGCCAACGCAAGCATCAGGCTCAAAGCCAGGCCGATGACGATCAGCAGGATGCTGGCATTGGCATCTTCGGGGAAGTCTTGCACCGCCGAAAGGCGGTTGTGTTCAACGGCGATGATCAGGTTGCGCAGCAGGAAATCCAGATATTGATTGTCTTCTTCAAGTGCTTCCAGATAGGTTTGCAGGGTAGCCTCATCTTCTTCCTCGAAGGCTGCTGCCAGGGTCTCGAACAGCTCCCGATGGGCGATGCGAGCGGCGTTGAACGCTTCGAGGTCTTCCGAAAGGTCGGTGATATAAGCGCCTGCGTCGCTGAAACTGCCTGCCTCCGCCAGATTGCTGAGTGTGTGTGAGATTCTGGCGTCGGCTTCGAGCGCTTTCTCCGCAGCGCCGGTCGAAGGCAGCCCATAACTGAGCGTGAACAGTGCTCGCGCCTCCTGAACTTGCATTTCGGCCAGATCGAGCGCCACGTCTGCTTCGAGCGCGTTCAAGACGGCCATGCGCTCCAGCGCGGCATCGAAAGGCTCGGATGACTGGCTGAAGGCAGCGACCAGAACGGCAATGGCTAACAGCCCGATGAGCAGTCCCAGCCTGCCCAGAGAGAACAACGCGCGAATGTAGGTGTTGAGGGTCTTCATCATGGTTGTGATCTCCTTGCCGGCGTTATTTGGCATCCATGAGAATGGCGCCGTCCCAGTTTGGCGGGAGCGGGCGGTCGAGCCATTCTGCGCAGGCTTCAAGGTAGAGTCTGGCTGCCTTGTCTTTGGGATCGCGCGCTAACACCTGGTTGAAACGCTGTCCGGCTTCGGCGAATTTGCCCTCGTTGTACAGCGCAATGCCGCGCTCGAAGTCGGGACGGAGGGCGTCTTTCAGGGCGATGGTATCCGCCATCAGGCCATCGTAGATCTCGTACAGGCCCAGCGGCGCGGCGCGGCCCTTGACGATGGCTTTTCCCAGCCACCGCATTTTGAAGCTGACCGGCTGGGGCAATTGGCGGAAGGTGTCTTCGCTGATGATCATGGCGGTACCGAAATACTTATTCAGCCCTTCCAGGCGCGCCGTCAGATTGACGTTGTCGGAAAAAGCGTCGCCTTGCATCCGCATCTCTTCGCCGATCATGCCCACCATCATCGGCCCGGTGTGTACGCCTATGCCAATCGAGATGGCTGGCAGCCCTTGCGCCATGAGCATGGCATTGAATGTCTGTACCGTGCGCGTTTTCTCGATTCCTGCCTGGACGGCATCTGCCACGCCATAGGGGAAGATCGCCATCATGCCATCGCCCAGGAACTTGACGATGAAGCCTTCATGACTCTGGATGATGGGGCTGACCAGTTTCAGATACTCGTTGACGAAATCGAAGTTCTCCTGCGCCGTCATCTTCTCGGATAGGGTGGTGAAGCCGCGAATGTCGGAGAACATGACGGCCATTTCTGCGCTCACGTGATCGCCCAGCTGCACGTTGATGATGCTGTCTTTTTCGAGAAATTCCAGGTATTGGGAAGGGATGAAGCGTTGGGCGGCCTGGAGGAATTGCTCTTTGAGGCGGTTGGCTTCGCTGATGGATTGCGCCATCGCGTTGACTGCGCGCGCCAGCTCGCCCATCTCGTCGGCCCGCCCCGTATCTTCGGCCAGCAGCTCCGGTTTGTAGGTTCTGTTTTCGAAAGCTACAATGGCGCCGGTTAGATTATCCAAGGGCCTGGAGATAGCCATGGTTTCATAGACGCTCCACACTAACAGCGCTGCCAGCACGAGTATGGTGATCTGCCCTCCAAGGATGTTGGCGCGGGTACTCTTCTCGATAGCGGTGATCTCCTCGCGCAGGACTTGCAAGTCGCGGGCGTAGAAAGCCTGAATCTGAGCTTCCATACTGGCGATGGCTGGGTCAATCTGCTCCAGATTCACAGAGGCCAATCTTGCCCAGTCAGTATCTTCTTGCACCATTTGATCGAAAAAGGCGCTGCTCTGGTCTGCGACTTCGGCATTCTGCGCCATCAAACTTTCGACATCCTCATTGCGCAGCAATTGGAGGTACAGGTAGTCGTCGAATTGTTCAGAATAGCGCCAGAAATTGCCGAAATCCTGCGCCCGGTAATCCTCCGCGATGAAGGTGTTTTTGATCGCGATCTGCATCTTGAGCAAATCGGCGCGGGCGTTGGCGTTCTGCTGCAATGCGGCGGCATAATCCGTGACCAGCGCCAGTTGTTGCTGGAAGGTTGCGGCATTGACGATCCCTATCAGGGTCGTGATAGCGGCGATCAAGGTGAGCGCGCCCACCAATACCGCGAGCCGTCCCTGGATGGACTTGGGCAAGATCCCTTTCATGGTCAGCCCCCCCTCGGTGTAGACTGTATCGTCGGATGGCGTGAATCAGATGCGCCAGTATTCTGTATGCTGCTGCGGTGAACCGATTTTGTTTACAGGTTGCGCGCGACGTGGTAGCCGGCGCGGGTGGCTTCGACGATGCTCGCCGGCGTGAAGGCGTCGCCCAGGTTTTGCACGTGCGGCGCGGCGCGCAGCTGCACGCACGCCTCGTAGAGGCGGTCATCGGGCTTCATGCCCACCGCCAGCACCACGAGATCGGCGGGCAGGGTGAGGGCCTGTTCTTCCACGCGCAGCGGGCGCGCGAGCGGATTGGGCAGGCTATCCGCCAGCACCGGCTGCCAGGTGACGGTGGGATTGGGGACATCGCGGGAGACATTGCGGATCACGTGAACCTGTTCGCGTTCGATGCGCTCCAGGCGCGCGGCATTGAGCAGCTGCACGCCCTGGCGTTCCAGGTAGTGGAGAAAGTAACCGCGATTGGCGGTGCAGCTGGTGGGCATGAAGTGCGGCAGCATCTCGATCACGGTCACGCGCTTGCCCAGCTCGAAAGCCAGGAAGGCGGCCGCCTCACAGCCCACCTCGCCGCCGCCCACGACCACGACATCGGCGGCTTGCGCGGCCAGTGCGGGATCGCGGAAGAGCGCGACCGCCGTCGTCACGTGGGGCAGCTCCACGCCGGGGATGGGCGGGATGACGGGACGCGCGCCGGTGCAGGTGAGGATCCCATCGAAGCCTTCTGCGCGCAGCGCCTCGGCGGTGACGCTCACACCGAAATGCGCTTCCATGCCATAGTCCTGAACGTGGAGGCGCACCATTTCGTTGAGATGCTCCAGATAATTTGCCACATCGAATTTGAGCCGCGCCACGCTGCCGGCGATGAGCATCCCGCCCGCGCGAGCCTCGCGCTCGATCAGGGTGACGTGATGTCCCCGGCGTGCGGCGGTGCAGGCGGCCATCACCCCTGCGGGGCCCGCGCCCACCACGGCGATGCGTTTGGGCGCGAGGGTGGGCGTCAACGGTTCGGGGAGCTGCGCCTCGAAGGTAGCGCGCGGATTGACGGCGCAGACGGAGTGGCCCAGGTGCGAGAGTTTGTTGAGGCAGGCTTGATCGCCAATGCAGGGGACAATTTCCCTGACGCGCCCGGCGTAGGCTTTGTTGGGCCATTCGGGATCGGCGAGCAGCGGCCGCGCGAGCATGATCATATCGCAGTCGCCGTCGCGCAGCGCTTGTTCGGCCAGGTCGGGATAGCCGAGCTTGCCTACCGCGACGATGGGCACTTCCAGCCCCGCGTTGGACTGAATGCCGTGTGCGGCGAAATGCTGTTTCACCAGGCGCGCTACCGACAGGAAGCAACCCGGCGGCATGGCGTTGGGCGGGTGGGGCAGCCACCAGTTCTCGTAGCAACCCAAATCCACGTCGAAGATGTCCACGCCGGCGGCGACGAGATTTCGCATGTAGTCCAGCGTCATCTCCACCGTGCGTTCGTCGCGGAAGCCGCGCAGCAGGGCGGTCGTATTCATGCGCTCGCCGTAGGTGGCGTTGAGCGCCAGCGAGAGATCAATGCGGTACATGATGGGGTAACGCGGCCCGGCGCGACGGCGCATCTCGGCGACCAGCTCCAGGCCGAAGGTCTGCCAATTGGAGAAATGGCTCAGCTTGCGGCGGTTGAAGGCGGGATTGCTGAGCTGCTCCAGCAGATAGCCCTCGTGCCCGTGCAGGTAAACGCCATCCACGCCGCAGCCACGCGCCTGCACCGTCATCTGCCCGGCGGCTTTGATGAGGCGCCGGCATTCGCCGTCGGTCAGCGGGCGGCAGGGGAGCAGCGGTATATGATGGTTGCGATGCCACGAGGCGGAGACCGGCAGCCGTCCTTTGAAGATGGAGAGCGGCGGGCCGACGCGCCCGAAGCCCGGCGTCAGCTGCATGAAGAAGCGCGCGCCGTGGGCGTGAACCGCGTCGGTGAGATCTTGCCAGCCCGACCAGACGGTGAAGGAGCCATCGAGGCGGGGAAGGATCGTGTCGTTCCAGCGGCCCGTGACCGCCGGTTCGATGCCGCTGTGAATGGGCACCAACCCAGAGGTGATCAGCCCCACGCCGCCTTTGGCGCGTTCCGCATAGTAGGCAATGAGCTCCGCGCCAGGGCGTCCCAGCGCATCGGTAGTGAAGAGATTGCCCATCGGCCCCATCACCAGGCGATTTTTCACCTTGACGCCGTTGATCTGGATGGGGGAGAAAAGCCGCTCGTAAGGGTAGAGGTCGCCTGTCATGCGCCCCTCGGCAAGGCGGCGTTCGTCGGCGAACCACGCGCCGAAATCCGCTTCCAGGTTGTGTAAGAGTTGTTCAGTGTTTTGCATGGGTTTGTTGTCCTTTGTGAAATGATTCGGGTGCATAGAACGCGGAAAGGCGCCAATAAAAGCGCCTTTCTGTGAGATTTGGGTTATTCAGTGTTTGAGATGGCCGCCTTGTCTGAGATCAGATGGAAGTGCAGCTGTGGCACATCCTGAAAGCTGCCGCCGTTGGCGATGAGGCGATACCCGCCCTGTTCCAGCTCGAACTCGGCGACCAGGCTTTGGACGGCGGCGAACAGATCTGTCAAGAAGTCGCTGTCTGTGGGTTGCAGCTCGCTGAGGCTGGCGATGGCGCGTTTGGGGACAAGCAGGATGTGCAGCGGATAGCTCGGCTGCGGATGGTGAAAGGCCAGCAGCGCGGGCGTTTCTCGGAGACGGTGTACGGGTAGGGCAAAACTCATGTGCGCAAAACTCCAGCCGATGATGGATCGCGCCAGGGGCGAACGGGCAAAGCGGCGAAAGAGGGTCAGTGACCTATCGCGGTGCTGCTGCAAAAATGCGCACTTCCCGTTCCAGGCGATCTTGCAGACGGTCTTTTTCCACTTCCAGGTCGTACCGTGCCTGCAAATTCATCCAAAAGCGTTCCGATAGTCCAAAGTACCGTGACAACCGTAGAGCGGTATCAGGAGTGATGGCGCGTTTGCCTTGTACGATCTCATTGATCCGCCTTGCAGGTACGCCAATATCCTTCGCCAGCCGATATTGGCTGAGACCTAGAGGTTGCAGGAATTCCTCCAACAGAATTTCGCCAGGATGAATTGGGGACAGTGTTGTCTCGCTCATTGCTCTCCTAACCTGAGCAAATCGGTATCAATGCTTTTGCCATTTGCTCTCTTATACTCGTTGTGCAGGAACTACGACAGTTTGGGCTAATGATAGTCCACTATTTCGATTTGATAAGTATGTCCATCTTGCCACTCAAAACAGATGCGCCATTGCGCATTGATGCGAATGCTGTATTGTCCACTTCGACTGCCCGTGAGTTTCTCGAGGTGATTGGATGGTGGTATCTGTAGATCCTGTATGACTTCTGCTGCATCCAAAATCTCCAATTTCATCTGGGCGCGGCGTTGAATATCTGGTGGCAAGCGCCGAGAAAACTTTGCATTTTCTGTAACCACCTCGGCGAGGCAGGTTTCCCCGCCTCGCCGAGGGATCTTCCCGCCTTATTTCTTCTTGGGGAAACGGCTCAGCACGACGATGGGCACAGGCAATTGGGTGCGCTCGCCCAGTTTGAGCTGGTCGTTGGGTTTGGGGGCGCGGCGCGGCGTGACGAGCACGGCGAGCTGCGTCCCTTCCTTGTGATAGTCCAGGTTGACGTAAGCCTGGCCCAGCAGATGACCTTCGGTATCCATGGCGCAGCTGGTGACGTAGCCTACGACCTTGCCGCGCTCATCCACGATTCGGTCGAGCTGTTGCGGCATGGGCTGCCCCTTCTCCGGCACCTGGAAGCGGAGCACGCCCGCCTTGCGTTTGGCTTCGCGGGTGATGTAGGCTTCGCGGCCCACGAAGAAGGGCTTGTAGGTCTTGATGTAGGTGTGGAATCCGGCGTCCGCCATGGTGAGGTTGAGCGGCCCCGCCATCTCGTGCCCGTACAGCGGCAGGCCCGCCTCGGTGCGGAGGCTATCGCGCGCCGCGAGTCCGCAGGGCTTGATGCCGAACGGCTCGCCCACAGCCAGCAGCGCCTTCCAGAAATCTACCAGCCGGTCGGGGTGGACGAAGAGCTCGTAAGCCGCGCGCTCGCCGGTGTAACCGGTGCGGCTCACGATGATGTCGAAGTCGCCGAGGGTGACGCGGCAGATGCCCGCCCACGGCAGCGCTTTGACTTTGCGCTTGTCGGCGTCGCTGCCGCCTAACGCCAGGAGAATGTCGGTGGATTTGGGGCCTTGTAGCGCGAGCTCCGCGCGCATATCCGCGCCTGCGCTGGCGTCGCGCAGGTCGCGGAGGGTCACGCCCTGGCCTTCCCACTTGACCCAGGGGCGGCTGGGATCAATCATCACCTCGCCGCGCAGCACGGCGTTCACCCAGGCCCAGTCTTTGTCGTTGTTGGAAGCGTTGACGACCACCAGATAGTGCTCCTCCGCCATGCGGTAGACGAGCAGATCATCCAACGGAATGCCGTCCACGTCGAAGAGGGCGGAGTATTGCGATTTGCCCACATCGAGGGTCGAGACATCGTTGACCATGAGCAGATTGAGGAAGGCCGCGGCTTCTGGCCCCTGGACATCCCAGCAGCCCATGTGGCTCACATCGAAGAGGCCCGCCGCCTCGCGGACGACGCGGTGCTCCTCGGAGTTGCCCGTATACCAGACGGGCATATCCCAGCCGCCAAAGGGCACCATGCGCGCGCCCATCTCGCGGTGGGTGGCGTTGAGGTACGTCTTCTTGAGCGGCGTATTTTCCGACTCCTGCCACTCGAATTTGGGCAGGGGATCGCCGGCGGGGGTTTTGTGCGCCCACGCGCCGATGAAGTAGGGCTTGGTGTAAGGCCCGTTGTCGGCGATGAGCGCTTCGGTGTGGGCGGGCGCCGCGCCCGTGTCGCGGACGGCATCGAGGAAGGGCAGCCGCCCGTAGACATCATCGGCGGCGACGTAGCCATCCACCAACGCGCGCAGCCAGGTCATCACGCGCGGCGTTGCTACGATGGGCACATCCAGCGTGTAGGTTTGGGCGTCCACGCGGGTGAGGAGCGCGGCAGTCATCACTGCGCCGTTGGCTTCCAGCAGGGTGATGGGACGGGCGTCGCCGGCGGCCATATCCGCCGTGTTTGAGGGCGTGAGCCAGTCCACAAAGACTTTGACGTGCTCGCCCACCAGCATCAGTCGCTCGAAGGGGCCGGCGCCCTGGGGAACGTCATCTACATAGTAGAAGTGCGGGTAGCCGGTGCGCTGCGTCACGTTGTAGGGGTCGCCGGCGCGCTCGGCCAGATCGCGGATGTCACACTTCACTTCCTCTAGCACATCGAAATCCACGCGGGCCTGATAGTCGGGCTTGGCGCGCCAGGTCGTGAGGTAGCCCTGTGTGGCGCGGAAGATTCGGGCGATGGCAGCCGCGATGCGCGCCATCTCCGGTTCCTTGAGGCCGCGCTGCGTGACCCAGGGGGTTCCCAGGCGCACGCCGGAGGGGAAGGCGGCGGTGGTATCGCCGGGGATGGTGTTGCGATTGGCGACGATGCCAGCGATATCGAGAATCCGCGCGGCGGCGTCGCCCATCAGCGGTGTGCCATCGGGACCTTTGAAGCCCTTGCAGTCAATGAGCACCATGTGGCTGTCGGTGCCGCCGTAGGCTACGCGGACGCCTTCTGCCTCCAGCGCGGCGGCGAGGGCGCGGGCGTTGGCGACGGTCTGGTGCTGCAGCGCCTTGAATGTCTCCGTCTGCGCCAGGCGCATAGCGGTGGCGATGCCGGCGATGGTGTGCATGTGCGGGCCGCCCTGCAAACCGGGGAAGACGGCGCGGTCGAATTTCTTGGCGAGCAGGGGCTTGTGGGTGAGGATGACGCTGCCGCGCGGGCCGTTCAGCGATTTGTGGGTGGTGAAGCTGACCACATCCGCGATGCCAATAGGGCTGGGGAAGGCGCCTGCCGCCACCATCCCCGCGATGTGCGCGATATCGGCGAGCAGGTACGCGCCCACCTCATCGGCAATGGCGCGGAAAGCTTTCCAGTCAATGCTGAGCGGATACGAGGTGTACCCGGCGATGATGAGCTTGGGCCGGTTTGCCAGCGCCAGCTGGCGGATCGCGTCGTAGTCGAGGCGCTCGGTCTGCTCATCTACGCTGTAATGGATGGCGTTGTAGGTCTTGCCGGAGTAGGCTACCCGGCTGCCGTGACTCAGGTGGCCGCCCACGTGGAGCGCCAGGGTGAGCATCGTGTCGCCAGCCGCGAGGAGCGCCAGCTGTATGGCGGTATTCGCGGGCGCGCCGGAGAGCGCCTGCACATTCACAAAGAGTTGCTCGGGCTTGATGCCATTGGCGGCGAAGGCTTCGGCGGTGCGGCGGCGGGCCAACGCCTCCAAGACATCGGCGTATTCCACGCCCTTGTAGTAGCGGGGATCGCCATAGCGCCGATAGCGGCCCAATTCCACCTCGTAATCGAGGATCTGGGCTTCGGAAAGCGTCCGTGTCCGTTCATCGGGGTAGCCTTCGGCGTAGATGTGGGAGAATGCCGAGGCGACGCCATCATGTATCGCCAATGGTGAGAGCGACTCTGAGGGGACCATGATCAGCTTGCGGGCCTGTCGTTCGGTTTCATAACCGATCAACGCCGCCATTTCGGGATCTAATTCTGCCAACGGTTTACGAAAGAGATAATCCTGCATAGTACACTCCTTGATGGTGATGGTTTCCAAAATCTTGATCCGCTGATTCGTCTTATCGCTTTCCCTGACTATAGGCCCATTTTGCAGAATGTGCAAGCGCGGTTTGTATCAAAGTCGTGGTAGTTGTTCCCGAAAAGCATTTGCCGGGCTTTTGGTTTGCCGAGGATTTAGAGAGTGTTTTTGGCTGCCGCGCGCAGCGCGGCAGCCAAAAACACTCCTTTTAGAGGGCTTCAGCCCGGAATTGACGCCCGGTGACGCAAATCTGAACAGTTACAAGGGAATAAACCTTTGACCTGGACTTTAAGTGGTTGTATACTGGAGGTAAGGCTATGGATCAGGGAGAGGTTTCCCTAATGGCGATGGAGCTGGCTGTGGGGAATGCGTTTGCATGGTTCACCACTCATTGTTCGCCATTCGCCATTCGCCATTCGCCATTCGCTATCTTGAGGAGGCGTGACGTGAACTTTTTACTTGTTTTTGGCATTGGAACTGTGTTGTTGGGGTTGGTTTTTATTGTAGCGACGTTGCGTGAACGCCGTCGGCATGAGACGGTTGGCGACTGGCCCGCCACTTCCGGCGCGGTGATTGCCTCTGCGGTGCAGTCCCACAAACCGCGTCCCGAACAGAAGACTGCGGCGACCTATACGCCGCTGGTCACGTACACCTATCGCGTGGGCGAGCAAGACTATACGTCGCACAACCTCGACTTTCTGCCGCTGCGCTCTCATGTTACAGCCGCGTCCGCCGAGGCTATTGTTGCCCGGTACCCGGTCGGCAGTGAGGTGAAGGTGTATTACAATCCGCTGGGGCCGCAGCAGGCGGCGCTTGATCGCGGCAAGCCCATTGGCTATCACACGGAGCTGGCTTCTGGTCTGGTCAATGTACTGGTGGGCATCCTGCTGATTGTGGTTTACGTGCTGTTCCGGTGATACCCGATTGCGCTGTATATCGGCGCCCGTACAGAGTGCAACCGCTAGTGCCACTGAGGTGGGTTGGTATGGAGCTGAGATAACGCGAAGCGCCGCTTCGCGTTATGTCTTCTTCACTGCGCTGCCAGGTTTCGATGCGACCGCAGCGGCAGTAGGATTATGGGGTGGATAGCGCCATGGGGCAGAATTTGGGTCTCAATGGCGATTTTCAGAGAGAGAGGAGCGTACCGATGCAAAGGAAAGGGCGTTTGTTGTTGCTATTGGTGTTTCTGTTGGGGCTGTTGCCCACCGGGGCGGTGACGGTGGGACAACAAGCAGAGCCGCCGACCGCAGCCGGCGAATTTGCGCCGGGGCGACTGTTGGTGCTTTTCAAAGAGGATGTCAGGGCAAGCGCGGCTGCGGATGTGCTCTCGGCGCATGGCGCGCGTTATGTGACCCACCTCTATGCCAGCGAGGTGCAGCTGGTGGAGGTAGCGGAAGGGCAGGAACTGGCGCTAGCGGCGCAGCTCAGCAAGGTTCCCGGCGTGGTATATGCTGAACCGGACTATCGCTATTGGGCTTTCGCCGCGCCCAATGATCCGCATTACAGCAAGCAATGGGCGCACACGGAGCGGCTGCAATCGGCGGCGGCGTGGGATCTCCATACGGGGAGCAACGCTGTTATCATCGCGGTCATTGATTCCGGCGTGGATACGGGACATCCCGATCTGGCGGGGAAAATCGTGCCCGGTTACGATTTCGTGGCCGGTGATAACGATCCCCGTGATGAAAATGGGCATGGCACCCATGTCGCGGGGATCGCAGCGGCGATGACGAACAACGGCGTGGGCGTTGCGGGCATGTCCTGGGGCGCGCGCATCATGCCGATCCGTGTGTTGGATGCCAGCGGCAGCGGATGGAGCTCTGATATCATCAGCGGCATCAATTGGGCCTATAGCAATGGCGCCAAGGTGCTCAATCTGAGCCTGGGCGGGCCAAGTTACTCTGCCAGTATGCAGAGCGCCGTGACCGCAGCGCACAACGCCGGTAGTCTGGTGGTCGCGGCGATGGGAAATTGTCGCACTACGGGGCCGGGCTGCCCCACGGCCAATCCCACATCATATCCGGCGGCGTACACCAACGTGATGGCGGTCGCGGCCACGAATCGTTTTGACACTTACGC
This sequence comes from uncultured Anaerolineales bacterium, assembly GCA_964508025.1. GTDB lineage: Bacteria > Chloroflexota > Anaerolineae > B4-G1 > SLSP01 > JAAZNO01. Next base: position 21,774 of record CAZDSF010000060.1, read on the forward strand.
CTATTACTCGCAGTATGGCGCCCATTGCGACATTGCCGCCCCCGGCGGCGCGATGACGTCTATCCACGATTCCGATGGCATTTACAGCACCATGCCCACCTACGATGTGGATATGACCGCTGATGGCTTCTACAAGAACTACGACTATCTCCAGGGTACTTCGATGGCGACGCCTTATGTCGCCGGGCTGGCCGCATTGATCTGGTCGGCGGCGCCTGAACTCACGCCGGCGCAGGTGCAGCAGATCATGCAGAACACGGCGGTGGATCTGGGGCCGGCAGGGTGGGATGCCAATTACGGGCACGGACGGATCAATCCGCTGGCGGCGTTGCAGAGTATCGCGCTAACGGCGCCAACACTGTCGCCTATCAACAATCCTGATAACGATGGCAACTACCAGGTGAACTGGTCGGCGGTGAGTGGGGCAACCGCTTACATGCTACAAGAGGATGACAACGCTGATTTTTCTTCGCCTACCACCCGCTATTCCGGCGCGAACACACAGGTTGCTGTTTCCGGGCAGGCGGTCGGGCTGTGGTATTACCGTGTGCGCGCCATTGCTGGCGGCGCGGAAAGTCCGTGGAGTAACACCGTCTCGGTGCAAGTGCTGCCTGCTGCGCCGGTTTTGGCTCCCATCTCCAACCCTTCCAATACGGATGCCTATCTGCTGAATTGGAGCGACGTCCCTGGCGCGACCGGCTATCGCCTGGAGCAAGCCACAACGAACGCTTTTTCCAGTGTGACCGTGCGGTACGTTGGCATGGATTCGCAATACCAGGTCACGGGGCAGCCTGGCGGGACATGGTATTACCGGGTCTTCACGCTGGTGGGGAGTCTTACCAGCCCGGCAAGCAATGTTGCCTCGACGACGGTGGCTCCTGCCGCTTTGAACGTACCGGCGCTGAATGCGATCAGCAACCCCACCAACGGCGCGGCATATACCGTGACCTGGGGCGCTGTCGCCGGCGCGACGGGTTACAGATTGGAGGAGAGCCAGACGCCCTATTTCGAGCAGCCGACGCTGGTCTATCAAGGCGCACTACAGCAGTACAATGTGGAGGATATGCCCGGCGGGACCTGGTACTATCGCGTGCGAGCCACCTCGGCGGTAGGGAATAGCGCGTGGTCTGTTACCCGTTCCGTGGTAGTGTCGCGCAAAATATTTCTGCCACTTGTGTTGAAGTCTTACAGCGAGACGCCGCCTTCGCCGCTGGCGAACGGCGATTTTGAGGCGGGACCCACCAGTTGGGTTGAAAGCTCAGTTCAGGGTTGGCCCTTGATTGTGAATGCCGATGAGCCGAATATGATCCCGCCGCATGGTGGTTATTGGGCGGCGTGGCTTGGCGGCGGCAATGATGAGCGCGCCACCTTGGAGCAGAGTGTTCAGGTGCCGCCGGGAGCGCCTTACCTGGGGTACTGGTACCGCCTGGGTGGATGTGAATGGCGCGCATGTGATGATCCACACGTTGTGTTCCGCGCACGTAACTGTTGATTGGGTGAAACAGATCGTGGACTTGAGCGCCTATGCTGGGCAGCTGGTGACGCTGTAATTTGGATTGTTGACAGATGCGTCGGCTGTTAGCAATTTCTTCCTCGATGATATTGCCTTCCAGGCAGAGGCCATGGTGGTGGAAGCTCCGGCAGCGCCAGAGGGACCGCTCTTGTCTCATCGGTGAGGCCCTTCGATCCCGACTCTGACGCCCGGAGGTCGGATCTCCGGGCGTTGCGGTGATTGTGGTTAGAATAGACAATCGTGCCGCGCGGAGTATAATAATACCTGTGAAGACTACTTTTGCATACTCCAGGAGGTTCGCATGAGCAAGTACGTTGCAGCGATAGATCAAGGCACCACCGGCACCCGTTGTATCCTCTTCGATCACAGCGGCAAGCCCGTGATCTGGGCTTACGAAGAACACGAGCAAATCTACCCGCAACCCGGCTGGGTGGAGCACAACCCCACCGAAATCTGGGAGAAGACGCAGAAAGTCATCCGCCAGGCGCTTACGCTGGGCAATATTCCCAGCGGCGAGATTGCGGCAGTAGGCATCACCAACCAGCGCGAGACGACGGTGGTGTGGGATCGGCGCACGGGCAAGCCGCTCTACAATGCCATCGTCTGGCAGGATACGCGCACCAAGGGCATCTGCGACGCGCTCGCCCGCGAGAGCGACCTGGGGCAAGATCGCTTCCGCGCGAAGGTGGGCCTGCCGCTGGCGACTTACTTCTCCGGGCCAAAGCTCAAGTGGCTGCTGGATAATGTCCCTGCCGTGGCGGAGGCCGCCGCGCGCGGCGACGCGCTCTTCGGCACCACCGACACCTGGGTGATCTGGCTGCTCACGGGCGGCGTGCAGGGCGGGGCACACATCACGGACGTTACCAACGCCAGCCGCACGCTGCTCATGGACTTGCACACGTTACAATGGGATGCGGACATCCTCAAGACGCTGGGGATTCCGCGCGCGATGTTGCCGGAAATCCGTCCCTCCAGCTCGCCCCGACCCTACGGTTTTACGCTCAAGGATGGCCCATTCGGCGAAGCGATCCCCGTCACCGGCGACCTGGGCGATCAGCAGGCGGCACTGGTGGGGCAGACCTGCTTCAGCCCCGGCGAGGCGAAGAATACCTACGGGACGGGCTGCTTTATGCTGCTCAACACCGGCACGGAGATCGTGCCTTCCAAGAGCGGCCTGCTCACCACGCTTGGCTACCAGTTCGGGGCCGCGCCTGCTGTCTACGCGCTGGAAGGCTCTATCGCCATCACTGGCGCGCTGGTGCAATGGCTGCGCGACAACCTCGGCTTTTTCGACCGCGCCCCGCAAATCGAAGGGCTGGCGCGCGAAGTAGCCGATGCGGGCGGGATGTACATCGTCCCGGCGTTTTCCGGCCTCTTCGCCCCCTACTGGCGCAGCGACGCGCGCGGCGTCATGGTGGGGTTGACGCGCTACATTAACAAGCATCACATCTGCCGCGCCGCGCTCGAATCCACCGCCTATCAGACCCGCGACGTGCTGGAGGCGATGGAGAAAGACTCCGGCGTCGCGCTCACCGCGCTCAAAGTGGATGGCGGCATGGTCGCCAACACGCTGCTCATGCAGTTCCAGGCAGATATTCTGGGCGTGCCGGTCGTGCGGCCCACCGTCACCGAGACCACGGCGCTTGGCGCGGCTTATGC
>CAZDSF010000061.1:0-14919 GCA_964508025.1 uncultured Anaerolineales bacterium
CCCATGTCCTCGAGGCTATCGTAGAGCAGCTGTAAGACGTAGCGGGGATTGTGTGCGTAAGCGCCGCGATCCTTGTTGACGAAGTTGTAGTTGTACGCTGCCTGAAGCAGCCGCGGCGTCCAGCTCACGTAGCGATTGCCGGCATTGACTTCGTTGCCATCGGCGATGCCATTTGCATTTGTATCTATGAAGAAGTAGGGGAAAGTGTTCTTTTCGTAGACGATGGGCGCTCCGGTGACTTTTGCCGCGTACTCCTGGATCGCCGCGTACAAGGTGCTGTGTAGAACCGCGATTTCCGCTGCGATGGGGGCGCTCACATCGCCGTCGCCATCGTGATCCACTTTGCTCTGCCGGATGTTGCGTAGATCGGCGCTGCTCACGACGTTGAGGTGGCACGGGCTGCACGTATCGGGGTTGACGGCGGTGCTGTGGGCGTCGTGGCACTGCACGCATGTGCGGTAATCCTGTACGTGCTCGAAACGCCCGACATAGGTTTTGCCGCCGTATTGATAGCCGCCCTGGGCCTCGGCCCCCAGCAACGTAGCCGCTGCAACGCCATAATGGATATTGATGAAGTTCAACCCCTCTGCCACGGCATCTGGATCGCGTCCGGCGCTGGCGTTATCAACCGTGGTGGCTGCCGCGCGTCCCTGATGGCATTGCATACAATTCGCGCTGCCAGAATGTTCCTGAGCTTCGATGCCGGAAGGGAATTTGACCGCGCTCAAGGTGTGTGCGGGTGTGTTGTGGCAGGTGTTGCAGTAGAGCACTGAGCCAATTGGGGCCGGGCCATCCACTTGACCGGCGGCGGAGCCATCGGCGCCCAGGAAGTCGAGGTAGCCGTGCGGACTGTGGCACCTGGCGCAGTTTTGGGGCACGAGTGGCGGATCAGCATTGTCCCAATTGGTGAATGCGCGAGAACTGGCATCCGCATGACCGGAGCGCTCCCATTTCTCGGTGATGCTCACGACGGATTCCGGGGCGATAAAGAATTGATACCCCCAGATGCCGATCGCTGCTAACGCGACCAACACCAGACCGAGCGCGAGAATGCTAGACCATTTCATCATCATACCTCCTGGCTGCTGGGCTTGTGAAAGTCCCCAGGAACATCGGGGGAAATCACTTGCGTGATTCACAACCTCAGTATACACTATCCCTCATAAAACTCAAAAGTCGCAAATAGGATACCTGTTCAGCGTTGCGTCGCCGGGCGTTGATTCCGGGCTGAAGCTCTCTAATCTCTAAATCTTCGGCTTTAGCCGCTTTTTGTCGTGGCGAACGGGATAATGCTGAACAGTTACCAAATAGGGCATTTTCCAGTCAGTCAGCGCTACGCATGTTCGCCGTGAAAGGAGCTATGATGCTGAAACAACAGACGAAACAACGCTTGTGGATCGCCGTGTATTTCATTCTCATCTTTGCGCCGCTGCTGATTTTGTTGTTCGCGCCGCGCCCGGCGGGGCGCACCTTCTGGCGGGAATTGTCGGTGAGTTTGGGATTTGTGGGCCTCTCGCTGATGGGCTTGCAGTTCATTCCCACAGCCCGGTTGCCGCTGCTGAGTGAGGTCTTTCCGCTGGATACGCTCTATGATTTTCACCACAAACTCTCAATTGCGGCTTTTGTGTTTTCCCTGGCGCATCCCGTGATCCTCTTTATCCAGAATCCCTACACGTTGCGCCTGCTCAATATTTTCACCGCGCCATGGCGCGCGCGGGCGGCGGTGGTGGGTACCGTCTTGTTGATTCTGCTGATCGTTACCTCGGTCAAGCGACTGGCGCTGCGGCTGTCTTACGAGACCTGGCGGCTGTTGCACGACATCTTCTCCGCCGCCATCATGGCGTTGATCCTCTATCACATCTTCAATGTGAACTACTACACCTCCATACCGCTGCAACGTGGGCTGTGGATCGTGCTGGGATGCGTTTGGGCTTTGATGCTCCTCTACATCCGCGTCATCAAGCCGCTGCAATTGCTCAAGCGGCCTTACCGGGTTGTAGAGGTCATCCAGGAGCGCGGGCAGACGTGGAGCCTGGTGTTAGAGCCGGTGGGACATCCCGGCGTTCCCTTCCGCGCCGGACAGGTGGCGTGGCTGAGCGTGGGCCATTCGCCTTTCAGCATCGAGGAGCATCCGTTCTCCTACGCCTCCAGCGATCAGCACCCGGAACGGCTCGTCTTTGCCATCAAGGAACTGGGCGATTTCACTTCGACGGTGGGCAGCATCAAGCCGGGGACGGTGGCTTATGTGGATGGGCCGTATGGCACCTTTGATCTCGACCATCATCCGCAGGGGAACTATGTCTTCATCGCGGGCGGGATCGGCTCTGCGCCGATTATGGGGATGTTGCGCACGCTGGCCGACCGCAAGGACCAGCGCCAATTGCAATTCTTCTACGGAAACTGGAGCTGGGACGATGTGATCTTCCGGGAGGAGTTGGAAAAACTACAGGAGCAGCTGAACCTGGAGGTCATTCACGTGTTGCAGTCGCCGCCGGAAGGCTGGGAAGGCGAGAGTGGGTACATTACCAAAGAGGTGTTGCAGCGGCATCTGTCATGCGATTATCGCAACTGCATTTACTTCATCTGCGGGCCGCTGCCGATGATTGAGATGGTGGAGCGCGCGCTGGAGGAGCTCTCGGTCTCGCGCAAGGATATGTACGAGATCAGCCGCAAACGCGCTTTCGAGCTCACCCGCAAGCGCATCTTCTCTGAGAATTACAAGATGGCATAACGGCGTTTGTCGCCGTGCGAAAGGAGTGTCATGCAGAGGATTTACGCGCGTCGTCTGTTGATCGCCACGTTGGCGCTGATTGTGACCCTGGTGCTGATCTTCTCCATCATCCAGGGAGGTTTGCCCTAGGTCGAAGCGCCGGGGAGCTTCTGTTTGGGGAGGGATTTTCGCGGCAATGTTCTGTCGTGAAAATCCCTCCCCGTTTGTGCGCCAGATTGGGCGCAGTTTTTATTTGGCAATCAACGGTAGATAGACCTGGTAGCGCGGCAATGCGAGCGCCAGGCGTCCTGTGCGGCATAGTGGAATTGTGATCTGATTTGCATTTACGTCTCGCATGTATGTAGCGGTTACGCCGCAGTTTTCGGCGGCATCTTCCCATTTTGTCCCCGTCCACTGGAGCAGCATCAGCGCATTTTCGCGCTCTGGGGGCGCCATATCGGGGCGGTAAGTCACTGTGACTGCTGCCGGCGCCGCGAAAGTGAAGTTCGGATCAAGCGCGCCTTGGGGATAGGCTTCCAGGTCGAATGCAATCCCCGTGAAAGTGAATTCTGGCGTCTCTGCGGGCAGGGTTGGTGTGATGATCAGCGTGGTCTCTACCCTCAGCGCATTGGCGGGGATTTCCAGCGTGGCGCCTGCGCCCCCATCCTGATACGTTATCTGCCCGGCAATGCCCGGAACGAAAGTCTGGGCAATCGGCTGCGGCAGCAGGACAAAATCGTAGTGGGCGAAGTCAGGCGGCACGTTTACTGGAGCGGAGAGCAGGCTCGCGCTCCGCAGTTCTCCTGCTGCCGTGACCGTATACGCATTTGCCGGAAGCTCCGCGAAGACATAATAGCCGTTTGCATCTGTGATGGCGGTGCGGCCATCGTTCAGGGTCAGGGGTATGTTAGCGCGTGGATTTGCACCGCTGTCTACGACTTGCCCGGAAATCGCGTAGCGGGGCGGCAATTGCATTTTGACGACGAAAGCATTGTCGTGTTCGGCGTATTCTGTCACCTCCGGCGCCCAGGCGTCGGGGGTCGTGGGGAAATCCGAGGAGTTGGTGAAACCGGCAATATAAGCATTGCCATCAGCATCCAGGGCGATGGCGCGGGCGGCGTCGTTTCCGCTACCCCCCAGGAAGGTTGCGTATGCCAGCGCCGAACCCACTGGATTCAGACGCACGATGAAGGCATCGCTCCTTGTGGGATCTGGGTTATACTCGCGGTTGAAGGCGTGCGCCGTGGTTGGGAAATCGGCATACTCGGTACCGCCGCAAGCATAGACATAACCCTCATCGTCAACGGTCAATGCCATCGTTCCATAGCCGCTGTTGGCGCCGCCTAAGAAGGTGGCGTAGATCAAATGCCTGCCGGCAGCATCGAGTTTTGCGATAAACAGATCGCCCGGATGGTGAACTTGATCAAATGCGCCCGGTGTTACCGGGAAATTCTGTGAGAAGACGTTGCCCATGATATACGTTGCTCCGCTTGCATCCACAGCCACGGCGCGCCCATGATCGTTAGCGCCGCCCAGGAAGGTGGCGTACTCCAGGGTTGCGCCATCTGGATGCAGTTTCAGGACAAACGCAGCCGGGCCGCCGCCGCTGCGCGTGGGGTTGAAGGCTGTGGGGGTGGTGGGAAAATCGTGTGAAAAGGTGACGCCGGTCACATAGACGCTGCCCGATGCGCCCAATGCCAGATCTTCGCCGCTATCGTTGCCGCTGCCGCCGATGAGGGTGGCGTATTCCAGGAGCGCGCCGCCAGGGTCCAGCCTGGTCACAAAAACATCATACAGCCCGCTGGGCGTCGCATTGAATGCGCCAGCTGTGGTTGGGAAATCGGTGGAATTGGTGCTGCCTACCAGATAGGCGGAGCCGGCGGCGTCAATTGCAAGCGCGCTGCCGCTTTCCGCGTCGCTGCCGCCGATGAAAGTGGCGTACAAGAGGCTGGACCCTGTTGCATTCAGTTTCAGCGCGAAGGCATCGTATTGAGGATTGCCGTAAGCGTCGAGGTTGCAGTTGCCATCGCTGCCGCAGAGCTGGTCGAAGGCATTCGCTGTTGTGGGAAAGTCGCCGGAGCGGGTTCCGCCGGTCAGGTAAGCGTTGCCTTGGGCATCTATGACGATGTCATTGGCCCAATCGTGATGGGTTCCGCCGATAAAGGTCGCGTACTCCAACGCCGCGCCATCTGGCGATAGCTTCACGACGAAGATGTCTTCGTGGACGCCGCCGTTGTACGTGGCATCGAAAACGCCCGGCGTGGTGGGGAAGTCCAGTGAGGTGGTGCCGCCCGTGACATAGGCGGCGCCGGAGGCGTCAACGGCGATGCCATGCGCCCAATCTTTGCCGCTGCCCAGCAGATAGGTGCCGTAGATCAGATCCGTGGCGGCTTGAGTGGCTGCGCCTGGTGTTGGCGCTTCGGGAGCGGCGCCTCCCTCGATGAATGGATGATCCACGACCGCGCCCTCAAGACGCGGCGCGCTGGCAGCGCTCGACTCGCCGGCCGTATGCAACAGCGGTACGGTGAACTCACCGACGGCTGTTGTGAGCCGCAACGCCTGCGTCGCCTCCCTGCCTTGCGGCGCGCCTTCCAACGCTATTGCGGTTGCGCCCTCGACGCGCAGATTGACTGTGGACAGCTCGAATGCCGCATCTTTCACGTTCAGTTGCCAGTCCCATTGCCCATTGGCGCTGGTGATGATGAGATCCGCTCCAGGGTAAATGTCCACATAGCGCACGCCGCCCCAGACAGGCACGTCCACGCGCCAGTTCGCCGGGTCATTGCCCAGCAGATAGGCAACGCGCGTTTCTAGCGGATCAAAGGCTTCGAGTCGCGCTTGCGGGTTGGCATCGGCGAAGCTGAGCTTGAGGTTGACGCCTTCTCGCGCGGTAGTCTCCGGCATACTGAACACATCCGTTGCAGCGGGCGCGGGCGATTCCAGAGCCGTGACCCAGATCGCATCTTGCGCCAGCCAGACCTGGCGATTTCCGCCGAGCACCTGAAACCGCGCTTCGGCGTCGAACTGTCCCACATTTTCGACGAATAACAATCCGGCGCCTTGGACGGATGGCGCGGCTGCAGGGGGTGTGCCTTGCAGGACTGTTCCCACCGTGTTCATGAATCTGGAGCGTGTGAGCACGAGTGTGATCACCGCCAGCACAGCCAGCGCCAGCATGGCCCCCAGCATCCATTGACGCTTGCGGGAGCGCAAGAAACGCGGCAAACCCCTTCGCCGGGGTACAGGTCGTTTTGGACGAATTTGTTTCTGATCGAGCGTATTTTCTTGACTTTTCATCGGCGTTTCCATTGTGCTGATATGCTGAACCGTTACCTTATAACTACAGTCGCTCAGCAAAGCCAAAATGGGTCGGCGCAGCGCTGCTCGCCTGGTACGCAATTCTCGATGAATCGGATTTGCTAGAGGTGTTTGGCGAACTGTTCCAGCACGTCCACATCGGTATGGGGCAGGGGGGTCAAGATCAGCGCATCTATGTCAAACGCGGCGTAGCGTTCGATGGCGGCGCGCCAATCGGCGGGCGTACCCACAATTGCCATTTGATCAATCCACGCATCGGCGATGTCGTTTTCCTGCAGCGGCGCGCCGGCGTCTCGAAGGGCTTGAACTTCATCAAGGATGCCCGTGGCTGCCAGTTTGGGATCCAAATCGCGGTAAGCCAGCGCCTCGCGGAGCATGGGCCGCAGCTGTGCGCGCGCGGCCGCCGTGGTGCTTTCCGCGCACGCGAAGGCGAATACGGTGAGGCGGTAGGGGTGCGGCTGCCCGACGGCGCGCTGTCCTGCGGTGATCTGCTCCTTGGCCCAGCCCACGTAGGCTGGCGCTGAGTATTCCGACAGGATCACGCCATCGGCGCAGCGCCCGACCAGCGCCAGGGATTTGGGGCCGATGACGCCCAGCGAGACCGGCGGAATTTGCGTCGGTGGCAGGATCAGTTGCGCTGCTTCCAGCTGTACGTGTTGCCCGTGGAAAGTGACGCGCTCGCCGGCCAGCAAGCGGCGCACCGTCAGCGTGACCTCTTCCAGGGCGCGGAGCTGCGAGCGGGGGAACGCTCCGATCTGCCGCATCCAATCGGCGACGCCGTGCCCGAAGCCGGGCAAAAAGCGCCCCGGATATAGCCGCGCCAGGGTGGCGATCTCCATCGCGGCGAAAACCGGGTTCCGCGCCACGGCGGGCATGATGCCCAGCCCTACTTGAAGCGTCGAAGTGCAGGCCAGCGCCGTGGCTGCCGAGGCGATGCCGCTGGCATAGAAGCAATCTTCCACGACCCACAGTTCATCGAAGCCGAGCGCTTCGGTTCGCCGCGCAAAATCGGGCAACTTTTCGGGTGGGTACTCGCGCCGGAACATGATTCCTAATCTGGGTTTCTTGGACATAGTTTCTCCTACAAAAATGGCTCAAGGATTGACACGGATTCCACGGATCAGAATGGTTTGTATCACTGTTTTCAGTTTAGCATGACAGCAGAAATCGGGCAATGGGCTTATCCCTTTCGGCTGTTTGGTGTTAAAATGACGGCTGTTGTACCCAACTATCACTAACAAGGAGCCGTTGTGTTTGACATTCGCTTGCTATCTGCTGAGGGTATCAAGGACTTTGCCGCGATTGTGATCAATGCGTATCCCGGATTCAAGATCAACACCGAGGAGGGCCGGCAACGTCTGGTGGAGCGGCTGACCGAGGCGCAGGATAACATCCCTGTAGTGCATCTCTACGGTCTCTACTGCGAGGAGGAGTTGCTCGGCGGTATGAGGCTGCACGATTTTCGCATGAATATGCTGGGGACGGAGATTGCCGTGGGCGGCGTGGGCATGGTCGCGGTGGATCTGGTTCACAAGAAGGAGCACGTCGCCAAAGAGCTGATCGCTTTCTTTCTCAGGCATTACCGGCAGCAGGGCGCGCCGCTGGCGCTGCTCTACCCCTTCCGCCCGGACTTCTACTACGCGATGGGTTTTGGTTACAGCGCCAAAGTCGCCCAATATCGTTTTCGGCCCGCCGGTCTACGAAAGGGCGCGTCGAAGGCCCATGTTCGCTTTCTCACTCTCGAAGACAAGGTTGCGCTCATGGATTGCTACAACCGTTACCAGGCGGCGACGCACGGCATGATCGTGCGCTACCCGCCGGAATGGGATGGCTGGTTCACCAACTTGGGCCTGGAGAACCGGCTGGTGGGTTACGTGCGCGATGGGCGTGTGGAGGGCTATCTGCTCTTTGGCTTCAAGGCGCGTGCGGTGGAAAGCGCACTGCACAATGATTTGGTGGTCAAGGAATTTGTCTATACCAGCCGTGAGGCTCTGGCGGAGCTGCTGGCTTTCTTGCAGTCCCAGGCGGATCAGGTGGATCGAATCGTGCTGACCACGCACGATGCGGCGTTCCATCATCTCCTGCTCGATCCCCGGAATGAAACCGAAGCGCTGATCCCTTCGGTTTATCACGAGAGCAACGTGCAGGGGGTGGGGCTGATGGCGCGCGTGCTGGATATCCCCGGCATCTTCAGGGCGCTGGCGGCGCGGGATTTCAACGGGCAGAGCTGCCGCCTCAAGTTGACGGTGCGCGACACTTTTCTGCCAGAGAATGATGGCAGCACGCAGCTCGTTTTCGAGGCGGGCCGGGCAACGGTGGCGGAAACCGGCCCGCACGATGTGGAACTCTCGCTGGACGTGGCGGAGCTCTCCTCGCTGCTCATCGGCGCGGTGGATTTTCAGCATCTCTACGAGTATGGTCTGGCGGAGATTTCCGATCCGGCGTATGCGGCGACGCTGAACCGGCTCTTCGCCGCGCCCAAGCCCGTGTGCCTCACGGCATTTTGAGCTGCGGCCTTTTCGCGCAGATGTACGCAACGGCGCGCAGATCAAATGTGCAGGGCGCAGCAAATCTGCGTGATCTGTACGATCTGCGGAATCTGCGTTCAGGGGTTTCTTTTTCACTGCCGAAGCGTGAGCGGCAGGTAGGTCTTGTAGGGCAAGTGCATCACGGTGAGCGTGACCTCGTGGATGGGCCAGGGACGCTCCGGCTCGCGCTGGCTGAAGCCCACCCGCTCGGCGCCTTCCTCGTGGAGCAGCATATCGAAGCGCAGACGATAGCGCATCACCGGTGATGTCTGCGGCGGCGGTGTGAGCGGAAACCCTACGCGCACGCTGGCGCCCGGCGCGATGGTGTGGGGGATAGTCACGCTTGTGGTCGCGGTGATAATAGGATTGCCTTCCTCATCTTCCCAACCGTGGTGCGCCAGTGAAACCTGCCCCGTCCAGCTGAACACGCCCGTGTTTTGCACCGTGATCGTGATGTGATGCGTCGTTTCCGGCTGGAGCAGCGGCGGATGGACGCTGCCGCTGCGCCAGTCAATTTCCAGCGGCGCCCACCGCTGATCAGGCGTGAGCCGTTCTCCCTCGCGGCTGCGCAGGTGGATGCCGGTGTAGTAATGGGTGAGAATCTGGCGGGCGTCATCCCAGCGCACGCTCCACGGATCGTCGCCCGCGCTGCCGTAGGAGCAGCGATTGCCCCGCGCCCACCGGCTGGCCCCTTCCTGGCTCATTCCTCGCTGATGCCCGTAGTCGTTGGCGTCGCAGCCGCTGCTGATGGGGTCTTCCACGCCGCGCAAGTAGGGCCGTCCCCCATTTACCGTTCGCAGCCACGCATCGGCGGAGAACTCGGCAAAGGCGGGGATATAGTCCTCCGGCGTGAGATCGTAGGCGATGTAGTATCCCGGCGCGACGGCATTGCAGATGATGCGTTGGTTGGTGTTGAGGTTGCTAGACTCGCAGGGATTCTCCGGCGTATCGGGGAAGCGCACCGGCGGCAGGCTCTCGAATTTGTAGGGGATGAAGGCCTGGAACGCGGTGGAATTGTTGATGGCGCGCCCATCGTAGAGGTTGCGATAGGCGTAGCTGCGCGCCGCCGCCGCCTGCGCCACGAGAGCGGTCTGGTGATAGTAAGGCCCCATCTCCACAGGGACGACATCCAGCAGATAGTCGCTTTCGATGGGGATGGTGATTGGGTTTGCGGCGTAGGGATAGGGGAGCGTGACGGTGCGTACGCAGGGGAAATTGACCTCATCGCAGAAAGCCGTGCAGCCCCAGGCGGCGCTCCCAGGCGCACAGAGCGTCAGCGGTTGGCGTCGCGCGCCGCCCAGCGTGAGCACGTAGACTTCGAGGGTGATTTCGTCGGGCGGCATGTAGGGCGCATTCGACATCTTCCCCGTCGTCGGCGTTGGCGCGGTTGGGGTGGGGGCCCCCTCCTGGCGCTGCGGGGATGTGGGGCGTGTGTCCGCCGCGCCGATGGGCAGCAAGCACAGCCGCCCCTCGTGCGCGGTGGGACAAGCGATTGCCAGCAGCGTTCCATCCGGGGACCAGGCCAGTTGCCGCCCGACAAGGCCGCCGCCGAAGCGTTCTTCCCGCGCGAGATGGGCTTTGCCGGTGACACTATCCAGCAAGAAGAGCTGCGCGCGCTCGAGGCCGTCGGCGGTGATTTCGACGACGCCCAGAACCGCCAGCCAGCGGCTATCGGGCGCCCAGGCGATATCGGTGAGCAGGGCGGGCGCATCCTCCCAGGCGCGCGTCTGCCCGCTGCGGGCGTTCCAGATCTGCAGCCGGGTGCGGCGGATCGGAGACCCCGCCTGCGCTCCCGGCGCGAGGAGGGCGGCGCGTTGTGCGCCATCAGGGCTCCATTGTGCGTCGAGCAGGACGGCCTCGGCGGGGTCGGAAGGGTGCGGCAAGGGAGTCGTGGCGCGGGCGGCGGCGGTTGCGGCGTGCTCCCAGGCGCGGCTTGCCTCTGTGGGGTGCGACGCCTGGCTTTGGCCCGTCGCTGGATCGAAGCGCACGGTTTGCGCGCGGTGGTGTTGGGGAAAGTCCAGCGTCAGGATCAGGCGCCCATCGGTTTGCCAGCCAGCGATGTGGACGGCGTGGGGATGGGTCAGCGCAGCATTGGGTGCGCCGAGGGTGGGCGGGGTATCCGCTGCGGCGATTCCAGGTTGACTGCCGGGCAGCATCCACAGCAACATCAAGGCTCCCCAAATCAGAGTGCGCGCCAGGTTTGATTTCATCTTTTGCCTCCTTTGAAACGGTTCACGGATTGACATAGATTCCACCGATTAGAATTGTTCACATTTTCGTTCTTCCATGGTGTGCGTTAGCACCGGGCTTTCTTCTCAGGAAATGGTATCACAGTCCCCGAAAGCCCAATCTTACCACGAAGGAAGCCGCTCAGTCAATACGGTGTTTCGATGTAACTGTTCAGCGTTATTCCGTTTGCCATGCCCAAGAGCGGCTAGAGCCGCAGATTTAGAGATGTGGTTTTAGTTTAGTTACTTTCGATTTTCAAAGTCGGCGTCCTGTGGTATGATTAACATGTGTTTTTCAACGTCCGCATGGATCTGGGCTGATCTTCAGATTCACACCAGGGAGCTGAGACAATGAAAGTTCTAGGCATTGACATCGGCGGCAGTGGCATCAAGGGCGCGATTGTAGAGACCAAATCGGGTACGATGTTGGAGGAGCGTTACCGGCTTCCCACCCCACAACCTTCGACCCCCCAGGCAGTTGCGGATGTCGTTGGCGTGGTGGCCCGGCATTTCAAATGGCGCGGGCCCATCGGCTGCGGCTTTCCGGCGGTGGTGCAGCACGGCGTCACGATGACCGCGGCCAATGTGGATCAGGGCTGGATTGGGACGGACGCGGCGGGGCTGTTCGCTGCGGCGACCGGCTGCGATGTAGTGGTGCTCAATGACGCCGATGCAGCTGGCATTGCGGAGATGAAGTTCGGCGCGGGCAAGGGCCGGCGGGGATTGGTGCTCATCGTCACCATTGGGACGGGGTTGGGCACGGCGCTTTTCGTGGATGGGCGGTTGGTGCCCAACATGGAGCTGGGGCACATTGAGCTGCGCGGCGAGGACGCGGAGATCTGGGCTTCTGATGCTGCGCGGCAGCGCAAGGACCTCAGCTGGGAGGCGTGGGCGCTGTATTTCAACGAGTATCTCACCACGCTAGAGCGCCTGATCTGGCCCGATCTTATCATCCTGGGCGGCGGCGCAAGCAAGAAATTCGCGCTGTTCTCACCAGCGCTCACGGTCAAAGCCGAGGTACTCCCCGCGCGGTTGCGCAACGAGGCGGGCATTGTCGGCGCGGCAGTAGCGTTCCGCAAACTGCATGGCAAGTGAATGGCGCCCTGCGCCATTGGCTGATGTCGTGGTGCTGATTTCGGCAAACGTCGAGTGGCGGTGTGTGCGCGCGCGGCTGCCCGATGTCGCCGTGGAAGCCACGCCGTATGGCGAATGCTTTACGCTCTCGATGTCCGTGGGCGCTGCGCAGGTTGCCGTCGTGTTCATGCATGGCGGCTGGGGCAAGATTGCGGCGGCTGGCTCGACGCAATATGCGCTGGATCGCTGGATGCCGCGGTTGCTGGTCAACCTGGGTACCTGTGGCGGTTTTGCGGGCGATATTCTCCCCGGTGCGGTGATGCTGGCGGCGCGAACATTGGTCTACGATATTATCGAGCAGATGGGCGATCCCGCTGAAGCGCTGGCGCATTACACCACGGATCTAGATCTCTCCTGGTTGCGTGAGCCGTTGCCGCAACCAGTGTTGCGCGGGTTGCTGCTTTCCGCTGACCGTGATTTGGTGATGGATGAGGTACCGCGCTTACGGGCGCAGTTCGGCGCCGTTGCGGCGGATTGGGAATCCGGCGCCATTGCCTATGTGGCGGTGCGCAACGGCGCGCGATGTCTCATTCTGCGCGCTGTTACCGACGTGGTGGGGCCAGATAGCGCCGAAGCCTACGATGGCACGCTGACGCTGTTCACGGAGCGTACCGCGGCGGTCATCGCGTCACTGCTCGATGCGCTGCCCGCCTGGTTGGAGCAGGCGCTGTAGCCTCGCCGCGTTACAGGAATAGCAGCACTTCTTTCAGGGGTGCGGCTTCCAGGATGGTGCGTGTTCCGATCCCCTGATGGATGCTCCACTTGATGAGGCGGATTTCCCCATCCGCGAGTTCGATGCCCGTGATGTCGCCGTCGGCGTAGCGGCAGCAGCCCGTGTTGAAGTAGCAGGGGCGCGTTTTGATGCTGTCGTTGCACGGAGGGTGCTTACGCGCGCGGACTTTGATCTCTTCGCGCAACGCCTCGACTTTGGTTTCGAAATCATCTGCGCGTTTTGCGGGGCCGGTCTCGATCAGGCTGCGCAATTGCCAGAGCAATTTTTCCAGGTGCGTTTTGGAGCTCCAGATTGGGCGGTGCGTGTGTCCGGCGATGAGGATCAAGCGCTCGTGGCTGCTGGCCCAGTTGTAGAGCATCGCATCGTGGAGCGCGCGAAGGCAGGCATCTTCCGCAGGCGTTGTGCGTCCCAGGCCCGTGGCGATCTGGTACAGGCGGTACACGTTCCGCACGAAAAATTGCGATAGCGAAGCCATTCTGTCGCTATCCGGGGTCCCTTGATGGCCGTGAACCAGCAGCAACTCACACGGTTGCTGCCGGCTGTCCAGGACTTTGAAGAGCACCCCATCATGGAATTCGATGCCGGGGAAGAATGGCCCCAGATACTTTTTGCGGTGGTAGGCAGATTGCCAGAGGTTATCGTGATTGCCGTGGATGCGCAGGTAGCGCTCTGGGTAGAAGCGCGCCTCGCTCTCGAAGACGTTGCGGTAGGAAGTCATCACGGCTTGCGGACGTTCTTCCCAGAGTTCCTCGGCGTCGCCCATCACGATGAGGGTGAAGTTCGCTTCAAAGTAATACTCTAACGCCGCCAGATAGGTGGCCTCGGCGGGGATGAAGTCGTCGGCGTGATTGCGCGCGCCTTTGTGATGATCGCTAAAGATGACGTAGCGTGCTTGCGCTGTCAATGTGCGGGCGCCGTTTTGGCGTTCGTGGCGCAGCACCCGGTCGAGGCTCTCGTTGATCCAGCGCTGCAATAGCTGGCGCTCTGGATCGGGCTTTCCCTCGAAGGCGCGCGCCAGTTTGATGATGCTGCCCAGGCCCAGTCCGGCGAGGATGCCAATGGCAGACCAGAATACGGTTTGGCGTTTCATCGGGGCCTCCTTATTTTGAGTAACACCGCTCGAAGTCTGTGACGCAAATGGATTTCTGATGGTATTCTTAGTATAGCAAGAATTCATGGTCAGGTCAAGCGTGTTTTGCCGCTGGTTGAATTTCTGGTAGAATGTGGCAGATAACATGGTAGAAGGATTTCGCGGAGGTACAAGGCATGGCTGAACAAAAATCGGTGTATGTCACCGCAGAGGGTTTGCAGGCGCTCAAGGATGAACTGGAAATGCTGCTCACGGTGCGCCGTCCGGCGTTGGCGGCGCGGTTGCACGCAGCGATCAAGCAGGGAGATCTCTCTGAGAACGCGGACTATATCACGGCGAAGGAAGAACAGGGTTTTATGGAGGGGCGAATTCTGGAATTGCAAACCTCGATCCGCAATGCGGTTTTGATTACTGCGAATGGCAGCCCCGATGGTCATGTCTGGATCGGTTCGCACGTAACCATTGTGGAGGACGGCGAAGAGGATGCAGAAACTTACCATGTTGTGGGGCCAACGGAGGCCGATCCTCGTAATGGGAAAATCTCCAACGAGTCCCCGTTGGGAGCTGCCTTGATGGGGCACAAGGCTGGAGATGTGGTGCGGGTGCAGGCCCCAGCGGGAGCAATCCGCTTCCGCATCGTTTCTGTGGCGTGAGCATCAGCCGGAATACGGAGCAACTAAAACCGGAGCGGGCTATCCCGCTCCGGTTTTGTTATGGGAGCGTGGTTAGCACTCGCTGTGACCGCAGACGTAGCAGCGGCGACACCCTTCGGTGTAGACCATGGCGGCTTGCCCACAGCTGGGGCACAGGTCGCCCACCTGCAATTTCTGCGCCGCTATGGCTTCAGCGTGGTCGTGTGGGGCTGCACCGGCCTCTTCCGCATCGGTCTCGTTGAGATAGTCGTTGAGCGCCTGCGCGACGCCATCAGGGAGGCTCAGTACCCGCTGGTGGCCGAAGCCCAGCGGGCGTCCGCCGCCAATGCCCCCGAGCTGCGCCACGATCTCTTCCAGGCGGCGGCGCGGCTCCAGCGGCGAGGGCAGCCGCAGATTCAGCGAAATCAAGCGTCCGATGGCTTCGGCTACGGCGGCCGTCTCCGATCCGGCTTTGGCGACATTCAGGAACACCTCGAAGGGTTGTGCGTCGCCGTTCATGTTCACTGTGATGAACGCGGTGCCCGC
>CAZDSF010000061.1:15019-24929 GCA_964508025.1 uncultured Anaerolineales bacterium
TTCCGTTTTCTGCTGCCGTGTGGCCTCAGTTTCCAGCACCACTTTCTCGCGGGAGCCAGCCACGTAGACGGTCAATCCTTTGCAGCCCAGGCGCCATGCCAGCCGGAACGCCGCGGCGATGTCCTCTTCGGTTGCGCTGGCTGGGAAGTTGATGGTTTTGCTGATACTGGCATCCGTGAAGGCTTGCAGCGCGGCCTGCATGTGAATGTGCCCCTCGGCGGAGATGTCGCTGGCGACCACGAACACGCGCCGCAACGCTGCGGGGATTTCCTCCACCGCCTGGCAACTGCCCGTTTGCGCTACCTGTTCAAAGATCCGTTCGCGGGTTTCGGCGTCGAGTTGCGCTTCTTCCAACGCTTTGACAAAAGCCGGGCTGAGATAGCGCAGGGGCAGCGATTGTCCCTCGTCTTGAACGTAGCGCGTGTACGCCAGGGCGAAAATCGGCTCGCAGCCATACCCTTCGACGCCGGAAACGGTGGCGATGGTGCCTGTGGGCGCTACGGTGAGCTGCGCGGCGTTGCGGATGCCGTGAGCGCGTATCCCATCGGTGATCGTTTGCCATGCGATGGTCGGGCGGCCCCAGTCGCGGCGTGGGCCTTCGCCAAGCCAGGCGGGCCAGGTCGGCGGCTGCCAGGTGAGCGCTTCGGGATCGTAGCTGCTGCCGCGAATGGCGGGGAACGACCCCCGCACCTGTGCTAGTTCGATGCTGGCTTGCATGGTGTGATAGCGGATGAACTCCATCAATTGCGCCGCCAGGTCTTGCGCCGCCTCGCTGCCGTAGGGAATGCGCAGGTGGATCAGCACGTCCGCCAGCCCCATGATTCCCAGGCCGATGCGGCGCGTGCGGTAGGCCGCTTCGCGGAGTTGCGGCACGGCGGGCACAAAGGCGTTGACGGAGATCACGTCATCCAGAAAACGGGTAGCGTCGCGCACGGTCTCCGCCAGCGCGGCCCAGTTCAGGGCGGGTTTGCCGTTCGCGTCGCGCGTGAGGTGTCGCGCCAAGTTCACCGAGCCGAGGCAGCAGTTCTCGTAGGGTAACAAAAACTGTTCGCCGCAGTTGTGTGTGTGAATTCCATTGGCTGCGAAAGCATGGACATCGGGAATTTGCACATCGAACACATCCATCGCGCCTTTGGGTGTGATGGCGACGATGGCATCCAAAAAACGCTCGCGGTTAAGTCGCCGCCGGTAAGCGCCCAGGCGTTGGGTCAGTTTCTCCGCTTTTTCGACGTCCGTAAACCCGATACGCTCGGCAAATACGCTCAGGTTGTCGCCATTGATGACCAATTCGTGCTGGGCGCGGATGGGATAATCGCGTTGGCTGCCGCGCCCGTCCGGGAGCTGAGTGCTGCCTGCCCGGCGGCGATTCCGATAGAGGGTGCTGATGATGCCCAAACGCTGTAACATTCGCTGGACTCCCTCGAGCAAGGCCAGATCGGATTGCGCCAATCGCACCGAGACGCCTTTCTCTTGTGTCCCGATGATGGCGCCATCTGTGTCAAACAGGCCTCGCAAGAAGCCCACGTAGAAATCGCTGCTGCTTTGCTCGATCTCTGTGGAAATACCTTTGAAGGTTTCCGACAGGCCGAAGCGGCAGGCCAGGTCATAAATGGATTTCAACGTCAGACGGGTTTCTTTGCGTTCTCTAACTGTCACAAAGCCCTGGAAATCGGCGCGGTGCGGGAGCTGTTCCGCGATACGTAGAATTTCTGCGCGTATTGCCTGAGCGCCAGGGCCTTCGCCCCAGACCGATAGGATAGCGCGTCCAATCGTGATCGTCCCATCGCCAACCAGTGCGCCCAACAGATAACCTTCATCGCGTGTGCCTGTCCCCTTCCAGGAAACTCCGCGATGGTTCGCCAGTACCAGTTCATCGCCCGGCCGAAGCTGTCCTGCCTCCCGCCACTCGCTTTGTAGAGCGTAGCGCGTCTTGTGAGTGACGACCTTGAGGGGGTGATTGTCCGTCAGCGTGAGCCGGTAGCCATTGTGCGTTTGAATTTCCAGCACCTCGCGGCGCCCGGTGCTGAAGAAACCTGCCTCAGTTGTGGCGTGGAAAGTGGTATCGAGTAGTAATGAAGTGGGTTGTCCCACCAGGCACTGAATCTGGCGCGGCCCTTCCGGCGTGAGAACCCACGTATCACCGCTCAGACACGGGTTCGTGCTTTCATACCTACCCAAATGCGGCACAGGGTTGTCGCGTTGGGCGGCGTCGAGGAATAGCATCCCCGGCTCGCCGTTTTGGCGGGCCTGCCGCACAATTTGCGCGAACAGCGCGCGCGCGCGGACGGTGCGATAGGTTTTGATCTCGATGCCGGCGGCTTCGGCTTGCTCCAGGGTGCCGTGAAAGCTGCGGTATTGCGGGGACTCGATGTCTGGAAAGCGCAAGGGCCATTCGCCGTCGTTTTCGACCGCTTCCATGAAGGCGTCGAGAATGCCCACCGAGATGTTGAAGTTGGTGATAGCGTCCTCGCTGGTTTTGCAGGTGATGAAGGTTTCAATATCAGGGTGATCCACGCGCAATACACCCATATTCGCGCCGCGCCGGGAGCCGCCTTGCGCGATCTCTCCGAAAGCGCGGTCGTAGACGCGCAGAAAGCCTACTGGCCCGGTCGCTTTGCCCATGCTGGAAAAAACCAGGCTGGCTTTGGGGCGCAGTCGGGAGAAGGAGAAGCCGTTGCCGCCGCCGGTTTGTTGAATGAGCGCCGCATCCCGCAGCGCGTGGAAAATGCCGCCAGGTTCTTTGCCCATGTCGTCTTCGATGGGCAGCACAAAGCACGCGGCTAGCTGGCCGAGCGGTGTGCCCGCGCCGGTGAACGTGGGCGAATTGGGGACGAAGCGCAATTCCGCCAGCAGCTTGAAAAAGCGCGCCTCGGCTTCGTCCGCAGTGCCGGCGTCGCTCTCGGCAAGGGCAATATGATGCGCGACGCGCCGGAACATCCCGGCGACGGTTTCTGCCGGTTCGCCCCGCTCGTTGCGCCGCAAGTACCGCCGCCGCAGTACCTCCAGCGCGTTTGCAGAAAACTGAGCTTCGATGGCGGCCTCGGTCGGCGCCGTTTGGGCAACATTATTCATGGATTCCCTCTCCTTGTCTTGGTGGTATGTTCACAACATCGTACAGCCCTTCCCTCACACGGCTTTCTCAAGGAAAGCCTCTCAGGAAGTGCTTGCTCAGCCTGTCGCTGATCGAAAGCGGTTATTGCCGCTTGACCAAACCGTATTGAATTTGGCCCTCAAATGGAATGATAATCTCAGGGAAGGGCCGTGGTTGCTGAGTGCGGATCTCAGTTGCGTTGGGTGCGTAAGGTGTCTATCTCGCGCCGGATGGCTTCCAGATCGCTCAGGCCCAGGTAGACGATGGCATAACGGATATAAGCCACCTCATCAATCTGGCGGAGCTCGTCAATGATCATGTCGCCGATGGTGTGGCTGGCGACTTCGGCGCGTCCGGTTTGACGGATTGCATATTCCACGCGGTCAATGATATTTTCCAGACGCTCGCCGGGGATTGGGCGGCGCGCGCATGCAATGCGCAGGCCCGAAAGGAGCTTCTCGCGGTCGAATTCCTCGCGGCGGCCATCGCGCTTTACGACCAGCGGATTGAGCAGGATAGGGCGTTCGACGGTCGAGAAACGGCGCTCACATTCCAGACATTCGCGCCGCCGCCGCATATTACCTTGCGGATCCTGGCGAGTATCAACCACTTTGGTCGAAAGTGAGTGGCAATAAGGGCATTTCATGCACACGCTCCAAAAAATGAACAACCCCTAGATCTAGGGGTCCGAGGTTTGTATATGGCTATCTATCGTGTGAGGCTATTATAACATGGGGCTGATTTCTGGCAAGTGACAAATGTGGCTATGGCGGGAGTTTGTACGTCGCCCCATAGTTGCGTATGTTGGTGCAATCACGATTGCATCTAACTGGATATGACCAGTTGTTGATCCCTTTGACAAAAAATCAGATAATAGTATGATAAAGCTATCAAACTGCACAGGAGAGGGCTATGAGTACCAGACATGAAAAGAAACGCCATCGGGTGATTGTGTTTTCGACGCCGACCTGCCCGCATTGCCGTTCGGCGAAGCGTTATCTGGAACAGCGCGGCATCAGCTACGTGGAGGTGGATGTCTCGCGGGATGCTGCCGCCGCGCGTGACATGGTGCGGCGCACCGGCGAGCAGGGCGTGCCGCAGCTGGAGATTGACGGACGGATGGTGGTCGGCTTCAATCGGGCGAAGATTGATCGGCTGCTGGGCTTGGGCCGCCGCGGCGATGAAGCTGGCGACGCTGACGAAGCGGTTGCGGCGTAGCGGCTGATCGGGCATTGGAAAACCGACCTCAACCCAATGAGGTCGGTTTTTTGAGTAGCGGCTTTCCGGCTGGCGCTGTCTCAGGCGATGAGCTTTCTTCGCGGCGCGCCCGCAACGCGCGGGATGGCGCCGGCAATGGGAATGTCCAGGGCCTTGAGATCTTCCTGCTCCCGAATGAAGGGATCGAGGTAATAGTTGAGCAATGCCAGGCCCAGACCGGCCGCGACGGCTAGCGCCAGCTTGATTCCGGGACCGAGTAAGCGCGCGCGCAGAGAGGGCGCCATGGGCGCGGGGCGGGGCGCATCCAGCCGCCGCGCCGGGAGATCCAGACCCCCCAACTGGGGGAAGTAAGCCGCGCCATTCTCGGTCAACTCGGCGCTAATCGCTTCGGCGATGGTGACGCTTTGTGCGGCGTCGGGCCAGTACAGGTAAATGACAAAGATGGATTGGGCGTTGTCGCTGGCGAGACCGGCTTGTAACATACCAGCATCCACATCGAGGTTTTGTTCACTGAGGCGGCCCGTCACGGCTTGCGCAAAAGCCTGTGTCACGGCAAGATCCGCCAGCGCGTTAGCGATGTATTCTGAGGTGAGCCAGGGATAGTAGCGGTCGTAATCTATCGAAAGCCCCGCCGGTTCAGTGCCGGCGGCAAAGCGCATGACTGTCTGGTAGGTGGTCGCAGGCGGAGAGGCTGTTGCTCCCAGATACACCGCGACAACGAGTATCGGCAATGCCACCAGCCACCACCGACGCAGCAGCACTTTCACGAGTTGACGCACTTCCATGGCTCACCATCCTGTCGTGACTTGGACAACATACGATTATTGTACCCGGCTTGCGCCAGGCGGCAACATGTCACCGGGCGCTGCCTTACGGAGGAACCATCATGCCTAGACCGCCGTTCGATCACTTTGGGTTGCTTTCACCGCTATATGAGCGTATCATCCGCCCACCAGACACATCGCATCTGGCGGCGCTGCTGGCTCTGGAGCCTGGGAGTATGTTGCTGGATGTGGGCGGCGGCACGGGGCGCATCACGCAGAGGTTGCAAGGCAACGGGGCCCGATTGTTGATTCTCGACCCCTCGTGGGGCATGTTGCATCAGGCTCGCGGCAAGGGTTGTTGCGCGGTGTGTCAGGGCGCAGCGGAGCAGCTGCCTTTTGTCGCCGGAACGTTTTCCCGCATCGTGGCCGTGGATAGCTTTCACCATTTCTGGGATCAGGCGGCTGCGGCGGCGGAACTGCTGCGAGTGTTAGCGCCGGGCGGACGGCTCGTGATTGAGGAATTCGATGTGCGGCGCCTGGCTGTAAAGGCGGTGGCTCTGGGTGAGCGCCTGGCGCTTATGCGCAGCCGTTTCTTTGCGCCCGAAGCGCTCGCCGCGCTGTTTCAGTCCTTGGGAGCGCGCGTGCATCTGGATAGTCCTCCACGCTCGCACGTGTTCTGGGCTATCATCGAGAAGTTGCCCTAGCGCCACAGAGCTCCCGACCTTGTTCTCCATGTCGGCGGGGGTATAATGAATGGGCAAGGCTATATCTGGTCTATCCCGCAAATGATGTTGTAGCAGGTCTATTTCCTGGAGGAGTGTGACACATGGGTGCTGGCAATGGCGATATGACGATCTGGATTTTGCTGCTCGGCGGTTCGATGCTGTTCTTGTTTTTGCCGCAATGGCTGGCGCGCCGCAAGGAATCCAAGAAGACGGCGACTCTGGAGGCGGGGCAGCGGGTGCTTACCATTGGGGGATTCATCGGGCGTTTGGTGCATGTGGATCGTGAGCACAATCTGGCTCGTGTGCGTCTGGCAGAAGGCGTGGAAGTGGAAATCCTGTTGAACGCGATTGCGCGCGTGTTGCCTGAGCCTGGCGCCTGGGAGGAGAACGCCGGGGCGGATGCGGATAGCGCGTGACCCTGCTGCGCGAATCATATGGTTGTTGAGTGACACATGCATCTCTCGGCTGCGGTAGCAAAAATCAACAAATGGGCTGTGCGGCAGAGCGGCGACACGCTGGAACTGATCGAGCGCCCTCGTGGGGGCCTGTCGCTGGTGCTTGCCGATGGGCAGAGTTCCGGGCCGGCGGCCAAACAGGTGAGCATCTGGGTCGTGCGCAAAGTTGTCACGGAGTTGGCGGAAGGCGTGCGCGATGGCGCGGCTGCCCGCGCCGCCAATGATGTGCTGCATGCGCTCCGTGATGGCAAAGTCTCAGCCACGTTGGTGATTCTGTCTGTGGATCTGGAAAGTCGCTCGCTGGTGGTGACGCGCTGCGGTAATCCAGAAGTCTATCTGCGCGGCCCCGATGGCGAGATTCGGCGGTTGCCGGGTTCTGCGCCGGCGCTGGGCTTTCACCGTCATGTGCGCCCGTTGGTGGACTCGCTTCCATTGGAGGTGGGCTTGATGGTGTGCGCGTTCACCGATGGGGTGCTGCACGCCGGCAGCCGGCGCGGACAGTCGTTGGACGTAGCGGCGACCCTCGCGGCGTTGTGGGAAACTTCCCCTGCGGCGCAAGCCATCGCCGATGGGCTGCTCTCGCAGGCGATGGCGCTGGATGAACAACGTCCAGTAGATGATACCAGCGTGGCGGTGTTGCAGGTATTGCCGGGAGTCGGCGTTGGCCCACGTTTTCTGCGGGTGGAAATGCCGCTGCCGGATGCTTGAACCGGCGTTGCGCTCCGGTGCGCTGCCGCCCGTTTCGGGGATGTCGGAGAAGCGATGGCTAAGCCATTGATCGGGATTGTAGGCCCATGCTCTGCCGGCAAGTCGGTGTTGGCGCGCCAACTGCGCGCGAACGGCTATGTGGTGCGCGAAATCCGGCAGGAGCATTCGGCGACGCCGACGATGTGGCAGCGCATCACCAATCCCGATATTCTGTTGTACCTCGACGTGAGCCAGGAGGTTGCCGCCCAACGCGAAGGCCTGGCGGCGCCCTCGTCCTGGTGGCAGGAAGAACGCGAGTTTCGCCTGGCTCATGCGCGCCAACACTGCGATTTTTATCTCGACACCAGCGCGCTATCCCCAGAAGCCATTGTGCACGCGGTTGAAGGTTTTCTCCGCGCCTGGGAAGCGGAGCATTCTGCGCCTGAAGGAGGTTAGCGCATGACCATTCCCGGCTTCAGTTTTGTGGGGCGCAGCGGTGTGGGGAAGACCACGCTGCTGGAGCGCGTCGTGGCGCTTCTGACGCAGCGCGGGTATCGGGTGGCGGTGCTCAAACACACGCGACACACCGATATCGAGACCGACGCGCCGGGCGCGGATACGCGCCGTTTCTGGGATGCGGGGGCGGTGGAGACGCTGCTGGTGACGCCGGAACGGGTTGTGCGCACCCGCCGCGCGCACGCCCCTTCGCCGGCTGCGATTGCCGCGACCGTGCAAGATGTGGATGTGGTGCTGGTCGAAGGCGACAAATATGGGCCGCTGCCCAAAATCGAGGTGCTGCGCGCCGCTTGCACGACCACATTGTTGCCCGATATTGTGGGGCGCATTGCGGTCGTTTCTGATACGCTGGATTCTGCCTGGGAAGGGCCCAGTTTCGCGCTGGAGGATACGGCAGGGGTGGCGGATTTTATCGAGGTGCGGATTGCAGCGGCGGCTTTGTCCCGCGCCGGAAGCTGGGAAGAGCGCGAACATACGGCGGATCTGGCGTTGCGTGTGACGGCGCCGGATCTTCCCGCGCTGTTTGCGGCGGCAGGACGGGGCATGTTTTCCTTGATGACCGACATTGCGACCATCCCGCTCACGCGCACGGCAACAATTTCCCTCCATGCGCCGGATTGGGAGGCGCTGTTGGTGGATTGGTTGAATGAGCTGCTCTATCTCAGCGAGGATGGGCTGTGGGCTTACGTGGCTTTCTGTTTCGATGTGTTGACCGAAACCACGTTGCAGGCGACGGCATTTGGCGGCCCAGCGTCGGAGCGCCTGGCCTATGTGAAGGCGGCGACGTTTCATGATCTTAGCATCCGCGCCGTGGACTCCGGGTTTGAAACGCAGGTGGTTTTCGATACGTAAGGAACAGTTCGGCGTACCCAAACTGCTCACCCATTACGATTTTAAGGGAGGGAGGTGTCCGATGCCAGACAAGAAAGATTTTCGTCAGGCGAGTCCTTTCGTGTGGGAGTTGCCCAAGACCTATGATCCCAGGATGCAGGCGCCGGCGCGCATTTTCGGCAATGCTGAGGTTTTCGAGCAGGCGTTCCGGGATAGTTCCGTGCAGCAGCTCTGCAATGTGGCGATGCTGCCCGGCATCGTGAAAGCGGCGATGGCTATGCCCGATGTCCATGAGGGTTACGGCTTTCCTATCGGCGGCGTGGCGGCATTTCCCTATGACCGGGGTTTGATCTCGCCGGGCGGCGTGGGCTACGACATCAACTGCGGGGTGCGAATGTTGGCTTCGACTATCCCGCACGCTGAGGTTGCGCCGTATCTGGAAGATTTGACGCGCGCGATCTACCAGAATTGCCCCAGCGGGGTGGGGGAGCAGGGGGCGATTCGGCTCTCCACTAAGGCGTTGGATCAGGTGCTCGAAAACGGCGCGGAGTGGGCCAAAGCCAATGGCTATGCCACCCGCGAAGACCTCGAGGCGACGGAGGATGGCGGGCGCGTGCCTGGCGCACGCGCCGAGGCTGTCCCGCCGCGCGCACGAGAACGCGGCATCCCACAGTTGGGATCCCTGGGCGCGGGTAATCACTTTCTGGAAATTGATGTGGTGGATGAGATTTTTGATGCGGATGCGGCGCGCGAATTCGGGTTGCGCGAGGGCTGCGTGGTTGTGCAGATTCACTGCGGCTCGCGCGGTCTGGGTCACGAGGTCTGTGGACAGTATTTGCGCCGCTTGCAGGATGCGCCGCAGCGCTACAACATTCCCATTGCGGATCGGGAACTGGTCGCCGCGCCGTTGACTTCGCCGGAGGGGCGGGATTATCTCGCGGCGATGTTCGCGGCGGCGAATTACGCTTTTGCCAACCGGCAGCTCCTGGCGCATTTCGTGCGGGTATCATTCGAGCAAGTCCTCGCGGGCAAGGTGGCGGATTGGCAGTTGCGGCAGGTCTATGATGTGGCGCACAACATTGCCAAGGTGGAGACGCACACTGTCGAGGGGCGGGCGGTCAAGTTGGTGGTGCATCGCAAGGGCGCAACG
Source organism: uncultured Anaerolineales bacterium (assembly GCA_964508025.1). GTDB lineage: Bacteria > Chloroflexota > Anaerolineae > B4-G1 > SLSP01 > JAAZNO01. The sequence goes on from CAZDSF010000061.1 coordinate 24,457, forward strand.
CGCGCTTTTCCGCCGGGGCATCCCGATCTGGCGGCGCGTTTCCGGCAGACGGGGCAGCCGGTGCTCGTTCCCGGCTCTATGGGCACGGCTTCGTTTGTGCTTGTGGGCACGCCGGAAGCGCTGACCGAAACGTTTGGCTCGACCTGTCACGGAGCGGGGCGCATGATGAGCCGCAAAGCCGCCACGCGCAGCGCGCGCGGCGAGCAGGTGCAGGCAGAACTGAAGCGTCAGGGCATTCTGGTGCAGACCGGGAGCCTGCGCGGCCTGGCCGAAGAGGCGCCTCATGCTTATAAGGATGTCAGCGTGGTGGTGGAGTCGGTGGTGGGCGCAGGGCTGGCGCGGAAGGTGGCGCGGGTGCGCCCTCTGGCGGTCATCAAAGGCTGAGCGTTTTCTTCAAAAGAGAGCCGGGCCGCTCAAACGAGCGGCCCGGCGGGTGTGTTGGGTGAAAAAAAACACCAGGCGGTTTAAGTTGG
>CAZDSF010000062.1:0-8730 GCA_964508025.1 uncultured Anaerolineales bacterium
GCCGGTAGAACGCGAGCATCGAGTCGGGATCCGCTTCCTGCGCCGCCACGTTGACGCCTTCCGCGTAGTTCGGGTTCACAGGCAGCCAGGTCGTCACCCCCGCCGGCGAGAAGCCCGCGTTCGGCGCGTCGGCCCACTGCATCGGCGTGCGGCACTTATCGCGGCTGCCAACCAAAGCGTGCCAGATCGCCTTCTCTTCGGACTTAGCGAACAGGTCCCGATACAGACGATAGAGCCACTGGCCCATCGTATCGCGCATGTGCGCCATATCGGGGACGATGAAATCCGTCATCCCGATCTCCTCGCCATTGTAGAGGAAAGGCGTGCCGCGCAGCGTCAACATTAGCGCCAGGGAGAGCCGCGCGATGGCATCGGCGCGCGGCGAACACTCGCCCGGCGCAACGTACCCGTAGGCCGTGTAAACGCGCGAACGGTCGTGATTGCCCAGGCAGTTGCAGGGCCACGCGCCCGGCGGCAGCGCCCCCAGCCGCTCGCGCTGATTGTCGCGGATCCACTGCGGCGTCAGCCGGTCGGTGCGCATCAGCGGGAAATTGAAAGCCATTTGCAGCTCGTTGTCGCCGTCGCCGTAGTAGGAGATCTCCGCCGTCTCTCCCACCAACATGCGATCCTCATACTCGTCCACCAGCTGCCGCAGCTCCTGGAAGAGCTCGTGGATGCCGGGCAGCGAGCGCTGATGCTCGAACAGCAACCGCCACTGCTCCAAAATCTCAGGATCCGACTCCTCCCAGCGCGGACGTCCGGCGCGGCGATAGAGTTCGTCCTGCGTCATCTTCGCCGTGTGATTCGGCAGCGCCGGCTCCTCGAAGATCGTATCAATCGCGTCGAGGCGGAAACCATCCACGCCCATATCGAGCCAGAAGCGCACTGCCGCCCACATCGCCGCCTTGACCTCCGGGTTGCGCCAGTTGAGATCGGGCTGCTCCTTGAGGAAAAAGTGATAGTAGTATTGCCCCGTCGTCGCGTCGAATTCCCACGCCGAGCCGCCGAAGGTGGATTCCCAGTTGTTGGGCGTCCCGCCATCGGGCGCGGGGTCGCGCCAGATGTACCAATCGCGCTTGGGATTGTCACAGCTGGAAGCGGATTCCTTGAACCATGGATGCTCGTGTGACGTGTGATTCAGCACCAGATCCAGAATCACGCGGATGCCGCGCGCGTGCGCCTCATCGAGAAAGCGCCGGAACGTCGCCAGATCGCCGTAGTCGGGATCCACATCCGTGTAATCGGCGATATCGTAGCCCACATCGAAATTGGGCGAGGGATAGTGCGGCGAGAGCCAGATCCCCTCGATGCCCAGAGACTTGAGATAGTCCAGCTTCTCAATCGCGCCGTACAGATCGCCGATACCATCGCTGTTCCCATCCGCAAAACTGCGCGGATAAATCTGGTAAAACACCGCCCTTTGCCACCATTTCAAATCGCTCAACGAACACCTCCTGATCAGTTTAGAGTTACGGGTTATGGGTTATGGGTTGCTGGTTGCTGGTTGCTGGTTGCTGGTTGCTTGTGGCTTGCTGCTTTCTCGCTTTCTCGCCTTATCGCTTCGCCGCCGCCAGCTCCCGCGCCACAATCTCGCGGTATGCGCGCTGCAATTTTCGCGTCAGCGGCCCCGGTTTGCCATCGCCCACGAACCAGTCATCCACCTGCACCACTGGCATCACTTCCGTCGTCGTCCCCAAAATCAGCAGCTCCTCCGCGCGGGGCAACTCGTTCTCGAAGATGGGAAATTCCTTGACGGGAATGCCCAGCTCGCGGCAGGCTTTGAGAATCACCTCACGGGTCACGCCGCCGAGAATGTTATTCGTCACCGGGGCCGTGACCAGTGCGCCATCGAAGATCCCGCAGACGGTGGTATGCGAGCCTTCCATCACCACGCCGTTGCGGACGAGGATGGCTTCCCACGCGCCCTGCTCGTGCGCCTCCTGGCTCGCGAGGATATTGGGCAGCAACATCAACGCCTTGATATCGCAGCGCGCCCAGCGGATGTCGGGCGTGAGAATCACTTTGATGCCGGTCTCCCACTCGCGGGTTGGCGGCTGGATGGCGCCGGCAGTGATATACACCGTGGGCGTCGGCGGCGGATCGGGGAAGATGTGCGTGCGCGGCGCGACGCCACGGGTGATTTGCAGATAGAGCCGGGCATCCGTCTCGAGCAGGTCGTTGCGCGCCAGCAGCTCCACACATGCCGCTTCCAGCACGCCCAGATCGGGCGCCGGAATGCGCAGCTCACTCATACTGCGCTGTAAGCGCGCGAAGTGGAGATCCGCGTGGAACAGTGCGCCGTTATACGCGCGGATCACCTCATAGACGCCATCGGCGAAGAGAAAGCCCCGATCATCGGGGGAAATACACACCGCCTCTTTGGACATAAACTGCCCGTTGAAGTACACAATCATACGCGACCCCCTTTAAGAAAGGATGAAGGCGGAAGGATGAAACCTCTCCGCGTCATCTGCGTTTCAAAATCGGACGCCGATTCACGCAGATTTACGCGGATACACGCCGATCAGAAACTATCAAAAATCTGCGCAATCTGTGAAATCTGCGGCATCTGCGTTACATCTGCGTGAATCGGCGTTACCCCACCCTCAGCGCGAGATCAGGACGATGCTGGCGAAGATCAACACCATGCCCGCAAAACCCAGCGCGTTGGGCGCCTCCCGGAAAAGAAAAATCCCAATCAGCACGCCGCAGACCGGCTCCAGCAAACCGATCATGCTCACAATCTGCGCCTTGACCCGCTTGAGGCCCTGAAAGTAGAGAAAGTAGGGAATACTCAGCGCCAGCGTGCCCAGCGCCGCCAGCCAATACCAGTTGACGCGCACCGCCGCCCACGGCGTCCCCACCGCAAACGGCGCAGCGATCAGCGCAGCGATGCCGATGCTCCACCAGGATTGCGTCACACCGCTCACGCGCCGACCCAGCAAGCGGCTAAAGAGCATCGCAAAAGCGTAAGTCACGCCCGTTGCCAGCGCCGCCATAATACCCAGCCAGGAATCGGAGCGAAAATCAATATGCGCCGGATCGGTGATGAAGACCATGCCCAATAGCGCCAGCGCCAGGCTGACCCAGGTGAAACGCGGGCGCGTCTCCTTGAGCATCCACGGCGAGAGCAGCGCCACGTAGATCACCGCCGTATTGTTGAGCAGCACCGCCGTCGCCGCCGTCGTATAGCGCAGCGAGGTCATGTACAGCGTCGCCGTCGCCCCCACCGAGACGCCCAGCCCCAGGAGCAGCGGCCACGCCGCGCGGTAACTGCGCACGCGGAACGTCTGCGGATCGCGCGCAGCAATCAGCGAAAAGAGCGCCAGGCCCGAAAGCGCCCGGAAAAACGCGATCTGCGGCCCGTTCAGCCCCACAATCGCCCGGTTGAAGATAATGCCGCTGCTGAAACCCAGCGCCCCCAACGCTACGAAAAGCACACCGAGAAGCGGCGGCGCAGAAGGGCGGAGGAGATCGGGAGCTGGGGAGCTGGGGGGATGGGGAGAATTTACTCGGACATTTGCACTCATCTCCCCACCTCCTTATCTCCCCAAATCCCTACTTCCCAAAACCGCTTATGCCCTTGCAGCATCTTACCCGCGCTTGAAAATATACAGCGCTGCAAGCATCCGAACGCCAGCGAAAACAAACAGCGCCGTGCGGACGCCCATCCAATCGCCGCCTGCCGAGCCAAGCAGCGAGCCGAGCAGCATCGCACCGTTGATTGCCAGATTGTACCACACCAGCGACGCGGCCCGCTCCGTTGGCGAGACGTGCTCCAGTAGCCAATTGATCATCGCCCCGCCTGCCAGCGCCCAACCAAATCCGCCAAAGGGCGATGCCAGGAAAAACATCCCCACACCCCGCCCCAGCGCCATCACCAACGGATAAAAGCTAATCAGCAAAGCCCCCATCGCGGTCAGCTTCTGATTGCCCCAGCGGCGCACCAGCCCCCCCAGCCCCAGCGACCCCACCAGCATCGCCACATAAAAGAGCGCCGTCCCCACGCTGATTTGAGAATCCGTGAGCTGCAAGTCATTGACCATGTACAACGGGAACAAGGGGCCGGCCATAAACAGGGTCAGGTGAAATAAGAACAATGCCGCCAGCACTTTGCCGAACGCGCCGCGTAGCACTTCCAGGCGCAAGCCCGAACGCTTCGAGGGCGCAAGCGACGGCGCGACGGGAACTGGCGCAGCAGGCTCCGGCTGCCGAAGCCGGATAAATCCCAGATGCACCGTACTCATCGCCGCGCCCACCACACCCAGCGCAAAAATCACCTGGTAGCCTAGCGGGAATGGCAGCGTGTTAAGAATCCACCCTGCCAGCAACGTCACCGCAATGAAGATCACGGCATAGAGCGCGTTACGCCGCCCGGCGACGTGGCCGCGCCACTCCGGCGGCACAGCTTCGGCGAAAAGTGTGTTGAAGCCGATGTTCAACGCTGCGCTCGGAATGCTCGCCAGCACTGTCAGGGTCAACACGGCCCACACCTGCGCCATCGGCCCCATGAAAAACGGCAACAGCACCCAGGGGATGTAAGTAACGCGAGCGAGAATCGCCGTCCACAGCACCGATTTCTCTACGGGACGGCGCTCCAGCCAGCGGCCGGCGGGCATGGAGACCAGCAGATTCATCACCCCGGGGCCGGCGCTCATCAAGCCCAACTGAAAAGCCGAAGCGCCCTGTCGCGTGATAAAGACGCCGATAAAGGACATCGCCGTTGCCGCCGTCATGGCAAACCAGGCAATATCCAGATAGAGATGCAAAAAATTCGCCCGAAAGGTTCCCGGCACAATCGGGCGTCCCAAACGGGGTATGAAATACCGTGTAACATCAGCAACTTTACGCATAACCTCTTCCTTACAGAAAAAGACCGCCGGGCGGCACTCTAACCTCGCCATAACCCGGCAGTCCATCGTATTGTAACGCAGATGGGCGAAAAAGCGAGTCAAGTCACGAATCAAAAGTCACGTTTGACAGTGGACAAAATCCCAACCGTGAGTATCATCTAGCGAGAGGACGAAAAAGCGAGAAAGCGAGAAAGCGAGAAAGCGAGAAAGCGAAAAGGCGAAAAGGCGAAAAGGCGAAAAGGCGAGAAAACGAAAAGCAACCAGTAACCAGCAACCAGTAACACGCAACTTGCAACTCGCAACCAGTAACCCGCAACCCGCAACCAGAAAAGGAGCAACCCATGACGAATCCGTTGGAACTGTTTTTCGATCCGCAGGGCGTGGCCGTGATCGGCGCGAGCAACGACCCCGCCAAGCTGAGCTATGGCGTGGTGCGGAATCTCAAAGAACATGGCTATCAGGGGCCGATCTACCCCATCAACCCCAAGGGCGGGGAGATGTTGGGCCTCACGATCTATCCCAGCATTGCCGCTGTACCCGATCCCATCGAGCTGGCCGTCATCATGGTCCGCGCCGATCTGGTCCCTGGCGAGCTGCGGGCCTGCGGCGAACGCGGCCTCAAGGTCGTCATCGTCATCACCGGCGGCTTCCGCGAGGTGGGCGAGGATGGCGCAGCGCTGGAGCGCTCGCTCAAGACCATCGCCGACGAGTACGGGATGCGCCTCATCGGCCCCAACTGCGTCGGCACGATGGATACCTACATTCCGCTGGATACCACCTTCATCAGCCAGATGCCCAAACAGGGCGCGATTGGCTTCGCCTCGCACTCCGGCGCCATTGTGGGCGGCACCATTGATTGGGCGATCCAGATGGGCGTGGGCTTCAGCCGCATCGCCAGCCTGGGCAACCAGGTGGATGTGAACATCGCCGACGGCATCCGCATGATGGCCGCCAGCCCGCACACCAAAGTCATCAACCTCTACGCTGAGGGCATCCCCGATGGGCCGGGCTTTGTGGCGACCGCCGCCGCTGTCTCCCGCGAGAAGCCCATCGTCATCGTCAAAGCCGGGCGCACCTCCGCTGGGACGCGGGCCGTGGCCTCGCACACCGGCGCGCTTGCCGGGACGGGGCGCGCATACATAGCCGCATGTCATCGCGCCGGCGTGGTGATGGCGAACTCGCTCCAGGAGCAGAACGATATTGCCATGGCGCTGGCGCATCAGCCGCTGCCCGCCGGGCCGCGCGTGGCGCTACTCACCAACGCGGGCGGCCCCGCCGCGCTCGCCGCCGATGGGCTGGATGATGTGGGCCTCAAAATGGCGGATTTGACCCCCGAAACGCAGGCGAAGCTCAAGGAAGTGACGCCGGCAGGCACACAGCTGGGCAATCCGGTGGATATGCTCGGCGGCCCCCGCGCCGAGATGTTCAGCGCCGCGCTCGACCTCATCCTGGCCGATCCCGGCGTGGATATGGCGATTGCCATGTTCGTGCCGCAGGCCATCACGCCGGTGAACGAGGTCGCGCGGCACGTCGTTGCGGCAGCGGCGCGCGCGGCGAAGCCCGTGGTGTGCTGTCTCGTGGGCGGCGTGAGCATCACCCAAGCCATCCACATCCTCCACGAAGGCCACGTCCCCTTCTACCAGGATCCCACCCGCGCGGCGAAGGCCCTGGGCGGCCTGTGGCAATACGCGCAGCTCCAAGCGCGCCCCGATCTGACGCCGGAGCCATTGACCGATGTGGATCGGCAGCGGGCGTGGGAGATTTTGACGGCGGCATGGGAGCAGAGGGGCGGAGGAGCAGAGGAGCAAGACCACGCGCCCTATTTCCTCGATGCGGAGACGGCGGGGGCCGTGGCGGCAGCCTACGGCATCCGCGTGCCGTTCTCCGGCATCGCGCGCACCGCCGATGAAGCCGCCGCGCTGGCAGAACAGGCGGGCTATCCCGTCGTCGCCAAGCTCATCGCGCCGGGCCTCATCCATAAAGCCGATGTGGGCGGGATTGCGCTTGGCCTGCAAAGCGCCGATGAGGTGCGCGCCGCCTTCGCCCGCATGGTGGGCGAGCACACCGACCGCGCCCTCATGGTGCAGCAAATGGCGCCCAAAGGGCAAGAAGTCATCCTCGGCGCGCAACGCGATCCACAATTCGGACCGCTGCTCATGTTCGGCATGGGCGGGATTTACGTCGAGGTGCTCAAAGATGTGGCGTTCCGGCTCGCGCCGCTCTGCGCCGAAGACGCCCGCGCCATGATCGCGGAGACCGCCGCGGGCAAAATCATGGCGGGCGTGCGCGGGCAAGCGCCGGGCGACATCGCCGCCGTGGTGGACACGCTGCGCCGCGTCGGGCAGCTCGTCGCCGACTTCCCGCAGCTCAGCGAGCTGGACATCAACCCGCTCATCGTCGGCGCAGAAGGTCAGGGCGCGTGGGCCGTGGATGTGCGCATGGCGATCACGGGATTTTAAATTTTCGATTGTGGATTTTGGATTGAAGAAACACTGCCGGGCGGGAATAATCTCCTCCGGCAGTGTTCTGTATCTGTCTTCCGTCCCCGGTCTTCGGTCGAACGTTTCACGGCTTCTCTGCGTACACACGCACAATCTGTTCTGCGAAATCGCGCAGACTCAGGCGCAGTGCATCCGGCTCCAGCACCTCTACGGCGCCGCCTAGCCCCAACAGCCGGGCGCGGGCAGTCTCCAGGTAATCGAAGAACAAGTCGAGGGTGAACCAGCCCTCCGCATCGGGCGGGCCGGCGTGAGCCAGCGCCTCGCGCGCGCCGCCGCCCAGGTGCAGTGGCAGCCATTCGAGCGCGCGCGGCGCGACGCGCACCCGCACGCGGAACTGCGCGCGCTCCTCGGCGCGCTCGGCGCACCACGCCTTCCAGAACGCTTCCAGCTCGAAGTCGGCGGGACGGGCAAAGCGTTCCCCCGTCAGACGCACATCCATGAACTCCGCCGCGCGCCGCGCCCGCACCCGGCCCTGGCAGGCAAAGACAAAATACCAGTCGCCGGACTTCGCCACCAGGCCATAAGCATCCGCCGTTTGCTCGATCTCGCCGGAGAAGACGGGGCGATATTTGAGCTGCACGCGGCGATCTTCCAGCACCGCTCGATGCAACGTCTTAAGATGCGGGGTCGGCCCTTCGGCGCGCTCCCACCCCACCGCGTCGAGGTAGAAACGCTGGCGCATCCGCTCCTCATCGCCGCGCCGGGCGGCGGGCAGCGCGGCGGCGAGCTTGAGCAGCGCGGCTTTGAGCTCCTGGCTCACGCCGAGCTCGGCCAGCGGCGCGGGAATGCTGAGCATGAAGAGCGCGCGCACCTCGCCCTCCGAAAGCCCCGTCAGGCTCGTGCGGTAGCGATCCACGAGCGCAAAGCCGCCCTCGCGCCCCTGCTCGGCATAGATGGGCACCCCTGCCATGCCCAGCGCCTCGATGTCGCGGTAAATCGTCCGCTCCGAGACTTCCAGCTCGGCGGCGAGCTCGCGAGCGGAGAGCTTCCCGCGCGTTTGCAGCAGCATCAGCAATGAGAGTAAGCGATCAGCGCGCATTTTTGAATGACCGGGGACCGGAGACCGATGACCGGAGACCGGTTTTGTTGTGGAGTGCAGCGTCTTATAGGCATCCGATCTTCGGGCTTCGGGCTTCCGTCCTCCGTCTTCCATCCTCCGGCTTCGGTCAAAACGGAAGCGTGGAATCAATCTCATAAAGCACCTCATCATCTCGAACAGCAGGCTCGCCAACCAGCGATTTCTTGAATGCCTGGAGTTTGAAGAACAACGTGCGGCTGAAGCGATAGGCTTCGCGCAAAGGGTAAATATGGGGAAAAAACCCCCGGTGTTAATTATTTTTTTAAAGGCAAACCGTAAAAAACAAATAGCAAAACCC
>CAZDSF010000062.1:8740-11072 GCA_964508025.1 uncultured Anaerolineales bacterium
TTCCATGTTTTTTTATAAACAAGTGGGGCTGTATCGATAGGCTTCGCGCAAAGGGGTAAGATCGTGCAAATAACCCCGCTGGTGAATGAGATGTTGACAGGCAAACCGTCTCAATCAAAGAGCGAATCGCCATGCCCAGAAACCGCGCCTGTTCGGGATCACTCTGCCCGGTAGAGCCTTCAGCAATATTGAGCGCAATACTGGTCGCCGCCCGTGTGATCTGGCTCTTGAGGTTGTATTCCTCAAAACGCGGCAAGGACTCACTCAGTGCATAGATCATGTTGGTATATTCAAGCGCAAGCTGCCAGACTTCGAGATTCTCGAACTTGTATCCCCTGGCTTCCTCCCCAATAGATATCCTCACTGAGATGACCGAAGACCGGGGACGGAAGACCGAGCAGAAAAATACCGGTCATCGGTCTTCGGTCCTATTGTACGTCTTCCGTCTTCGGTCCTATTGTACCACAAAACTATGACACTAGATGTCATACTTAAAAGTGTATACTAAGCACAGATTGAAGACAGAGACCGGTCAAAAATCACAAATTCACCGGTCATCGGTCTTCGGTCATCGGTCAGATAAACATCAAATCACGGTTAAGGAGAGAACAATGAATGCAAATGAAGTCCGTATCGTCAAGCTGGAGCCGCTGCGCGCGGCGCGATTTCACGGTTATGGGGAAGGGCCGGAGGGGATCGCCTGGGAGAAGCTCGCGGCGTGGGCGCAGCCGAAAGGACTGCTCGATTTCAGCGTGGCGCACCGCATCTTCGGCTTCAACAACCCGAATCCCGCGCCCGGCAGCCCGAACTACGGCTACGAGTATTGGCTCACGGTGACGCCGGAGGAAACGGAAGGGGAAAATGTGGAAATCATCGAATTCCCCGGCGGGCTGTACGCCGTAGCACGCTGCGAAGTCCGCGCGCCGTGGGAAGACATCCCCGCCGCGTGGCAGCAGCTCGTCGCCTGGCGCGAGAACAGCCCGTACAAAGCGGCGCACCATCAATGGCTGGAGCAGCGCATCCGCGTGGCACAGCCCGGCGCAAACTTCGATCTCGACCTGTACCTGCCCATCGCGGAATAAACCCCGTTCGTAGAGAGCGGTGAGTAGTACACCTGCTCACTGCTCTCTACTCACCTGTTACCATTCTTGAGGGAGACTTGATGAATACCACTATCACACTGCAAAAAGCCACCGCGCGCGATGCGGCAGCGCTGGCGGAGATCTCGAAGCGCGCTTTCGACAGCGACGTGGACTGCGGCGCGCCCGGCCCCGGCGGGCCGCCCGGCTACGATTCGACGCAATGGCAGCGCGACATTATGAAACATGGCGATTATTACAAGATTCTGCACGGCGGGCGCATCGTGGGCGGGCTGATTGTGTTCCGCAAAGCGCCGCGCGAATACGAGCTGGGCCGCATCTTCATTGACCCGGACGTGCAAGGGCAGGGCATCGGCGCGCAAGCGATGGCGTTGATGGAAGCCGCATATCCGCTGGCGAAAACCTGGACGCTCGATACGCCCACCTGGAACACGCGCACGAACCGCTTCTATCCGAAGCTGGGCTACGTCAAGACCGGCGAGCGCGGCGAGGATGGTTTTTATCGCAAGACCATGAACGCTGCCGCGTAGAAACGCAGCATTCTGCGTGTTTTTGCGCCGACGCGAGGCGTCGGCGCAAAAACACGCTATTCATCCGTTGAAGCAACTTGAACTGCTGCGTCGCAGCTACGGACGCCACATCCGTTCCAGAAACAGTATCCCCAGATACACCTTGAGATCCACCACTTTTCCTGTCGCAACCTGAGCAGCGAGCCACGCCCGCGCAGAGGCGAGCGGCACGGCGTAGACGCGCAACGCCTCGCCCTCCACCGCGATGCCGCGCGCGCCGGGCAGCGCGTAGACCTCATCCGCGCCGGTGGGGTCGGCAGGGCCGTGCAGTCCTTTGGCCCAGCAGAGCGTGTTGCGCTCATCGGTCACGCCGGGAAGCCAGGTGCCCGCGCCGATGATCTCGACCTCGGCGCAGGTGTAGCCCGTTTCCTCCGCCAGCTCGCGGCGAGCGGCGGCGAGCGGCGCATCATCCGCTCCTGTGTCGCCCACCAGCCCGGCAGGCAGCTCGATGACGGGGCGCCCCACGGGAATGCGAAACTGCTCGACCAGCAACAGTTTGCGCTCCGGCGTCGCCGCGATGATGGTGACGCCTTCGACGGCGGCGGGCCGGCGCACGTACTCCCATCCGCTCGCATGGCGGTAGAAGTGCAGAAAACGCCCGGCGTAAATCAGTTTTGCTTCAATGTTGTCCATCTTCATGAAGTAAGGGAGTAAGGGAGTAAG
>CAZDSF010000062.1:11172-24155 GCA_964508025.1 uncultured Anaerolineales bacterium
AGTAAGGGAGTAAGGGAGTAAGAAGTATTCCCCGTCACCCGTTACCCATCACCAGCAACTAGCAACTAGTAACCCGCAACTAGCAACCAGTTTCACCCATGCGGATAGTGGCGCACCTGGCCCTCGCCGCGCCGCTTTTCGAGCCGGTCGCCGATGTCCCAATCGGGCATGGCGCGCATCCGCTTGACCTTGCCATTGCTGCGGCGGACGTAGGCATAGGCGACGTTGCGCCAGTGCCAGTCGCCGTCGCCATCGTCCACGCGCTCGCGCTCGATGCGAATGTCAATGATCGTGCCTTGCCAATTGGAAGAGAGCATGGCGATCATCAGGATCATACTCAGGAACGCCGCCAATCCCACCCCGGCCACCGCCATGAGCTCCTGATCGGCAACGAAGTAGATGACCACCGCGATAATCGTCCAGATCACAGCCCAGGCGATGAAGTAGAGCAGCCATTTGCCGCAGCCGCCGCTCTTTTCTGCCTGCGGCTGAGGTTGAGCGGGGCGAGGTTGGGGATGAGCCTGATACGATGATTGTACGGGCGCCGGCTGCATCTGCGGCGGTGCGGGACGCGCTTGAGACTGCGGCTGGACTTGCAGCTGCGGCGCGACGCTGGGCGGCGGTGGCGGCGGCGGCGCCTGCTGTGGCGGTTGCGAGGCGCGCCACTGTCCCTCGTGGAACACAAACCACTGCCCGGTCTGCTCCTGCAACATCCACAGCCGGCCCCATGGATCGGTCACACGGAGCTGCGCCAGCTCCGCGCGGTATTGCTCCGGCGACAGCACGCCGCGTTGGCGCTGATCTTCGAGAAAACGAAAGCGTTGTTCAGCTTCAGTGAAATTCATCTAGCCCTCTGAGAATAGGATTTTTGAGCCGTGGTTACTACGGACGCTGACCAACAACAGCAGTCACCGCCCCCGCTGTTGCATCACCTGGATGAAGTATGCCACCGAGCGGTCATACGTGCGCTCGGCTTCGGCTGGGAAGAAGCAACCGGGAATTTCGCCGTGGCTGCGGTGATAAGCCACACATTCGCAGCACAATCCGCGCCGCGAGCAGGGGTACGAACAGCTACAGGACTTCTTGTTTTCGGCTTGTTTGCATTCCATACGCGATTCACTCCAAATTGTGTGTTTACAATGAGATCCACTTCAAGGGCTGACCGAAGACGGGGGACCGACGACCGGTTGCCCAAACTTCTTCGGTTATCGGTCGCCAGCCATCCACTATCGGTCCTCCGTCATCGGTCTTCGGTCAAGGCAAGGCCTTCATAAAAACGCCGGATGCTTCGGCGACGGCATACACACAATCTCCAACGGCTTGAGCTCGAAGAGCGTCTGCGCATTGGCAGGGATGAGAATCACCGCCGTATCTGTGCCCTGCTTCGCCCCGGCAATGACGAGCACCGGCGCCTGGGTGGAGACCAGCCCGGCATCCGCCGCCATGAGCGAGATCTCGAAAGCCACCTTCATCCCCTGGCCGAAGAGGCGCAACGTCTGCGCCATGATCTCATCCACCTGATAGGTGCCCCACAATTTGCGCACGGCCCGCCCCACCCCGCCGAAGGCGTGTTGACCGGTGAACACTTTGACGCCCAGCTCCGCCAGGCGCGCCGCGTTCTCCGGCGTGAGGTCTTGCACATCCGGCCCAAGAAAGCCCGCCGAGTGCGTTACCGCAACGATCTCGAAGCCCGGCAACAGCTCCGCCGCGCGCACGCCTGTCGCGCCGGTGCTGGTCGCCACAATGGCCTTGCGGATTCCCAGCGCCTCGGCCCGCGCCCGCGCCAACTCCAAAACCCGGTCGGTGTTCTCCCCGCCCGGTCGCGCAAAATACACCGTTTGAAGCACGAGTTCGTTCATGGAAAATGCCTCCTGAAACGTGATGGGTGATGGGTGATGGGTAACGAGTAATGCGTAATGCGTAATGCGTAATGCGTAAAGTGTGTCACGCATCTGCACAAGACTACGCAATGACTGGCCCAGAAGCAGTTCTGAACGCAGATTTCGCGGATTTGCGCGGATTTTTTCCTTCTGATCAGCGAAAATCTGCATCCCTCCGCGTTTATCTGCGTTCAAATGTACTTGGCTGCATAAGTCCTGTGCAGTACGCAGTACGTATTACGTATTACGTATTACGTATTTTTGCGGTTGAAATTCCACACGCGCACCAGTGGAATCAGCGCGGCGCAGCCCAGAATCAGCACCAGGAGGATCCCCAAAGCGCCCATGATTGCCAGCGGCGGCAAGACGATGCTGACCACGAGCGCGAGCAGGCTGAGCAACAGCACCGCCGCCGCGATGCCGCCCAGCATCAGCGCCGTCTTCTGCGCGCGTTTGGCCGAAGCGCGCCGCACACCGCTCACCTGCCCGGTCTGCCCGTGGATGAGCACGGGCTGCGGCGCGCCCGCGTCATCATGGTAGAACGTCGTGTAGAGCGGTTTGAGCATCAGCGTCCAATGCTGGGATTGCACCTGCGACGCCCAGCGAAAATCGCGGATATGATGCGCGCGAGCCGCCTGCTGCACCTCCGCCGCCGCCGCGGCCTGCAACACCGGTTCAGCGTCGCGCCAGGCATCTTCGGGCAGGCGGTTGGGCAGCCGTACCAACCCGTGATCCACCACATTCGGCGCATACGGACGCGCCGCTTCCAGCCGGTAGCGTCCCAACGCGCGCTCCAGCGTCGCCGCATCTTCCAACGCTGGAACGGGAAGGTTGTCGTAACGCCGTTGCAGCCGTCCGGCCCGCGGCTCCCAGCGGATGCGCGTCTCCTTGGCCTGGTGGGTGCGCCAGCTGCTCGCGTCGCTGTACTGTTCCTGATGGCGGACCACTTCATAGTTGAAACCCGCCTCGGCCTGCCACGCCGCCGCCGCCTCCACGTCCACCAGCCACAATGGCAGATAGATCGGCTGCAAACGGTCTCGCAACGTCTGCGGGTTCAAATCCTCCGGCGGATAGGGGATCCCCTCAGCGAAGCGCGTCACCTGCTGCGCTAACGCCTCGGCGCGCACCTCGAAGGGCAGGACCAGCTCCGGCGGGCGGATGGTGGGCAGCTCCATCACGTCCTCAGCCAGGGAAACCAGCTCCGCGCCGAAACAGTGCGGACAGCGCGGCAGGGATACTGCCGCCGGCAGCGGACGTTCCGCCGGCAGCAGATAAGCCCAATCACAACGCGGGCAGAGCGCCGCCCGCACATCCCGCCCCCAGGCTTCGAGTTCTGTCTCAGGCATGACCCATCTCCTCCGCCTGCTTGTAAATGTAGAAGCTGATGCCGCCGCCGATGAGCAGCAGAATCAGCCCCAGAATGCCCAGGAAAATGCCGACGCCAAAGATCAGCGTGAGCACACCGAGCAAGCCCAGGATGAAGCCCGGCGCCATCAGCGCGGCAATCGCCAACCAGACCTTGTTCCAGTCCACCGGGCGTTGACCCGAAATTGCACCCGATTGCCCGTTGATCATCACCTGGTAGGGATGGCCCTGGTACTGATACACCGCCACGTAGACCGGCGCCAGGATGTAGCGCCAGCTCTCGTCGGCAAAGTCGAGGCTCATGCTGAAGTTGCGGATTTGCGAGGTGCTGGCTTGATCACGGCAGGCTTCGCGCGTGGCCTCGCGCATCTGCTCGCGGCCCGCAGCCCACGCAGCTTCGAGCGGCACATCATAAGCCAGCGCGCGCATGCCCGCCAGGAATTTCGGCTCGTAGCGGGTCAGCTGCGCCATATCGAAGCGCTGAATGCGCCCCATCAACACCTGGCTGAGCTTCGTCGTCCCCAAGACCGGCAGGTCGGCAAAGCGCTGCGACACCTTGCCGGACTCCCACCGCCATTCCGTGCGCGTGCGCGTCTTCCACTCGCCGCCCTCGCGGTAGCGCTCGGTGACGGTGTGCCCTACCTGCGCCTTCCACGAGGCCCGCGTCGCGGCGTTGAAGATCCAAAAGGGCAAGTAGATGGGGAGAAAATCCGCGATCCGCGCCAGCCGCTTGAGGTCGCCGGGAATCATCCAACTGCTGCCGAGCCATTCCTGGGCAATGGGGGCGCAGCGTTCTGGCGTCACCTGGAACGGGAGCAGATAGCGCGGGCGCAGCGCGTCCTGCGCGGCTTCTTGCTGAATGACCTTGTTCGAGCCGCAAAAGGGGCAGGTGAACGTCAATGCCTCTGGCGGCAGCGAGGTCCGCGCCTGGCAATTCTGGCAGTGGATTTCCTGGCGCGCTTCGCCCCAGCCGTGCGCCTCCGCCGGCTCGAACAGCGCAGCCTGAAACTCGAAGGTCGTGGCATTCCTGCCGACAACGGTGTGCTTCGGCGGCTCATAGTACCCACAATGCTGGCAGCGCAACCCACCATCTTCGACGCTGTACGCCGTCGTCGCCCGGCAACTGGGGCACTTGAAGTCCACGATGGGCTTTTGCAGCCCCTCATCCTCCGGCGCGGGCATGAAGACCTCAATGCCCGGCACGGCAGATTCGATCTGAATGAAACCAGCAGGCGGAAAGGACATGGACGCCTCCACTCAACAGTCAAGAGTCAGGAGTCAAAAGTCGGGAGTCGGCAGGAATTTTTGACTCCTGATTTGTGACGCTTGACTTCAGTATAACGAATTTCAGGCCAAAATCAAACGGCGGGAAGCGGTGATATTTGGAGAGCTTCGGGACGCAGATGCGTTGGGTAGAACGACACGGATGGGTCACACGGTCCGAGATTGAAGCGCTGCCCATTGCTGAGTGACAAAAGACCTTGGCAATGCCAGGAGTCCGTTGTATAATCACACTATGATCCATCGTCACCTCACGCATCAGAATTTCACCCTGGCCGCGATTGACGATATCATTGCACGCGGCAAACGGCAGGATTGGGCCCGCCTGCGTCAGGCAGTGCTGGCCGATCGCGTTCTGCTGGAGAAAGTGCTGCGTGTGTGTCAGGCGCATGTGACTGATCCTTACGCCCAACGCTATCACTTCTGGAAACAGTATGCCGAACGACACCTGGCCTGATTGGGAGCAAGTACTGGCTGCGGCAGCACACCTCCAACGCATTCTCCCGGGAGCGATCCTGGTGGGCGGCAGCGCTGCAGCGGTGTATGCCCATCATCGTCTATCCACCGACGCCGATCACGTGCTCAACGATCTCCGCCAGCACTTCGATCAGGTGTTGGCTGAACTTGAAGCGGTTGCCGGCTGGAAGACTGCCCGCGTCAAGCGCCCGGTGCAGATTCTCGGCAGTCTGGACGGCATCGAAACCGGTGTGCGACAGTTGATTCGGAATGAGCCGCTTGAAACGACACAGGTCGCGTTTCAAGGTGAAACCATCACCCTCCCCACCGAAGCCGAAATGCTGCGCATTAAAGGCGTCTTGATTCTGTTGCGAAATGCCACCCGTGACTATCTCGATTTTGCCGCTCTAGCCGATCACCTGGGCAGCGAAGGTGTGATCAAGGCTTTGTGTTCTTTTGACCAACTCTATCCGCAACCCAATCAGGAATCGGCTTTACAGCAGTTGCAGATTCAACTTTCCAATCCGCTGCCTTATGATCTCGAGGAACTCAACCTGGCCGAGTACAAGAATCTTGATGCGCGGTGGCATGACTGGCAGACCGTCAAAGCAGCCTGTGTTGAGTGTGCGACACTGATCTTTGACGGCATTGTGGGCCTGGAGACCTGAAGCGCTGGATCCAGCGACGCCAGTTCCAGGAGAGGAGGGAAAGAAAGCGCGGGGTTCGGCGCGAGGTGCGGCACAACGCTTGATGAAAGACCACGCCCTGGAAAGTTTCCAGGGCGTGGCGGTTTTGGGGCCACATGCGTCTATTGCGGCAGTTGAGCACTCGGTTAGGCAAAGGCATCGGGCGGGTAGGCACAACAGCAAGAAGCAAAGCTGCTGAACTTCTATGAAACTGTGCTCATACGCTGGCCTTCAGCTAACCCGCACCAATGCTTGCACGGAACTGTTGAAGTAACGCACACCTCCACTTGGATCGAAACTCAAAGTGGAATCCAGACCCGTCCCAGGAATATCAGGCGGCAGTTCGAACAGCACAAACTTCTTGCCTGTGATCGCACTTTCTATTTGGCCCTTGAACAGCTTTAGGATTTTGTCGAGCATATCCTCTACCAAGGCTTCTACCGGATTGAGAACAAAAGGCCAGCTCAACGATACGTTAATGCTCGCCAAGCCGGTGAGTGTAATCACACCCTTCGAGTCAACTGCTCCCAGTGTATGCTGAACTACAACCTTGAAATCGGGCACCGTAAGCGACACCCACTTCCACGAGACCATGGGGGCTTTTATTCCACCCTTGAGATTAGAGAACGAAATCGTGGTCTTGATTGTCCCATTTCCACCGGTCACGGTGAGTATGGGATGAGTTGCTTTGATTGTGCCTTTGATTCCCGCACCGAATCCCGCCGCAGTGGCGCGTCTGTCAAATGCATACGACAGTGGCGGGAGCATCTTCTTGGACAACACATTGACAGCCGCAGATGACACCATCGCA
The DNA here is from genome assembly GCA_964508025.1 of uncultured Anaerolineales bacterium. Classification (GTDB taxonomy): domain Bacteria; phylum Chloroflexota; class Anaerolineae; order B4-G1; family SLSP01; genus JAAZNO01. Next base: position 17,652 of record CAZDSF010000062.1, read on the forward strand.
ATGATCAATGCATTGGAAGCATTACTGCTATTAAGCGCAGCAAGGGTCGCTGGAGCCGGGCTATCTGCTGCTGCGATTCCGGTCTGCCCCGTGATGCGCGCCCCCACTTCCAACGCGGGGCCGTTGATAACTGCGCCTGTTTTCGGACTGGCTGCCAGGCCGCTGCCAAACAGATTGGTCAGTTGTGGTACAGGAATATTGATCAATGCAGCGTTGATTGAGGGAATCACTTGCCGATTGACAACCGCCGCAACGATAGCAGCAGGTATACCAGCAGATATAGGCTGTAACTGCATACCCGTCAACGAAAGCATTCCTCCGCTGATCATGAGTTTCCCTGTTGCTTTCAATTCTACGCAATCTTGAAAGTTGAGATTGCCACTGGTTTGAAGGTTCACCTTCAAATCAACTTCCAAGTTGTGCGTTACAACACCAGCGACAAGTCTTCCAATTGGAGGCTCGATCACATCAAAGGTGTAATTGAGACCACTTGCGCTTCCCGAGCCCATGAAGTCATTGCGGTGCGCTGCATACGCTTTTCTGATCACCATATTCAGCAGGTCATTACCCGCATACACCATCATGCATTCCATGATTTACCTCCTTAAGCAAACTTTTTTTACTGATCGGTCACACAATACCACCTAACTCCGACTAACATCTCATATCTTCTCTCCTTAAATATCCTGAAAAGCTTCCTCAACTGGCAAGACCCCCACAACTCGTGCGTATGCGCATCTTCCAGCAAGACGCGCCAGGTTCCCATCACGCAAACATAGGCGATCCTCCTGCCCAGGCGAATGCTGTGTGACGTGATGTTGACGCCCATCGCGCACTTGAAAATCCGGTTCAGGAAACCCTCAACCGAATCCAGCTGCAATGTCTTGAGATATGGAGCCTGATTTCGCTCGTAGCCGAAGGTCAATTTGCCAGGCAACCAGAGACTCCACAGTACCGCCCGCTGCCTCAAGTGCAGCGGCGCATTCAGCACGCGCTGGCGGCGACTAGGGATCCATGTGATACATGCACACCCAGTAATAGCGCTCACCATCCTGACCGAAGAAATCCCGCAGATCAGCGTCGTCTCCATCAAGATCAATGTAGGTGGTGTCCAAGGTCCATTGCCACGGTAACTGAGCAAACAAGTTGGCGTCATCACAGTCAGCCACCGGGAACTTGGCCACAGGCTTGAAGACGATATGCAGTGCGGTCGCGGTCATGTCCGGGTGGTACTTGCACTCAGGGTTATCGCGCCACTCATGTACAATGCCGTTCGCCGCCTCCAGGAAGTAGCCTTCACAATAGGCATAATAGCCCGGCACCCAACCCAATTGGTCGAACCGGACAAAGATCCCGTTTTTGGCGCCTCCTTTTGCCAGGACAGCGCCGGTAATCACGGTGAGGAGCAGCAGAGCTGCCGCCAATGCCATGATGTGCTTCTTCATCTCACGTCCCTCCTTTCAGTGAACCAGATAGCCTTTGAATGAAACATTGAAAACTGGCAGCGCAAGTCTGATAGCAAGTCTGATAGCAATTCTGCAAAGGCGCCTCCTTTTCTGCTATGCATCCCCGTGGCTGCCCCGCGCACGCCTCGATTGTGACGCCGTTCGGATACTTCTTGACCTGCATAGGGCGCGGGCGCAGCGATCTTCTGCGTCCAGTGCTGACTGATGGTGAGCGTCACCGTGACGCCCATCGCTCACTCAAAAATCCGGTTCAGGAAACCCTCGACCGTGTCCAGCTGAAGCTTTTTCACGAATGGCGCATGACCTGTACTGTCCCAGCCGAACGTGGTGTTCCCGGGCAACCATAATGTCTCCACAGTCACGCCGGCCGCCTCAAGCGCGGCGGCGAAGGCTTGCGCTCTTTCAATGGGCAGATAGAGATCCTCCAGGCTGTGGATCAGCAGAAATGGGGGTTCGCCGCCGTCCACCGCATACAAGGCGGAGGCCTCTCTGTAACGTTCCGGAACTTCACGCCACGTTCCCCCTATCACATACTCACGCACACTCGGATCAACCAGGTTCATATCGCCTTCGGCATGATAGTAGATCGCGGAATAGGTAATCACACCCTGCAAATAACCGGCATCAGGAAGCGCGTAGGGGCAACCCTCAAGATAGGATGCGGGATCATCCACAGCGCCGAGCAAGGCTGCCAGATCAGCGCCATAAGCCACGCCCAACGCGGCAACACGCTGCGTATCGAAGCCAACGTCCCCGGCGTTGGCGTGAAGCCAGGCAAGAGCGCAGAACGCATCCTCAAGAGGCGCCGGGAACGCAAAGTCTAGGGACACGCGGTAATCTATGATGACAACTGCATATCCCATCGCGGCAAGATGCTGTCCATGATCTCGATAGTGCAGTCGGGAAATAGTGCGACACTGGTTTGCCCAAACTGTGGTTGAATAAAACGCACAGCCTGCTGCATACTCCGCGGAATTATGGAGGATCAAGAGAGTTGGGAAAGGGCCTGGCCCTTGAGGAAGATAGATATCAAGTTTCTGTGATCCGTGACCCTCCGGCACATACGGCACATCCACGATGAGCTTGAAGGGCAGTTCGGTTGGCGTGGGCGTGGGTGCCCGTGTCGCCGTCGCAGCCGGAGGCGGAGGCGTTTCCGGCACCGCGATGGCGACAGTTTCTGGCGCGGGGATGTTTGAGGCTGCGCCGCTGCTGCACGCCGTCGCCAATACGATCGTCACCAACAAGAAAGCTATGAGACTGGACTTGGGTTTCATTCTCCGCTCCTTTCAAATAGGTCACTCAAGTTGGAACTGGTATTGATCTCGAAATAGACCGAAGACCGACGATGGAAGACCGGTTTTTTGCGGCATTCCGGTCATCCGTCCCCGGTCTTCGGTTTTTTAGTCATCGCGACCTTCGTCTCGACCGGTGCGGCCTCGGATTCGCTGTCCTGCGGAAGCGCCTGCGCCTCAAGAAATCTGAACAGCTCCTCCAGACTGCCGAAGCCCCGCAACTCATGCGTGTGCGCATCTTCCAACGACACGCGCCAGGTCTCCCGCGCCTCAACAACGCGCCACAAGCGCAACAGATAAGCCTGGTAAGGTCGCGGCTTCTCAGACATGGGCTGCCTCCCTGAAGGCGCTTTGGGCGGTAAAAGCAATATTCGCTGCTGGTCTGCCCGCGAATGAATTCGCAGGCTGATACACAAAACCCGTTGAAACGGGTTAGAGGCCCTACTCCAGGCGGTGAATGGAGTGCGTTTTTAACGCACTTTGAGTATCAGCCAGTGGTTTCAACCATCGGCGTGCAGCGGCTCACGGCTCAACAGCAACCTCGTAGAGTTCCCGCACCGGCGGCGCAGAGAAGACACCCTTGAACCGGGCGAGCTGCTGCAGGAAAAAGCCACTCGATTCCGCGGCGATCATATCCGCTTCCGTCTCCCAGAAGGAAATCGTGATACCCTTGCCGTTCTCACGGTCCACCAGTGCGTAGAAACCGTGGAATCCCTTTTCCTGCGCTGCAGCTGGCACCACATGGTTCCGGGTGATTTCGATGCCCTCATCTACCTTGTCGAGCGGGGTCTGCACAAACGTGACTCTCGCGTACATCGTCCCACCTCCCTGATTGAATGAACGGAAACACTCCTACTGCGAAACCATGGCTCCCTGAAGAAGCCTGCTGATACGTCTACTGTAGCCCGACGCTGTGAAAAAACTGTGAAAAGCCAACCTTGCGTCAGGGAGCTTTTGGCTTTGCACAGACCAGGAAAAGCAAATGCGGATTTTTGTGGAAAAAGTGACGCAAAATAAGAATCTCGACTATAATGATAATAATCCACGTTGTTAAGCACCCACCATGGATTCATCACTGCAAACACGGCAACGCATCAGGCCTGTGGCGGCTCATACTGATAGGAGTGTTACCAAACCTGTGGTGCAGCCCCGCTAATGAAAATCATTAACGCAGCGGTACAGAGGAGCAGAGGAGCAGCGGTTTTCTCCTTCATCCTTCCGCCTTCAGCCTTCAGAATTTTTAGAGGAGTCCCCCATGGCCCGTCTACAAATGACGTTTCTGGGCAATTTCGCTGTGACCCTGGATGCGCAAGCAGTCGAGACCTTCGCCTACGACAAAGTCCGCGCGCTCCTCGCTTTTCTGGTCATCGAGAGCAACTTCCCCCAGCACCGGGAGCGCCTCGCCGATTTGCTGTGGCCCGATTACCCTGAGCAAAGCGCGCGCCGCAACCTGAGCCAGGCGCTTTCGCGGCTGCGTCACGCGCTGGGAGACGCGCAGGGCGACTTCCTGAGCATCACCGCGCGCGACGTGCAGTTCAACTGCGCAAGCGATCATTGGTGCGACGTACACGCTTTTGCGGCGCACCTTCAGGCGGCGCAGGCGCATTCTCCAGCAGACGCCGATCACACCGTGCACCTCGAGGCGGCGACGGCGCTCTATCGCGGCGACTTCTTCGCCGACCTGCTGCTGCCGGATAGCGCCCCTTTCGAAGAGTGGGCGCTGCTCGAGCGCGAGCGCCTGCGCAGCCTGTGTCTCGATGCGCTCGAACGTCTCGCCGAAAGCTATCTGGCGCAGAAGAACGCGGAGGCGGCGTTGCAGGTCGCCCGTCGCCAACTGGCCCTGGATGGCTGGCGCGAGCCTGCGCACCGGCAGGTGATGCGGGCGCTGATTCTGAGCGGGCAACGCACGGCGGCGCTGGCGCACTACGAAACCTGCCGGCAGGCGCTCGCCGCCGATCTGGGCGTGGAGCCCGAAGTCGCCACACTGGAACTTGCCCGCGCGCTCAAGGCGCAGCCCCTGCCGGGCGAGGAGGCCCGCATCCCCGCGTGGTGGCCCCGGCAGACCGAGGACCTGGCTCCCGCGCCCGGCGCTCCACCTTTCAAGGGATTGGTCGCCTTCGACGTGCCCGATGCCGACCGCTATTTTGGCCGCGAAGCCCTGATCACCCGCCTGCTGCGCCAACTGGCGCCTGTGACGCCCTATGACCCCCGCACCGGCAGCACGCAGCTCCTTGCCGTCATCGGCGCCTCTGGGAGCGGCAAATCGTCGCTCGTGCGCGCCGGGCTGGCGGCGACCCTGCTGCGCGAGCACCCCGACTATCCTCTGCACATCCTCACCCCCACGGCGCAGCCGCTCGAAGCGTTGGCGCGGGCAGTAGCCGGAGAGGGCGACCCCGCAGGCGCTGCTCTGGCAGCGGCCATGGCCCTCGATCCACAAGCCCTACGCACCCATCTGCTGGCCCAGCAACAGCCAATGGCGAAGTCCCAAAAAGTTCGCAACTCCACCCGCGCTACTCCCGACTCCCTACTTCCTACTCCCCGCCCCACCCTCCTCATCGTGGATCAATTCGAGGAGGTCTTCACCCTCTGCCGCGACCCGGAGATACGCCGCGCCTTTATCGCCAATCTGCTCAGCGCCGTGCAGGGCAAGGACGCGCCCGCCTTCACGCTCCTCACCCTGCGGGCCGACTTCTACGAGCATTGCGCGGCCTATCCCGCCCTGTGTGAAGCGATCAGCCGCCACCAGGTCTACATCGGCCCGATGTCGGCGGATGGTTTGCGGCGCGCCATCGAGGAACCGGCGCGGTGCGGCGGCTGGGCTTTCGAGCCGGGACTGGTAGAGCTGCTGCTGCGCGACGCCGGTGTGACTGATGGGCCACAGCCGGAGCCGGGCGCGCTGCCGTTGCTTTCGCACGCGCTACTGGAGACCTGGAACCGGCGACGCAGGCGCACGCTGACGCTCGGCGGCTATGCCGAAGCCGGCGGGGTACAAGGCGCCATCGCCACGACCGCCGAAGCCACATACCAGCACCTGGAGCCGGAGAAACAAGCGCTCGCGCGGAACATTTTCCTGCGGCTGACGGAACTCGGCGAAGGGACGCAAGACACACGCCGCCGGGTGGCGCTGACGGAGCTGCGCGCGCAGCACCCAGATGCAGAGGTCGTGAACGGCGTGCTGGCGCAGCTGGCGGATGCGCGCCTGATCGTAACCGAACACGAGACGGCGCAGGTGGCGCACGAGGCGCTCATCCGCGAGTGGCCCACCCTGCGCGGCTGGCTGGAAGCCGACCGTGAGGGTCTGCGCCTGCACCGGCACCTCACCGAGGCGGCGCAAGCCTGGGAGCGACTGGCGCGGGATGCCGGCGAGCTCTATCGCGGGGCGCGACTGGCGCAGGCCATGGAGTGGGCTACAGCCCATGCCGCAGCCCTCAACGCGCTGGAGCAGGAATTCCTGGAGCCTCACAGGCAGCGGCAGAACGCCGCCAGGCCGAGCGCGAGGCGCAGCGGCAACGCGAGCTAGAAACCGCGCGCCAACTGGCGGAAACGAAGCAGCGGCGGGCTGCAGAAAGCCAGGTAGCGACGCGCAAGCTGCGCTCGCGGGCGCGGATTCTGGCCTTTGCGGCGGTGGGCATCCTGCTGGCAGCGGTGCTCGCCATGACGCAGTGGCGGCAGGCGCGCGAGACGGCGCAGGAGAACGCAACGCTGGCGGACGCGAACGCCAACATCGCAGCGACGGCGGTGGCGGT
>CAZDSF010000063.1:0-23889 GCA_964508025.1 uncultured Anaerolineales bacterium
GCCGCCGGGGCCGGGGGGCCGGATGATTCATCATCCGGCTGATACACGAAGCCTGTTCAAGCAGGCTGGGGGTTGGGCAGTCGGCTTGAGCCGACTTGCGGGTAGCAGCCGGCGGTTTCAACCGCTGGCGGGGTTGGCGGGTGCGTCGCCGGGGGCCGGATGATGCGCCTGATGATTCATCATCAGGCTGATACACAAAGCCTGCTCAAGCAGGCTGGGGATCGGGAGAGTCGGCTTGAGCCGACTTGCGGGTAGCAGCCGGCGGTTTCAACCGCTGGCGAACTGGCGAACAATACAAAAGGGGGAAATATGCCATTCTGGCGTCTATACTATCATCTGGTCTGGGCCACCCGCAATCGCGAGTTGCTCATCACGCCGACAGTTGAGCCAAAACTCTATGCCTATATAATCAGCAAAGCGGCTGAGTTAGAGCTCTATGTTTATGCTATCAATGGTTGTAGCGACCATGTGCACTTGCTCGTCGCTATTCCTCCTAAACATGCAGTTGCGGATGTGGTCAAAAATCTCAAAGGCGCAAGCGCGCATTACATCAACCATCACTTGAACCTGGAGTACACTTTTGGTTGGCAACGGGGCTATGGCGCATTGAGTTTAGGGGAACGTCAGCGCGACATTGCTGAGAGCTACATTCGGCGGCAAAAACAACATCATGGCGAAAACAGCGTCAATGCCTGGTTGGAACGTGATGCAGACTTCGATGAAGGCCCACCAGATACTGGCGTAGGCGTTACAAATCAGCTGCGCGAACCGGGGATGCCTTATGCTATTGACGATTATCCGTTTTAGCCGGATGACGCCGACGAACGCCGGATGATGAATCATCCGGTTGCTACGAAAAGCCTGCTCAAGCAAGCTGATAGAGTGGTCTTCGAACCGACTCGATGCAGCAGCTAGTGGTTTCAACCGTACTTATGGAGGAAACATCAATGAATAAACTCAATTTGCACCCGACCTACCTTGACCTGAAACGCGCGGGACAACCTGCGCTACAGGCGTGGGTGGATGCGAGACACAATATCCAGCAACAGGATCAGTTTGGCTTCACTCTACTGCACTATGCGGCGGAAGATGGGAATTTGGAGCTGGCGCAATGGTTGTTAGCGCAGGGCGCGGATGTGAACGCGCCAACGCTTTACGGCTACACGCCATTGCATTACGCCGCGCGGCACACGGCGGCGGAACTGGCGCAGGTACTGCTGGAGGCCGGTGCCAATCCCAACGCGCAGCTCACCCAAGGGCGCTTGCGCTGGTGGAAACCGCTGTATTTTGCCTACTCGTATGAGAGCGCGGCAGTGATTGTACTGCTGTCCCCCTCCACCCGGATGCCCAAAGGCAAGGTTATCGCCTCCCAGCAACACGCGCTTCGCGGCCCTTACGAAATCGTGCAGGCGTATGATTCGTGGCCGCATCCGGCAGAAATTCAACCGACAGCATATCGTTGTTTGGCGTGTGGGGAGCAGGCCATCTACAACGTGGGCTACACGGCAGATGGCGGGGGCATTCACGCAGATCGCCTGGAGCTGTTCCAGTGCGGCAACTGTAGCGCCAAGTTCTTCACAGTACGCGGCGACTTGCGTCCCTGGCAGCAGTTGAAGGCTTACGATTTCTCAAGCGACCCCCATCCCACCAATTTTGGGCATTAGGCTGTGCGGGAAAGGGAACAATCATGCCCCGTTGAGTCGGGTTGCTCGGAGCTCGAGGCTTGTGGTAAGGGGAGATACTTAACCTAATTTTGAGACAAAGTCTCAGGGTGAAACGATGGGGATTCCTGCGAGGGCTTCCAAAACCACCACACGCAAACTCATTCGTTGCGCCTTACAGCCTGGATTTCAGCCGCAATATCGTCATCGCTGATGTGTTGTTCACGCGCGATGCGCCGCGCAGCTAACCACTGCCGGTCAAAGCGCGCCTCAGGCCGGGGGCGGGGCCGGATGATGAATCATCCGGCTGATACACGAAGCCTGCTCAAGCAGGCTGGGGATCGGGGCAGTCGGCTTGAGCCGACTTGTGGGTAACAGCCGGCGGTTTCAACCGCTGGCGGGGGCCTGATGATGAATCATCCGGCTGATACACGAAGCCTGCTCAAGCAGGCTGGGGACCGGGGGAGTCGGCTTGAGCCGACTTGCGGGTAGCAGCCGGCGGTTTCAACCGCTGGCGCACGGCCGGCGGGGGTGGCTGGCGGAACGGCGGGCGCGCAGAAACGCTACATACAACCATGACATCAAATTCTGCCCAAGGCCCCTGGAAAATCATCGCCGCCATCGCTTTCTTTCTCGCGGTGCTGTTCCTGTTCCTCCCGTACCTGTGGCGCACAACCGAGAATGTGGCGGTGATGCTTGTGGCGATCCTGCTGCTCGCGCCGCTGGTCAGAACCGTCTCCGAATATCTGCTCAGCGACGCGCCGCCCAACGCCATCAAGGCGCTGCTGCACGGCTATGGCCTGAGCCTATTCGCGTTGTTGTATGAGCTGATGGCGCTGCTGCTCTATCTCCCCTTCATTACTTTTCCGAATGGTCGCCTTGCTGGCGGGTATCATGCTCTTTGCCTTTGGCGTGGGGTTGCTGCTCTATATCCTGCAAATCTATGGCGACCTCCAGATCGGCAGGGCGTTCGCGTCCGAAGAGTGGCGCGACATTGTTGCCGGAACGGGCTACGCTCTCGCCGTCGAACTGGGCTGCCTGGCGCTCCTCAAACTCGAACAGCGCTACAAGGATCCCGCGCTGGATGCTTATGCCCGCTTCTGCCGGGCCGGCGCCGCAGCGCTGACACGTTGGCTGAGCTGAAGCTGTTTCTCGCAGCTGTTCATCCCCGGTTTAGATCGCCGCCGCCTCCTGCCCCTTGAACTGGCTCATGTACATCTGATAGTAAAAGCCCTGCTGCGCCAGCAGCTCGGCGTGCGAGCCGCGCTCGATGATTTCGCCGCCGTTGATGACCAGGATCGTATCCGCCTGCCGGATGGTGCTCAGGCGGTGCGCGATGACGAAGCTGGTGCGCCCTTCCATCAGCCGCAGCAGCGCCTCCTGAATGTGCTGCTCGGTGCGGGTGTCCACGCTGCTCGTGGCCTCGTCGAGGATGAGCAGCGCCGGATCGGCCAGGATAGCGCGGGCGATGGCGATGAGCTGCCGCTGTCCCTGGCTCAGATTGCTGCCCCGCTCGGAGAGCTCCGTGTCGTAGCCGCGCGGCAGGCGGCGGATGAACTGGTCGGCGTTCGCCAGCCGCGCCGCCGCGATGACCTCATCATCTGTCGCCTCAAGCCGCCCGTAGCGAATGTTTTCCATCACGGACTCGGAGAAGAGGAAGGTGTCTTGCAGCACCACGCCAAGGCTGCGGCGCAGGCTGGCTTTGTTGTAGGCGCGCAAATCTACGCCATCAATGCGCACCGCGCCGTCCTGAATGTCGTAGAAGCGCGAGAGCAGGTTGATCATCGTCGTCTTGCCCGCGCCCGTCGGCCCGACCAGTGCAATCGTCTGGCCCGGTTGCGCGTGGAAGCTCATATCTTTGATGACCGGCACGCCTGGCACATAGCTAAAGTTCACATGGTCGAAAACTACATCTCCGCGCACCTGCTCCAGCGCGATGGCGTCGGGGGCTTCGAGGATTTCGGATTCCTGATCGAGCAGCTCGAAGACGCGCTCGGCGCCGGCTAAGGCGGATTGGATCTGGTTGTAGAGATCGCCCAACTGCCGCAGCGGCCCGGCGAAGCGGCGCGAGTAGTTGTAGAACGTGAGGATCACGCCGACGGTGGCCCAGCCGCGCACTACCATCCACCCGCCCAGGCCCGCGAGGATGGCGATGTTGGCGTTGCTGAAGATGCCCATCAGCGGGGGGATCAGCGTCGCGTAGGTCTGCGCGCGGATGCCGATGTCGCGCGTCTCCGCATTGACCCGGTCGAATTTCGCCAGCGTGTTCCCTTCCTGCCCGAAAGCCAGGATGACCCGCTGCCCGCTGAAGATCTCCTCCAGCTCGCCGTTCAGCGCGTCGGTGCGCTGCTGAAACTCGCGGAAGCCCTGGCGCGTGCGCTTGCCCACGAAGCCGGTGAACCACAGCATCAGCGGGAAGACAAACATCGAACCCAGCGCCAGCCAGAAGTTGATGGAGAACATCATTACGACGATGCCCACCAGCGAGAGTAGCCCGCTGAAGAGCTCCGTTACGTTCTGCGCCAGGAGCCGGCCCAGCGCGTCGAGGTCGTTGGTGAGGCGGCTCATCAGATCGCCGTGCGGATGCGCATCGAAGAAGCTCAGCGAGAGCGTCTGCAAATGCCCGAAGAGCTGTTCGCGCATCGTGCGCATCACCTTTTGCACCATATCCACCATCAGCCGCGCCAACACCGTGCGCAAGATCAGTGCGATCAGGTAGATGCCGAGCATCAGCAGGAGCAGGCGGCCCAGCCCGGTTACGTCGCGCTCGGCGATGAAGCGGTCAATCGCCACGCCGTTGAGAAAAGGCCCCGCCAGATCAAGCAGCGTGCTGACCACCACCAACACAAAGACCAGCCCCAGCCGCAGGCGATAGGGATGGAGATAGCGCAGCAACCGCCGCAGCGTGCCGCGCACATCGCGCGCTTTTTCGATGCGCGCGCCGAAGCCCCGCCCGCCTGGCCCTGGTACCCCCGATCCACCGCCCGCCGGGCGTCCACTGTTAGAAGCAGGTTGTTGTTGCGCCATTATGCTTGCACCTCCACGTTCCCGGCTGCCAGTTGCCGGCGCTGGTTCCCATTCCCCAGCTGCGAATCGTAAATCTCGCGGTAGATCGGGCTGCTCGTCAGCAGGTCGGCGTGCGCGCCCACCGCCGCAATGCGCCCGCCATCCAGCACCACGATCTTATCGGCGTTGAGCACCGTGCTGATGCGCTGCGCCACGACGAAGACCGTGCTCCGGTGCGCCAACTGCGTGCGCAACAGCGCATCCAGCGCATCCTGGAGCTTGCTCTCGGTCTCGCTATCCACGGCGCTCGTGCTATCATCGAGGATCAGCACACGCGGGCGCGTACACAGCGCGCGGGCAATGGCGATGCGCTGCTTCTGCCCGCCGGAAAGGTTGACCCCGCGCTGCCCGATGTGGGTCGCGTAACCGTCCGGCATCGCCATGATGAAATCGTGCGCCTGCGCCGCTTGCGCCGCCGCGTATACTTCCTCATCCGTGGCGTCGGGGCGGCCATAAGCGATGTTATCGCGCACCGTGCCGCTGAAGAGCACCGCCTCCTGCAGCGCGATGCCCACCTGCGCGCGCAGCTCAGACATCGGCCAATCGCGCACATCCACGCCATCAATCAGCACGCGGCCCCTGGAAACATCGTAGAAGCGCGGAATCAGGTGGATGAGGCTGGATTTGCCGGACCCGGTCGCGCCCAGGATGGCAACGGTTTCTCCGGGTTCGGCGACCAGATTCACCTCGGAGAGCGCCGGGTCGGCGCAGCCGTGATTGTAACTGAAGCAGACATCCTCGAAGACCACGCGCCCGGCGGTGGTGGAGGGCTGCCGCGGCGCGGCGGGCGGCAGCACATCCGGTTCGGTATCGAGCACCTCCAGGATGCGCCCGGCGGAGGCTTCGGCGGCGGAAAGCGGCGCGGTCATGCCGATCAGCATCATCAGCGGGAAGAGCGCGAAGATCATGTAGTTGACCGAGGCCACGATCTGCCCCACGCTCATCTCGCCCGCGATGGCGAGGTTGCCGCCAAACCAAATCACGCCCGCCGTCGCCAGGTTGACGATTGCCATCATCAGCGGCATCAAAATCACGACAAAGTTGAAGACCTTGATGGTCTGCTCCATCAGGTCATCGTTGGCGCGGGCGAAGCGCTGCTTCTCGTGCTCGGCGCGCACGAAGGCTTTGACGACGCGCACGCCCGCGAGGTTTTCTTGCATCACGGTGTTGAGCTTATCCAGCTTTTCCTGGACGATAAGGAACAGCGGGCGCGCTTTCACAAGGAACAGGGCGACGATGCCAAAGATGAAGGGAAGCATGGCAAGCCACAGCCAGGCAATCTGGCGCGCGGTCACAATCAGCATGACCAGCGACCCGGCGGCCCACAGCGGCGCGCGCGTGAGGATGCGCAGGCTCATCATCAGGATCATCTGCACCTGGCTGATGTCGCTGGTGGCGCGGACGAGCAGTTGCCCGGTCTGTATGCGATCCAGGTTGCCGAAGGAGAGCGTCTGCACCTTGCGCACGAAGTCGCTGCGAATGTCCGCGCCGGCTTTCATCCCCACGCGCACAGAAAGGACGACATTGGCGACCGAGATCAGCGCCTCGATCACGGCAACGCCGAACATGAGCAGCGCGGTGTTGAGGATGAGGGGCAGGTTTTGGGTGCGGATGCCTTCATCAATGACGCGCTGGGTCAGGCGGGGGATCGCCAGATCGGCGGCGACCACGCCCACCAGCAGCAGCAAGGCCGCGATGGCCTCCCAGCGGTATGGGTGCATGTATTTGAGCAGACGGATGAGTGATTTCATGGGCAACTCCTCTTAAAGGATGAAGGATGAAGGCGGAAGGATGAAAAACTCTAATCTTCACGCATTACGCATCACGCATTACGCATTACGTATTACGCATCACGCATTACGCATTACGCATCACGTATTACGCATTAGATAATCCATCGCGGCATTGAGCGCTTCGGCGGAAAGGCGGTCGCGCAGCTCCGGGTCGCTTAAGCGTCCGCTGTAGTAGAAGAGCAGCGGCGCGTGGATCATGGTGAAGACCAGCCCTGCCGCTGTCGTCGCATCGCGCGGCGCAAACACGCCGCGCGCCATACCCAGCTGCACCAGCTGCGTCAGATAGCGGATGTTGCCCTGAAATGGGCGATGCGGAGCTTCGTGACAGGCGACATCCGGCGCGACCGGCTGCACCCACAGGAAGGTGTATAGGGCTGGGTGCTCGTTCGCCATCGTGGTGTAGCGCGCCAGGGATTCGCGCATCACGGCGGCTACATCGTCGGTTTCGGCGCGACGCAGCGCCTCGGCCCGCCACGCCTCGCGCTCCTCGCGCAAGCGCGCGCGCAGCGCGTAGACGAGCGCCTCGTGGTTCTCGAAGTAGGTGTACAAGGCCATGTGCGAGACGCCCACCCGCTCAGCGATCACGCGGATGCTCAACGCCTCCGGGCCTTGCTCCAGCAACAGTTCGTGGGCGGCATCGAGAATGCGCTCGCGCATGGTTTCGCGTTCTTCGGCGGTCTGTTTGGGGCGCGGCATACTACCTCTTTCTAATTTTATACAGCGTATAAATTATACAGCGTATAAATTATACAGCGTATATGATGCTTGTCAAGCGGGCGACCTGTATACCACACCCGCCCAGGAGATTTCCTGGGCGGGTGGCATGATCCGTTGGCGATAGTATCGTTTACGCTTCGATGGCGGCGTTTTCCGCGCCCTCGTAAGATGGCGGGGCCTCTGCCGCTGGCGGATACCAATTCCACACTGGCTCTTGACCGGAGATCTCTGGCAGATAGTAGCCATCCACTTTATCTGGGCGCACATACTTCACCAGAAAATCCACCACGCGCCGCTTTTCGCCCTTTTGCCCGGTTGGATTATCCCGCTCGACGCGCCAGATGGCCCCTTCGACCGGATCCAGCGCGCCGTGGAAGCCGTACACTTGCAGCTTGTCCAACGCCTCGGCGATGCTCAACGCCCCGCCGCGATGCAGCAGTGCCGGGGTGACGAAGCGTCCATCCAAGCGGGCCACAAACACATCGTAAGGCATCCGCGTCTCGTCGCGCATCAAATCAAACGCCACGAACGGCTCGTGGTGGAGGGCGTAGCGGGTGCCGTGCGCCTGCATCAGCCACTCGCCTACCAACCGTTCGCCATCGCGCAATACCGCCAGAAAGCGCTCATAATGCGCGTAGACCCACTGGTGAAAATGGCGATGTTGCTCGTGGGGCGAAGAAATCGCCGTCCAGCCCGCGCGCCCCAGCGGATACAGCACATCCCCTATGCGGGCGACGCCTACATTCGAGCCATCCAGTTTTTCCTGAACGATGATCTCGTCGTTCTTATCGCGCGGCTTGACCGTCGCAATCTGCGCTTGCCCTGCGTGGCACTGATGATCGCCCGGCCCCATGCGGCTGCCAGGCAGATGCGGGATATGGCCGTAATTCTTGCGCCCCAACGGTTTCTCTTTCATCACCTCACCCCTTTCCCATCAACCCATTACCCGTCACCCATCACCCGTCTACAACTCCTGGCGCTCGAAGGCGGCGAGTGCGCCGAGGATGCACACGAGCGTGATGACGCCGCTGGCGGCGAGCGCGCCGGCCTGGGGGGCGATGGGCGCATCGCCCACGCCCATTCCCACCTGCGAGGCCCATCCTAGCAGGCTGCCGGGGAACAGCGGCCCGATCTTGGGCAGGTAGCCGGTCAGCAGGAGCGCGACGCTCCCGGCGAGGCCCACGCCGCCCGCCGCAGGCAGTGTGCGGGTCAGCGCGCTGCCGAGCAACGTCGCCGCGACGAAGGGCAGAAGCCACGCCAGCAACAACAGGTTGCTGAAGGCGAAGGCCCCCAAATTCACCGGGCCGAAGAGGAACCATGTGTAGTAGAAGGCCCCCAGCATCCCCACGAGGAAGCCGCCGATGTAGAGCGCCGTCTGCGCCGTGAACTTGCTCAGCACGAAAGCCCAACGTGGCAACGGCTTGCTGAGAATGAGCGCCGCCGTGCCTTTTTCCTTCTCGCCCGCGATGGCCCCCATCCCCAACAGAATGACCATGAGGAAGCCGAATTGCGTGAGGTTTTTGACGTACTGCCCCACTGCATCGGCGACGGTGGGCGTGGGGATGAGATCGGCGAACATCTCCGCGCCCTCTATCGAGCCGAGAATCTGCGGCATGAAGTGCGCCGTCAACGGCGAGAGCATCCCGAAGATGGCGAAGACCGCGCCTACCACCAGCACTTGCTTGATGCGCCACAGCTGGATAAACTCCTTGCGCGTCGCGGCGAGGAACGCGGCCCACTCGACGCGCCAGGGGGTGAGGCTGGGGCGCTCGATAACCGTCTCGCGCTTCACGCGCCAGAGCCAGAGCAGCCCCGGCAGCAGGATCAGCGCCAGCAGGCCGTAGATCGCCCAGAGGCTCTCCCATTGTTGCGCCATGTAGAGCAAGAAGGCATTGGCGAAGGCGTGATAGACGATGGCGAGCGCGATGTAGCCCCACCGCCGCCGGTCGAAGGCGCGCCAGACCAGCATGGAAAGGATGACGTGCAGCGTCATCGCCAGCAGCCGCTCGATGAGAGGCGGCGCGGCATACCAGGGATTGTCGAGCGCGACCAGCTGTTGGGTGAGCGCGGTGAGCTGTGCAGCGGGCAGCCCTAGCGTGGCGAGATCCATGCCGCGCAGGGGCAGCAGCGAGCTGAGCGTGGCGGCGGTCAGCACCCCGCCGAAGACCATCGCTTCGATGCCGCCGTGCCCCAGCCCCAGCATCAGCCCATGCTCGAAGCGGCGGAAGCGGCGCAGGAGCGCGTAGCCGGCAGCGCGGGCCAGCTCTTCGCAGAGGCCGGCGGTCAGCCCCAGGATGATGCAGGTCTGTAGCATGGAAATTCCCGATGCCTCCAACGTGTTGTTGCCGGGCAGCAGGCCGATGTCTGCCAGCCAATCGTTGAGCGGCAGGTGGACCGCTTGTGAGCCGATGAAGGTCGCTGCGCCGACAAGAAACAGGAACCACGGTGCTTGCACCCGGCGGCGCAGCAGCACCGCTGCAACGATGGGCGCAAGCATCATCAGCGTTACGGAAAGGGTATAAGCTATTGTGATCATGTTGGTCTCCCCAGTAGGGTGATGGGTGATGGGTAATGGGTGAGGGGGCGGCCTCTTTCCCCATTACCCATTTTCCATTACCCGTTTCTCTCCTACGCACTCACCTGCAAGAAAATGTCTTCCAGGCTGGGACGCGCCCACTCGAAGCGGGTCACGAGCAAGTTGTGAGCCACAGCCAACGGCAACAGCGCGCGCTTGGCGGCATCCACATCGCTGGCAACGATGCGGAGCGTTTGGCCTTCCTCTCCAACGGAGGTGAGCCAGGGCTGCGCCTGCACCGCCGCAACGAACGCTTGCGCGGGCGGGCTGGCGGGATCGAGCTGGATGAGCGCGGTGTTGATGGGATAGCGCGCCAGCAGCGCCTCGCGCTCCTCCACCAGCAGCAGGCGGCCCTTGTGCAACACGGCGACGTGATCGCAGATCCGTTCCACATCGGTCAGGATATGGCTGGAGAAGAAGATCGTCACCGCGCCCTTGAGCCGGGCGAGCATCTCCAGCACCTCGTAGCGGCCAGCGGGATCGAGCGCACTGGTCGGCTCATCGAGCAGCAACACGGGCGGGCGATGGAGCAGGGCTTGCGCGATGCCCAGTCGTTGGTGCATCCCGCCGGAGAAGCCCGCGATTTTGCGTTTGGCGGCGTCTTGCAACCCCACCAGCTCCAGCATCTCGGCGATGCGGGCCGCGCGGTCTTTCTCAGCCATGCCGAAGAGCCGCCCGACGTAATCGAGATACTCGCGCGGCGTCATCCACCCGTAGAAGGCCGGGTCTTGCGGCAGATAGCCGAACGTCTCGCGGGCGCGATGGTCGCCGTTGGTGGTTTCCAGCCCGGCGATCCAGGCGCGGCCGGCGGTGGGGTGGGCCAGCCCGGTGAGCAGGCGCATCGTCGTGGTCTTGCCCGCGCCGTTGCGCCCCAAAAAGCCGAAGATCGAGCCGAAGGGGACTTCGAGATCGAGGTTGTGCAGCGCGATCACGTCGCCGTAGTGGCGCGTTAACCCCTCGCAGCGGATGGCGCAGCCATTGGCGGCGGTCATCATCATTCCTCGCGGCCTGCGGCAAAGTAGATGATCGGCCCGATGATGTTGACCAGCACGATCACCAACGCCCAGATCCACTTCGGCCCGCGCGTGACCCGCTCGGATTTGAACAAGTCCAGCAGGGCGAAGATGAGCAATCCGAACTGGATGATGAGCAGCGGGATCAACAACGGCAACAAGCGCATGATTTGATCGAAAATTGGGTCTTGCATGGTTAGCTCCTTTACGAAATGGCGAATCTGTGAATGGCGAATGGCGAATCTCAAATCGCTTTTTCGCCTTTTCGCTTTCTCGTTGATTTACTGTGGATGGGTAATCACAGCGATTTTGTGTCTGCGCCGCCCTTCACCCGGCCCGTTCTGGGCGATCGGGAGCAGGGCTTGATTGAACGCTTGCCCGAAGGCGTCCAGTTCCTCCGCATTGGCGTAGAGGATGACTTCCGTGTAGCCGGTATGCTCGGCGAGAAAATCGTGATCGGGTGCGCTGGCGAGATAGTCCGCGAACCCCTGAAGCAGGGTGGCGACGTAGGTGGTGAAATGGCGGAAGTGCTCCGCGTGGCTCAAGTTCGCCATATCCTCCGGGCCGAGGTGCGGCGATTGCGCCAGCCGGTAGCGCCGCTCGCCACCGCCGCGCGCCGGTAGCGTCTCGGCAACTTCGACGATACCGGCTTCCAGCAACGTTTTGAGATGCCGGTAGAGTGAGGGCTTGGGAATCGCGGGCAATGCTGTATCGAGTTCCTGCGTGGTCAACGCCTCATGGCTCAGCGCCTGGATGATCTGGAAGCGCGCCGGGTGCAGGATCAGGGCGGTTTTATCGGTGCTCACATTGACCTCTATTTGTTATCATTATTGATAATAATAACACAGAATAGACGGTTGTCAAGTGGTTAAGGTGGCGCTTGCGGAGCGGTGCTCTTGGCGACGGTGAAAACACCATTGCCATTTACTGGCGCGATTCCGGTGATGGTGTATAAAGAGGAGCATTCAGGCAAGCCGCGGCAAGAGGTATAGCTATGAAAGGTATTTCCCACTTCATTACTGGCGTTGCTATCGCCACCTTCTTCCCGGAGGTGGTGCGCAATGGCGCGTTAGGGGGTTTGCTCCCCGTGCTCGGCGGGGTGGGCGGCATTCTGCCGGACACGATTGACTTCAAGTTTGCACGTTATTGGGAAAAATTTGATGTGGAGATTGACCCTGGCCCCGAGCCTGATGCTGCCGCCATTGCAGACGCGCTGGTAACGGCGATGCGCGATGCCTACGAGACCGGCAAGGACTGCAACCTCATCGCGCACACCATCCGCATGGGCGCGGATTTATGGCGCGAGTATGCCATCCGCTTCATCCCCGACAGCGACGAGATCGCGGTGCGCATCGGGCCGCTGGTGAACACGGGACAAATTCCTTTCGCGGGCAGCGAGCCGGAAGGTGCGCAGGAGGTGCGGCGGGCGGTGGGCGCGCCCGTGCGCAACACTTACAGCGAGGAATATCGCGTCAACATCTTCTCTGGGCCGACATTCCGTTTCGCGCGCGAGGATGAGCAGCTCGTGGTGCACTTCCTCGACTGGCACCACCGCTGGACGCACAGTTTGATTCTCGCCCTGGCTGTTGGCCTGCTCATGGGCCTGCTGCTGCGTCTGTTTACCGGCAATTGGACGACGGCCTGGTGGGGCGGGGTGGTGACGTGGCTGGGCTTCAGCGGGCACATTCTCGAAGACCAGCTGGGGCACATGGGCAGCAACCTCTTCTGGCCCATTTCCACCAAGCGGCTGCCCGGCCCGGGATTGATCCACGCCAGCGACGCGATTCCCAATTTCCTGACGGTGTGGACCGCGGTGGCGTTGATTCTGTTCAATTTGGATCGTTTTTCCGCGGCGCCGCTGCTCTCGCCTGGCTCGTATCTGTTTTGGGCGTTGGGGGTTCCCTGGGTGGTGTTCGTGGGCGTGTACGTGGTCGGTAAACGCCGCACGCATGTTCCCAAAGCCGCTTTTGAATCTCGGCGTCAAGCGGATAGAATTGCAGAGGCCGAACCGGTCGAAGTAGCATGAGATTGAGAGTGGGTGTGGTATAATCTTTGCTTGTGAAAGCTGGAATATCACGTTGCTGGTTCTGGGTGGTTCTGTTACTGAGCCTGGGTGTGTGGCTGCTGAGCGGTTGTGGTACGGTGATGACGCCCGCGCCTATCTTGACGGTCGCCGCCGTCGCGCCGCCTGTGGCTGGCGCCACGCCTACCCCTACGATAGCGCCGGCATCATTCTTGACCCCCATTCCCCCGACGCCCACTTTCACGCCCTCACCTTCGCCCACGCCGGTCGTCCATTACGTGGTCTCTGGGAATACGCTTCTGGGAATTGCCCTGGAATATGGCGTGACGGTTGACGCGCTGCTTCAAGCCAACGGCCTCAGCATCAACGAGTATTTGCGCATTGGACAGGCTTTGATCATTCCACTGGGTAGAGAAGAGACCGAAGCCGTGACGGTGGTAGAGCCGGTGGGCAACCTCATTTTGCCTACGCCAACCCCACAACCTCTAGAGATCACCGGCGTCTCGCTGCGCCGCACGGCTGTGGGCGGCTTGTTGTGTTTGGGCGAGGTGCGCAACGTGATCAGCAGTCCGGTCACGAACATGCAGGTACAGGTTGTCCTGGTAGACGCCGGCGGCAATCCGCTGGCGCAGCAGACGGCGCTGGCGGCAGTGGATTATTTGCCGCCAGAACGGCGTGCGCCCTTTGCGGTGACGTTCCGTGATCCGCCTGCCGGCGCTGTTGATGTGCGGGTGGCGCTGTTGCGCGCTGAAACGATCGGCGCTATCACAGCCGGCTTTGTACCTTTGACGGTTACAGCGGTTCAAGCGGGCATGTCCGGTCCGCAATATCGCGTCGCAGGAAATCTCGTGAACGAATCCGACGTCGCTATTGAGTTGCCCACCGTTGTCGTGACGTTGTATGACGCCGCCGGACTGGTGCTGAGCTACCGTGAGGCGAGCCTGGCGGATGTCGGCAGCCTGGCTGTCGGAGCGCAAGCGCCTTTCGCGGTGTTGCTCACGTTTCAGGGCGTCACCCAACCCGCAGATTATCAAATAGTGGCCTGGGGCACGCGCGTCCGTTGATATACGGGATGATCAAGTTCTGTGCTATTGACTCCATTGGGAAAGGATAAAATATGCCGATTAGCAGACAATATCGTATGATTCGCAGCACCGTGTCGTTTCTTTTTCATCTTATCGCGCGCATCGAAGTAGAAGGGTTGGAGCATTTCCCTCCCGAAGGCCCGGTGCTATTGGCGCTCAATCATATCAGTCGGTTGGATAGCGCCCTGATTGGCATTGTTGCACCGCGTCATGTGTACGCTTTTGCGGCCAGCAAATACAAGTCCTATCCCCTTTTCCGTTGGATTCTTGAAGCTGCCGGTGCAATTTGGGTGCGCCGCACGGACTTTGATCGAGAGGCGTTGCTCAGAGCCATCGAATTGCTCAAACAGGGAGAGGTGCTGGGCATTGCGCCGGAAGGAACCCGCTCGCGCACCGGAACGTTGCAACCGGGGAAGCCTGGCGTGGCGTTTCTCGCCGCGCGCACCGGCGCTACGATTTTGCCGATGGGCATCACCGGGACGCAGACCATGGTGCGGGATTTCAAACGGCTGCGCCGAATGCGCGTCCGCGTGGTGTTTGGGGCGCCGTTCCGCCTGCCTAAAGAGGGGCGGTTGAGCTCTGAGGAATTGCACGAGGCAACCGAGCTGGTGATGCGGAGCATCGCCGCGCTGCTGCCGCCCGAATATCGCGGTGTGTATGCAGATGAAGCGATAGTTGCGGAATGAGCGCTACAGTGTAGCGCTGCTGACGGGAACGCTGCGCTTGTTTTGAATGACGCCCGCCGACGGTATTCAACCGTCGGCGGGCGTTTTTATGGGAAGGGCAATTCTAAGAATTAGCAATTGACTTTGTAACTTTTAACCTTTATGCTGAGCTTAGAAATTAGTTTTCAGGATTCTGTTTCAAGCCGGCGCGTAATCGCGTTATTGTAACGCTGGTCTGGAAAATGCACTCGTCTTGTTGATTTGCCTCATGATCCGTTCTCTGGTTGTTCCTCGCGGTCTTATGGTTTGAGATATCGCTGTTGGAAAATTGGGATCTCTGTTTGTCTGTGCATGGTTCAAGGTTTTGGTTAACTCAGGAGGGTAAAATGAAAGAGAGACGGTTTGTGGCAGTGATGGTGGTGTTGGCAGTGTTGTTGGGCGGAATTGCGCTGACGGCGGCGGCGGAGCCGCTGGCGCAGAGCGGTAGTGAGCCGGAGGCGAGTATCACTATGGAGAGTGCGCCAATGTTTGTTATCGGCGATGCACCCGATACCGATGGTTACACGGGTCCTGTTGTCCAGGCACACGGAATTGAAACCCCATCGGAAATTCTTGTCGAAGAGACGCCGGATTGGGAACGGTTTTTCCTCGAGCCGCAGTTGGATGAGGATGCAGGCGCCGTGAAAGTCGCCGACATTGGTATTGCCTGGTCGAACTTCTATTACACCTTCGTAGCCGGTTCTACATTCCGCCCACGCGCCAGCGCGACAACGTGGGGCTATCCAGGCGCCGGATGTGTTCACGTGGCAGCAGGCGGCGACTTGTTCACGCTGCCGTTAAATCTCCCCCAGGGTAGCCGTCTTGACTACTTGCGTCTGTACTATTACGATACCAGCGCTAACAACAGCAAGGCTTGGATCACACGTTATGATGCCTCAGGTGTAACCACGGATTTGATCTCTGTGGATTCAGCAGGCAATACCGGTTATGGCACTACGCTCAGCGCCTATTCGGGGCACATTGTAGACAATAT
Source organism: uncultured Anaerolineales bacterium (assembly GCA_964508025.1). GTDB lineage: Bacteria > Chloroflexota > Anaerolineae > B4-G1 > SLSP01 > JAAZNO01. The sequence goes on from CAZDSF010000063.1 coordinate 15,632, forward strand.
GAACAATACCTATGTCCTGAACTGGTGGGCTAACCAGACTGGCACGACCATGCGCCTTTGTGGAATGCGTGTGGCATATCGGCTGCCATAATAGGGCGCATCATACGAAATGACAAGGAGATGCGCCATGTTAAATCAAAAGCACCGAATTGTATGGCTGTTCATGACGTTGTGTTTGTTGTTTCTGGGATTACCGCAAGCGGCAAGCAGCAGAGCTTTACCGACTGAGGCAGCCTCGCAAATTGCGGCTACCGTCTGGTCAAACTTCCAGTATGTGTTTGTCGCGGGTTCTACATTCACACCACGCGCTAGCGCGACAACGTGGGGCTATCCAGGCGCCGGATGTGTTCACGTGGCAGCAGGCGGCGACTTGTTCACGCTGCCGTTAAATCTCCCCCAGGGTAGCCGCATTGACTACTTAAGGCTCTACTATTACGATACCAGCGCCAACAATAGCACGGCTTGGATCACGGTTTACGATGGCGCCGGAGCGACGGTTGATCTGATTTCTGTGGGTTCGACAGGTAATGTCGGTTACGGTACGACCTTAAGCGCCTATTCCGGTCACTTGGTCAACAACGCGAGTAACTCCTATGTGCTCAATTGGCGCGCCAATCAGACCGGTACAACCATGCGCCTGTGCGGAATGCGTGTGGCATATCGGGTACCTCTGCAACTGGTTTTCCTGCCTTTGGCGATCAAGGGCGGCTAGGTCTGCCGGATATCTAGCGGGCGGGCCAACAGTTTTGGCTAAGGTCCGCCCGCGTGAGATACCCCCTCGTTCTGCGAAATTGCTGGCAATTCCTGCGTTTGCGTCCTCCCAAACTATGGTATAATACCCGTTTGCTTACGCTATGGGAAAACAGCATTTTCGGAGAACAGAAGCGGGGGAAAAATCCCTCCGCTTCACTTTGCGTGTTTGTGAAACACCCGCTTTGTAGACGGGGCTGTTCCAAAAGCGCTCCGGGAGGGAATGAAACAGCATGTTAGTAGCCGACCTTGGTGTAAAGTCATACGCGCGGATTTCCAGCGCCTTGCCGTTGCCTGGATTGGTCGAGGTGCAGCTGCAGTCTTATGAATGGCTCAAAGGTGAGGGCCTGTGGTCGCTTTTCGACGAAATCTCACCTATCGAAAGTTATAATGGTTTGCTAAGCCTGTATCTTCCCGGTTCCAAAGCCGAAGAGGCAGGCTTTGGTTTGTCATATCGCTTTGGTGAACCCAAGTATAACCAGCAAGAATGCCTGGATCGGGACCTCACCTTCGCCATTCCGCTGTATGTGGATGTGGCGTTGCTCAACCGCGAGACCGGCGAAATCGTCGAGCAGGAGATCTTCCTGGGTGATTTGCCGTTGATGACGGAGAATGCGACCTTTATCATCAACGGCACGGAGCGTGTAGTCGTCAGCCAGTTGATTCGTTCTCCTGGTGTGTACTTCGGCCTGGAAGAAGATGGGGGGCGCCGCCTGGCGACGGCAAAACTCATTCCCGATCGCGGCGCGTGGATGGAATTCGAGACGCGCAAATCCGGCTATCTGACGTTGCGCTTCAACCGTAAGCGCACGGTACCTATTACCATCTTCCTGCGCGCGATGGCTGCGGTAGACGATGAGCTGCACAGTACCAGCCTCATGTTGGGCACGGATGAAGAGCTCTTCAGCCTCTTTAGCGAGGCGGATAACGATCCCGATCATCCCTGGATCGCCACCACAATGCGCCAGGAGCCAAATTGGGAATTGAAGGCGGGCCGCACGATAGCCCAAGAGGCCCTGATTGAGTTCTACCGCCGGATGCGACCGGGCGACCCGCCCACGTTGGATAATGCTCAGGAGTACCTGGTCTCGCAAATGTTCGACCCGCAGCGCTACAATCTGCAGCGCGTGGGACGTTACAAGCTCAATCAGCGGATGGGGCAGAATATCCCCATGTCTATCCGCACCATCACCAAAGATGACATCGTCGCGCTCACGCGCCGCATGATCTACATTAATAATGGGGTCGCCGGCCCCGATGACATGGATCATCTGGGCAACCGCCGGGTGAAGACGGTTGGTGAGTTGGTGCAGGCCAAGATCCGCGTCGGGCTGGTGCGCATGGAGCGCGTCGTCAAGGAGCGGATGAGCCTGCGCGAAGAGTCGCCTACGCCGGTCAGCCTGATCAACATCCGCCCGGTGGTCGCTTCGATTCGGGAGTTCTTTGGCTCCAGCCAGCTCTCGCAGTTCATGGAGCAGACGAACCCGCTTTCCAGCCTCACCCACAAGCGCACGCTCTCGGCGCTGGGCCCGGGCGGCTTACGCCGCGAGCGCGCGGGCTTCGACGTGCGCGACGTGCATCACAGCCACTACGGCCGCATCTGCCCCATCGAGACCCCCGAAGGGCCGAATATCGGTCTCATCGGGCGTTTGGGAACGTATGCGCGTGTCAATGACCTGGGCTTCATTGAGACGCCGTATCGCAAAGTGCTGCGGGTAGTGCAACCCACGGAAGAGGAATTGCTTGGCGAGACTTTGCGCGAGGATATCACCGATCCTGATACCGGTGAAATAGTCGCCGAAGCTGGCGTCAAAGTGGATGCGGCCCTGGCGCAGCGCATCGCAGCTCTTGGGCGCAGCGATAGCATCAAAGTTGTGCCCCACGTAACTCCAGACGTTCTCTACCTCTCGGCGGATCGTGAGGAGCCGTTTACTATCGCTCAGGCGAGCGCCCTGCTGGATGCAGAGGGGCATTTTGTGCTCAAACGCATCTCCGCGCGTAAGGGGGAGCAATTTGTCTTCACTTCGCCCGATCGGGTGGATTACATTGATGTGGCCCCTATCCAGATTGTGGGCATCTCGGCGGCGCTCATCCCCTTCCTGGAGCATGATGACGCCAACCGCGCCCTCATGGGATCGAACATGCAGCGCCAGGCGGTGCCGTTATTGCTGCCCGAAGCCCCCTACGTGGGCACCGGCATGGAAGCGCCCGCCGCCGCCAACTCGGGCCTGGTGCTTGTGTCGAAGGGGGACGGCGTGGTCATGAGCGTTTCCGGCGACCGCATCCTGGTTTCTCAGGATGATGGTAATCTGGAGACCTACACGTTGCGCAAATACAGCCGCTCGAATCAGAGCACCTGCATTGACCAGCGCCCGGTGGTGCGCAAAGGGCGGCGCGTGAAGTGCGGTGATGTGTTAGCCGATAGCTCCTCCACCGAAAACGGCAGTCTGGCGTTGGGGCAAAATGTTCTGGTGGCGTTTATGTCCTGGGAAGGCGGCAACTATGAGGACGCCATTCTCTTGAGTGAGCGCCTGGTACAGGATGATAAGTTCTCCTCGGTCCATATCGAGAAACATGAACTGACAGCCCGCGACACCAAGCTCGGCCCTGAAGAAGTCACCCGCGAGATTCCCAACGTCTCCGACGATGCGTTGCGGGATCTGGACGAAGAAGGCATCATCCGGGTGGGGGCTGAAGTTGGCCCGCTGGATATTCTGGTGGGTAAGATCACCCCCAAGGGTGAGAAAGAGCTCACCCCAGAAGAGAAATTGCTGCGCGCTATTTTCGGCGAGAAACTGCGCGATGTCAAGGATACCAGCTTGCGAATGCCTCACGGCGCCAGCGGCAAAGTGGTGGATATCAAGGTTTTTGATCGGGATGAATACCGTGATTTGCCGGCGGGCGTGGAGCGCGTGGTGCGCGTCAGCGTGGCACAGCGGCGCAAGATCATGGCTGGCGACAAAATGGCCGGACGCCACGGCAACAAAGGCGTGATTTCCAAGGTGGTACCGGTGGAGGATATGCCTTTCCTGGCGGATGGCACCGCGGTGGACATCATCCTCAACCCGTTGGGTGTGCCGGGGCGCATGAATATCGGGCAGATTTTGGAGACGCATCTCGGATGGGCCGCCTCCCGCCTGGGTTTCCGCACCATCTCGCCCGTTTTCGATGGCGCCGATGAAGTGGAGATCGCGGCGGAGCTGGCTCGCGCCTGGCTGATTGATCGGGCCTGGAATGAGGTGCTGGAACGCACGTGGGCCTGGTTCAAAGCGCAGAACTACGTGCTTGATGAGCTTCGCGATGATGACGAGGCGCGCTTGATCTACGTAGCGGCTTGGCTCTCGCAGTTCGGTTACGACGTGGATCGCCTGCGTGATGATCCCATCTACGCCCGCCGTTCCGTGTTGCAAGAATGGCTGCGCGAGTTGGGCTACCGGCCAGAGACGTTGTTGGTCTTCGAGGATGACGAGCGCTCTCAAGCAGAACGGAAGCTGGCGGATATCGAGGCGCAGGCTGTTTGTGTGCGCCTGTGGATGGAAGCGCACGGGCAGGATGTCTCGGGGCTGTCGAACGACGACCTGCTGCTCCAGGCGACGGCGTACAGTCAGAAGATCAACGATCCGTTGCCGACGCTGGGCAAGATGGTGCTTTACGATGGCAAGACCGGGCAGCCTTATGCTCAACCCGTCACCGTGGGGATCATCTACATGTTCAAGCTGGCGCACCTGGTGGAAGACAAAGTCCACACCCGTTCGACCGGGCCGTACTCGCTGGTGACGCAGCAGCCGTTGGGCGGCAAGGCGCAATTCGGCGGTCAGCGTTTTGGCGAGATGGAAGTGTGGGCATTGGAAGCCTACGGCGCAGCCTACATCCTTCAGGAGATGCTCACTATCAAGTCCGATGATGTTCAGGGCCGCGTGAAGGCGTATGAGTCCATCGTCAAAGGCTTGCCGATTGAAGAGCCTGGGATTCCGGCTTCGTTCAAAGTGCTGGTGAAAGAGCTCCAAAGTCTGGCGTTGGCGGTTGAAGCTGTCACCGATTCTGGCGAGGTCTTGCATTTTGGTCGTGATGAGCGGCGCGCGCAATTGCCCAAGCTGGGCATGGGATTGCTGGGGCTGGCTCCAGAAAAGTTCTAGCCTTGCGCGTTGACGCTTTCGACCGGAGTTTGACCTTTTATCGGTTTGTGGTATTATGTACGTTCGATGGGGCAGCAGCCAGATACCCTGCGCCCCAGGAATGTGCTAAGGTAGACGCTGAAGACAGGCCATCAATGTAGTTAGGATGGCCTTCTTCACTGGAATTTTGAGGAGGAGAAAGTGCCCACGATCAATCAGTTAGTGCGGAAGGGGCGCAAGCCCAAGGGACAGATGTCGAAGTCCCCGGCACTGCAGTACAATCTGAATACCAAGCGGGGAAACCGGCGGTCGCGCATCAAGGAAGGTAATCCGCAGAAGCGCGGTGTCTGCACGGTCGTGCGTACCACGACCCCCAAGAAGCCTAACTCCGCGTTGCGCAAGATCGCCCGTGTGCGTCTGTCGAACCGCTTGGAGGTCACGGCCTATATTCCTGGAGAGGGGCATAATCTTCAGGAGCACTCCGTCGTGTTGGTTCGTGGTGGGCGTGTGAAGGACTTGCCCGGCGTACGCTACCACATCGTCCGTGGCGCGTTGGATTCCAGCGGCGTGAAGGACCGTCGCCAGCAGCGCTCCAAGTATGGCACGAAGGTCGCCCAAGCCACGGCGACGACCACAAAGAAGAAGTAGGGAGTAAGCCATGTCGAGAAGGTCTCGTGCGGTAAGGCGTGAAGTCCCGCCTGACATTCGCTATAACAGTGTATTGGTGCAGAAGTTCATGAACCGCATGATGCGCGCCGGTAAGAAGAGCGTCTCACAGGGGCTGATGTATGAAGCCATGGAGATGATCGAAGCGCGCACCAATCGGCCCGCGTTGGAAGTTTTCGAGACGGCGATGCGCAATGTGGTGCCCCCGATTGAAGTGAAGCCCCGCCGCGTAGGTGGTTCCACCTATCAGGTGCCCGTTGAAGTGCCGCAGTACCGGCAGGTGTCGCTGGCGATCCGCTGGATTCTGGCGGCTTCCAAGAAGCGCCACGGCCGCGGCATGGCGGAGAAGCTGGCTGCGGAGTTGATGGATGCGGCGCAAGGCACCGGCGCAGCGGTCAAGAAACGCGAAGAAACGCTGAAGATGGCTGAAGCCAACCGTGCCTTCGCTCATCTGCGTTGGTAAAATTGTTCTTGGCTGTCGCCCACGGGCAATGAGGGTCAGCGGCGATGGCTGATACGGTACCTTTACAAAACATTCGTAATATCGGCATTATTGCGCATATTGATGCGGGGAAGACGACCACTACCGAGCGGATTCTCTATTACACGGGTCGTACCCATCGTATGGGCAATGTGGATGAGGGCACCACGGTCACGGACTGGATGCTTCAGGAACGTGAGCGCGGCATCACCATCACATCGGCAGCGGTTACGTGTTTCTGGCGCGATTACCAGATCAACATCGTAGACACACCTGGTCATATTGACTTTACCGCCGAGGTGCAGCGTAGTCTGCGCGTTCTCGATGGTGGGGTGGTCGTTTTCGATGGCACTGCCGGGGTGGAGCCACAGTCTGAGACGGTGTGGCGTCAGGCGCGCGCCTTCAATGTGCCTCTCATTGTGATGATTAACAAGATGGACAAGCTCGGCGCGGATTTCGCCCATGCGGTTCAGACGATACGCGACCGGCTTGACGCCCATCCGTTGCCCATCCAATGGCCTATCGGCGCCGAAGCGAGCTTTGTCGGCGTGGTGGATCTGTTGGAATGGGAAGCGGTTTCCTGGACGGATGAATTGGGCGCCAATCCAGAACGCATTGCCATTCCGGCAGACCTGCTCGAGACGGTAAGTGCGGCGCGCGAAACCATGATCGAGACGATTGTGGAAACCGATGATGCGCTCATGGAGCGGTATCTTGAGGGCGAGTCCATCGAGGTTGCAGATCTGAAAGCTGCTTTGCGCCGAGCGACCATCGCCGGACACTTGCAGCCAGTGCTGTGTGGTACATCGCTGCGTAATAAGGGTGTGCAACCCCTGTTGGATGCGATTGTTGCCTATCTGCCTTCACCGTTGGATGTGCCGGCAGTTCGAGGGCAGACTAAAAAGGGATTGCAGGAACGTTTGGCTGATCCTGAGGCGCCGCTGGCGGCGCTGATCTTTAAAATCGCCACCGATCCTTATGCGGGACGGTTGGCTTACTTCCGGGTCTACTCCGGCGAGTTGCAGCGGGGATCGGTGGTGTATAACGCCGCCAAGAATGTGCGTGAGCGCATTCCCAAGCTGCTGCGTATGTTCGCCGATCACCGTGAAGAGGTGGAAGTGTTTCGCGCGGGTGATATTGGCGCGACGGTGGCGCTCAAGCAGAGCTTCACAGGCGATACGTTGAGTGCGATCAATGCACCCATCATCCTGGAGACGATTCACTTTCCGGAGCCGGTGATTGATGTTGCCGTCGAACCAAAGACTGTAGCGGATCAAGATCGGCTTACCGAAGCGCTCACGCGGCTTTCTGAGGAGGATCCTACCTTTCGGGTGCGCACCAACGAGGCGACCGGGCAGTTGATCATCTCTGGCATGGGGGAGCTCCACCTGGAGATTCTGGTGGATCGTATGTTGCGTGAGTTCAAGGTCGCCGCAAATGTTGGGCGTCCGCGCGTGGCTTACAAAGAAACGGTGGCGCGCGCGAGTGTGGTAGAATTAACCTTTGACCGGATGTTGGGGGGCAAGCCGCAATTTGCGCGTGTCAAGTTGGAAGTGTGTCCCGCTGAGCGCTCAGATGAGAGCAATCGTTTCGAGAACATGGTCAAGCCCAATCGCCTGCCTGAAGTGTTTGCGGCAGCAGTGCGCAGTGGGGTGCTGGAATCTCTGGACAGCGGCTTTCTGGCGGGCTATCCCATGGTGGGATTGCGTATCACCTTGCTAGAAGCGGAGTTTGATCCGGAGTTGTCTACGGAAATGGCTTTCAGGGCGGCTGGGGCGCAAGCCTTCCGCGAAGCGGTGGAGCAAGCGCAGCCGACGCTCTTGGAGCCGGTGATGGATTTGGAAGTAGTAGCTCCCGAAGCTTTCATCGGGGAAGTGTTGGGCGATCTCAACGCGCGGGGAGCGCGCATTCAGGCGATGGAACCCCGCCCCGGAGGGATTCAGGCGATGCGGGCTTTTGTCCCGTTGGCGAAAATGTTTGGGTACGCTACCGACCTGCGTAGTGCGACGCAAGGGCGGGGGACGTTTACGATGGAGTTCCATCATTATGCACTGGTGGAACCCTCGCAATTGGATGCCATCTTGTATGGCGGTAGTTAATGCCTGACCGGTAATCTGGGGTCATGCGGGAACGCGAGCCGCGTTGTGTCTGGCCCGGAATGGTTCTGGCTTCAGTCAAAGTCAAAATTAGAAATAATATAGTATTCAAAGAAGGAGAGCAAAGGAATGGGCAAGCAGAAGTTCGAG
>CAZDSF010000064.1:0-22373 GCA_964508025.1 uncultured Anaerolineales bacterium
GGCGGATACGCGCCAGCTGCTGCCGGGCAATTTCGGGATCCACGCCAGTGTAGACGGGAGGAATCTGCCGGCGCGCCTCTTCCTGCGCGCGCGCAGTGAGGATGTCGCTGGCAAAGGTAATGTCGCGGGGGGAAAAAACATCCTGCGCCGCTACTGCCCCTACAGCCGCGTCAAAATGATCGGCAAACGTGAAGGTGAGCACAAACGTGGTAAACACAGCCAGCCCCAGGCCATATAGAACCTGTCGCAAAATCCAACGACGCGAATACGGCTCAGAACGCCTGGGTCTCATAGAAGCATCTCACGTCAAACATCAAGCGTTTTTAAGCACAGAAGAGGGAACCCCCATGGGGCCCCCTCTTCTTAACTGACGTTGCAAATGGAGGGGTTCAGGCCGAAAGCAGATCACGAACGACCTGATTGACGAGCCGCCCATCCGCCTGTCCTTTTACGCGCGGCATCAGCGCCTGCATCACTTTGCCCACATCGGCAACCGAAGCAGCGCCAACTTCCGCAATCGCCATTCGAGCCAACTCGGCCACAGCCTCCGGAGTGAGGGAAACGGGAAGATAAGCGCGCAAGACTTCCAATTCCGCAGCGTCATCGGTCTCCAAATCCGCGCGACCGACCTGCCGCACCAGCTCCAATGCCTCAATACGACGTTTGATTTCCCTTTGGATCAACGCCTGAATTTCAGCATCGGGCAATGCGCCCTGCTCAGCCTCGGCCAGCTGCACAGAGAGCAATACCATACGCAACGCCGACTTCCGCCGCTCATCACGAGCACGGATGGCATCCTGCAGATCTTTCTGGAGTTGGTCGCGTAATCCCACAATCTCACCCGTGGATTAATAGGTGCGGCGCAGATCTTTCAGCGTCGTGCGACGAGACTTGCGCAGTTTGGCGGCTCGCTTCCGCTTGCGCACCACGCTCGGCTGCTCGAAATAGCGCCGCTTGCGGATTTCAGACAGAATTCGGTCGCCCTGCACTCGCTTCTTGAACCGTCGAAGCAAAGAGTCAAAGGACTCGTTGTCATCGGCCACTACAAAAGTCACGCTTCTCCCCCCCTTCGGTGCCCCCGACATCAGCTGTGATACCGGCTAGGATTTTCAGCCCTGTAAGCGCCCTGCTGCAAATCTGCAAGCGACTCGCCCAAGACGCTTAGAGCTTCAAACCTATTATAACGATGAAGAGGTTAATGTCAAGGAAAGCTAAAAGAAATCTACATTCATCACCAGTCATAAATCAAAGCCAGCAAGTATTGATCGGCGGCGCGCAATTCCACCAGCCGCCCATCCGGGTAAGCGGCGCGCACCTGCGCCAACTCCGCCTGGCGCTCTGGGACGAAGATAAACCGCGCCGGCGCCGCGACTTGCGGCAGCTCGCCCGGCGGTACATCCACACCGGGCTGTGTGCGCAACAGAAAAGCCAGCGCGCCAAAATCCCAATACAAATAGGGCGCGCCGAAAAAATACGTCATTCCGGAAGGGGGATGCGTAAGGCCATACCGCGCCACCTCAGTGGCGATCAACGCTGTGGGATTACCGTAGACGCGACGCGGCGTGTAGATGCCAAAGTAGAATCCCAGGTTCAACACTGCCATCAAGCCCAGCAATAGCGCCACACCCCGCCGCGCCCACACCGGCGATAGTTTGGGCGCAGCGGGCAAAAACGCCAGCAACGCCTCCACGCCCCAGGCAATGCACAACGCGACAGCAGGTATCAGGAGCAAAGCGCGCTGACTGCTGGGCGGATTCTCAGTAAGCACCCAGGCCATCACCAGCGTGGACCAAAACCAAAACAGCGTCAAAGCACGTCCAGGCCAACGCGCGCGCAATAGTACCGCCGCCATCCCTGTCAGAAACAAAGCGCCGGAGACAAAATCCAGCAGCGGCGCATCCGGGCGATACCAAAAGGTAGGATCGGGTGTCAAATGAAACGCCGTGACGGCTTTCCAGAATTGTTGCCCCAGCAGCGTCAGAGCGTTGCGCCCCGTGAGCTGCATCTCCTGCAGCAGCCAGCCCGATGCGAAGATACTCACCGAGTTGGAACGCGCAGTCAAATCCAGGGGATGCGCGGCATACCAGGCCCACAACGGCCCCGTCATCACCAGCCAGCCCAGCGCTAGTAACCCCAACCCACGTCCACGGCGCGCCAGAAAACGCGGCTCGACCAGCATCCGCCAACCCAGAAACCCTAGCGCCAGCACAGAGACCCAGCGCGCGCCGAAGTATGTATACCAGCCCAATCCCAGCGCCATCCCCGCCCAGCCCCACGCCGCCGCAGGCGCAGCCTCATCTGGTGACCGCCAGGCGCGCCACAGCTGCCACAAAGCCAGCGTCGCCACAAAGGGATCGAAGATCTGATTGGAGGCCAAACGGCTGAAGTGAATGTGATACGCCGAGAACGCAACCACAACAGCCGCGACCCACCCCACCCGACGACCGCCCAGCTCGCGGCCTAACAGAAACGTTGTCAGCACCGTCAAGGTCCCCACGCATGCCGAGAGCGCTCGCGCGCCCGCCATCCCCGCGCCAAAGAGCCGCATCCCCGCACCGTAGAAGAGAAAGGACATTGTGGGGACAGAATACCAGCCCGTCGCAAATGGATTTCCAAGCGGACGTTCAATCAAACGCAAGCTGAGCAATGCCTGCGTCCCTTCATCGCCGCCGAAATTGCCTGGAATGCGTCCCAAAGCCACAATGCGCACCAGAAAAGCCACCAGCAGAAGCAACCCCAAAGGCAACCACGCCTTTGAAGGCAAGGAAAAACCAGGCGCCGTTCCACGAGGCAATGCGTACACAAAAAGGCCCAAGCTCAGAAGCCAAAACAAAAACAGCGTGGTGAAATCACTGCCGGGAGCATGACGCCGCGCCAACAAGCCAACAAACAATGCCAACCCAAGCGCCGCACCCCGCAGCAGCCCCGCTCGGTGCGTGGACATCCAGACGCGCAAAGGTACCGGCGCAGAAACAGGCTTCGACGGGGCGCGAGGATAGTAACTGCGGAACAATGTCCAGATCAGGACCAACAACCCAATGCCGATACACAGACCGGCATCCCAAACATACACGCGCAGCGCCAACAAATAGACGCCCACGAGTAATAACAGAAAGCCGGCAAACACCCCTTTCAGCATCGAACCATCACTGCCGGCGCTCAGCGAGCGCACAGATCGGCAATCTCCTCCACCGCGCCTCTGGCGCGGTGGCGCAGCAAGCCCAGCGCCGAAGCGCCGCGAATGGCTACCGCCAGAATCATCGCCGCATTGACGCTCAGCGCATACAGCATGTAGTCGCCGCCGGCGATGCTCTGTTCAAAGCGCACCTGCTCGCGGCCCAGAATTCGCGCCACCTGCACCGACGTGATCCATCCCTGAATCACAGCCTGCGCCATCGCATCGGCGTCTTCTTTCTTGAGCAGCCCCACCCAGGCTGCCATCTCGTCATCCACAGTCAAAACCACCGCGTCAGCCGAGACTTCTTGCGCCAGATTGCTCATAATGCGCTCGATCGTTTTGCGCTGCCGCGCGACGGTAGCCTTCAGCGCGCTATCGGCCGCAGGCTTGGAGGGCGCAGGGGCGGCAGGCGCCGGTTCAGGCGCAGAGGGCGGCGGCATAGTATCGAGTGTCTTGATGCCGAGCGGAATCAACGGCGCGCGGAGGGCGGCTTCGATGCGCTCCGGTAGCTCCGGCAGGAAGAATGGCTTTGGCAACACCCCCTGAATCGCCAGCGAGGTCGCAACTTCGGGCGAGAGCGTCTCCCCCATCAGCGGAATCAGCACCAGGCGCAACGTGGGATGGATTTCGCGCAGCTGTTGCCCCAGCGCGAGCGCGCCGGGTTCCTCAAGCGCCATGTCCAGCAGCGCCAGGTCCAGCCCATCAGCGCGAGCGCACGCCAGCGCCTCATTGAAGTCTGAAGCGCCCACAACATCATAGCCCTGACGCTGGAGCTCTTCATGAAGCAGCGTTGCAAAAGCCACATTTGGATCTACTACCAGGATACGCATACCATCTCCTCTAAAAATTATGAAGGATGAAGGCGAAAGGATGAAAATCTCCGCTCACCGCTCTCCACGCACTATGTTGATCGGGGCAACCGTATGATGGAGAATATTGTACCGAGTTGGAGAGAAAATGCAAATAGCGCGGCGCGGTTTCGATGGTAGAATGGAAACCGGTAAGGGTTGTTACCGACGGCGGTACAGCCCCAAGAACAAAGATAGTTCGTAGAGATTAGAGAGCAGTGAGCAGGACGCGAAACAGATTTTTCATCCTTCTGCCTTCCGCCTTTATCCTATCAAAGGAGCTCAGCATGAAACAGCCAGACTTTCTGCGCGTGGCGCTCAGCATGGCGCTTTTGATCAGCGGATTACTGCTCACACAGCCGGGCAGCGCGGCGCAGATCTCACCGCTGCCCCCAGTGCTCGAAGCCGACGGCACATTGGGCCTCTGTTACGCCTTCTACGACGACGCCTGGATGCAGCTGGCTTACGCCGCTGGCGCGCGCGGAGATCGCTTCGACTTCCGCTGGAACGCCGTTGAGATCGCACCCGGCATCTATGATTTCTCCGGGCACGAAGCCATTCTCGCGCGCTACGCCGCGCTGGGCATTCCCATGGAGGTGATCGGCATTCTCGGATCGCCGGCGCTCTGGGCTGCCGATTGTCCCGCCGTGATCCAGCAGACGCCGCAGTTCTCCGTCATCGGCCACCTGCGCAACGATCTCGTGGGCTGGCGCGCCTGCCTACCCAAAGGGTTGTATCTGCCGTGGGATCACCCTGAAAACCTCTGGGGCCGTTATGTCGAAACCGTCGTGGGCCATTTCCAGGGGCAAGTGCGCCTGTGGGAGATGTGGAACGAACCCGATCTGACGAGCTTCTGGCTCGGCAGCCCGCAGGATTACGCGCAACTGCTCAAGGTCGGCTATCGGGCCGCCAAACACGCTAACCCCGATGCTGTGGTGCTCTTTGGCGGGCTGGCTTACTGGGGCAATCCCAGGTTCTACAGCGAGGCCCTCGCGCACCTGGCAGCCGATCCCTCCGCCGCCGCCCACAACGCCTACTTTGATGTGATGTCCCTACACCTTTACTCCAATGTCTATCAGGCGCATGATATCGCCGCCGAGGTGCGGGCGACGATGGAGACGTTGGTCGGCCCACATCCACTGTGGCTGACCGAGGCGGGCGTCCCCATCTGGAACGAGGACCCGCCGCCGCCCGATCCGACCATCCCCTGGCCGCCGCCCTACACCGCCACTGCCGCAGAAGCCGCCGCCTACGTCATCGAGGCGTATGCTGGCGCGCGCGCGGCGGGCGTGGAGCGCTTCTTCATCTTCCGTCTGCACGATGATCACGCCGGCATGGGCGAACGCTACGGCATCACGCACGACGATCACACGCTGCGCCCGGCTTATGTCGCGTACCAGGTCGCCGCGCGCTACCTCCGCGACGCCGAAGAAGTCATCGGCCCCTTCCGAGGCCACACGCACCGGATCAGCTTTCTCAGCAGCGCCCACGGACGCACCGACGTGGTCTGGAATCCCGCCCCGACGCCGCGCACGCTGCTACAACCGGCCCTCAAGCCCATGCTCACCATCATCACCCAGGAAGGCTTGACTTCGGTCGTGACTGCCACAGAGACGTATACCCTGCCGCTCGGCCCCGCTACGGCAAACCAAAATCCCCAAGGACAATACATGATCGGCGGGCCGCCGCTGCTGCTCGCCTTCGGACACTTCGATGACCTCACGCCGCCCACCTCCGCGCTGGATGCGCTACCCACTCGCACATTAGCGGCAGATCTGGCGCTCACGTGGAGCGTCGCCGATACCGGAACCGGCTACTGGTACACGGAAATCGAAGCCGCGCGCGCGCCAGATGGCCCCTGGCAGCGCATCGCCGGCGCAGCGCAGACCGAGGGGCGCACACGCTTCACGCCCACCAGACTCAACGAGAGTGGCCTCTGGTATTTTCGCGCCCGCGCCCGCGACCAGGCCGGCAATTGGGAAGCCTGGCCCCTCACCGCCGAGGTCTCCACCACGCTCCACCTTGGGCGGGTGGTGACGCTTACCGCCTCCGCTTTCAGCGATCTCAATGGCAATGGGCAGCAGGACGAAGGAGAACCGGATCTCGAGAATGCTACTATCGTGTGGCGCACTGCCAGCGGCAGCGAAATTGACCGGAGCACGGGCGGAGTCTGGCAAATCACCCGCGAAGTCCCGTTTGGGACTTACGAGCTGCTCTTTTTCCACGCCGAACATCTCACCGCGCGCTATGCTTTCATCGTGGAGACTGCTTTCGAGCCGCTGACGTTGACGCGCCATGAGGCCCTACGGCCCATCCGTGGGCGCGTCTTTCTGCCCCTGGTGCGGAGGAACTGAGCGAGCATGATGCCGCGATGGGAAACGCGCATCGGCGCGGCGCTGCTGTTGCTGGGGCTGCTATTCGCAGCCCAACCCGCGCCGGAACAGACGGGCCTCGGCCCCCTGCGCCAGGCGGAAGCGCACTTTGTCGCCGGCGCATTCACCGCTGCCGAGGCCGCATTCCTCGAAGCCGAAGCGCAACTTCCTGCGAGCGACACACCAGAAAGGCGGCTCGCCGCGCTTTATGCGCGCTGGAATCGCCCGAACGAAGGGCTGAATGTGCTCCAGACTGTTCCCAATGCCGAACCGCTCCTGGAATTGCAGCTGTTGAAAGCGGCTGGCGATTGGGAAGCGCTCGCCGCCGCCACTTTGCGTTATCTGGAACACGCCCCCGCTCAGAGCGAAGCGCACGCGCTGCGAGTGCAAGCCCTGCTCCAACAACATCGCTGCCGGGAAGCGCTGGATGCAGCGGAAATCTGGATGCGCCAGGCGCCCGGCAGCGAGGCGGAAAGCGCATGGTTACCCCTGCGGCTGGTCGCGGATCCAGTAGAAACGCTGCCAGAAGCCTGTCCCCGCGACCCCGAGCTCTGCACGCTGATGGGCGCGCCGGGATGTGTGGCGCACGGTGATTGCGCCCGCCGCCTGGGCGAATCCCTGCTGCGCCGCCGCGAACCGGCGCTGGCCGCCTGTGCTCTGGAGCGCGCCATCGAAGCGCAACCCACCAACGCTGACGCGCACGCCTGGTTAGGGGCAGCGCTGGAGCAATTGGGCCAGCCCACCGCCGCGCTGCCGCACTTCGAACGCGCCACACAGCTGGCCCCCGACGCCCCCCTCGGCTGGTTGCTATTGGGCATGGCGCGCTTCAATCAACAGCAATTCGAGCCGGCGCGCGAGGCGCTGCTGCGCGCGCAACAGCTCGACCCCGCCAATCCTGCGCCCTGCCTGGCGATGGCAGCCGTCCTGTCAGCACAGGGACGCTACACCGACATCCCTATCTGGACTGCCGCTGCACTCGAGCGCGCCCCCGAAGATGCGGAGATTTGGAAGGGCGTGGCGCGCTTTTATCTCACTCGCAACCTTCGATTGGAAGAGGAACCGCGTCGCGCCGCCGAGGGCGCAGTGCGCCTGGCGCCGCAGGACGCCGAAGCGTGGACGCTGCTGGGCTGGGTCTACTTCAATGCGCGGGAATACGAGGCCGCCCTGGACGCGCTGCAACAGGCGCTATCCCACGATGCCCAACGCGCGGAGACGTATCACTTCCTGGGGCTGACGTTGCGCGCATTGGCGCGCCACACCGAAGCGGAAGCAGCCTTCATCCGCGCCGCTGATCTAGGCTACCAACGGTAGCGGCTACCGTTAGTAGCCGCTACCGCGCAGCAAAAAACGCGCCGCATTGTGCAGCGCGCTTGCCCTCTCCGATTGGAATCAAGGCTCCCGACGCGCCTCGCGGTACACGTAGAGAATCCGTTGCAGCGCCGTGAACCATGAGAGCGTTGCCAGCACGATCAGCGTGGGGGTAATCCAGTTGAAAAGCAGCCCCACCCCCAGCAACATGATCCGCTCGATACGGGTCAGGACCCCCGTCTTGCAGGCGTATCCGACCCCTTCGGCGCGCGCGCGGGTGTAGCTCACCATCACCGAACCTAACAATGTGGCGAAGAGGAGATACACATCCAGCGCAGAGCCCCGCGGGTACAAGGCCACCAGCAAGCCGAACAACAGCGCCCCTTCTGAAATGCGATCCAGCGTGGAATCGAGGAACGCGCCGAAACGGCTGCGCCGTCCCCCAACGCGCGCCAACGCGCCATCCAAAGCGTCCACGGATGAGGTGAACAGCAGTAACACGCCGCCCAGACGGGTGTGGCCCAAGCCCAACACCACCGCAACGCACACTGCCAGCGCCAGCCCCACCAACGTAATGGTGTTGGGATGAAAGCCCAACTTGTGCAGCACTCTGGCAATGGGATAGGTAATGACCGATGCGCGCGCCCGCGCCCAATCGGTGAACGATTCATAACGCTTGGTTTCTGCCTGATTCATACTTCAACCTCTTTATCAGATGAAATTGGCGCTGCCTCGAACAGCGAAAAACCCACCACCGCTTCCAGATCACGTATCAGATCGTGGAAGCGCGCCGGCGCCAGACAGTAGAGGACTTCACGCCCCATACGCCGCGATTGCACAAAACCCGCCAGCCGCAGCTCTTTTAGATGCCACGAAAGCAAGGGCTGGCTGATGCGCAGCGCCGCGCCCAAATCCGCCACATTCGACTCGCCGGCTGCCAGCGCCGCAAGAATGCGCAACCGCACCACCGCCCGTAGCGCCTGTAAATCGCGGGAGAGCCGCCGCAACGTCGGAGTACTTTCTCCCACCCCTTGAACGCGCCCCGTCATATATAAACCATCCTTTGATAAAAAACCATTTATATGAATTGTACGCAAGAACGCCATTCTGTCAATGTCGCCGTCTGGCGCAAGATTTCCCCTCTTGCGGTTTTTGGCGGGTCAGGCTACAATGGGGATAGGAGGTTTGATGCCCATTCAACTGCTGCCAGAGGATGTTGCCGCGCGCATTGCCGCCGGCGAGGTCGTTGAGAGACCCGCTTCGGTGGTGAAGGAGCTCGTGGAGAACAGCCTCGATGCCGGCGCCACCCGCATCGAGGTGGAAACCGTCGAGGGCGGGCATAAGCTGCTGCGCGTCAGCGACAATGGCGAGGGGATCCCCGCCGCCGAAGTTGCGCTGGCGTTCCGCCGGCACGCCACCAGCAAGCTGGAAACCGCCGCCGATCTCTTTAACATCCTTACCTTGGGATTTCGCGGCGAGGCGTTGGCAAGTATCGCCTCAGTGAGCCAACTCACTTGCACCACCCGGCATATCGCAGAGGTTGCCGGCACGCGGCTGCGCGTGGATGGCGGGCAAGTGAGCGGGCAAGGAGTAGTCGGACGGCCACACGGCACCGACATGCGCGTCGAGGCGCTGTTCTACAACGTGCCCGCGCGGCGAAAATTCCTGCAATCAGCCCGCACTGAGCGTCGCCACATTGATGGCTTCCTCACCCGCTATGCCATCGCGTATCCGCGCGTGGCGTTCACCGTGATCCACGATGGGCAGGAGACGCTGCGCACCACCGGCAACGGCGCGCAACGCGAGGCGCTGCAACAAGTCTACGGACCGGAACTTGGCGGCAGTTTGCTGGAGATTGCGCCGGAGCTCACCGCCGATGAGATGTTCCGCGTGCAGGGTTACGCCGGCCCGCCCACTGTGCATCGTTCCAACCGAGGGTACATCACCCTGTTTGTCAACGGGCGCTGGGTCGAAGACGTGCGCATCACGTATGCCGTCATCCAGGCTTATCACACCCTGCTGCCCGTGAACCGCTATCCCGTGGCGTTTGTGCTGCTGGAGATGCCCACGGAAGAGGTAGATGTCAACGTCCATCCAGCCAAGACCGAAGTGCGGTTCCGCGATCCCGATGCCGTTTTCCGTGCAGTACAGCGCGCCGTACGCGCCACAGTGGTGCGTGAGGCATCGGTCACGGCGGCATGGCAACCCCCGACCGCTGCTCCCAACGTCAACCCGGCGCCAGAAGCCAACGCCGAAGACGTGCAGTCGCCGCTCTGGACGCGCCTGACAAGCCTGCAACCGACGCCGCAATTCAAGCCGCCAGCAATGCCTTCCGCTGCGGCGGATTTTCCAACCACTGCCGCTGCGCCAACTGCGCCGGAGAAAGGCAACGGGCATGAGCCATCGGGGGCGGTAGGGGCCAAACTGCCGCCGCTGCGCGTCATCGGACAGGCGGCAACTACCTTCATCATTGCTGAAGGGCCGGATGGTCTCTATCTGATTGACCAACATGCCGCCCACGAACGGGTGCTGTACGAGCAATGGCTTGGGGCATGGGCTGAGGGCGTGGTCCCCTCACAGCCGCTACTGGAGCCGGTGAGCGTGTTGTTGCCCGCCGAGGATGCCGCCATCATCGAAGAGCGGCTGCCCGCGCTGGCAGAGCTCGGCCTGAGCGTAGAGCCATTTGGCCCCAACAGTTTCCTCGTGCGCGCGACGCCGGCCCTGCTGCGCCAGATTGCGCCGCAAGACCTGCTTGCCGACATTGCCGCGGCAGAACTCGATCGTTCTCCGGTGCGAGAGGGACTGGAGACGCAGATGGTGCGGCGAATCTGCAAACGCGCCGCCATCAAAGCCGGGCAGACATTGAGTCGGGAAGAGATGGAAGCGCTCATCCGCAACCTGGAGCAGTGTCTCAATCCACGCACCTGTCCGCACGGGCGGCCAACGGTGCTCCAGATCTCGGTGGAACAACTGGCAGCACAGTTTGAAAGGGTATGATCACAAGCAGTTCGTGGAGAGCCGTGAGCAGAACGCAGTTCGCCCGGCTCAAACTGCGCACCGCTCACTACACACCCGTTACTATTTTATGAGGAGGTCGAGAATGGCTACATTTGTGATGCTGTGCAAGCTCTCCGTCCACTACCCAGGAGAAGTGAAATCGTTGGCGCAACTGGATGAGGATTTGGGCAAACGGCTGGCGGCGGATTTCCCGCAGGTCAAACGCATTGCCAGCTATGTGCTGCTGGGCGAATACGATTTTCTACACGTCTTCGATGCCCCTGATGCCACACAAGCGGCGAAAATCGCTTTGCTGATCCATTCTCTGGGCATGGGCGCGACCGAAACCCTGACTGCGATCCCATTCGAGGAATTCCGCAACGTACTTGAGGAGGAATAAGTGCAGACTGCCCCTACTTCCGCCGAAATCCAACGCCTGGATGCCCTGGCGCAGAAGATTTTGGATACATACAATCTCAGTCACCCCCCCGTCCCCATCGAGACGATTCTACAGCATCCGCCCAAAGATCTGCTGCCGGCGGTAGATATCACCGACCTATCTCTGGTTTTCGGCATGGGAGAGCACCGCTACGAATACCGCGTTGCCATCGCGCGGCTGCTCTACCGGGAGCTATGTCGGCATAAGAACGAACCCAACGAGGCGCTGCCTTATACCAACGACGCGGCGCGCTACTTTGCTGCGGCGCTGCTCATTCCTGCTGAATGGGCGCTCAAATACATTCGCCGCCCGCTGGTGAACTTGCAGCAAATCAGTGAAACGTTTCAGGTGCCCGACTATATGATGGCAAGCCGTCTCGCGCAGATGGGTAAGCGCATTCGGGGTATGTAGCAATGGCGGCAAAGGGGAAAATTGGCGGTGGAGCGCGATGCGCCCCACCGCCGCAACGATTCAGAAGCACAATGCGCGCGCGTGGGCGTCAGATATTTCCGTACCGGCGACCACTTCCTGACCGGCGCGGATATAGGCGAAAGATAAGTTTGGCGTATTATGCGTCAGCCCAATGCGCCCTTGCCGATCCACAAGGATGATGCCGCCGTAGCCAGCAACCCGCTCTTCCAGCTGGCGGATCAGGCGCTCAGCCACAGTTTGCGGCGCCATTCCCTGCGCTAACAGATCGCAGGCGCTCTTGCTCAGCACCAGACGCATGAGCCGCTCGCCCCAGCCGGTTGCCGCCACCGCGCCGGCGCTGTTGTCCGCGTAGGCGCCGCAGCCCACCAGCGGTGTATCGCCCACGCGCCCAGGACGCTTGTTGGGAGTGCCGCCGGTCGAAGTCCCAACCGCGACATTCCCCAACGCATCCAACGCGACTGCGCCAACCGTGTCAGCAGGCAAGCGCATTCCGGGAGGCGTCCAGGTATCGCCAGCATCGGCGTCTGGGCCGGCGCCCAGTAGCTCGGCAGGATCGCAGAGCGGAATGCCCAACAGCTCCGCCCAGGCTTCCGCGCCCGATCCGACGACAAAAGCATGTTCACCGGATTCCATGATTCGCCGCGCCAGGGTGATGGGATTGCGCACACGCTTCACCGCCGCAACACTGCCCAGTTCAAGCGTGCGGCCATCCATGATAAGCGCATCCAACTCCACCTCGCCCTGCAAGTTGAAATGGCTGCCGCGACCGGCGTCATACGTGGGATCGTCTTCCAGGACCCGCACCGCCGCCTCGACCGCATCCAGGGCCGAGCCGCCAGTCGTCAGGATTTCCCAGCCGACCACCGCCGCCTGTCGGCAACCTTCACGATAAGCGTCACGTTGCAACGTTGGAATATGCCACGCGCCGCCATGCACCACAATAACGGGTTGATTCACGAGAGCCTCCTTGCATTTTTGTGGAAACTAACACAATACGGATTACAAGTTACGCCATTCGCTATTTGTAGGAGATGACCATGAAACGTTGGATGATGGTTCTGGTTTGGGTAAGTATCCTGTTAGCAACCTCGACAGCGATAGCATTAGCGCAAGATGGCAGCAGCGCGGAACAGAGCGCCCTGTGGACAATGCTCGCCCCAATTGTCGCCATCGCCACCAGCACCGAACGGATTCTGGAAATGATCTGGAATCGCTACGAAAAAGCCGGCGTGTGGCCGAACAAAGCCGGCGTGGCCGATCCCAAACGCAGCGAGTACGTCTTCAGCAAAACCCAGCGCTCTTACTGGCTGGGGACGGCTATCGCGTTCATTGCTGTGGGGTTGAGCAATGCGCGCTTCTTTCGCCTGCTGGGGCTGGAAGTGCTCTTCGCCAACACCGAGCTCTTCCACCTTGCTGTGGGCGGCATTTTCGATCACTTCACGGTAGGCAGCGCGATTGATTGGGCGCTGACCGCCGGAGTAATCGGTTGGGGCGGCACGGAACTCGTCCACAACATCATCGAAGGGCTGGTAAAGGGCCGCAATCTCTGGAAGGAAACGCAACAAGTGCGCGCCGGAGAACGGCAATTCACGGAGACCCAGTTGTTCTACGACTATGCGCTCCCGCAACTGGAACGTCTCGGCATTCCCGCCGCTACTTTCTTCCAGATCGTGAGCTAGCTATTGGAGCGTGAAGCAATCGCGCCGGAAAGTCTGATCCAGATTCCGAGCCTGCTCAAGACCTTCGCCCCACAGATGGCAGAACGTCTCAACATCACTGGCTAGATCTGGGAAGTGCTCGCCGCGCGCTGGCTGGCGCGCAAACCCACCCATGCGGTAAGCGCCAACAGCACGCCGATGTGTAGATGGATGTTGTTAACGTAAAGATTGTCCACCAGATTGTGGACGTGCAGCTGCATCCATGCGCCTGCCAGACCCAGCGCCAGTCCGCGCGTCCAGCCGGAGAGCTGCCTGATGGCTTGCCAGAGCCGCGCGTAGATGGCTGCCGCCAACACCAAATACGCGCCCAGCCCCACCACACCCGTTTCCGCCAGCAGATTGAGATAGATGTTGTGCGCGTGTCCCAGCGCGTAGGGCCAATTCACCAGACGATAGAGCGGATATGCCGCTTCGTAGTTGCCAATGCCCACGCCAGTCCAGAAGTGATCCTGCCACATCCCCAATGCCGCTTGCCAGTGCGCCATCCGTTCAAGGACGGCGTAATTCGCGTCGTTGACGCCAATGCCGCGCACATCCTCAAAACGAGCGTAGGCAACAAAATCCGTGAGCCGGGCAGCAATGGATGCAGGCAGCACATTGGCAGAAGCCAGCAGCAAGCCGCCGCTCCCCAACGCAATGACCAGGGCCACGCCCCACAAACTGCGGCGCGGCAACAGCGCCGCCATGAGCGCCAGCGCCGCGCCGAACCCCATCCACGCGCCGCGCGACCACGACCCGTAGAGTCCGCCGGCCATCACCAGTGCCGCAGCTCCCGCCGCCCACATCCACCATGCGGGCCAGCGCCGCGCCGTCGCCGCATCCCATCCCGCGACCAACGCCAGTCCGAGCAGTAACGCCGCCAGCAGCCCCAAAAATCCACCAAAGGGATTGGGCTGCATGAAGGTACCATAGGCGCGATAGACGCCCGGCGCAATCATGAAATGGATGGGCCCGTCGCCGCGCAGGGTGTGCTGCCAAACGCCGAGCGCGCCCTGCCATACCCCCACGCCGCCGAGCACAACGACCATCGCCGCCGCCCGCCTGTGCCCACCCGGTTCCCGCAGGCGCGCGCCAACCACCCACAACGCCAGCAGAATCTGCGCCCACTTCGCCCACTCGGTGAAGCCGGCCCACACATCCACGGGCGACCACAGGGAGAGCAGCCCCGCGCCCAGAAAAAGCAATAGCGGCGCCGAAAGCGGCTCCAGCGGCAAGCGCAGGTCGCGGCGCAACAGACCGCGCACGCCCCAACCAGCGACGCCCAGCAGGAAGAGCAGCTGTCCCAGTTGATCGGGGATTTGCGGCGTGAAGATTGCCAGCCAGGCGCGAAGCGGGCCGATAAGCAAGCCGGCGCCAACGCCCACCAGCGGCTCAGAGAGGCTGCCCACCGCGACGCCCACGAGCGTCCCCAGCAACAACACTTCGAGGGGCGATAGCAACGCCAGCAACGCGCCGCACGTCAGGGCGAGCATTCCCCATAGCGCAGCGCGCCCGTGGCGAAAGATCAAATCGGCGCCAGGCTTCAGTACACGATCCATTCCGTCAACTTGAGCGTCTCATCGTAGACGAACTTAGCATGGAAAAACTCCCCATCCCGCGCCAGAATGCGCGGCGCGAAGATGGCATCTGCCTGGGGAATGGACAGCGCGTGCAGATACGTCGTAATGGGCGTCCACGCCAGCGCACCCTCGCGCAAATCTGCGCGCAACGCGCCCTGGAACACTTCCGTCACAAAAATGAAAAGAAACCACTGCCAGTCTGGGCGCTTGGAGACCTCGGTGCAAAAGCCGCGAAAGGATAGCGTGCCGACAGTGTAGCCCGTTTCCTCCAGAATCTCACGGCGCGCCGCATCGTAGGGCGACTCATCCAGCTCCACTTTGCCGCCAGGCGCCACCCAGAGACCGAGATTTGGTTCCTTGTTACGGTGCATCAGCAGCACCTCATCCCCGCGCCGCAGATAGACCAGCACCGAAGGAATGCGCGTCACGCCTGCGCTGCCAGTTGTTGGAAATAGGTCGCCGTGCGTAGCAGACCCTCTTCCACCGGCACGACCGGTTCCCAGCCCAACACGGCCCGCGCGCGGCTGATATCGGGGCAACGTACCTGGGGATCGTCCTTGGTGCGCTCATCGGTCGGCTCGACGAAAACGATTTCCGAAGCGCTGCCGGTCGCTTCCAGCACCTTCTGCGCAAATTCAAGGATGGTGAACTCGCGCGGATTCCCCAGGTTGACAGGTTCGTGCGTCTGGGATGCCATCAGGCGCACGATCCCCTCGACGAGGTCATCCACATAGCAGAAAGAGCGCGTGTGCGTGCCCCGGTCGTACACCGTGAGCGGCTCGCCGCGCAATGCCTGGTTGATGAAATTGGGCACGACGCGCCCATCATCGAGGCGCATCCGGGGGCCGTAGGTATTGAAGATGCGCACAATGCGGGTATCCACGCCGTGATAACGATGGTAAGCCATGGTGAGCGCCTCGGCAAAGCGCTTGCTCTCGTCATAAACGCCGCGCGGGCCGACGGGATTCACGTTGCCCCAGTAATCCTCTGCCTGCGGATGCACCAGCGGATCGCCGTAGACCTCCGAGGTAGAGGCCAGCAGAAAGCGCGCCTGCTTGGCAAGCGCCAACCCCAGCGTGTTGTGCGTGCCGAGCGCGCCGACCTTGAGCGTCTGGATGGGATAGTGCAGATAGTCCACCGGACTCGGCAGCGAGGCCAGATGCAACACCATGTCGAGATGCCCGGCCACGTAGATGTAATGCGTCACATCATGTTTGATGAAGTGGAAACGCGGGTGCCCGGCCAGATGGGCGATGTTCGCCACCGAGCCGGTGCTGAGATTGTCCATGGCGATGACCTCGTGACCCTCGCTCAAGTACCGATCTGCCAGATGCGAGCCGATGAAACCGGCGCCGCCTGTAATGAGAATGCGCATCGTTTGTGCTCCTTGCCGTAAAATGACGTTGGCATTATACTCCAAGAAATCACAAGATGAAAGGCGGCTATGGGTAAAACGCTACTGCTGACAGGACATCCACGCTGCGGAAAAACGACGGCCATCCGCAAAATCGTCGAAGCTTTAGGCGCACGCGCAGGCGGTTTCTACACGGAGGAAATCTTCGGGCCGGGCGGGCGCCAGGGCTTCGAGCTGGTAACACTGGCAGGGAAACGGGCCATTCTTGCCCACAAGGATTTGCGCGGCCCCAAAGCGCCCCAGGTGGGCCGGTATGGGGTAGATGTTGACGTACTGGAAAAAGTGGGCCTCACAGCCCTTCAGACCGCGGCGCAAGCGGGACAAATTGTCATTGTGGATGAAATCGGCAAGATGGAGCTGCTATCTTCACGTTTCCGGGATACCGTGCTGCAACTCGTCCTTGGCCCGGCGGTCATCATCGGCTCCATTATCTACAAACCGCAACCGCAAGCAGATCTTTTCAAGACGCTGGCGCAGGTCACGTTGTGGGAAGTCAATGCTCGCAACCGTGACCAATTGCCCCAAAAAGCGCTGGAATGGCTCGCGGGAAAGTGGTAATTTCATCAAACTCGTGCTACAATTAGAAACGTTTGGAAGCATACCACGTATTGAATATAGTAAAAAGGCAAAGACGGTCAGAATCAGACCTATCTCAACAAGACAGCAAGGAAAAGGAATGGAGGGCTAACATGAGTCTACTCGATCGAATCAAGGGCAATATGTTCGGACTGGAGCGCGGCGTCTCCGAGGCGCTGCCAGGGTACAAGGGCTACAAGCAAAAGGAGCTGCGCCGGGAAGCCGACAAACTGCTGCGCGAAACCATCGCCGCGCGGATGCGCACGGTAAAGACCCAACTCGATGGATTACAGCAAGACCTGATCTCTTCCGGGAATTTCGATCTGCTGGACGAAACCGGAAGCGCCGCCACCCAGATTCAGACGTTCATTGATCGTGTGCGAACAGCGGCGTATGGCTACAGCGGCTTCTTCGATGCGGTGCGCATCAAGGAAGATGCGTTGGATCAGGTTTACGCCTTCGACGCTGCGTTACTGGATTACGTGGATCGCATTGAGGGCGCAATTGGACGCGCGCGCGCGGGCATTGGGGGTGAAGACCTGCGCCCGCAGATTCTCCTCATCCGTGACCTGGCCCGCGAGGCCAACATGACCTTCGATCAGCGCCGGGAAGTGCTGACCGGCGGCTACGAAGTGGGTGGCGCACTCACCGAGATGTAATTCGGGAACCTAAGTGATACTAAGGAGGACATTGATGGCACGCATTTTTGATGTTATCGAGTATGTGGATGAGGGGCGTCAAGAGATCGTGAACCGGATCCCGGAGCGCGGTTCCGGCGACTTCCGTATCGGCAGCCAGCTCATCGTGCGCGAGTCGCAAGCCGCCGTTTTCTACCGCGATGGCAAGGCGCTGGACACCTTCGGCCCTGGACGGCACACGCTGACCACCGCCAATATTCCCTACATCGTAGACTTCATCGGCAAAACGTTCTCTAACCAGACGCCCTTCAAGGCCGAGGTCTACTTTGTCACATTGCGCGAGATCACCGATATGAAATGGGGCACGCCCAACCCCATCACCATCCCCGATCCCATTCTGGGGATGGCGCGTGTGACCAGCTACGGCTCCTACGCCTTCCAGGTCACCGATCCGCAGCTCTTCGTCACCAAGATCGTGGGCACGCAGGGCCTCTTCCGCACCCGCGATATCGAGAGCTTCTTCCGCAGCATCATCCTAACCAAGATGACGGATCTCATCGGCGAGATGAAGAAATCCGTCATCCAGATGGCGGCCTTTGTGGAAGAGCTCGCGGCAGGTGTACGCGCCAAAGCCGCTGAAGAATTCGCCGCGCGCGGCGTGACCCTGACCTCTTTCTACGTGGAATCCATCTCCCCGACAGAAGAGACCGCCAAAGCCATTGATGCGCGCGCCTCGATGGGCGCCATCGGCGATATGGGCGCGTACATGCAGTACCAGGCGGCCCAGGCGTTGCGCGAGACCGCCCAACGGCCTGGCGGCAGCGGCAACGTCGCTGGCACCGGCATGGAACTGGGTGCGGGCCTGGGATTGGGCGCCGCAATGGCCCAGATGGTCTCGCAGGCGACCCGCCCCGCCGAACCGGCCGCGCCCGCAGCCCCCGCGGCTCCTGCCGCGCCGCCCGCAAACCCTACCACTCCCGCTGAAATCCAGGCGATGCTGGACAACCTGGATATGCGTCTGGCGAACGGGGAAATCAGCGAATCCGTCTACGAACGGCTCCATAACCGCTGGGAGCAGCGCCTCAAGGACTTGCTGAAGTCGCCGTAGGCTGGTTTCGATACGCTTTGGTAAAACTGCTCATTTGGGGCGCGGGCAACACCTGCGCCCCAAATGCTTTTTCAGACGCCCCCGCAGCAAGGACAATATGCCCGGCAGCAAGGCTGTCAGGCGATTTTGTTACAGTATTGTCCAGAAATCCTTGACTTCATCTTCCTTCTCGTGTATAATGAAGATAGTAATATTAAAAAATATCGGATGGTTAAAAAATACCACCGGAAAAAGGAGGAAGATCATGCCGCGAACGGCGATAGACCTGAACACGCAGGTGGATTATCTCAGCATTCTCGACGAAAACGGCCAGGTGGACGCGGCGCTCGATCCGCAACTGCCGCCGCAGGAGCTGTTAGCGCTCTATCGGGCGATGCTTTTGGGCCGACGACTCGACGAGCGCATGTTCAAATTGCAGCGGCAAGGACGTATCGGCACGTTCCCGCCGATCAAAGGGCAAGAAGCCGCCAACATCGGCGCCATCAGCGCGCTCCGCGACACGGACTGGATGGTGCCGGCGTTTCGGGAGACCGCCGCCGAGATCTCGCGTGGACGCAGCATCGAGAGCGTGCTGCTTTACTACGCCGGTTATGAGGAGGGCGCGCACATCCCGGAGCCGATTCGCAATCTGCCCATCTCTGTGCCGGTCGGATCACAAATGCTCCACGCTGTCGGGCTGGGATGGAGCATCAACTACCGGCAGCAAAACGATGTGGTGATGACCTTCTTCGGCGACGGCGCCACCTCCGAGGGCGATTTCCACGAGGCGATGAACTTTGCCGCCGTTTTCCAGACGCCTGTGGTCTTCGTCTGCCAGAACAATCATTGGGCCATCTCTGTGCCGCGCGCCAAACAGACCCGCTCCCGCACCATCGCCCAAAAAGCGCTGGCGTATGAGATGCCGGGGATTCAGGTGGATGGCAACGATATTCTGGCAATGGTGGTCGCCGCGCGCGAAGCCGTCGAGCGCGCCCGCAGCGGCGGCGGCCCCACGCTCATCGAGGCAGTGACGTATCGTATGGCAGTCCACACCACAGCCGACGATCCGACGCGCTACCGCACCGATGCGGAAGTAGCAGCGTGGGCCAAACGCGATCCGCTCACGCGCTTCGAAATCTACCTCAAACAACGCAGTATGCTCACCGACGAACATCAAAGCGCGCTGGAGGCAGAAATCGAAGCGGAGATTCAGGCGGCGGTGGCCCGCGTCGAGGCGCATATACAGACGCCGGCGAACCCGCTGGACATGTTCGACTTCAACTATGCTGAGCTCAGCCCCACCTTGCTAGAGCAACGCGCCGCGCTCGCCCAGGAACTGGCGCAGGGATAGGAGGAAATCTACCATGGCAAAATTGACAATGGTACAGGCGCTCAATCTGGCGCTGCAACAGGAAATGGCAAAAGATGATCGGGTCATCGTTTTGGGAGAGGATGTGGGCCTGGATGGCGGCGTTTTCCGCGTGACTGATGGCCTGATCCAGCAATTCGGCGAACAACGGGTGGTGGACACGCCGCTAGCAGAGTCCGGCATCATCGGCATGGCGATTGGCATGGCGCTCTATGGCCTGCGCCCAGTAGCTGAAATGCAGTTCTCCGGCTTCATCTACGAGGGCTTCCATCAGCTGGAATCGCACGCAGCGCGGCTGCGCAACCGCTCGCGGGGCCGCTTCACCGCGCCGATGGTGGTGCGCGCTCCCTACGCGGGCGGCGTCCGTGCGCTGGAACATCACTCCGAGAGCCGTGAAGCTTATTTCGCGCACACCCCGGGACTCAAAATGGCGATTCCCTCCGGGCCGCGCAATGCCCGCGCCTTGCTGCTGGGCGCCATCCGCGACCCCGATCCCGTGATTTTCTTCGAGCCAAAGTCCGTCTATCGCGCCTTCCGCGAGGAAGTGCCGGAAGAGGAAGAGGTGTGGCCCATCGGCAAATCGCAGCGGGTGCGGGAAGGGAAAGACATCACGCTGATCTCCTACGGGGCAATGATGCGCCCCACCCTCGAAGCGGCGGAGCAGCTCAAGGAGCGCGACGGCGTGGAAGCGGAGGTGATTGACCTGCTCACCATCTCGCCGCTGGATGACAGCCTCTTTGCGGAATCCGTGCGCAAGACCGGGCGCGTCGTTATCGTCCACGAGGCGCATCGCAGCTTC
The DNA here is from genome assembly GCA_964508025.1 of uncultured Anaerolineales bacterium. GTDB lineage: Bacteria > Chloroflexota > Anaerolineae > B4-G1 > SLSP01 > JAAZNO01. The sequence continues at coordinate 20,735 of CAZDSF010000064.1, forward strand.
GGGCCTGGCGCGGAGATCGTCTCCCGCATCATCGAGAAATCGTTCTGGTATTTGGAAGCGCCCATCAAGCGCGTGACAGGCTTCGATGTGATCTTCCCGCTGGCGGCGCGCGAGCAGGCGTATCTGCCCAACGCGCCCCGTATCCTCGCTGCGGCGCGAGAAACGCTGGAGGCATGATCATGACTAAGGAATTCAAACTCCCCGATCTCGGCGAAGGCATCCACGAAGCGGAGGTTTTCGCGGTCAAAGTGCAGGCGGGTCAAGAAGTCAAAGAAGATGAGATTCTGCTGGAGGTGGAGACCGATAAAGCCGCAGCGGAAATTCCCTCGCCGTTCAGCGGCGTGGTGACGCAGGTGAACGTCAAATCAGGGGACATCGTCCACGTGGGCGATGTGCTCTTCGTCTTCGATGGCGGTGTGGAGGAGGCGCTCCAGCCCAAGGGCGTAACGCCGGCGCCGGCAGCGCGCCCCACAACGTCGGGCGGCGCGCCCACGCAGGCCGTTCACGATCCCACGCGCCCCGTCCCCGCTGCGCCTTCGACGCGCCGGCTGGCGCGCGAGCTCGGTGTGGCGCTGCACGCCGTTCCCGCGAGCGGGCCCGGCGGCAGAGTGACCGCAGAGGACGTGCGCGCTTTTGCCGCCAGACAGGCGCAGCCGGCAGCGATGCCGCCCGCTCCCAGCGGCCCCAGCCCGCTGATCGGCGTCTCGCCGCAGAAGGTCGAGGCGCCGCCGCTGCCCGTGTACAGCAAGGCGGGCCTGATCGAACGGCTGCCGTTGCGCTCCGTGCGGCGGGCCACCGCCAAACAGATGGCGCTGGCGTGGTCGCAGATTCCCCACGTGAGCACGCAGGATGTGGCCGACATCACCACGCTGCAAGCGCTGATCGAACGCCACAAGGAGGAAGTGCGCGAACGCGGCGGCGCGCTCACGCTCACCGTCTTCGTGCTCAAGGCGCTGGTCAACGCGCTCAAAGAGTTCCCCAAATTCAACGCGAGCCTCGACCTGGAGACCGAGGAAATCGTGCTGAAAAAGTATTACAACGTCGGCGTGGCAACGGATTCCGATCGAGGGCTGTTGGTGCCGGTCTTGCGAGACGTGGACGAGAAGAGCATCTTCGATCTGGCGATCGAGCTCAAGGCGTTGGTAACACGCACCCGCGAAGGCAAGGGCAGCCTGGAGGACATGCAGGGCGGCGCCATCACCGTCACGAACATCGGCGCGCTGGGCAGCACCGGCTTCATGCCCATCGTCAACTACCCCGAAGTCGCCATTCTGGGGCTGGCGCAGGCGCGCATCCAGCCGGCAGCGCAGGCGAAAAAGAGCGGCAAGATCAAATTCGTCCCGCGCCTGATGCTGCCGATCATTCTGGCCTTCGATCATCGGGTGAACGACGGCGCCGAAGCGCAGCGCTTCGTCAATCGCATCATCGCGCAGCTGGAAGATCCAGAGCGGCTGCTGCTGGGGCTGTAAGTAACGCAGATAAACGCAGAAGGACGCAGATTTTCGCCGATCAGAAGGGAAAAATCCGCGCAAATCTGCGAAATCGGCGTTCAGAATTGTTGATGGCTTTTCGCAAGGAGAAACTGCAGATAAACGCAGAAGGACGCAGATTTTCGCCGATCAGAAGGGAAAAATCCGCG
>CAZDSF010000065.1:0-21964 GCA_964508025.1 uncultured Anaerolineales bacterium
GCCATTCGCCATTCGCCATTCGCCATTCGCCATTCGCCATTCGCCATTCGCTATTTTGGTAAGGAGAAACATGGCCCCAGAATTGCCAGAGAAGAAACGCTTCATCAGCCTGAGAGTCAAACTGCTGGTGGGCTTCACGCTGTTGTTTACTGTGGTCTTTGCGATAGCCTTCTATTGGTTCTACACGTTCGCCACCAACACCGCATTACAGCAAATCGAAGCGGATATGGTAGCCACGTTGGAGGGCGCGATCAGGCTTATTGACGGGGATGCTTTCGCGGCCATGGCGCGAGAAGCCGAAATCCGCGCCGATGGGTTCACCGATGATCCGCGTTTTTGGGCGCATCAACAGTGGCTCGAAACCGTCCATGCCCTGGAACCGCGCGCTTATCCATACAGCTGGGTGCGCGGCGACGCAAACGTGGAAAACCAGGTGCTCTTCATCGGCGATATTCTGCGGCTCACCGATCCTGAAAATGCCACCGTGTTCCGCGAACCGTATATCACCGAAGGCTCCATGATCAGCGGCATGGAAGCGTTGTGGGAGGATCTGGAGCCTTACGAGGATAAATGGGGGCACTGGATCTCGGCCTACGCGCCCATACGCAACGCTGCCGGAGAGGCGGTAGGCGGCTTGGGCGTAGACTTCAAAGCCGACTATATCTTTCAGGTGCAGGAAGCGATTAAAGATCGCGTGGTCGTGTCCTTCTTAATCACGTACCTGACGCTTTTTACCCTGGTCTACTTGACTTCTCGCACGTTGACGCGCCCCATTATCAGATTGACCGATGTCGCGCAAGAGGTGGCAGAGGGCAACTACGATCAGGATATGCGCGCGCTTTATGGAAGCCGCACCCATGATGAAGTGGATGCGCTGGCGCAAGTCTTCGAGATGATGGTGAATAAAGTCCGCGCCCGTGAAGAGGGCCTCAAGCGGCAGGTGCAGGAACTGCGCATTGAGATTGATGAGGTGAAGAAAGCGCGGCAGGTCGCGGAGATCACCGAATCCGACTACTTCCGCGATCTCAGAGACAAAGCGCGCACGCTGCGCGATCAAAGCCGAGAAGGCCCACCCTAAACGGGAGCGCATTTGTCGTATTACTTGAAACTCTCTATTTACTGCTCACTATGAACTGATTTCTATTTCCAAAAGGAGGCACATTGATGTCCAAGATCATATCCATTCACTCTTTCCGCGGCGGCACCGGAAAATCCAACGTCTCTGCAAACGTAGCTTCGCAGCTGGCGCAGCGGGGGCATCGCGTCGGCGTCATTGATACCGACATTCAATCTCCCGGCATCCATGTGCTCTTCGGCATGGACGAGGAGCAGATTGACAAGTCCCTTAACGACTACCTCTGGGGACGGTGCGACATCGAGGAGACCGCTTACAACGTCAGCGCCCGCATCGGCAAAGGCGAGGTCATCCTCATGGGCGCGGACATCTACCTCATCCCCTCCAGCATCCGCGCGGGCGAGATCGCGCGCGTGCTCCGCGAGGGCTACGATGTGAGTATGCTCAACGAGGGCTTCCGCGCGCTCGTCAAACGCCTTAAACTCGATTACCTCGTCATTGACACCCATCCGGGCCTCAACGAAGAGACGCTGCTCTCCATCGCCATCTCGGATGTGCTCTTCATCATTCTGCGCCCCGATCAGCAGGACTTCCAGGGTACCGCCGTCACCGTGGATGTGGCGCGCAAACTTGAGGTGCCCCACCTCTATCTCGTCATCAACAAGGCGCTTTCCTCCTACGATTTTGCTGACCTTCAACAGCGGGTCGAGAAGATCTACGATGCGCCGGTAGCCGCCATCCTACCGCTCTCCGAGGAGGTGGCGCGCCTGCAATCTACCGACATCTTCTCGCTTCGCTATCCCGATCACCCCGTCTCCGAAGGCATTCGGCGGATTGTGGCGCACATCGAGGCGATTGGGCAATGATCTGCCACGAGTGCGGTGCTCCCGCTATGGGAATCTGTAAGTTCTGTGGGCGCGCGGTGTGCAAGAATCACCACACTACCGTCATGCCTATCGTACTGGCGATGTACCTGGGACGCCAAAACACCCCCAAAGCCGTCGTGGTCAGCAATGTCCTGTGGTGCGGAAAATGCCAGCCTCAACCAGAACCCATTGAGATTCCAGAGTTCTTCTAGGAGGGCAGCTGTGGGAATTTTCAAACATTTACAGAACGAGGTCCAGGAGCGAGAGAAGCGAGAAGGGATCACCCTGGCCGACCTCCTTGAGCTCTCCCCTCCGCTGCGTCGGCTCATGAACCGCGTCACCCGTTACGGTGAGTTGACGGCGGCCCAGGCTGCCGAGCTGTTGGACGAGACGCCTGAGAACATGGCCGAGATGCTCAATCAACTTGCAGCAAACGGCTATCTACTGCGCGAAAAACGCGAAGGCGTCTGGGTCTACCAGGTGCATCTCGCTCGCAAGCGCGGCGCCTCTCTGCCGCCAGGAATCTGGTCGGTCCTGGGCAGCCAGCAACAAGCGCGGTTGGATGACGATCTCATCTTGAAAGATGACGAGGAACTTTGAGCACAGACAGAGGTGTTGTTGTGCAGGGGCTACGCCTCCGCGCAACAACACCTTTGAATCTTGCCGCCCCAAACCTGGCGCCGACCGCCTCTGGCGGTGCACGGGCGAACCTGCTTGGGCAAGTTATGAGGGCCTAATGCGATGCAGATATTTCTAGCCGCCCTGATTGCGGGAGGGATTCCGCTCATCTTCCTCTTCATCATCTACGCCCTCGATCTCTACGCCTCGCGCACCTTTCGCCTCGTCCTGGCGTGTTTCGCCTGGGGTGCCATCGGTGGGGTGGGATTAGCCTACCTCTTCAACACCCGCGTCGCTGTGCCCCTCATCCTGCGCTATCGCCTGGATATGCTATTGCTCTACATCGCTTTTGCGCCCGTAGCCGAAGAGCTCTTCAAGGCGCTCTCCCTGATTCCCGTCTCACGTCACCGCGACTTCACCTACTTCGTGGATGGCGCCATCTACGGCTTTGCCGCCGGCATCGGCTTCTCCATCACCGAGAACTTCCTCTACATCAACCAGACGCCCCACTCAGCGATTCTGCTTGCGCTGGTCCGCGCTTTCTCCACCTGCTTGATGCACGGAACTGCTGCCGCGCTCGTTGGCGCAGCCGTGGGCCGCTTCCGCTTCCAACGCGGCGCCCATCGCGGGCTATCCGTCATCGGCGGCTGGCTTGCGGCAATTCTGCTGCACGCCCTTTTCAACGCCATTGGGCAGGCGAACCTCGTTGGTCCCAACCTCATCACCCCGCTATCGGTCGCCATCGGCTTGCTGGGCGTGGGACTCATTGCCTTCTTCATCAACCAGGGCTTGCACGAAGAGGGGCGGTGGATGCTGGAGACGCTCAATCGCCAGGTGGCGGTCAGCGGCGCCGAAGCGCGCGCCGCCAAAGCTTTCGCCTCGCTGGATGAGCTTCTCGAACCCTTAGCCGCGACCTTCCCTGAAAAAGCCGAGCAGGTCGAAGCGCTGATTCTCCACCAGGCCAAGCTCGGCATCAAGCGCAAGATTCATCAGCAGCTAGAAGCATCCGAAGCCAAAATGCGCCTTGAACAGGAGCTCGCGGAGATGCAGGCAGAAATGGAACGCCTGCGCAAGCAAATCGGCAGCTACGCCATGATCTACGTGCGCAGCGTCTTCCCCGAAGGCGGTTTGGATGTGTGGTCGAATCTGGAACTCGTCGTGCGCCATGACCAGCCCGCCGATGTCGCCCGCTGGACCGACCTCCTCACCACCAAAGAGACCGCCGATGCCCCACCCCCCGCGCGCAACATCTTCGGACGCCTCGGCGAAGCCCAACAGCAAAAGCAACGCGACGCAGCTTAAGGGAGATTGCAGCCGCCATGCACATCGGACTCACCTATGACACCCGCACCATGCATTCACACGGCGAAGGACTGCCGCCGGATTTCTACGGCGAGTACATGACCGAAGACGAAGTCCTGGCCCTGGAAACCGCGCTCCAATCCCTGGGCCATGAGGTGCTGCGAATCGGCAACGCCAAAGACCTGTGCGCTTTCCTGGCCGAAGGCCGCGCCGTAGATTGCGTCTTCAATATGGCAGAAGGGCGCCACGGTCGCTCGCGCGAAGCCTGGATTCCCGCCATGCTGGAGGCTTTCGACATTCCCTACGTCTTCTCCGATCCCGCCACGCTCTGCCTCTGCCTCGACAAGAGCCTGGCGAAGCACATCTGGCGCAGCCACGGTTTGCCCACGCCCGCTTTCGCGCTGATCGCCGACCCGCGCGACCTGGAGACGGCGACGCTCCCCCCATTTCCCCTGTTCGTCAAACCCAGCAGCGAAGGCACCTCCAAAGGCATCTCGTCGCGTTCCATCGTCCATTCTCCCGCCGCGCTTGCCGCCCAGGTGCTGGAAGTCATCGTCACGTATCGTCAGCCGGCGCTCGTCGAAGCCTTTCTGCCGGGAAGGGAGTTCACGGTTGGGGTTCTCGGCAATCACCTCCAGGCTCGCGCATTGGGCGCCGTCGAGGTCGTGGCGCTCCAGGCTGAGAATGCCGCTGCGCAAGTCTATGGCTTCATCGAAAAGGAGGAATGTGAGACCCTGATTGCGTACCATCCGGTGATAGATGTAACGCTGCTTGCCGAGCTGTCTCATCTGGCGGAGGCTGCCTATCGCGCCGTCGGCTGTCGGGATGCCGGCAGGGTGGATATTCGCCTGGATGAACAGGGGACGCTCTATTTGCTGGAGCTCAATCCCCTGCCCGGTCTGCACCCGACGCACTCGGATCTGCCCATCATCGCCGCGCAGAGCGGGATGGCTTACGCAGACTTGATCGCACAGATCATGAGCCACTTTCGGCTGCGCATGGAGACGGGTCGTGTTTGAGCTGCCCCAAAACGAGCGTTTCGCCTGCGTCTCCGATGATGAAAACAACAGCGCCGGGATGCTAACTTGCAACTCTCAACCACTTTCTGAAGCGCCGCCCAGCCTTCCGGTAACGTTATCGCGTTATCTCTCCCCCACCCTCTGGGCGCAACTCCAGGCAGAACCCACCCGCCGGGGCCTGCTGCTCGACGCCTTGAACAACCTGCACACCCTCATCCACCAGCTTGCCACGCACCTGCCGCGCCCCCTCATCGAAGCCCTCAAACGCGATCCCACGCCCGGTCGCGTTGCCGGCGAACAACTGGAAGGCGCGCTCCTCTTTGCCGATGTTAGCGGCTTCACCGCGCTCTCCGAACGGCTGGCGGCGCAAGGACAGGCCGGCATTGAAGCGCTGACCGCGCACATCAACGCCTACTTCGAGGCGATGATCAGAATCCTCGCCCGTTCCGATGGCGCGCTGCTCAAATTCGCTGGCGACGCGCTCCTCGCGTTTTTCCCAGCCCAGGACGAGGGCCGCCACGCCCTGTGGGCCGCGCGCGCGGCGCAACGCATGATGCGCGCCATGGATGCCTTCGCCGCCCTGGAAACCCCCGCCGGACCTGTCACCTTGCAGATGAAAGTCGGCCTCGCCACCGGCCCTTTCCTCGCTGCTACGGTCGGCGCGCCGGAGCGCATGGAGTATGTGATCCTCGGCGACGCCGTCGCGCGCACCCTTATTGTCGAAGGCGCCCTTGTTGCCGGGCAAATCGGGATGGACGCTGCTACTGCCGCGCTGCTGCCCTCCGAGAATTGCCGCCCGCACACCGGCGATGTCTTCACCCTTGTATCCACTGCCGCCGATGACCTCGACGACTTCGAGATTCGGCCCGAACGCCAGCGCCGCGCCCGCGAAAGCAGCTTCCTCATGGCCTCCCAGGTAGAGCTGCTTGCAAGTATTGCCGGCGCCCTGCGCCAGCTAGAAACGATGCGCGCCTTCTTGCCCGCATCCCTGGTCGAGGCGCTGGTCGCCTATGCCCACCAGCGGCAAATACCCGCCGAGAACCGTCCCGTTGCCGTGCTCTTCCTCAACATCACGGGGCCGGAGTCGCTCTGGGATCCGGCCGACCCGGCGACGTTGCCCCTGGCAGTTCGCGCCTTCGATGCCTGCTTCGCTGCGATCCAGCAAAGCGTCGCCCGCTATGGCGGCGTAATCAGCCGTATTGATCCCTACAAAGCCGGCTCCAAAGTGCTCATCCTCTTTGGCGCGCCGCTCGCCCACGAAGATGACCCGCTGCGCGCGGCGCGGGCCGCCCTCGATGCCCGCGCGCATACCGCGTGGGATTCCGCGCCAGGTCTCGCGTTGCGCGGCGGCATCGCCTATGGGCCGACCTTCGCCGGCCCCGTGGGCGCTGCCATCCGCCGCGAGTACACCGTCATGGGCGATGACGTCAATCTCGCTGCCCGGCTCATGGCGGCGGCGCAGCCGGGGCAGTTCCTCGTTGCGCCGGCCATTGCCGCGGCCATCGAAACGGCGGCGACGCTCACGCCCCTCGCGCCGTTGCAGCTCAAAGGCAAGCGCGATCCCGTTCCCGTGGCTCAACTCGAAGGCTTACCTCTGGATCCCCTGATGCGCCGCTTGGAGACGCGCGGGCCGCTTTTCGGACGCGACGCCGAGCTGGAGCGCGCCCGCGCGGCGCTGTGCCTCGTCCGCGCCGGGCAAGGGCAACAGCTCACCATCCTCGGCGGCGCAGGCATGGGCAAGAGCCATCTGGTTGACGCCCTGGCGGCTGAAGCTGGCGCAACGGGCTTTTCCGTGCATCTGAGCGTCTGCGCGCCTTACACCACCGCCACCCCCTACGCCCCCTGGACGAACCTGCTGCGCACTCTGGCGGGGCTGGCCCCCGACGCCGGCGGCGAGGATGCGGCGCGATGCTTCTTGCAGTGGCTCGCCGCCCGCCGCAGCGGGGCCGACGAGAACGTGCTCCTGCAGCTGCTCGATTTGCCCACCATCGCCGCGCCGGCGGCTTTTCGCCAGCTGGCTGCGTTTCAAGCGGCGTCCGCTCGCGCCGGCATCTTTCAGCGTTTGGGACAACAAACCGCGCCCCCCGCTGGCGTCGCGTTGAAGCCCTCTCTCTGGCAACTGGCCCGCGAACGGCAACATACCGCCGGCGGCGAGACCTGGCAACGCCTCGAACGTCGCATCGCTGAGCGGACGCAGGCGCGCCTCTTTGCCGCTGTGGAAAGCCTGCTCGCAGCCCTCATCGCCGAAGCGCCCCGCGTTCTGGTATTCGAGAACGTGCAGTGGATGGATGCAGCTTCGCGTCAACTCCTGGCGCGCGTTGCCGAGACCTTTTCCGCACAGCCGCTTCTGCTCGTGACGACAGCGCGTCCGACTGAGAACGATCTGCCGGCGCCGGGAGCAACGTTCGCGCTGGAACCGCTGTCGCTAGAGGCGACCCGCCAGCTGACGGCGCACTTGCTGGATGACGCGGTTTCGGTCGCCGAACTACCCGCCCTGGCGCAAGCCATCCACGCCCAGACCGGCGGCAATCCCCTTTTCATCGAAGAGCTCTGCGCCTGGCTGCGTCGCACCGGGAAGCGCGATCTGCTGGAGGGGTTGCGTCGCTCTGCTCCCTTGCAGGAGCTCGTCCTCAGCCGCCTCGACGCGCTGCCCCACCCCGAGCGCGAGGTGGCGCGGGCTGCTGCCGTCGTGGGCAGCGATTTCCAGACCTCGGATCTGCGCCCGCTACTGGAAGACCGCATGGCCGTGCAACTGGATGCCACGTTGCGGGAGCTCCAGTCGGCGCGCTTCATGCTCCCTGTGACCGCGTCGCTCCATTACGCCTTTCGCCAGACGTTGGTGCGCGAACTGCTCTACGATGCACAGCCCGTAGCCCGGCGACGCAAGCTCCATGGGCGGTTGGCGCGCGCATTGCACGAGCGTTATGCGGCGGATCCGCTGCCCGTCGCCGAGCTGTTGGCCTATCACTACCGCCTCGCGGAAGCGCCGCTTGAAGCCGCTCGCTACACGCTGATCGCCGGCATCAAAGCGCAACGCCACGCGGCGTATGAAACCGCCGGGGAGTGTTATCGCGCTGTCGTAGAGGCTCTGGAGCCGCTCTTAGCGGCGCAGATCGCTGCGCCGGAGATCATCTATGCACTGCGCGGACGGGCGCGCGAGGGGCAGGGCGACCTGGCGCTGCTGCAAGGACATTTTGCTGCTGCCGGGCGCGCCTATGCTGAAGCCGGGGATGATCTGCCCGATGCGCCCCATCTGCTGGCGCGGCGCGCGCTCGTGTTGCCCTTGATGGGCGATGCTGTGGGCGCACTCGAAGCGGGGCGGCAGGCGTGGGCGCTCATTACACCGGATGATGAAACTGCCTCCGTCGTTGCGGCGCTGCTCGCCTGGCTCCACGGGCGTGAGGATGCGAACGCGGCGCGCGCGTGGGCGGCTCGTAGCCGCGTTGCGCCTGTAGCAGCGTATTTCGCCGGCGAGCTGCACGCCGCGTGGGATGCCTATCTTGCCGCAGGGGAGCCGCTAGGGGCTGCGCTCGTCGCCCTCCAGCTGGCAGAAGTCGCGGCGCAGGGAGCGGCGCGGGAAGACCTTGCGGCGGCGTACAGCTGGCTGGCGCAGGCAATGGATATCTGGGCGCAAGAGAACGATGCCTGGGGGCTGGCGCTGGTTCATGCTTGCCGGGAGGCTTTGGCGCGGCAACAGGGCGATGAGGCTGCCGCTGCCGCGGCGCAACGCGAGGCGGCGGCGCTGCTGGCGCATGTCCGCCAGACGGTGGATGTGGGCGCCGTCATGCCGGCTGATGGCGCTGCGTGGCGGCAGCGCTACACGGACATCTTCCATGCCGTCTACCTCTTCAATCTGTTGACAGTCCCCTTGCCGGAAGTACAATGAGCAGGACGCACTGTTTGTGAAGGCGTGTGGCTCAATCTACAGCACAGCCTCGATAAGCAAAATTGCGGCGCAGGGATTTTCATCCTTCCGCCTTCCGCCTTCATAATTTTTTAGAGGAGCACAGCCATGATCAACACCGCAGATCTCAAACAGATTCCCCTGTTTCACCACCTTTCCGAAACCGGACTCACGTGTCTTCTGGAAGCTCTGGAAACACGGATACTTCCCGCCGGCAGCATCCTCTTCAATATGGGCGATCCCGGTGATGAGCTCTACATTGTGCGGGAGGGGCGCGTGGCTATTTACGTCCCCAACGCCGAGACGCCTGGCAAAGAGCAGCCCATTCGCATCTTCGAGCCGGGCGAAGCGCTGGGTGAGATGGCGTTGATTGATCGCCAGCCCCGCTCGTTGAGCGCCCGCGCCATGGAGCCGGTAACGTTGCTCGTCTTGACCGGCGAGGCATTCCGGCAGCTGCTCGCCGCTCATGCAGAACTGGCGCTCAGTGTGATGACCGGATTGAGCGACCGCATCCGCTACACCACCGAATTTTTGAGCGAGGTGCGGATCTGGGTGCAGCGCGTCGCCGCCGGCAAGTATGATCGCGCTTTGCGCCCGGCGCAAGATTACAGCGATCCCTCCATTGTGGCGCTGGCGGCGGAATTCACGCAGATGGCGGCGCAGGTGCAGCAGCGCGAGGAAGCGCTGCGTCAGGAGGTGGCGCAACTGCGGATCGAGATTGACGAGAGCAAGCGCAAGCGCCACGTCGAAGAGATTGTCGAGAGCGATTACTTCCAATCGCTTCAACAACAGGCCCGCCGCCTCCGCGAAGGGCAAGGTGAATAGCGCGCGCAGCCAGAGCGCTCTCAAATCCACGCTATGCTTGCAACTGGCAAGGATTCGCCATTCGCCACTCGCCATTCGCCATTTGCCATTCGCCGTTCGCCGTTCGCCATTCGCCATTTGCCATTTTTAAGGAGCTCCCATGATCTGTCCCGTATGCCGTACTCCAAATCCGGCTACAGCGCGCTTTTGTATGCACTGCGGCGCGGCGCTTGTCAATGGTCGCGTCTGCTCGCGCTGCTTCACGCTGCTGCCTGTGGCTGCGCGTTATTGCTTCCACTGCGGGGAATTTCAGGGCGAAGCGCCGAGCGCTTTTGAGGCGGCTCCTGCGCGCCCGATGGAAGTCCCTGGCGTAACTGTCGCGCCGGTCGCGTCCCAGCAGCCGGTTCCGCCAGTCGTTGCGCCCGCGCCTGTTACTGCGCCGGTCGTTGCGCCCGCGCCTGAGCTGTTGCCTGCTGCGCCGGGTGCTGATCTGCCGGCTGCCCTTCCCCTGGAGACGCTGCGCCCTGATTTGCGCCGGTATCTGCCCCCGGCGCTCTACGAGCCGTTGGAGCGCCGCCCCAAGGAGCGCGACCTGCTCGCCGTGCGAGATCATCTCAGCGCCCTGTTAGAGACGGTGAAAACCTATCTGCCTCGCCCGGTTGTCCTCCATCCTCAGCCCGCCGGTGAGCCTGCCGGCGGCATGTACCGGGGCGTCTTCCTCTTTGGCGATGTTTCCGGCTTCACCCCGCTCTCTGAACGGCTCAAGCCGCTGGGCAATGAGGGCGCCGAACGCATCACCGATATCATCAATCGCCTCTTCTCTCAGCTCGTGGCGGTGCTCTTCGCGCACGGCGGAACGCTGCTCAAGTTTGGCGGGGACGCGCTGTTGGGCCTCTTCCCTGCCGAGAGCGATGCGGAACTGGCTGCGGGCGTGCTCCGCGCGGCGCAGGCGGCGCTGGAGATGCAGGCGGTCATGGAGCAAGAGGAGTTTGCTGCGATTGATGCGCTCGGCGAAACCCGCGCTCTGAAGATCAAGTGCGGCATCTCCGCCGGGCCTTATTTCGCTGCGCATATCGGCTTGCCCCCGCGTCCAGAAGCCAACGACAACGGCGCGATGGCGTATGTGACGACGGGACGCACCGTCAACCTGGCGGAAGAGGCGGAGGGGCACGCCCACCCCGGCGAAGTAGCCATGCCGCGCGTCACGTATGCGCTCGTCGAAGGGCAGTTGGAAGTTGGCCCGGTCGCCAAATCCCCGGATGAAGCCTACGTGCGCCTCCTCAGCGTGAAAGCGGCGCTGGAAAAACCGGAGGATGCCGCGCTGCCCAGCGAGCCGCCAGAGGGCGAGACGCTGGCTCAGATCACCTATCTCACGGATCGTCTGAACCGGCTGACCCCGTATCTCTCGGATGAGCTGGTCAACCGTATCGCCTTCAACCCGCGCGATGCCCGTATCACGCCGGATCATCGGCCCGTCACTGTGATGTTCGTGAACTACGTGGGCATCAGTGATCTGATCGAGGATATGGGCGCGAGCCATCCGCGCTTGATTGTCGAGCAGCTCAACAGCTACTTCGTCCACATGGCGCAGGTGGTGGAGCGCTACGAAGGGCTGCTGGCGCGCATGGATCAGTATGCCGTGGGCGACCGGTTGGTGATTTTCTTCGGCGCGCCGCGCGCGCACGAGGATGATCCCGTCCGCGCGGTCTACACCGCGTTGGAGATGCAGCAGCTCACCCGCGAGCGTTTCTCGGCGCTGCAGACGCCTTTTGGCATCTACCGCTTCCAGCAGCGCATCGGGATCAACACCGGCTCACTGTTCGCGGGTAACGCGGGCGCGCCCGATCTGCGCCAGGAGTACACGCTCATGGGCGACGACATCAACATGGCGGCGCGGTTGATGTCTTACGCCGAGTGGGGCAAGATCTACATCAGCAACAAAACCGAGGAGCGGGTGCGGCCCTTTTTCGAGCTGAGCGACCGTTTTGATCTGAAAGTAAAGGGCAAGGAGATTTTGATCCCTACCTACGAGGTGCTGGGCAAGCGCGGCGAGGTGGGCCGCACGCGGGGTCTGGAAGGCGGCGACTCGCCCCTTGTGGGCCGCGAGGAGGCGCTCGAACGCTTGCAGCAGAGCGGTCGCCGTTTCCTTGCCGGGCGGGGGCAGATTGTGGCGCTGTTGGGCAACAGCGGCTTGGGGAAATCGCGGTTGCTACGCGAGCTGCGCGCCTGGTTCGCCGAGCAGCCCGGCGCAGAGGCGCTGCGCTGGATTGAGGCGCGTCCCTTCTCCTTTAGCGAGCAGATTAACTACTGGCTGGCGCGGGAAATGCTGCGCAGTGTGCTCGCCATGCCCCCAGATGCGAGCGATAATGATGTGCTCTTCCGGCTCTGGGAGCAGGGCGAGAGCCTGTTGGGGAAGGAGAAAGCGCGCGAGGCGACGCCATTCCTGGCGTATTTGATGAATCTGCCGTTAGAGGGCGCGTGGGCTGAGGAACTCAAGACGCTGACGCCGCAGGTGCGCCAGAAGGAGATTCTCTGGGCGGCGCGGGAATTCTTCATTGCCGCCGCAAAACGCAGCCCCCTGCTGATTGCCCTCGATGATCTGCATTGGGCCGATGAGGCATCGCTGACCCTGGTGGAAGCGTTGCTGGGCGTCACGGATCAAGCGCCGTTGTTGTTCTTGCTGGCTTTCCGCCCCGCGCGCGATAAGCGCAGCTGGCAGTTGCGGAATACCGCTGCCGGCGATTTCCCACATCGCTATACGGAAGTGCAACTCCAGCCACTCACGCGCAGCCAAAGCCAGACCCTGCTCCAGGCGTTGCTGCCTGGCGCAGAATTTCCCGAGGCGACCCTGTTCGAGGTCTTTGACAAATCGGCCGGCAACCCCTTTTATCTGGAAGAAGTGGTCCGCTCGCTGATTGAGAGCGGTGCTGTGGTGCCAGAAACTCCCCAGCAGGACTATCTGGCTGATTTAGTCGCCTGGGCCAAGAGCGCGGCAACCGGTCAGACGGCGGAGAAGCCGCGCTGGCGCATTACCGCCAAAATCGAGCAGATTCGCGTTCCCACCAGTCTCCAGGCCGCGATTGTGTCGCGCATTGACCGGCTCACCGAGGACGCGCGCCAGGGTTTGCAGATGGCGGCGGTGATTGGTCGACAGTTCCGTGTGGATTTGCTGCGGGGCATCTCCCAGGTCAAGGAGGAAGTGGATCTGTGGCTGGCGCAGCTCGAACGCGGCGGGTTGCTCCGGGAAACAGAAACGGCGCACACGCCTACTTACGCCTTCCCCGATGCGTTGGTGCAAGAAGTGGCTTATGATAGCATCCTGGTGCAAAACCGGCACCGGCTACATCGCCGTGTGGGTGAGGCGTTGGAGGAAATCAGCGAGGAGAATCCAGGGCAGTTGAATCAACTGCTGGCTTATCACTTCAGCCGCAGCGATGATCACGAAAAGGCGCTCAAGTATTTGCAGCTGGCAGCTGCCGAGGCGCGCAATGATTACGCCAATGAGACGGCAATCGCGTATTACCAGCAGTTGCTGGCGCTGCGGCAGAAATTGCGCGATCCGGCAGGGCAGGCGCAAGCGCGTTATGCCATGGGCGTGATGGCTTACGAGATCGGCGACTACGATCGCGCTATGCCCTGGTTGGAAGAAGCGCGCGCGCTCTATCAACAGGTTGGCGACGAAGCCAACGCGGGCTGGAGCATCATGTATCAGGGGATGGTCTCTCTGAAACGGGGCCACTACGCCGAAGCGACGGCAAGTCACCAACAGGCGTTGGATTTGGCCCGGAAACGCCAGGATGGCTTTCAGGAGGGTATTCACCTCACCAACCTGGCGCGCGTCACGTTGCGCTTGGGGGATTACGCCCTGGCGCTGGCGCAATTCCAGGATTCCCTCGCGTTGAAGCAGCAGCACAACGACCTGACGGGCCAGGCGTTTGCCCACTTCTATATCGGGCTGACGCAGCTCTTCCGTGGCGACTATGAGGCGGCGGATCACGCCTTTGGGGACTCGCTGGGTTTCTGGCAACGAGTATCCAAGAACGATCGCGGCGTTTCTTACTGCTATTACGGGCTGGGATTGCTGGCGCTCTATCGGGGGCGTTTCGAGGAAGCGGCGGATTATCTCCGTCAAGCTCATGAGATCAGCGTCAAGCTGGTGCTCAAGGCCGAGATTGTGGAGACGCTTTCCTTCCTGGCGCGCGCGCAGGCGGGACTGGGGCAGCGAGATGCGGCGCTGGCAGCTTCAGAGCAAGCCGCAGCCTTGCTCAAAACCCAACGCGATGTGGAAGCCGTTCAAAATATCTACCTGAACCACGTCTACGTGCTGCGCGCCTTCGACCAGCCCGGCGCCGAGGCGGCCTTGGAGCAAGCTCACGCCATCGTGATGGCGCAGGCGGAGCACCTCGAAGACGCAGCGGCGCGCGCGCGGTTCCTGGAGGCTGTGCCTGCAAACCGGGAAATCCTGGCGCTGTGGCAACAGCTGCAAGCCGAGACGGACGCCCGGCAATAGATCACAAGTCTTACACAATGACGCCCCGTGAATCGAGCTTCCGCAGCCCGGTTCACGGGGCGTTGTTTTCTAGATCAAGGTTGGATCTTCCAGCCGCCGCTTGAGTTCCGCGATGTTCTCTTGCTTCCCCGCATCGCGCAACGAGCGCGCCGCCGCTGTGAAATACTCGTGACCGGAGAGGAAGGCGAGCTGCCGCGTGTACCAGTCGCGCAGGGAGATGCGCGTTCCATACGCCGCCAGCTCCTGCCGCAGGTTGTGGCTGGTCTCCAGATAGTCCGCCCGCCCCAGAGAATCCAGGTCGGCGTCGCATAGCAGGCTCTGGAGCAGATCTTGCGGCTGCTGCGGCATGCGCGTCGCCCGAATTAGCGCCTGGATGCTGGCGATCTGGGCGGGCGTGTAGCCGAATTGTGGCAGCGTTTCGGCTGCGATTGCGGCTCCCAACGCTTCGTTTTCCTGATACTGGATCAGGAAGCCGGCATCGTGATAGAGCGCCGCCGTCTTGAGCAGCAGGCTTTGCTCGGCATCCAGTCCGGCGCGCGTCGCCAGGCGCTCTGCAGCGGGTAATACATCGTCGCGGGTGTGATGGATGCCGTGATAGTAGAGATCGGGCGGCAGCTCCCGCGCCAGGCGTTCCAGCATGTCGCGCCGCACGCGCTCCCACTCTGCCTCCCTCATGCCCCGCGCCCTCGAAGGTGCTGCCCAATCTCCCGCAGCCGCGCGACTTCTTCCGGCGGCAGGGGATGCACCGGCCCTAGCGCCCGCGCCAGCCAGTAGACGCGCGCCGCAGCTTCCAGGCGCTCTTGGGCGATCAGAGTCTCCTCCAGCGTGCGTCCCACGGTCAGACTGCCGTGATGGCTGAGCAGCACCGCATCATGGGTGCGGATCAGCTCGGATAGGCTCTGCGCCAGCGCCTCGGTGCCGGGGGTGCCGTAACTCGCAGTGGGCACATCCCCCAAGGCGATGAGCACTTCGGGGATGAGGTTCACCGGCAGGGGAATACCTGCGACGGTCAGCGCGACGGCGTAGGGGGGGTGCGCGTGGAATACGGCGGCAATATCAGGGCGTTGCCGAAACGCTTCCAGGTGCATAAGGGTTTCGGAAGTCGGTTTCAGCCCCGGCGCGCCTTCCAGCAGCCGTCCTTCTGCATCAATCACTACCAGCTGCTCCGGTTGCAGCGCGCCCTTGTAGACGCCGGATGGCGTGATGAGAAAACGCTCATCTCCCAGCCGCGCCGAGATATTGCCATCGCTGGAAGTGATCAGGCCGCGTTCGGCGGCAATGTGGGCTACAGTCACAATTTGGCGTCGAAGATCGGTTTCGGTTAGCATAGCGCTCCTTGAAAAGTATGAAGAATGAAGGCGGAAGGATGAAGACCTTGTGCGTTGCTATTTTGCGTCCGGGTACGCCTGTGGCTCATGTCGCTGACGCGGACAAGCGGCAGTAGCGCGCGTAGGCTTCTTCCCACGCCGTATCGGCGCGCGGCGCGAAAGTCTCCATCGGGAAGGAAGTCCGCACCAGCGCGCGCCCTTCTTCCAGCGAGCGAAGTTCTCCCAACGCCAACGCCTGCACCAGGATGTTCCCAATCGCCGTCGCCTCTACCGGGCCGGCGATCACAAGCCGGTCGGTGGCATCGGCGGTGAACTGGTTGAGCAGCCGGTTCTGTGAGCCGCCGCCGATGATGTGGATCACGGGCAGCCGCCGGCCCGCGAGCGCGTCGAGGGCTGCGGCGACCCGGCGATATTCGAGGGCCAGGCTCTCCAACGCGCAACGCATCATTGCGCCGGGATTTTCCGGCGGCGCTTGCCCGGTTTCGCGACAGAAGTCACGGATGGCGGCGGGCATGTCCGGCGGCGCCAGGAAGCGTGGATCGTCTGGACGGATGAACGCGCTGAAGGCGGGCGCGGCTTCAGCCATGCGGGTGAGATCGGCGTAGGTGGCATCCATCCCGCCGCGCGCCCAGCTGCGCCGGCATTCTTGCACCAGCCACAGCCCCATGATGTTCTTGAGGATGCGGAAGCTGCCGCCCACGCCGCCCTCATTCGTCAGTTCGGCAGCGAGCGTCTCCGGCGTGATGATGGGCGTGGGACTTTCGATGCCCATCAGCGACCAGGTGCCGGAGCTCAGATAGATGTACTCCGACCCCTGTGCGGGGACCGCCGCCACGGCGGAGCCGGTATCGTGGCAGGCGGGCGCGACCACGGGAACCGGCGCGCAGCCGAGCATCGTTGCCAGTTCGGGACGCAGCGGGCCGAGGATGGCGCCCGCCGGGACGATCTCGCCAAAGAGCGCGGTGGGGATGCCCAATTGCTCTAGCACTGCCCAGGCCCACGTCCCGGCGCGGGGATCGTAACATTGGGTGGTCGTGGCGATGGTGAACTCATTGACCTTGCGCCCTGTCAGCCAGAAATTGAACAGATCGGGGATGGTGAGAAAAGTGCGGGCGATTTCTAACTGTGGTGAGCACGCCTGCACCAGCGCCAGCAGTTGGTAGAGGGTGTTGAGTTGCATGAATTGCACCCCCGTGGCCGCATAGAGCGCCTCGCGGGGGACGTTGCGAAACGCCAGCTCCATCATGCCGTTGGTGCGCGCGTCGCGGTAGTGGTAGGGGTTGCCGATGAGGGTGTCATCGGCGGCGAGCAGGGCGAAATCTACGCCCCACGTATCCACCCCCAGGCTGCGCACGTCCAGATCGGGCCGTTGGGCTGCCGACGCCAGGCCCCGTTGCAGCTCGCGCCACAGCGCCAGCACATCCCAGTGCAGCGCGGCGCCTACACGCACACCGCCATTCGGGAAGCGATGCAGCTCCTCCAGGCGCAGCCGTCCATCGGCGAAGATGCCGGCCATGGCGCGCCCGCTTTCCGCGCCCAGATCGAAAGCCAGAAATGCCGGAGACATGCTATGCCCCCATATCAACCGTACAGCGGCCCGAAGTTGGCGCAAGCCCGGAAGTCTGCGCCTTCGGGATCGGCGGCGCCAAAACAGGTCCACGCGCTGGGGCGGAAGAGGGCGGTCTCTGGAACATTGTGCATGTAGACCGGAATGCGCAGCATCGAAGCCAGCGTGATCAGATCGGCGCCGATGTGCCCGTAGCTGAGCGCGCCGTGATTGGCGCCCCAGGCGTTCATCACGCTATACACATCCCGGAACGGGCCGCTACCGGTGAGGCGCGGCACAAACCAGGTGGTGGGCCAGCTGGGATTGGTGCGCAGATCCAACTGTGCGTGGACTTCTTCCGGCAGGGTGATGATCTCCCCTTCTGCCAGCTGCAACACCGGCCCAAGCCCTTGTACCAGATTGAGGCGGCTCATGGTCATGGGCATCCCGCCACGGGTGACGAAATGCGTAGACCAGCCTCCGCCCCGGAAGTATTCCGTGATGCCCGCGTGCCAGGTGGTAGCCGCCAGGCAACGTGCTGCTTCTTCGGGTTGCAGCTCCCAGAACGGTTTGATGACGGGATGTCCAGCGCGTTCCTGCTGTCCAGTTCCATCGAGCGCGGCAGGGCCGGAATTGATGAGGTGCAGAAAGCCGCCTGCTGCCGCTCCCGTTGGGGTGTAGCCCGTCACCCGCTGCACCGCTGCGGGACTCCAGTACGTGCGCACATCGGCGAAGATCTGCGCCGTCCCCGTGAGGAGGTGTCCGAAAAGCATACATAGCCCGTTGAGCGCGTCGTTTTCCGTGGCGACGATGTAGGGCTGCCGTATACCGTTCCAGTCGAAGGAGGAGTTGAGGATCGCTTCCATGAAGTCGCCGTTGGGGAAATGATCCGTCCACTGGCGCTGTCCCTGGAACCCGGCCGCGATGGCGTTGTGGCCCAGCGCTTCCTCCGCGTAGCCCAACGCCGCCAGGCGCGGATTGCCCACCATGAGATCGCGCGCAATCAGCGCCATCTTCACGGAGAGCGCCCAATCCTGATCTTTTTGCGCGCGACTGCGTTGCTTCTCCGGTGGATTGAAGTCTGCGCCTTCGCGGCAGTGCGCCTTGACCCAGGCGTGCGCCCGCGTGAACTCTTCGGGATCGTAGAGTTCTTCCTCGAAGCGGCGGACGAATTCTGTCATATCCACGCTTTCCACACGCATCCCCAGGTACCGCTCAAAGAGCGCCGGTTCGACGATGGATCCCGCAATACCCATCGAGACGCCGCCCATGGAGAGATACGACTTTCCCCGCATCGTTGCTACCGCCAGGCCCGCCTTGGCAAAGCGCAGCAGCTTCTCCTGGACGTCGGCGGGAATGGCGGTATCCTCTGCCTCTTGCACATCGCGTCCGTAGATGCCGAAAGCCGGCAAGCCCTTCTGGGTATGGGCTGCCAGCACTGCCGCCAGATAAACCGCGCCGGGCCGTTCTGTGCCGTTGAAGCCCCACACCGCTTTGGGGATCAAGGGATCCATATCCATCGTCTCGGAGCCGTAGCACCAGCAGGGCGTCACGGTGATGGAGACGCCAACGCCCGCGCGGGCGAATTTCGCCGCACAAGCCGCCGCTTCCGTCACGCCGCCGATGCAGGTATCGGCAATCACACACTCCACAGGCGCGCCATCCGCATGGCGCAGGTTTGTGGTGAGGAAATTCGCTGCTGCTTGCGCCTGCGCCATCGTCTGCGCTTCCAGCGATTCCCGTACTCCCCGGCGCCGCCCATCAATGGTGGGCCGAATGCCGATTTTGGGGCGGTCGCCGACAAAACGAAAAGGATAGGGGGTTTCCGTCATCTTGCACCTCTCTGAAAGAACCGATGATTCTCGATCATAGATTTTCGCCCCTTTCTGCTTGTGTTTATCCGGTGTTACCTGTGCGTAGTCTGCATAGCGTACTTGAGTTTCGCCATCTGTCAATCTGACGTAGGCGCTCTCACATTTGCCGTCTGACAAGCCCTGACTATAATGAACGCAGATGGGAGCAACTGCGGCATCGCCTCTGTGTCTTTGGCGGTGAGCCGCTTTTTTATCAGGAAGTCGAAACTCATTCTGGAAGGAGCATCAAGATGACCGAGCAACGATCTGGCCCTCCGGTGCCGCAAGGCGAACCCGGCGCGGTGATGGGATGGCTCAAGGATTTCTTCCGGCAATTTCAGCTGGCCTGGCGCCTGCTACTCGATCCCCGCGTGCCGGCCATCACCAAGGTGATCCCTTTTGTCACCGTTGCCTATTTGGTCTCGCCGGTTGATCTCATACCCGATCTGGCGCTGGGCCTGGGGCAGCTAGACGATCTGGCGGTGTTGTTCATCGGGCTGCGAATGTTCATTGATCTCTGCCCGCTGGATCTGGTAGAAGAACACACTGAGACGCTTACAGGGGTCAAGGTGGGCGTGTGGAAGCCTACTGAGCCAGAGGTGGTGGATATGCCGCCCGCGCTGCCACAGGCGCCTGCTGAGATCGTGATCACAACTGCCGAGGAGGAAGACCATTGAAACCGCTTGTCGAATGCGTACCGAATTTCAGTGAGGGGCGTCGCCCAGAGGTGATCGAAGCCATCGTTGCGGCGATGCGCGCCGCGCCAGAAGTGCGTGTGCTGGATGTGGAATCCGACGCCGATCACAACCGCTCTGTGGTGACGCTTGTAGGTCCGCCGGCTGCCGTGTGTGAAGCCGCTTTCCAGGGCATTGCCAGGGCCGCGGAGTTGATTGATATGGACGCGCATCAGGGCGAGCATCCCCGTCTGGGCGCTACGGATGTGGTGCCGTTCGTGCCCATCAGCGGCGTGACCATGCAGGAATGCGTCGCGCTCGCTCACGAGTTGGGGACGCGCGTGGCAGAGACGCTCGGCATCCCTGTCTACCACTACGAGGCAGCGGCGCTGCGCCCGGAGCGCATCAATCTGGAGGATGTGCGGCGCGGCGAGTACGAGCTGCTCAAGAAAGAGATCGGCGTTAAGCCGGAGCGGGCGCCGGATCGCGGCCCGGCTGTGCTGGGCAAGGCTGGCGCGACTATCATCGGCGCGCGACCTTACCTTATCGCCTTCAACGCCTATCTCAACACGAGCGATGTCGCCATTGCCAACCGCATCGCTCGCGCGCTGCGCCATTCCAACGGCGGCTTCCGCTTCGTCAAAGGGATGGGGGTGCTCGTGGCGGGGCAGGCGCAGGTTTCCATGAACCTCACCGATTTCACGCAGACGCCCATATTCCGCGTGCTCGAAGCAGTGAAGCGCGAAGCGGCGCGCTACGGCGTCACGGTCACGCACACGGAGTTGGTGGGCCTGGCGCCGGAGCAGGCGTTGGTGGATGCGGCGCAGTGGTACATGCAGCTCGATCTCTTCACGCCGGAGCAGATCATCGAGCGGAAACTCGCGGCGCTGGATGAAGGCGCGCCGCTGGGCTTCCTCGAATCTGTGGCGGCGAACACCCCCACGCCGGGCGGCGGCTCGGCAGCGGCGCTGGCGGGCGCGCTCGGCGCGGCGCTGGCAGCGATGGTGGGCCGGCTGACGGTGGGCAAGCGCAAGTACGCCGCCGTCGAAGAGGAAATGGCGGCGCTCATCATCAAAGCGGAGCAGCTGCGGGCGGCGCTCACCGCGCGGATGGATGAGGACGCCGTGGCCTTCGATGCGGTCATGGCGGCGTTCAAACTGCCCAAGGGGACCGAAGAGGAGCAGGCAGCGCGTAACGCGGCGATCCAGAAAGCCACCATCGGCGCGGCGGAAGTCCCGCTGGCGACCGCGCGCGACGCGCTCAAAGTGATGGAATTCGCGCTCACCGTGGCGCGCAAGGGCAATGTCAACGCCGTCTCCGATGCGGCGAGCGCCGCGTGGATGTCCATGGCGAGCATCCAGAGCGCCGCGCTGAACGTGCGCATCAACGCCGCCTCCATCGAGGATCCGGCCCTCAAAAGCGCGTGGGAGCGCGAGATCGCGCAGATCATCACGCGGGCCGAATCGCTGCTCGCGCAAGTGCAAGAAGCCGCGGTCACTCGCGGCGGACTGTGAGCAAGGGAGCGGAGGAGCAGAGGGGCAGAGGAGCGGGGGAGGTGGGGCGGTGGGGCGGTGGGGTGATGGGGTGATAGGGTGATGGGGAGCTGGGGTGATAGGGTGATGGGGTGCAGAGATCATTACCCGTTACCCATTACCCTTGACTTATGGCTCCTGACTTTTGACTAATGCCACGATTTCCCGGTCAGATTGATGTCATCGCGGTGGGCAAAATCCGCGCCCGGCACTGGCTCGCGGCCCAGGAGGAATACCTGGGCCGCCTGGAGCGTTACGTGACGGTGCGCCTGGTGGAATTGAAAGACGTAGTCGGTAGCATCCCTGATGGGATTGCCTTACAACGTGAGGGCGCGCAGCTATTGCAGGCTGCGCGCCCTGCGCATCGGCGCATCGCGCTTACGCCGGAAGGGGAACAGCGCGACAGTCACGCCCTCGCGCAATGGTTGGGGCAGCAGCTCGAGCAACACGGGCACATCGCGCTGCTCATCGGCGGGCCGCTGGGCTTCGCGCCCGACGTGCTCGCCGGCTGTGAGGAACAGCTGGCCCTTTCACGGCTTACCTTGCCCCACGAGCTGGCGCGCGTCGTGCTCCTGGAACAGCTCTACCGCGCTATGACTTTGCTGAATGGGGAGAAGTATCACAAGTAACGGGGCGGGAACCTTGCCAATGCGCTGGCTTTGACTTTCTGCAGCAAATGCTCTATTCTTGAATCAGAGCCGTAGTTGCTGCGGGCATATTCGGCGCAGCGTAGCTCGACCAGTGGGTAGTGGGGTAGTGGTTAGAAAGTAAGTGATGGGTTATAATTGGAGCTCACTGAAAAACCCTTTCTAGAAGGCAAATCATGATCCAAGAGACCATCACCTACCACTGCCGCAAATGCGGCAGCACTAATATTGTCGGTGGTGGTTACATGGTAAGTGATATAGCCAGATTGTATTCCGCGATGTACCA
>CAZDSF010000066.1:0-21551 GCA_964508025.1 uncultured Anaerolineales bacterium
GGGATAGAGAGATTCACTCCCACTGTTATCCGATCTAATAATGCCATCAGAAATGATTAAATCTGATACAAATACATAGTTACAAGGACGGCCGGGAAGCATTTGTCGTCTTGTAATCAGCGCCAGATTTTCGCCCGCCAGCATGTGGCGCATGACTTCGGGGCGTCCCCAATCTACCATGTGGGGATGGGAATAGAGTTCGCGAGTGTCAAATGGGCGATAAAGTCAGGGGACAACATACTCGCGCCAGTCTTCCATTTGCGCTAATTTGAGACGTTTTTCTGATAGTTTCCAGCCGCGCGTGTCTTTCAAGCTATATGCTTGTCGGATGAACTCATCCGCTAGGCTTTGGTCTCGGAATTGTCCAATGCGGCGCAGAAGATTCTCGCGGTCAAAATCCAAAACAAAACGATCTCTGGCAGTTACAATTCCTGTGACGTTTACGGGGAATAATTCGTTAACCGGCTGGAACTGCTGATACTTTTTTGCGCCTGCTTCATCTCTTGGGATAAAGAAATAAAAAGGCGACTGCGGCTTAATGGCTGTCCATTCGGTATTGGTGAGTGTGTGCGCGTCGAGCCAGGCGTATTTTTGGGCCCGCAAGCCCCACAGATCCGCGTGATACACGTCTCCTTCGGCCTCGCGCGCCGCGCCGCCCCGACGGACGAAAAACGCGATCGCTACGCCCTGGCGGATGTCGAAAACATTGTCATCCTTGCCGCCGTCTGGGGTGGTTTCGCGTTTGAGCGCGTTGCCGTGCAGGTCGAGCACATAGATCGCATCGAACGTGCGCAGCAAGCTCTGGCGCATCCCCCGGAACGTGGGATTATCCAGGTAGCCGTGATTGGTAATCATGCCCACCACGCCCCGTCCGGCCTGCTCGATTTTCCACTGGGCGAAGCGCAGAAACTTCACATAATCATCTTGTAGCCAGTGCTTTTTCTCGCCGAAATGCTGCCCGTCTACGTATTTGTAATCCTCAATCAGGCTAGTGATCCACTCTCCCTTGTTGGTGGAAATGCCGGAGTAGGGCGGATTGCCTAGGATGACGAGCACGGGCGTCTGCTGCTTGACCACGCGCGCCAGCCGCGATTCTTCGGCCAGCGCCGCAAGCCCCGGCAGCTTGCTCTGCTGCAGTTCGATGTCCTCCAGCGTGTTGGTGAGGTAGAAGGGCATCCGTTCGGCGTCCGTCAGCCGATGGCCCAGCTCCTCCAGGAAGAACGCCATCTTGAGGTGCCCCACGGCATAGGGGGCCATCATCAGCTCGAAGGCGTAGAAGTGGCGGAGGATGTGCTGGCGGATGAAGTCGCCGCGCGCGCCGTCGCCGTAGCGCGCGGTGAACTCGGCCACGGCTTCCTGCGCCGCGCGCGCCACAAAGGTCATCGTCCCGGCGGCGGGATCGAGCAGCGTCACATCCAGCGCGGCCAGCCCCTCGGCCTTGCCGAATTCCGTCTGCAACAGGCCGTGCAGCGCGCGCACGATGTAGCCCACCACCGCTTCGGGCGTGTAGTACACACCGCGCCGCTCGCGCTCGGCGGGATCGTAGGCGGCCAGGAAAGTCTCGTAGAAGTGGACGATGGGGTCGCTGCCTTTTCCCTCGTGATAGTAGCGGTCGAGGATGCCGGGCGCGTCGGCGGCGGCCAGCACGGCGGCGATGTCATCCACACACCAGGCGAGCGCTTCCGGCAGGTCGCCCAGCGAGATGAAGCGGAAGAGATCGCGCAGCACGCCGATGGTGTGGGGAATGTTGTGGAAGGCGGCGCGGCGGTTGAATGTCCCTGCGGCGCGGATGCGGGCGGCGAACAGGCCGTAGGCCACGGTTTGGGCGTACAGATCGGCGAAATCCTCCGGCGTGAGGCTGCCGATGAGGAATTGCTGGAAGGCTTCGTAGAAACCGGTGAGCACATCGGGTTTCTCGCACTCGGCGGCGAGCTGCTGCGCGGTGACATCGCGCAGAAAGCGCGTGCGCTTCGCCAGCTCCACGGCGAGCGATGCCGCCGTGAAGGCGGGAGGCAGCGAGAAATCGAGGAATTGCTCCAGCAGGGCCGTGAGCGCCTCCGGCTTTTCCACCGGCGGCGCAGCGCGGAGGTGGGTGAGCATGGCGGGGCGGCCCAGCAGCGCCGTGGCGACGCATTCGCCGTGGCGGTAGAGCCGGAACTCCAGGAAGTTGGTGAGGATGAGGTTGGGGAACGTGTCGCGGTAGCGGCGCAGTTGTTCGGACTCTTCCACGCGATCCAGATACGCCTCGGTGGGCCGCTTCGCCTCCACATAGCCGATGATGCGGTCGGTCCCGTTCCACAGGCGGAAATCGGGGTTGCCCGCATCGGTGGGCTTGGGCAGCGTGGTGATATGCACCTCGGACTTTCCGGCGGCCTGCGCGGCGGCCTCCAGCAGCCCGGCGAGCGCGGGATAGAAGCTCTCCTCGCGGGCGTCGCCGCGTTGCTGCGTCTCTGCCAGCGCCTTGAGATAGGCGGTATAGTGGGTCTTTTTCATGGGCGATCCTTGATTCGTATTGCGTAATACGTGCTGCGTAATACGTAATGGTTTGTATCATAAATTTCGCCGCTGCACGCCAAGGGTTGAAACCCCCGGCTGCTACGCAAAGTGCGTTGGAAACACACTCAATTTGCTGCTGCGCGGCGCGCTTTCAACCCGTTTCAACGGGTTTTGTGTAGCAGCCTGCGAATGCATTCGCGGGCGGGGCGCTGTGACAATAACCGTACCGCGTGAAAAACCTCCGGTCACGTCTCACGTTTCACGCATAAGTTTAGCGCGAATTTGCAGTCTGGCAACGTGGTGTGTGAGTATGCGGCCTTTCGCTTATCCAACCTTAACCACACGGAAACCTTCAGTCCCCTCAAACCGTGCTATGATAAAAGCGCCAGCCATGTCGCTGAGCCTGGGATGCGGCCCCGATGAAGGAAGTTGCACCGCCGCCCTGCTTTGCGCTTCATCCTTCCGCCTTCATCCTTCATCCTTCATCCTTCATGCTTTACAAAAGGAGGTTGGGATGGCTACGTATATCTCCCGAATGGCGCGACGGGCGCTGCGAAGCCTCGTCGCCGGACTGCTGTTGTTGGCTCTGATTGGGACGCCCCTGCCCGCCGCCCACGCCGCCCCTGCCGGCCTGCGCGCGCACACCTGGACGCTCTCGCCGGCGGATTTCGCTGCCGGCGATTTCACCCGCACGGTTTTCGAGGCGGGGCAATTGCGCGCCGAGGATGCGCGCGGCGGCAGCTTCATCACGGCGCCGTATCGCGCGCCTTTTGCCTTCACCGCGGCGGGCGCGGAGTGGCGCGCCGAGCTCGCGCCCGGCGCTGCGGTCGAAGTCGCCATCCGCCTGAGCCGCGACGGGCGGACGTGGGCCGCCTGGCAGCCCCTCGGCGGCGAGCTGCAGGGCGAGCGCTGGTTCGGCGAAAGCCTCGCTACGCTCGAAGGCGCGCAGTGGTTGCAGGCGCGCCTCACGTTGGAGGGGCGCGCGGCGGTGCAGGCGCTCACGCTCACCGCCATTGACGCTTCCAGCGCGCCCTCGCTGGCCGAGGCCCGCGCGCGGGCCGCGCCGCTCGCCGATCCGGCGGCCGCTCCGGCGGCGGTTCCCGCGCCCTACATCATTCCTCGCGCGGCCTGGGGCGCCGATGAGTCGCTGATGACCTGGCCCCCCGAATACGCGCCCGTCAAAAAGATCATCCTGCACCACACCGTCACCTCCGGCGGCGACAATCCCATCGCCGAAGTGCAAGCCATCTACTATTTTCACGCCGTGACGCGCGGCTGGGGCGACATCGGCTACAACTATCTGGTGGATAAGCTCGGCAACATCTATGAGGGCCGCGCCGGGGGGCTGGATGTGATCGCCGGGCACACGCTGGGCTACAACACCGGCAGCGTGGGCATCGGCAACCTGGGCGATTACAGCAGCGCCGCGCCCACCGCCGCCATGCGCGACGCCAACGCCGCGCTCGCCGCCTGGTATGGCGGACGTAACTTCATCCATCCGCTGGAGAGCAGCTTCTTCAAGGATCGCGTCACGCCGAACATCGGGGGGCACCGGGATTACGCGGCGACGGCCTGCCCTGGAGATGCCTTCTACGTGCAGTTGCCGGCCATCCGCGCCGGCGCGTGGAGCCTCCTCAGCCTTTACACCGGCCCGTATGCCGCCGCTTATCTAGGGGATACCACCCCGCCGGTCATGCTCATCGGCAGCACGGTGGCGGTGAGCCACACGCTGCGCAATACCGGTACCCGCACCTGGTATCACCTGGCCGATCCCGGCTCCGGCGCGCCCTTTCGTCTGGGCTATCACTGGTATGATGCGGAGGGGCAGCAATACATCCAACCGCCGGCGGAGGATCACCGCGCGCCGCTGCTCAGCGATGCGCCCTACGGCGCGCTGACCACGATCCCCGCCGCGCTGCTCACCGCGCCGCATGTCCCTGGCGCGTACACCCTCAAATGGGATATGGTACACGAGGGCGTGACCTGGTTCGCGGCTTACAGCAGCCCCACGCTGGATGTGAGCATCGCCGTGACGCTTCCGGCGACGATCACTGGCTTTATCCGCGACAATCGCGGCGCGGGCGTACCGGGAGCGCAAGCCGCCCTGGCAGCAGGCCCGCCGGTCACGACGACGGCTTCAGGCGCCTACAGCTTCACGCAACTGCTGCCGGGCGTCTACACCTTGCAGGCCCGCGAGCCGGGGCCGTTGCACTTCCCCAACGGCGATCCGGTCCACGACCTGACGTTGCGCGGCGGCGAGACGGCCAGCCGCACACTGGTGCTCGCGCCCTTCGATAACGTCATCCGCAACGGCGGTTTTGAGGCAGAGCTGGCGCACTGGACGGTCGTCCGCCCGCCCACCGGCGCCTACGCCCGCCCCGGCGTCTTCGCTCACACCGGGCGTGGCAGCGCCGAGATCGCCGCCCTGCAGGGGCAGCGCGTCATGCTGCAACAGGCGGCGCGCCTGCCGGTGGATGTCATCTCGCCGACGCTTTCGCTGCGCTATGCCGCGCCCGAAGCCGACGATGGCGACATTTTCAGCATCCTGGTGGAAACAGCAAGCGGCGTGCTCACGCACACGCTGCCCTACGGCGCGGACTGGCGGCACTGGTGGGCGGATGTGGCCGCCGCGCCCGGCGAGCTCGTCACCGTCACCTTGCACCTCCAGGCCGATGCCGATGCTCTGCCCACCACGGTCTTTGTGGATGAAGTGACGCTGGGCAGCGGCGGCGTCCACGGCTGGCGCTATCACCGCACCTATCTGCCGCTCACGCTGAAAAGCCACATCCAGGCCGCGCAGCCCGTCGTTTGCGAGGAGCTGCTGGTCAACGGCGGCTTCGAGACGCGCGAGGGCTGGGAGATTCTGCCCACGGCGTATCCTGCGGCCTACACCACTGCGCCCACGCGGAGCGGCAGTTGGGCCATGCGCGCGGGCATCGTCGAGCCGCAGGCCAACGTCCTCTCGTATTCCTCGTTCGAGCAGTCCTTCACCCTTCCCGCCGATATCGCCAGCGCCAACCTGCGCGCCTGGCTCTACAGCGTCACCACTGCGCCGGAGAACGATCTGCAATACATCCTCCTGCTCGACGCGGGCGGCGCGGTGATAGAGACGCTTTGGCACAACCGCGAGGACGCGCGTCAATGGCGGGAGTTCGGCTTCGATCTGCGGCCCTACGCCGGGCAGACCGTCGCGTTGCGCTTTGGCGCATACAACGACGGCGAGGATGGCATCACCGCGCTCTATGTGGACGATGTCTCCGTGTGGGCGTGCCGCGCGCCGGAGCGCCTCGTCTTTCTGGATACGGCGGCCACGCCGCCGGCCTTTCACCTGGTGAATCCCGTCAACCCGCTGGATACGCTCGTGATCCCCGCGCCCGGCGTGGATGCCGAAAGTGTGCAGCTGGGCGGCGGGCGGATCTACTACTGGAGCTTCGAGACCGGCAGACTGATGCTGCTTTTGCCCGGCGGCGCGCCTGTTGCGCTGACCATGCCCGGCGAGGGCGGACACTTCCCCGCCTTCGCCATTCGGCCCGATGGAGGGCAGATCGCCTGGAGCGATTCCGAGGATCTGGGCGCGGCCCTGCGCAGCCGCCTCTATCTCACGGATGGGTTGGGGCAGCATCCGCGCCTGCTGTTGGAACGCAGCTACCCTTACGCGACGGGGCCGCGCTATCTCGATCCGTTCGCGTGGAGTCCCGGCGGCGGGACGCTCTACGCCGCGCAGATGCCGGCGGGCATCGGCGGCTATATTCTCTTCCCCTGGAAGCCGGAGGTGTTGGCGATCCACACCTCGACCGGCGCTGCGACGCCGCTCAATGTGCCCACTTGTGGCTGCGATGCGGCCCTTTCGCCCGATGGCCTGACCTTTGCGTATCTCAATGCCACGGAAGGGCGGCAAGACCTGGTATTGCGCTATCTGCCCACGGGCGCAGAGCGCGTGATTCCGGGGACGACGGGTTACGCGCAGTGCGGCGACCTGCGTTTCACCGCCGATGGCGCCTGGTTGGCCTACGCCGAGGCCCAGGGCGATCCGAGCCTCGCGCCCGAACGCTACAATCTGCGGCTGGTTTCGCTGGCAAGCGGCGAGGTCACCCCGCTGTTGACTGCGGTGGAAGAACCCTCGCTGCGCGTTGTGGGCTGGTTGGATGGGGATGTCGTCATCGTCACCGAGGCGGGCAGCGAGCGCGTCAACGCTGGCGGGCGCGCGGCGTTCTCGCCGTACCGCTACATCGGCGCTTTGCCGTAACGCAGATTTACGCAGATTTGTATATGACTCCTCTAAATAGTAACAGGTGAGCAGTGAGAAGTGAGCAGTTTGGACACGGCGAACTGCGTTCCGCTCACTGCTTACTGCTCACTGCTCACTGCTTACTGCTCTCTGCGCTCTACGAACTATTTTCATCTTTAAGCCGGTAGAGCACCTCGCCGGCTTGCGGCACGTACAGAACGCCCTCGTCTTCCCGGTGTTGCCATGCCGCGAGGTCAATCGTTGCCGGATCCAGGTAGCCCAGGTTGAGCCGCGCGCAATCTTCCGGCGGGATTCTGCTCGCCAGCGTCACCCGCACACGGGGTTTTTCGACGCCGTCTTCCATCACGCCTGCCCCTCGGACGTGGGTGCTGTGCGCCAGCACGCCCAGCGGGATATGCTTGAAGCGCTCCCAGTGGTGCAGGAAATACGGCAGCGTGTGATAGCCCACTTCGTAGATGTAACGCCCGTGTACGTGGCTCACCGCGTCGAGATGGGGCGCGTAGATGATGAGCTCCCCGCCCGGCGCCAGCACCGGTTCCAGTTTGTACATGGCTTTTCCGGCCGTCCACAGTTCATCGTACATCGGCGGCGCGCAGGAGAGGACGCGCTGAAAGGGATGCGCGCACCAGCGGATGTGGCGCTGCGCGGAGAGCGCGACCGCCGCGCGCCACGCTTCATGGAGGTCGCCCACGAAGAGGCCCGTCAGCGCATGCTGCTCTACCACCAGCGCCGCCAGCGTGACCGGGGTGCGCAGCCGTTCCGCCGCCGCATGGATCATCGCTCGCACGGGAGTCTGCTCCAGACCGATGACCTTCACGATGCCCACGAGCGCGCCCAGCCAGTGGGTCGCGTTGATCATCTCCGGGCCGGAGATGCCGGGGAAGAGATATTTAGCGCCTCCCGAAAAGCCCACGACTTCGTGCGGGAATGTCGGCCCGATAATGAGCAGATGATCGTATTGCAGCGCCGCTGTGTTGATGCGGATTTCCACCCTATCCGGCAGCGAGGAATGCCAGTACGCCCCCGCCAGCGCCTGGAGCTCATCGCGTTCCATTACCCCCAGCGTGGTCAACGCGGCGGGGTCGTTCCAGGTGTGGTTGTACAGGCCGATATGCCGGTACGTGGATGCGCGTTCCGCTGCGGTGATGCCGACGAGCGCGTGCAGGCGCGCTTCGGGGAGCGGCGGATGCGTTCCCAACGCGACCATGAAATCCAACTGCTGTGCATCGTGCAGGAGTGCGACGATGTAGCGAAATAGCGCTGGCAGCGGCAGTGAGCGGGTGTGATCGGGAATCAGGGCCAGCACCCGCTGCCCCGTGAATCTGCCGGTCAATCCCTGCGCCAGTCCCTCACGCACCGCCTCGGAAGGCAATGCGCCGGCGGGTGCTGTGATAGCTGCGTGGAGCATCATCTGCGGCGCTCAAACGCCGGTATAGGCTGAGAAACCGCCGTCTACGGGCACGACGATCCCGGTGACGAATGCAGAAGCCGGGGAGAGCAGCCACAGCATTGGTCCCAACAGATCAGCGGGTTCGCCGAAACGGCCCAGCGGCGTGTGGGCCAGGATTTGCTCGCCGCGCGGGGTCAGGGCCCCGCTTTCTCTATCGGTGAGCAGATAGCGGTTTTGCTCGGTGAAGAAGAAGCCCGGCGCCAGGGCGTTGACCCGAATATGGGGCGAGTATTCCTGCGCCATGTAGACAGCGAGCCATTGGGTGAAATTGCTGATGCCCGCTTTGGCTGCCGAGTACGCCACCACGCGCGTCAACGGACGGAAGGCGCTCATCGAGGTGATGTTCAGGATCACCCCGCGCCCGCGCGCCGCCATCTGCGCGCCCACGACCTGAGATGGCAGGATGGCGCCCATCAGATTGAGCGCGAACACGTCCTGTAACGCCTCTGGCGGCAGGTCGAAGAAGCGCTTGTCCGGGCCGGTGGTCGCTTCGGGCCGGTTGCCGCCGGCGGCGTTGATCAACCCATCCACGGCGCCGAATTCGGCGCCGATGGCTGCCATCGCGCGGTTCAGGCTGTCCGGTTGCAGCACATCCCCCTGGATGGGGAAAATCCTACCGCTGCCGCGCTGACTTGCCGCGAACCGTCGCTCGACTGCCGCAAGTTTTTCGATATTGCGTCCTAGAATGGCGACATTGGCCCCGCACCCGGCGAGTTCCAACGCCATCGCACTGCCCAACACGCCCCCGCCGCCGGTGACGAGAAAGGTTTGCCCTGTGAAATCATAGCAGTGTAGCACGTTTTGCATTGTTGACCCCTTTGGTAATCGTCAGTTCATAGTGAGCAGAAAATCGTCATCAGGAAACACTTTTGACTGCTCGCTGTTCACTACTCTCACATTTTTACGCCCAGCTTTCTCCTATCATCATAGCACGCTTTTGGGCTGGAAAAAATGCCCTGATTGATTCATTTATACACTGTGCTACAATAGATATGGCAGCATTTCTCTGGAGTTGAAAGGCGAGTTTTTGTCAGCGCGCCGGGTCTGTGGGGCGCGGGCAGCGTGATTTGGCAATTGTGGTTGTCCCTCAATGCTTTTTAAGACAATCTTTGCCGTGATGAGCCTGGACTTCTGATGCACTATGACGCAATCTGAATATCGGATCCTACTGGGCTTTCTCCTCGTGGTGCTTTTTGCGGGCGTGTTCATGATGTTGTATTGTGGCCTTGCCTGGTCGCGCCCATTGTCGGTTGCCACGCTGTTGCCGACGCCCACTCAGGGTCTTGCGCCAACACCTGCGATATCTGCAATTGCGGTTGTTACCGCGACGCCGCTGTCCCCCGAGACAGCAACGCCCGCGCGCGCCGATCCGCCCACCTGGACGCCCACCGGCACGAGCACGCCCTGGCCCACCGTTACGCCTTCTGCGACGCCGACGCCCTCGCCCACGCCTTCGCCCACCGCGATTCCCACGCCGGTCATCAATCCCGGCCGGCCCACGTTGGCCCCCGTTGATGTGACGCCCACGCTGCATCCTTCGCACACCATCACCGTGCCGACGCCCGCGCCCCTGTTGCCGCTGGCGCCGGATGCGCTCACGGTGCTGCTGCTCGGCAGCGATCAGCGCCCGGATTGGAACAACTGGCGCACCGATGCGGTGCAGTACGTCGTCATCTACCCTGATGTGCCTTCGGTGACGATCCTCTCCATCCCCCGCGATTTATATGTCTATATACCCGGTTTCTGGATGAGCCGCATCAACACAGCGGATATGACCGGGACGATCCACAACTACCCTGGGGGCGGCTTTGGGCTGCTGAATCAGACGCTGCTCTACAATCTGGGCATCAGCGCCGATTATTACGTCAAAGTGGATATGGCCGGGCTGATCGGCCTGGTCAACGCGCTGGGCGGGATTGATATGCCCGTCCATTGCCGGTTGGAAGATTATTGGCCCTATCCCAACGAGGCCGGAGAATACGATTGGCTGGTGCTGGAGCCAGGGTTACATCACATGGATGGGCGATTGGCGTTGTGGTACGCGCGCACGCGCAAAACCACCAGCGTCTTCTCGCGCGAGCAGCGTCAACAGCGCGTGCTGGAAGCCATGTGGCGGCGCGGCAAAGAGGCCAATCTGCTGGAGTTAGCGCCGACGCTGGCGCAGGAGCTTTCGAGCCTCTACCAGACAGACATGGGCCTGGGGAACATCGTGGCGCTGGCGGTGACGGCGGCGCGGCTCAGTCCGGTGGACGTGCGCACTTACAACATCGGGCGTGGACAGGTCATCCCTTACACCACCCCTGAGGGCGGGGCGGTCTTCCTGCCCGTGTGGGAGGAGCTCGAGCCATTGCTGTTGGATGTGCTGGCGAAGCCGGCGAGCAGCCGCGCGCTCCAGGCACCGATTCCCATCGAGGTGTGGAATGGCTCAGGGCGCGAGGGTTGGGAGCATCTGGCGGCGGATTGGCTAATCCATGCCGGTTACGCGCCCATCTTTGCGCCGGCGGATGGGCTGTATCCCCAGACGCGCCTGGTGTTCTTCGGCGAGAACACCAAGGGCAGCGGGCTGAATTGGGTGCAGACGTTCTTCCGCATTCGGCAGGAGAACGTCGCGCTGTTGCCCGATCCCGGCGCGCCGGTCAAATTGCGGCTCATTCTGGGGCAGGATTACAACGCCTGCCGTTGAGCGGGGGGCAGCCTCCGCCTTCTCGCTTTTTCGCTTTCTCGCCTTTTCGCTTTCTCGCCTTTTCGCCCTCTCGCCTACTTCGTTGCCCCTAGCGTCAGCCCTTCGATGAAATAGCGCTGTAGGAAGATGAAGAGCAGCACCGTGGGGATCGTCGCAATCAGCGCGCCGGAGACGATGACGGTCCAGTCGGTGACATATTGCCCCTGGAGCGTCGCCAGCCCGGCGGTGACGGGTTTGAGCGCATCGGTGCGCAGCAGCACAATTGCCCACAGATAGTCGTTGAAGATCCACGTGAATTCCAGCGTCGCCAGCGCGGCCAACGCGGGCAGCGTGAGCGGCATCATAATCTGCCACCAGATGCGGAACTCCCCGCAGCCATCAATCCGTGCAGCTTCCAGGATTTCCCCCGGTACCGTGCGCATGTAATTCCGCAGCAGGAAGGTGCAGAAGCCCAGCTGAAACGCCGTGTGAAAGAGAATAATGCCCAGATGGGTGTCGTACAGCCCCAACGCATCAGTGAGCCGGAACACGGGCAGCAGGAGCACCTGGAACGGTAACATCGTCCCGCCGACGTAGAGGAAGAAGAGGAAGCGATTGCCGGGGAAGCGGAAGCGCGCCAGCGCATACGCCGAGAGCGATGAGAGAAACAGCGTCCCGAACAGCGCCGGCAGCGTGATGAGGAAACTGTTAGGCAAGTACTTGTGCAGCCCGCCGCGCGTCCAGGCGGTTTGGAAGTTGCGCAGAGTCCACTCGTTCGGTATCGCAATGAAACCATTGGTCAGAATGTCGTCATTGGTGCGGACCGAGGTGAGCAACGCGGTGAAAAAGGGCAACAGCCAGAGCAAGGTGATCAGGACGAGCAGGAAGAAACCCAACGCGCGCCAGGGAGAACTAAAAAACTTTGTTGTAGACATGTGCGCCTCCTAATACTCCAACTCGTCTTGGGTCACGCGCCAGAGGTAGATGAAGATGAAGATGGCGCTGATGAAGAACAGGATCACCGAAATGGCTGCGGCGTAGCCCATTTTGTAGTTGTTGAAGGCTTCGATGTACATGAAGTTGGCGAGCACGCTGGAGGAATTGTACGGCCCGCCGCGCGTCATCACCGAGACCAGGTCGAAGGCGCGGAGCGAATCAATGATGCTGATGACGACCACGATGACCGTCACCGGCGTCAGGAGCGGCAGGATCACGTGGCGGAAGGTGTTCCAGGGATTGGCGCCATCCACTTTGGAGGCGTCAATCAACTGCGGATCCACGCCCTGCAATCCGGCGAGATAGAGCACCATCACGTAGCCCACCTGCCGCCAGATCGCCACCGCGATGATGGCCCACATCACCGTCTTCTCGTCGCTGAGCCAGCCGCGCGCCAATCCCCCCAGCCCGATGCGCCGCAGCACGGCGTTGATCAGCCCGCCCGCCGGGTGATACATCCACGACCAGATCAGCCCTGCCACCACCAGCGAGAGCACCAATGGCGAGTAGAAGCTGGCTTTGAAGAACTTGGCGCCGGGGATGGCGCGGTTCAGTGCGATGGCAAGTCCCAGCCCCAGCACTACCGGAATGGTGATGAAACTGACGATCCAGCGCAGGTTGTTTCTGAGTGAGGTGAAGAAAATGGGATCGCGGAAGAGCCGCTCGAAATTGGCAAGCCCTCGAAACACCGGCGTGGAAAGCCCATCCCAGCGGGTGAGGCTGAGATAGAACGTGTACGCCATCGGGCCAATCACCCAGATCAGATAAAGAATCAATGGCGCGATGAGAAATAAGTACGGGGTGAGTTTTCTTGAATGCAGCATGTTTCACCTGCGCTTTCTTCGTGGAAGCTGTCTCGTGGGCGGGTTGCGCCCACGAGACAGCGTGTTGCCTGTTAGCCCGTGATGGGAGAAGCGTTAATCTTCCGCGAAAATGTCCTGGCGGTCGAGTTCGAGCCGGTCGAGGATGGCCCTGATCCGGCCAGGATTCGCCCAGAATTCCGCGAAGGCGCTCATGCCGCGCTCCGCCATTTCGGGGGTCGTGTCGCGGTCGTAGAACTGGGCGACGAAGTCCGCGCCCTGAATCAGCGCCAGGCCCTTCTGCTGCGATGGGGTGAACTTGGAGGTGTCCACTTTCATGTTGGTGGGCAGGCGGCCGAGCACGTCAGCATTGTACTGCTGCGCTTCCACGGAGCCGAGGAACGCCAGGAAAGTCTTGGCATCTTCAGGATGCTGGGATTGCGCCGCGATGAAGAAACCGTCGGTGGGGGCGTCCTCGCCGATGGGCACGCTGGGATCAATGATGGGGAAGCGGAAGAAGTCCACCTGCCCCACTTTGTCGGCGGGATAGCTGTCGCGGAGGAAGTCGCCCATCAGGTACATGGCGGCGGAGCCATCTACCATGAATTGCAGCGCCTCGGACCAGGTGTAGGCGGCGGGGTCATTGATGAAATAGCCGTTCTGAATCAGGGGCGCCCAGTAGTCGGTGAAGACCTTGAGCACGCGCGGATCGTTGTAGGCTTCTTTACCCAGCATCAGGTTGATGTGGAACTCCGGGCCGTTGACGCGCATATTGAGATAGTCGAACCAGGCGCCCGTTGTCCAGGGATACTTGGTGCCGATGGCGAGCGGGGTCACACCGTTGGCCTTGAGGGTCTCGCAGACGGCGAGGAATTCTTCCCAGGTCTCCGGCTCTTGCAGGTTGTACTGCTCGAAGATGTCCTTGCGGTAGTAGACGGCCCACCAGTACCAGCTGGTCGGCAGGAAGTATTGCTTGCCTTCGACCGTGCTCAGCGCGCGGAAGCCGGTGGGGTAATCCTCGTTCCAGCCCTCTTTTTCCCAGACATCGCTGATGTCCATGATCAGCCCGCGATCAATGAAGAAGCGCGCGCGGTTGCCGGCGAACCAGGTCATCACATCCGGCGGCGTCGAGGCGGTCAGGTATGCGCGGATGGCTTGCTTGAAGTCCTCGTGCGCCACGGTGCTGTGCTGGATGGCGATGTCGGGGTGGGCGTCCTCGAACATCTTCACCAACGCCTCATCGGCGGCGCGGGGCGCGGGATCGCTGGCGTAGGAGTTGTAGATCACGACCCGCCGATCCACCAATTTCTCGACTTCGACCTCTTTCGGAACCTCGACCTCTTTGGTCACGACGACTTCTCTGGTCACTTCGACAGTGCGCTCGATGATCTGCGCTTCAGGGGTAGGCCCGCAAGCCGTCAAAACCAGGCTCAACACCATCAACATAGCCAGTAACGCAAACAGCGTCTTTTTCATGGAATCCTCCTCTAGTTTTATGCGTGAAGTAAAAACTACAGCAACTCGGAAAACGATTTCACTGCATCTGCTCGACAACACCTCCTCTGGAAATTATGAAGGATGAAGGCGGAAGGATGAAGCAGAAAACCTCTGTTCCTCCATGCCTCTCTGCATGAATGATTTTGCTGAGCGGGTCTGTACCACAGGTTCTGTAACACGCTTTGATCTATGCTAGCGGCTTGATTCAGCGCGGCTGCGCTGTACTGGTTGAGCCTCTGACAATCAACTCGGTGGGCAGGACGATGGGTTGTAACACCGTCGCGCCGTTCTCGGTCAACTCCAGCAATAGCCGGGCGGCCTGTTGCCCCATTTCCAGGGCGGGCTGACGCACGGTGGTGAGTGTGGGGCTGCATATCCCGGCGAGGGGCACATCATCGAAACCAATGACGGAGACCTGCTCCGGCACGCGCAGACCGTGATGCTGGAGATAGTGAATGGCGCCAATCGCCATCCGGTCGTTGAGCGCGAAGATGGCGGTAGGCGGGGTGGGGGACTCGAAGAGCTGTGCTGCCGCTGCCGTCCCACTTTCGGGCGTGAGATCGCCATAAGCCACCAGCGCGGGATCGAGCGTGAGTCCGTGATCCTGGAGCGCTTGCCGGCAGCCGGCGAGGCGTTCTTCCATCGCGGTGAGCGTGCGTTCGCCCCCGCTGATGACGCCGATGCGCTGGTGTCCCAGGCTCAGCAGGTGCATCACCGCCAGCCGCGCGCCGCCGCGATCATCGGAGTGGACGGCATAAGGCTGCGGGAATCCGGCGCCGTAACCGAGAATCACCACCGGATCGCCGCGCTGCACTAGCGCGGCGATTCCTTCGCGGCTGCCCAGCGTTTCCACGACGATGGCGCCATCAATGTGCCGCGAGCGGATCAGGCGCTCAAAGGCAGACATGCTGTAGGCGTCCGCCAGGCCCGGCGCGCCATCATCACGCGCCGTCGAGAGCAGTAGATTGTAGCCGCGCTGATTGGCAATCTGATCCACGCCGCAGATGAAGCCAAGCAGGTGCGGATCGGAGAAGAGGTAAGTTGGCCCATACGGAATCACCAGCCCGATGATGTTGGTCTGGCGCTGCGGCAGGCTTTGCGCGGCTAGGCTGGGGCTATAACCGAGCTCCCGCATAGCGACTTGGACGCGCGTGCGCGTATCTTCGGCGACGTCGGCGCGGTCGTTGAGCACGCGCGAGACGGTTTGGCGGGAGACCCCGGCGCTTTCGGCTACGTCTTCAATCGTAATCCGTTTTCGCTTCACGCTGTACCTTTGGTGAGTGGAGAGCGGTTATTTTCACGGGTACTTCCCGTGAACGTTCACATATCTAGTGTAACATAGGAATTGTGCCATGTCAATAGCTTTTTGGCGGAATTTGGTGGATTTGATGCCTTGTGGCAGAAGTGCGGCCTAAGACCGGGGATAAAACGTCGTTTTAGCGGCGCGACAACCAGCGCAAGGGGATAAGGCTTCTAGGTGCGCTGGCCCTGAGATTTTTTGGGGTTGTCTGCGCTTGTCAGGTCGCTCCCTGATGATTCTCTGTGCCGAATACAAGAACACCTGTGTCACTATCTTGCATCAGCGTGTCGGGTGCATAGAACAAGAGTCGAAGCGCCATGCCCAAATCACCCGCCGAACCTGCTGCGTTGAAAGCAATAAAGAGGCTGAGGACAGATACCGCGACCATGGGGACGATCAGCATTAGCAGCAGCCCGACAAGCGTCAATAGCCCCAGCGGCGCCACGCCCACAAGGAGATATTGGTTGCGCGGAAAATAGACTTCCGGCGGCGCTGCCGCATAAACGTATAACCCCTTGATGCCAAACGTGGGACGTTGCCCCGCGAACCACCAGAAAAACATGCCATGTACAAGTTCGTGGATGAGCATGACCAGGACAAACGCAACAACGGCGTCAACAATCGGCAACGTGATAGAGGGTTGACCGCTGGGGGTTATGGTTAGAAGGTTGCGGAATCTTATACCTTCCAATGCAGCGGGGCGAAGAAAATGCGTAAATTGCACAAGTAACCAGCCAACGGCCAGGAGCAACACGATACCAAGGATCGTGGTACCAACCATGGCCGCTTTGCTCTTCGAGAAATCGAGGGCGGCTTGTTGGCGATAATTTGTTGGCAGTATCGTGGTTGCTTGCATGGATTGAGACGCTGCTTGATGTCGCTATGGTTTTAGCGGTTCGCCGCGAACGGTCTATCGCTCCACCCAGTTGATGAGGAACCGATTGATGTACCAGTTCAGGAACCAGTTCAGCCGCCACCAGAGCAGCCGTTGGATGGCGGGCTGCCGCAGGCTGAAGAGCAGCCGCGCGGTGAAGGTGCGCATCCGCAGCGCCTTGCCCAGCGCGTGGCGCAACACCCGCTGCCGATAATCGCCGAAGCTGAAGTCGCCGCTGGCGAAAGCATCCGCTAGCGCATTTGCTGCAATTTCACCATAGCCCAGCGCCGGGCTGAGACCCTCGCCAAAGGAGGCATCCACGCCAGCGGCGTCGCCCACCAGGAGCAGGCGCGGCGCAGAGAAGACGGCGCGCGCCTCGAACCACCGAATCGGATGCGCTTGCACGGTGTAATCCTCTGGCCCGTAGCCGTAACGCGTCATGGCTTCGGCGAGGGTGCGCGGCAGGTCGCCTTTGGCGCCTTTCGGATCCACGCGGCTGTCGTACACGCCCCAGCAACGCCTCGGCGCGCCGCCCTCTTGCGTGGGGAAATCCCACACGTACCCCTGAATGTTCTCCGGCAGGTATCCGAACTCGAAGTACGCCTCATCCGGCGCGTGTGGGGGATACCCCGCCGGTGTGACGTCGTTGCGCGGCTCGACTAACACTTCCAGCAGACGGGCCACATTGCCCGGCGATTCTGGCTGTACGGCCCGCCGTACCACGCTGTTCGCGCCATCCGCGCCTACCACGGCGCGCGCCCGGTACACGCCGCGATTTGTCTCGACCGTGACGCCATCGCCATCGGCGCGCACCGCGTTGACCGTGGTCTCTTCTTGCAGCGCCAGCCCGCGCTCGCGGGCTTTGCCGGCCAGCCAGGCGTCGAACTCGTGGCGGCGGATCACATAAAAGGCGTAGTCGTGCTTTTGGGCCGTCATCCGCATTCCCCGCCCCTGGAAGTTGAAGTTAGCCCACAGCGCTTTGATGTGGGGCGTTTCCGTCACATCCAGGCCGAGCTGCTGCAAGCGGACGACGGCATCGGGCAGCAAGCCACCCGCGCAGAGTTTGGGGCGGGGATGGCGCGCCTTTTCGAGAATCAGCGCGCGTTGCGCCAGCGCCAGGTCGCGCTCCAGCAGATGCAATCCGGTGGCAATCCCGGCGGGGCCTGAGCCAACAATGATGATGTCGTGTTCGGTTTCGTGCTGCATAGTATCATCCTTGGTTGGTATGAATTAGGCTTATTATACCACGAGAAAGGCGTTGCTCATGCCTGCACCCTTGGAAATCCTTGAGCAGGTTGCGTATGTCTTGTATTGAAGGCGCAGCAGCCGCTTAACGCAAAGATGCCAGGGTGCAAAGGGTTTTCTTCGCATCTTTGCTTCATTGCGTTAAAACAAAACGTGGCGAGTCTCCCCGCCACGTCTCTACCTCTGATTACGTAGTACGCATCACGTATTACTTGATCACCACACTCACCAGCCTCCGCCCGGCGACGATGACTTTCATCACCTGCTTGCCCTCGATGTGGCGCTGGACGTTTGGCTCAGCCAGGGCCGCCGCCTCGATGGCTGCGTCATCCGCGTCCGCCGCGACGACGACTTTCCCGCGTACCTTCCCGTTGACCTGCACCGGAATCTCGATTTCGTCCACTGCCAGCATGGCCTCATCCCACACGGGCCACGCCTGCTGATGGATGCTGTACGGCTTGCCGCGCAGCGTCCACAGCTCCTCCGCCAGATGCGGCATGATCGGCGCGAGTAGCAGCAGCAGCGCGCTGATGGCCTCGTCCCATAGCGGCGTATCCCATGCGGCCTCCTTCGCCTTGCCCAGCGCATTCGTGTACTCCATCAGCCGGGCGATGAGCGTGTTGAAGCTGAAGCTCTCCAGGTCTTGCGTCACCGCTTTGATGGCAGCATGCTTGGCGCGGCGTACCTCGCGCTCGGCGGCGGCATCCAGCGGAGCGCGGTTGCGCGGCGCATCGGTCGCCAACGCCCACACGCGGTTCACCCAGCGCACCACGCCTTCGATGCCCTTGCTATCCCATGGCCCGCCTTGATCCCAGCGCCAGCCGAACATCAGGTACGCGCGCACGGTATCCGCGCCGTACTGCGCCACCAGCGCATCCGGGGCCACCACGTTCTTCTTGCTCTTCGACATCTTCTCCACTTCCAGGTGGTAGAGGATGTCGCCCAGGCCGCCCGCGCTCTCCTTGCCGGGGATGGCAATCTCCAGGCCCTCCGGCACATGGACGACGACCAATTCCTCGCCCGCCTGCACCTTGAGGCTCACGTCATCCCGATCCATCACCTCGCCGCAGACGCGCGTCGCATCTTTGCCGGCGGGGGGCCAGCTTTCGCGTTGGTCGAACGGGAACACCGTGATGGCCTCGGCCTGGAATGCCGCGCCGTCCCACGTCCCCGTCACCTCCACGCCATCGCCATCGCGCGGCTCGCCCAGGATGATGCCCTGGTAGCGATATTGCAGCATCGGCTCATCGAAATTCAGCAGCCCGGTGTCGCGCAGG
Source organism: uncultured Anaerolineales bacterium (assembly GCA_964508025.1). GTDB lineage: Bacteria > Chloroflexota > Anaerolineae > B4-G1 > SLSP01 > JAAZNO01. Next base: position 18,847 of record CAZDSF010000066.1, read on the forward strand.
GCTTTGGTGAAGAAGCGCGTATACATCAGGTGCATCACCGCGTGCTCCGCGCCGCCCGTGTACGTATCCACCGGCGCCCAATACGCCAGCTCCGCCGGATCCCAGGGCGTATCGTCGCCCGTCACTGGTTCGCCCTCGCGGTAATACGGGCTGAGGTAAGCGTACTGATACCACGAGGAGCACATGAACGTGTCCATCGTATCCGTCTCGCGCCGGGCGGGGCCGCCGCACTGCGGGCAGGTGGTGTGGAGGAAGCCCTCGTGATAGAGCAGCGCATTCTCCCCGGTCTTGGGAATCTCCGCATCGGCGGGCAGCAGGATGGGCAGGTCTTCATAGCGCGCCGGGACAATGCCGCAAGCGTCACAGTAAATCATCGGAATCGGGCAGCCCCAATAGCGTTGGCGGCTGATGAGCCAGTCGCGCAGTTTATAGTTGACCGCAGCCTTGCCGCGTCCCTGCTCCGCGAGCCAGGCCGTCACCTGTTCCACTGCCGGGTGCGGGGCCGGCGTCCCATCGAAGGGCGCGGAGTTGATCATCACGCCGGTGCCGGGATAAGCGCGCGGCAGCGGGAACGGGCGGCCCTCGGCCACCCACTCCTCCGTCTCGATGACGACCGGGATGGGCAGGCCAAACTTCGTCGCAAACGCGAAGTCGCGCTCGTCGTGCGCGGGCACGGCCATAATCGCGCCCGTGCCGTAGGTCATCATCACATAGTCCGCAATCCATACCGGGATGCGCGCCCCGTTCACCGGGTTGATGGCATACGCGCCCGTGAACACGCCGGTCTTCTCCTTATCCGTGCTCAGCCGCTCGATCTCGTTTTGGCGGGCGGCCTGCTGCTTGTAGGCCGCCACCTCCGCGCGCTGCTCCGGCTTGGCGATGCGCTCCACCAGCGGATGCTCCGGCGCCAGCACCATGAACGTCGCCCCCCAGAGCGTATCGGGCCGCGTGGTGAAGACCACCAGATCGCCCTCACCGGGCGCGGCGTTGGCGGGCAGGTCTTCCGGGGCGATGGTGAAGGTCACTTCCGCGCCCTCGCTGCGCCCGATCCAGTTGGTTTGCAGCAGGCGGATCTTATCGGGCCAATCAATCTTCGAGAAATCCAGCAGCTCATCCGCGTACTTGGTGATGCGGAAGAACCACTGCTCCAGGTCTTTCTTGGCGACCGGCGAGCCGCAGCGTTCGCAGATGCGCTCCTCGCCCACCACCTGCTCACGGGCCAGCGTGGTCTTGCAGCTGGGGCAATAATCCACCGGCGACTGCTTGCGATAGGCCAGCCCCATCTCGTAGAACTTGAGGAAGAACCACTCCGTCCATCGGTAGTAGCCGGGCAGGCACGAGACCGCCTCGCGCTCCCAGTCATACATCGCGCCCATCGTGCGGAGCTGCTCGCGCTCATGCTCTATGTTGCGCATCGTCCACGTCCCCGGATGGATGCCGCGTTGGATGGCGGCGTTCTCGGCGGGCAGCCCGAAGGCATCGAAGCCCATCGGGAACAGCACGTTGTAGCCCTGCATCCGCTTGAAGCGCGCGCGGGCGTCGCTGGGCGTCATCGCGTACCAGTGGCCGATGTGCAAATCGCCGCTGGGATAGGGGAGCATCGTCAGCGCGTAGAACTTGGGCTTGCTGGGATCAATCACCGAGCGGTAGAGTTGATCCGCTTCCCAGCGTTGTTGCCACTTCTTCTCGATTTCCTGCGGGCGATAAGGTTCGGTCATGGGTGAGCCTCCTGAAAAATCTAATGCGTAATGCGTAATACGTAATGCGTAATGCGTAATACGTAACAAGACGACCAATCTCCTTACGCATTACGAATTACGCAGTACGAATTACGCATTACGTAATTACGTAGTACATAAAAAAACCCCTGCGGCGCGGCAGGGGCTTGGATGTGAACGATCTAGTGCTGCGCCGCGCGCGAATACCTGTTGGTAAGGGCCAACAGCGCAAGCGCGAGCCGGGCAACACAGGGTTTCATGCAACAACCTTTCATAAAAAAGGATAATTAGATTGTACCACAAAGTGGGATTTGTTCAACCGCATCACGGCTGTCGAGACCTAAAGATCGAGGCTGAAGCAAGAAACCGCTCTATTGTCCTTCGACCACCGTCTCGGTGATGATGCGCGTGGCGTTGATCAGATTGTCCTCGATGGGGCATCGGCTGGCGACAAACTCGGCGAATGCCTTGAGCGTGTCTGCTGGTGCATCGGATTTGAGGTGCAGCTTGAGACGGATTTCCTGGAATCCGTTGCGGACGCCTTCCGCCCCTTTGAGGAAGCCATCGGTATCCAGATCGCCCTCCAGCTCTACCCACACTTCTTCCAGGTTGATACCTTTGGCTTGGGCAAATGCTCTGGCGACGATGCACTGGCACGAGCCGAGTGTGATCAGCAACGCCTCTACGGGGGTCATCCCGGTGTTGGCGCCGCCGAAAGATGGCGGTTCATCTATGATCACGGTGAAATTCCGCGCTTTGTTTTCTACCGTAAACCCTTCCACGTTGCGGGAAACGGCCTTGAATGTTGTGACTGCCATGGTTGTTCCTCCTTGAAAAAATGGCGAATGGCGAATAGCAAATCTCAAAACCCACTAACGGCAAGCGTAACGCAAACCTGGCCCGCTCTTCCGCTGTGATTTTTACGGATATGTTAATGCTATAAGCGTTATGATTATAGATTAAAAGCGATGCATTTGCAAGGGTTGG
>CAZDSF010000067.1:0-7426 GCA_964508025.1 uncultured Anaerolineales bacterium
TGAGCGCAGCGGAAGTGGGGCGTCCCGTTTCCAAATCCCAGCCGTATTCCGCGTAAGCGCCGGCGAGTAAGGCATCCAGGTCGGGGAGGTTGCCCTCGCTGCCGCCGTCGAGGGGCTGGGCGAAGAGGGCCGGCAGGCGTTCATCCGCGCGGGTGAGGCCCCGTCGCAGGTTGAGCAGCCGTTTGAGCGTGACGCCGCGCTTGCCGAGCGTGAGCAAATCTTCCGCCGCCAGCTCCCAACCGGTGATGGCGTTGAGCGCGCGCCGCACCGGCTCGACGCCGGGGTTCTGGAACTGGCACAGGGTCAGCGCGTTGTAGAGATCGCGCCACGCTTGTTGTCGCGCCGCGATGCGCCCTTTTTCTGCTGAGGACTCAAAACGCTCTCCCGGCTCGATGCCCAATTCCCACGCCGGCCCTTGACCGGTATCCACGCTGTACATATCCCCTTGCATGTGACAGGCGCCGCGCGGCGCAAGGGCGTAGATCGCCGCCATCGCGCTGAAGGCGCGGGGATCGTGCATGGGCAGCTCCAGGCCATTGACCGTGGCGCTGAGCTCCGGGACGCCGTAGCGCGTCGCCAGGGCGCGGTTCCCTTCCGCCAAAATGCGCCCGAAGCCCTGACCCCGGCCCAGCATCTCGATCAAGGTGTGCATGGCAGCGGCGTCCCCGTAGCGGATCTCGAGGCCGCCGGTATCCGCTGCCGTGAGCGCGCCCCGCTCGAAGAGCTCGCAGGCGAGCGCCAGCGTCACGCCCGTGCTGATCGTATCCAGCCCGTAGACGTTGCACAGGCGCCCGGCAGCGATGACGGCTTCTTGATCGTGGATGAGCAGCAGGCTGCCCAACGCCGCGATGGTCTCGTATTCCGGGCCATCCACCTTCTCCAGCCCGTAGGCGGGGGCGCGGGTCTCTCTGCCGCAGGCGATGGGGCAACGATAGCAGGCGGTGTTGCGGTTCTGGTAGGCTTCCACCATCAGCACGCCGGAGAGCTCGCTGCCCTCGGCCCATTCCCCTTGCTGGAAGTAGCGGATAGGGACATCGCCGTACATCAAGCCCATATCCACATACCCTGCTGTCCCCGCCAGGCGCAGGGACATGGCGGTCATATCTTCATCCAGCGCGCCGATGATCTCTTTGACCACGGCCTTGAGCGCCTCCGGCGCGGCGACGGGGACTTGCGCTGTGCCGCGCACGCCGATGGCTTTGAGGCCCTTGGCGCCCATGACGGCGCCCATGCCCGTGCGCCCGGCGGCGCGCCCGTGATCGTTCATCACGGCGGCCATGCGGGCACCGGTCTCGCCGGCAGGGCCAATGCAGGCGACGCGCGCTTTGGGCTGCTCGAGGCGCGCGCGCACGGCTTCTTGTGTGGCATAGCTGTCGAGGCCCCACAGGTCGGCGGCGTCATGCAACTGCGCCTCCCCTTCGACAATGGCGAGCCAGACAGGCGCAGCGGCTTTGCCGGTGATGAGGATGCCATCGTAGCCGGCGAAACGCAGCTCCGGGCCGAAGAACCCGCCCGAATTGGATTCGCCCCATCTGCCGGTGAGCGGCGAGAGCGCGCACACGCTGAAGCGCCCTGCGGAGGGCATGGCGGTGCCCACCAGCGGCCCGGTCATAAAGATGAGGGGGTTTTCCGGCCCCAGAGGATCGGTGTGCGCATCTATCAGATCGAAGGCGTAGCGCGCCGCCAGCGCACTGCCGCCCACAAAATCGCGGGCGTAGGTCTCGTGCAGCGGCTCATCCCAGATGCAGTTTGCGGTCAAATCCACGCGCAGAATTTTGCCCATATAGCCGGTCATGTGGTGCTCCTTGAAGCCGTAGCGTGTTAGCGTATTAGCGTGTTAGCGTATTAGCGTCAAAGCGTGTTAGCGGTTTTGTAAAGGCGTGGAATGGCGATGAATCGGAAAGCTCTCGTGGGAGTTTTTCATCCTTCCGCCTTCATCCTTCCAATTGCTGTAGGATGGTTTCCAGGCGCAGCGGCTCCCGGCCCAAGCGGCGGGCCAGGTAGCGCCCGGCCTGGAGCAGGTAGTCCTGATAATCGGCGGTCCCTGGCGCGCCGTGCAGCGGCGCCGCGCGCAGCAACGCTCGCGTGATGAGCTCATCGGCAGGTACGTCGCGGTTCTCCAGCAGCGGGCGCAGGAAATCCGGCTGCGCAGTGATGGCGCGCACCTCGTCGGATGTGCAGACGTGGATACGGTGCAGGATCATCGGCGGCTGGGGCGGCAGCCCGTAATGATAGCCGCGTTCATCGCCATAACCCACGGCGACGACGGAGATCTCCACCGGCACGGAGCGCACCTCGCGCTGATCGCGGATGACCTCGGCGTAGGTTGGGTCGCCTTCGACGACGGCGGCGGCCAAATCGCGCAGAAAGGGATCGTCTTGCAGGCGGATGTCGTAGACCAGGCCGATGAGCTGCGCCTGTCCCTGCTGGATGGGCGCGCGGACGAAGGTGCCGAAGGTGGGCACATCCGGTTCGGGAATGCGTGAGGCGACGACGAAGCCGCGAATGTCGGCGCGTAACACGTTGCCGATGGGAATCGAGGGTGTGGAATGGGTCATCATGGCCTCCGAAAGTCAAGGGTCATAAAGTCAGGAGTCACAGAGTCAAGAGTCAGACGTGAACTCGCCGCGCGATCAGAAAAATCCCTTTTGGCGCGCTTTTTCTGATGGGCGGGCCACGAGGCCGCGTTCGAGCAATTGCCGGTGCAGCAGGCTTTCCAGAGCGGCTTTGTCCTGGTGAGTGACGAGGGCCAGCTCATGCGCGCGCGCCAGGACGTAGGGATTGCCGTGGAGGATGTGCGCTTGATGGAGGAGGATGGCGTGCAAGGTCGCGGCCCAGTCCGTGCGCTCTGCCGCCCAACGCGGCGCTTCGATGCGGGCAATCACCGGCGCATCTGCGTCGCCGATATTCAGATAACAAAACCATACGGCGTGTCCGTAGCGCGCGTGACGCTCGTTCATTGCGGAGGTGCGGGCAAACCAGGTGGAGCGTTCGCCCGGCGCGAGGGTGTGCTGCATGAGCAGCTCGTCGTCCACGGCTTCGGGGCGCTGTTCGCCTTTGTGTCGCGGTTGTCCACTGTCATCGAGGCGGCTGCGCCAGAGCAGCTCGATCAACCCGCGCCCGCCGGGACGCTCCACGAAGCCGACAGGCATCGCGCCGGCATCGCGCAGGCGGTCGAAGGCTGCGAAATACAGGGGGAGGGCGCTTTCCTCCTCTTTGCTGCGTCCGGTGTAGGGCCAGAGGAGGGGCCCGTCGGTGAGCGCCAGGATCGGCAGCGGCGCCCCCTCGGCGCGGAGGTTTTCTGCCAGGGTTGCGGCGTGGCGCAGCTCGGCGACTGTGCGGCGCATCCCCAACTGCCCGCCGATGAGCAAGCCCTTTTCGTCATAGAGCTCGTGTTCGGCGAAGTGCAGCGCGGCTTCCTGCGAAGGCGTGGGGGCTTGCCCGTTGTAGCGGAAGATCAACGCGCCTATCTGGATGACGTAGTAGAGCGCGATGGCGTGACGATCCGGCGCGATCTGCGAGCCATCCACGCCGATGAGGACGCTGCCTCGGGGGGGACCGCCTTCGACTTGTAGCCGGGTCGCCAGAGGCCATTCTGTCTGGGGAAGGGCAAGCTCCTCTTCGGCGTCACGCTGTTGCGCGAGCTGCGTTCGCAATGCCGCCGGAGATGGCGCGCTCTCCAGCCATTGCACAACATGCGTCAGCTCCTTTTCCGCCTGTTGGAGGCGTATCTGAGCTTGCCGACTCAAGGCTTCGATGGCGGGTTTCAAGCGTTCAAGGCGTAACATGCTTTGCATTATAGTCCAGGTGGCGATGGGGGCAACCGCGCCTTTTTCTGCGCGCGCGTGCGCTCAGCAGCTAGGAGCGACAACAGCAGTTTTCCCAAATTTTCTGGATTTTTGGGATTTCCCTATTGCATAATTTGGGAAAATGGGATATAATGTGGTAGATGGTGGGGAGAGATGGGGGAAAGTGGGGGATTTGGTCCCTCCCTGGGCGTTGGTTCCGACAAGTGGTGGGAGTGTGACGTTTATGTTCCTGGGGCAATTTACTTATACGCTCGATGATAAGGGTCGCGTCATCATCCCGTCTCGCTATCGTGAAAATCTGGGCGAACGGGTCATTATCACCCGCTCGCTAGACCCCTGCATCACATTGTACCCCATTGCTGTGTGGACGGAACTCGCTCAGAAAGTCAACGCTCTCCCGATGACCTCAACTCCGGGGCGCGCTTTGCGCCGTCTCCTCTTTGCCGATGCCGCTGACGTTACTCCCGATCGTCAGGGGCGGATTTTGTTGCCTGATCGTTTGCGCGAACATGCCGGGTTAGATGTAGCCAGCGGCGTTCTGGTGGTGGGCTTGGATCATTACATCGAATTCTGGAATCCTGAGCGCTGGGCGGAGCAGAATGCTCGCGAACTGGCGATGATGGAGGACGACCCGGCATTATGGGAGAAGTTGCAGATCTGAGTGACGCCCCCGCCGGGCAACACCTCCCGGTGTTGTTGCGCGAAGTGCTGGACGGACTTGCCGTGACGGCAGGGGGATTGTACATTGACGGGACGCTAGGCGGCGGCGGTCATGCCGCAGCCATCCTGGAAGCCAGCGCGCCGGACGGGCGTTTGCTGGGCTTCGACCGGGATCCGCAAGCGGTGCTTCGCGCACAGGAACGATTGCAGGCTTTTGGCGCGCGCGCGCATCTAGTCCATGCTCCGTACACGCTGTTGGAAGCCGTTGTCTTGCGCGAGGCTTTTTCCCCGGTGGATGGCGTGCTCTTTGACTTGGGGTTTTCCTCCTATCAGGTGGATGATCCACAACGCGGGTTTGCTTTCCGGCAGGAGGGGCCGTTGGATATGCGTTTCGATCCGACGGCGCCTGGCCCTACGGCGGCAGAGCTGGTGAATGCTTTGCCGGAAAGCGAATTGGCGACATTGTTATGGTGCTACGGCGAGGAGCCGCGCAGCCGGGCGATAGCCAGAGCTATCACGGCGGCGCGCCCGCTGCGCAGCACACGCCAGCTCGCGGATGTGATTGTCGCCGCTGTGGGGCGCGGCGCCTCGCGGGGATTGCATCCGGCGACGCGCACATTTCAGGCGTTGCGCATCGCCGTCAATGATGAACTGGCGCTGCTGGCGGCGACGTTGCCGCAAGCCGTGAAGGTGCTACGTCCAGGTGGGCGTTTGGCCGTCATTAGTTTCCACTCTCTTGAGGATCGCGTGGTGAAGCGTTTTCTGCAACAAGCTGCACGGGGCTGTACGTGTCCGCCCGAAGCGCCGGTTTGTACTTGCGGGCAGGCGCCGACTTTGCGTCTGGTGACGCGCAAGCCGGTCACGCCTGGCGCAGCAGAGCTCGCGGCCAATCCGCGCAGTCGCAGCGCGAAATTGCGCATCGCTGAGAGGATCTAGCATGAGCGTTATCTGGCAACAACGCACACATGGCATCCAACGCCGCCGGGAAGCTTTCAACAGCGCCCTGGCGCGGATGTTTTTGGGCGTGGTGGTGGCGGTGACATTGCTGGGCGCGTTGTATCTGAATGTGATCGGCGCCAATGTGCGTCTGTCGGGATATGTGTGGGAGCTTGAGGAGAACCTGGGTCTCCAGCAACGTCAAAACCAGGCGCTCATGGTGGAGATTGCCCGTTTGAGCAGCATCCCGGTGCTGCAGCAACGTTCGATTGCGCTGGGCTTTGCCCCGGCGGAGAACGTGCATTTCCTGGTCATTCCGGAGCCATAGCATGTTACGTGGGCCTGAAGCGCGTTTACGCTTTGTCGCATTGCTGCTGATCGCACTGCTGCTGCTCATTGTGGGGCAGTTGGTGCGCTTGCAGGTTTTTGAGCACGCGCGTTACGCAGCTGAGGCGGCGGAACTGGTGGAGCGACGGTATTCGCTGCCGGAGCCGCCTTGGGGCGCGATTCAGGATCGCAATGGCGATTTGTTGGTCGGCAATCTGCCGGTGTACGCCGTGGATGCACATTTGCAACGCGGAATCGCAACCGCGGATGCGGCGCCAGTTCTGGCGGCGCTGCTCAATCGGCCCGAAGCCGAGCTGCGCTTATTGCTGACTTTTCCTGAGACCGGCACACAAACACATCTGTGGCGCCCTCTCGCGCGACGGGTGTCCGCAGAGACGGCAGCCGAGTTGCAGGCGTTGGGGCTTTCCTGGCTCAGTCTGGTTCCAACCTGGGAACGCTACTACGCAGAGGGCGCGCTGGCTTCACACGCGCTGGGTTTTGTGAATGAGGATGGCTTCGGCTACGGGGTGCAGGCTTATTTGCTGCGCTTGCTCCGCAGTAAGCCCGTTAGCGGCGTTGGCAAGGTCTCTGGCATTAGCGATAAACCGCTGCCGGAGGAGGTGGCTGCAGGATTGGGCATTCCCTATCCGGGCGCCGATTTGCGCTTGACTCTGGATCGCACCATCCAGGCGTATGTCGAAGGCGAATTGGACAAGGCGCTGGTGGAGTACAAAGCCGAGTCGGGGACGATTCTGGTGTTGAATCCCCAGACGGGGGAAATTCTGGCGATGGCAAGCCGACCCGGTTATGAGCCGTCGCGCTTTGCTGATTACGCTGCCGTCAATCAGACGGCGCTCTTTCAGGACCCGGCGGTCAGCCAGGTGTATGAACCAGGATCCGTGTTCAAGCTGATCACGGTGGCTGCGGCGCTTGATTCCGGGTTGGTGAACACGAGTTGGACTTATGAGGATCGGGGCGCGATTGAGTACGGCGGCGTGACCGCGCAAAACTGGGATCGCCGGGCGCATGGGGTACAGGATTTGCAGGGGTTGCTGGCTTCGTCGCTCAATGTGGGCGCCGCAACCTTGACGACCCGCGTGCTGGGAGCGGAGCGCTTTTACAGTTATGTGCGCGCTTTTGGCTTCGGTCAGATTACCGGGGTGGAGTTGGCCGGCGAGGCGCGTGGATTGGTGCATACGCCGCAGGATTGGACCTGGCAGGATGGCTTTCTTGTCACCAATTCGTATGGGCAGGGAATCGCGGTGACGCCGTTGCAGATGGCGATGGCGGTGGCAGCCATCGCTAACGATGGGGTATTGATGCAACCGCGCATCGTCGCCGAGCGCATTTATCCCGATGGGCGTAGTGTGATGGCGCCGCCCAGCCCCGTTGGGCAGGTGATCTCAGCAGAGGCGGCAGCGACCTTGACGGAACTGATGGCTCGCTCCATCGAGACGCGGATGACACAGGCTGTCGTGCCGGGGTATCGCATCGCCGGCAAATCGGGGACGGCGCAGATTCCGGTGGGCGGCGTCTACGATCCCAATCACGTGATCGCGTCCTTTGTGGGCTTTGGGCCGCTGCCCGATCCGCAAGTGCTGATTCTGGTCAAGCTGGATCGTCCGGGCATTGATCCGCTGCTACGTTGGGGCACCCAAACCGCCGCTCCGGTCTTCCAGCGGATTGCGGCGCGG
>CAZDSF010000067.1:7526-20345 GCA_964508025.1 uncultured Anaerolineales bacterium
AGCAAGAAACAGAGCCAGCGGGTACTGACCCTGGCAGATTTGATCGAAGGGCTGGGCGGCGGGCGGCTTCCAGGTCTGGAAATGCCCGTGACGCTGGCTTTGGATTCGCGCAAAGCCGGGCCTGGAACGGTCTTTCTCGCTTTTCGCGGCGAGCGGGTGGATGGGCACGCCTTTGTGGCGGATGCTTTCGCGCGCGGCGCGACGGCGGCGGTGGTGGATGCCGATGTGCCGCTGGAAGGCGAGTGGGCGAAGGCGCCGGTGTTGCGCATCGGTGAATCGGTGGATCTCGCCGCGGCGCCGACCACGCCGCTGATCCTGCGCGTGCCGGATGTGCTCAAGGGCTTGCAGCAGGCAGCGGCGTTCTGGCGGCAGCAGTTCAAAGTGCGCGTGATTGGCATCACCGGCAGCGTGGGGAAGACTACGACCAAAGAAGTGCTCGCGCGGGTGTTGCAACGCCGGTATCGCGTGCTGCACAGCACCGGTTCCTATAACAACGAGATTGGGCTGCCGCTGACGTTGTTGCAGCTCACGTCTGAGCATGAGCTGGTCGTTCTGGAGATGGGGATGTATGTGCGCGGCGATATTCGCAGCCTGGCGGAGATCGCGCGGCCCCAGATTGGCATTCTGACCAATGTGGAGCCGGTACACGCGGAACGCGCCGGCACGCTGGAAGATATTGCGCTGGGCAAGCGGGAGCTGGTCGAGGCCCTGCCGCCCGCGCCGGAAGGTATCGCGGTGCTCAATTACGATGATCCCCGCGTGCGGGCGATGGCAGACGTGACCGAGGCGCGCATTTTCACCTATGGGCTGGATAGCAGCGCGCAGCTTTGGGCTGATGAAGTCCAAAGTCTGGGGCTAGAGGGCATCCGTGTGCGCTTGCACTATGGACGAGAGCGGCTGTACGTCCGCGCGCCGCTGTTGGGACGGCATAGCGTCCATACGGTACTGCGCGCAGCTGCTACGGGACTGGCTCTAGGGCTGAGCTGGCAAGACATCGTCGAGGGTTTGCAGGCGCCAGGGGCGCAACTGCGACTGGTCTCAGCGCAGGGGCCGCAGCAGACGTTGGTGCTGGATGATACTTACAATTCCAGCCCGCCTTCGGCGTTGGCAGCGCTCAATTTGCTGGAGGATCTGGAAGGGCGCAAGATTGCGGTGTTGGGCGACATGCTCGAACTGGGCGAGTATGAGGAGGAGGGGCATCTCAAGGTGGGGTGTCGCGCGGCGGATGTGGCGACGCATCTGGTGACCGTGGGGCCGCGGGCGGCCATTATGGCGCGAGGGGCGCGGCTCTGCGGCATGGCGCCTGAGCGGGTGCATGAGGTCGCGGATAATGCGGCGGCGATTGCGTGCTTGCTCGACTTGCTGGAGCCGCGCGATGTGATTCTCGTCAAAGGTTCGCGGGCGTTACACATGGAAGACATTGTGATCGCGTTAGGGCGCGCGGCGCAGGCATAGGGGCGCGCTATGGGATTCGCGCTGATTCTTGCCAGCATCTCCTTCATCATGGCCGTTTTCTGGGGGCGGCCCTACCTCAACCTGCTGCGCAAGTGGCGGATTGGCAAGCGCATCCGCATTGATGGCCCTAACGGACATCTGACCAAACTCGGCACCCCGACGATGGGTGGATTGCTCATCACCGTGCCGGTGGTGTTGATCACCCTGGTGCTCAACGTCTACAATTTGATCGGGCAGACGGTCATCGGGCGTTCGATTCTGGTGCCGCTGGGGGTGTTGATCGCTTACGGCTTTCTGGGCGCGCTGGATGATCTCGCGGGCGTGCGGGGAATGCGGCGCGGCGAGGGGTTCACGGCGCGCTTCAAGATTCTGTTGGAGCTGGGTTTCACCTTTTTGGTGGCGTTGGTGATGTATTATGGCCTGGAATTGCGGAGTATCGCCATTCCCGGCGTGCCGGAGAAGATAGATATTGGCTTGTTCTACATTCCGGTCGCCATGTTCATCATCATCAGTTCCAGCAATGCGGCAAATCTGACCGACGGGTTGGACGGGTTGGCGGGCATCATTCTGGCGAGCGCCTTTGTGGCTTATGGCATTATCGCCGATTTGCAGGGACAGATTTATCTGGAACGTTTTTGCTTTACGGTGGTTGGCGCGTCGTTCGCGTTTCTGTGGTACAACGCTCATCCGGCGGAGATGTTTATGGGCGATACCGGCTCGCTGGCGTTGGGGGCGACTCTGGGCGTCGTGGCGCTGATGACGGGGCAATGGCTGATTCTGCCGCTGGTGATGCTGGTGCCTGTCGCCGAGACGCTCTCGGTTATCATCCAGGTCTCGTACTTCAAGTATACAAAAAAGAAATACGGTGAAGGGCGGCGGATCTTCAAGATGACGCCGTTACACCATCACTTTGAATTGCTGGGCTGGTCGGAGACGCAGGTGGTGCAGCGGTTCTGGCTTGTGGCGCTGCTTTCGGCTATGACGGGCGTGGCCCTGGCGTTGATTTAGTCCACGCGGCGCATTACGTAGGACGCATTACGGATACTTTTCATGGTGCAACACAAAGACACAGTGGTCATTCTGGGGCTGGCGCGGCAAGGCAAAGCGCTGGCGCGCTTCTACGCGGAGCAGGGGATGCCGGTGACGGTCTCGGATCGGCGCCCGGCTGAAGCGCTGGCGTCGGAGATGGCCGAATTGGCCGCGTGGCCCATCCGCTATGTGCTCGGCGAGCATCCGGCAAGCTTATTGGACGATTGTGCATTGCTCTGCCTGAGCGGCGGCGTCTCCGCTGATTTGCCCATTGCGGCGGAGGCGCAGCGTCGCGGCATTCCGATCAGCAACGATGCGCAGGAGTTTCTGCGGCGGTCGCCGGCGCCGGTGGTGGGCATCACCGGCTCTGCCGGCAAGACGACGACGACTGCTCTGGTGGGCGACATCCTGCGGGCGGCGGGTTTCCAGACGTGGGTGGGCGGCAATATCGGCAATCCCCTGATCACGGATTTGGGGCGGATGGCGGCTGCGGATCGGGTGGTGATGGAGCTCTCGAGCTTTCAGCTAGAGTTGATGGATTGCAGCCCGCAGATCGCCGGCGTGCTCAATATCACGCCCAATCATCTGGATCGGCACAAGACGATGGCGGCTTATATCGCGGCGAAAGCGCATATCGTAGCCCATCAGCGGGCGGAGGATGTGGCGGTGCTCGGCTACGACGAGCCGAACGCGCGCGGGCTGGCGGTGCAGACGGCGGCGCAGGTGCGCTACTTCAGCGGGACGGTGGAGCCGGAGACGGGCGCGTTTCTGCGCGGCGAGGCGCTGATGTTGCGTCGCGCGGGCCAGGAATGGGAGGTTTGCCGGCGCGGGGATGTGCGGCTGCGCGGGTATCACAACGTGCTCAACATCCTGGCGGCGATGGCGTTGGCCGATGCGGCCGGCGCAGCGCCAGAGGCGATGCGTCGGGCGATTGTGGACTTCAACGGCGTCGAGCATCGGCTGGAAGTGGTGCGGCGGTGGCGGAATGTCACCTGGATCAACGATTCGATTGCGACCGCGCCGGAGCGCGTGCTCGCAGCGCTCGCCGCTTTCGAGGAGCCGCTGGTATTGCTCGCCGGTGGGCGGGACAAAGACCTACCCTGGGAAGATTTCGCCGCGATGGTGAAGCGGCGGGTGCGGGTGTTGGTGCTCTTCGGCGAGGCGATGCCATTGATTGACGGGTATGTCAGCCGCGCCCTGGAAGAGACCGGCCTGCGCTGTCTGGAGAAGATCATTCACGCGGGGACGTTGGAGGATGCGGTGGCTGAGGCGGCGCGCTTGGCGCGGCCCGGCGAGGTGGTGCTGCTGTCGCCCGGCGGTACCAGCTTCGATGCTTTCCGCGATTTTGCGGAGCGCGGCGAACATTTCCGCGCATTGGTTGGCGCGTTGACTTGAGGCGCTGCGCGAGTACGGGGGAGAAGGATGTCATCGAGAGCCAGAAATGTTCCTATGCGGATAGATTCGCTGTTGCTGGTGACGGTCATCGCGTTGCTGGCGTATGGCTTGTTGATGCTTTACAGCGCGACATTCTATGTGGGTACTGATTTCTGGCAGCGTCAGGTGCTCTGGGTAGGGCTAGGCGCGGCGGCGATGGCGGCAATGACTTTCATTCCCTACACGCTCTGGCAAAAGCTGGCCGTGCCGTTGATGGGCGTGACGCTGATTCTGTTGTTGGCTGTGGCTCTGTTTGGCAAACCCATCATGGGGGCGCAGCGGTCTTTCGAGTTTTTTGGCGTCTCCGTGCAGCCTGGCGCTGCGGCGCGCCTGACGATGGTGATCTACATCGCGGCGTGGCTGGCTTCCAAAGGCGAACAGTTACATCAAGTGCGTTATGGCCTGGTACCTTTCGCGGTGATTCTGGGGTTCATGTGCGGCCTGATTGCGTTACAGCCTGACCTGAGCATCGCGCTTCTGCTGGCGGTCACGGGGCTGTTGATGTTTTTCTTCGCCGGCGGCGACCCGATTCAGATGTTCTTTTCCATTGTTATCTCTGGCAGCACTTTTGGTTTTCTGGCCTGGCAGTTGCCCTATGCGCGGCGGCGTTTGGTGGATTACATGGCTGCGGTCAAGGATCCGGCGCTGTTGTCGTATCACGCGCACAAAGCCGTCGTTGCGCTTGGCGAGGGCGGGATTTTCGGCGTGGGCATCGGCAGGGGGCAGCTCAAGACCGGCTACTTGCCGTTTCCGCACACGGATTCCATCTTTGCCGTGATTGGTGAAGAGGTGGGCTTGTTGGGCGCGTTGCTCGTGTTGGCCCTCTTCGCGTTGCTGGCTTATCGTGGTTATCGGGTGGCGCTGGATACGCCGGATGCTTTCGGCTCGCTGCTGGCTTTCGGCGTGACGACGATGGTCATTGTGGCGGCGTTGCTGAATGTGCTGGTCATCATCGGCTTGTTCCCATTCACGGGGACGCCCTTGCCCTTCTTCACCTACAGCGGCTCGGAGATGTTGATGACCATGACGGGCATTGGCATGTTATTGGGTATTTCGCGTGGAAGACCCAAAGGAGATTGGAATGCGGTTCTGGATCGTAGCTGGCGGGACTGGCGGGCACGTCTATCCCGCAGTATCCGTCGTCCAAGCCCTGCGCGCCGTTGACCCTGCCGCTGAGCTCACCTGGATCGGTGGGCAGGGCGGGATGGAAGCGGAGCTGGTCGCGCGCGCCGGCATTCCGTTCACGGGGATACCGGCGGGCGGCTTGCATGGCGTAGGGACGTTGCGGGCGCTGCGCAACGGGTGGCAACTGGTGCGGGGTTTCTTCGCGGCCTGGCGCTTGTTGCGCCGCGAACGCCCGGCAGCGGTGTTGACGACGGGCGGCTACGTGAGTGTCCCTGTGGCGCTGGCGGCGCGCTTCAACGGTGTGCCGGTGCTGGTCTATCTGCCGGATATCGAGCCGGGGCTTGCGGTGCGGTGGGTGGCGCGCCTGGCAACGCGGGCCGCGGTGACGGTGGAGGAATCGCGCGCGTTCTTACCCGCGCACAAAGTCGTAGTGACGGGCTATCCGCTGCGCGAGGAGCTGCGACAGTGGTCGCGGGAGTCGGCGCGGCAGGCTTGGGGGCTGGAAGCGGAGCTGCCGACGCTGCTGGTTTTCGGCGGCAGCCGGGGAGCGCATTCCATCAATGCGGCGGTGTTGGCGCAGCTGGAGCCGCTGTTGGCGTTGACGCAGGTGATCCATATCACCGGGAACTTGGATTGGGAACGGGTCGCTGCTGTGACTGCGGCCCTGCCGGCGGCGTTGCGCGGTCGCTATCATCCCTTCGCCTATCTGCACGAAGAGATGGGCGCGGCGCTGGCGGCGGCGGATGTGGTGCTCTCTCGCGCGGGCGCTTCGGTGCTGGGGGAATTTCCGTTTTTCGGGCTGCCGGCGATTCTCGTCCCCTATCCTTACGCCTGGCGTTACCAGAAGGTGAACGCAGAATGGCTGGCGCAGCGAGGCGCCGCGGTGGTTTTGCCGGACGCGGAGCTCCAAACGGACTTGCTGCCTTTGGTTGCTGAGCTGCTGCAAGCGTCGGAGCGGCTGGCGGAGATGGAGACAGCCGCGCGCTCGTTGGCGCGTCCGAATGCGGCGCAGCACATTGCCGAAATCATGCTCTCGTTGGGAGAGGGGGCCTGAAATGGTGCCTTTGGAGACGGTGTTCGTGGGTCTGGTGATTTTCTTTGGTCTTGTCGGCATGTTGCGCGGCTGGGCCAAAGAGCTGCTGGTCACTTTCGGCGTGATTTTGGCGCGGTTCATCGAGCTCGTCTTCTGGCAATATGTTCCCATTGTGAGCGCTTCCTTGAAAACACTGGCGGATACCAACCCGAAGAGCTGGTTCTATTCACGTTTGGTGATCTTTGTGATGATTGTCTGCTTTGGCTATGCCACCACGAAGATCTCGGCGATGTTGGGCGCCAAAGCCCGCAAGGATAAATTTGAAAATGGCCTACTGGGCTTTTTCTTGGGCGTGCTCAACGGTTACTTGATCGTAGGCGTTGTGTGGGGCTTTCTGGCGGATCCGAAGCTGAACTATCAAGTATGGAATATCATTGCTCCAACGTCACCGTTTGCACAAGATCTGGTGCGTTATTTACCGGGGGCCTGGCTGACAAACGAGCTCCTCTTTGTTGGCGTGGCGCTCTCGTTCGCCTTTGTGTTGTTGGTCTTTGTGTGAGGAAGGCGCCGATGAAACTGGAACAATTCCATCGCATTCACATTGTTGGTATCGGCGGGGCGGGGATGTCCGCCATCGCCCGGGTGCTCAAGGGACGGGGCTTCGAGGTGCAAGGCTCGGACCGGGGCGCGGGGCGGCTGGTTGCCGACTTGTGCGCGGAGGGCATTCCCGTGACGCTGGGACACGCGGCGGAGAACATCGGCGCCGCCGAGCTGGTGCTCGCGTCATCGGCGATTCCCGATGAGAATGTGGAGCTGCAAGCTGCTCGCGCGCGGGGTATCCCGGTGCTGCGACGTCTCGATTTCCTGCCGCTGCTGCTCGCAGGCTACGAGGTTATCGCGGTGGCGGGCGCGCACGGCAAGACCACTGTCACCGGTATGGTAGCCACGATTTTGCTCGCGGTGGGCGCCGATCCTTCGTACATCATCGGTGGGGTGGTGGGCAATTTGGGCGGGAATGCGCGCACGGGACACGGGCCGTATTTCGTCATCGAAGCTGATGAATACCGCAACACGTTCCTGGCGCTGGAGCCGAGTCTTGCGATTGTCACCAATGTGGAATTCGATCACCCCGACTGTTTCGCCAGCCCGCGCTTCGTGCGCCTGGCGTTTGGGGATTTCGTCAATCGCATTCGGCCCGGCGGCGCTTTGATCGCCTGCAACGATGATCCGGTGGCGCACGCGGTCGGCGTGGCTTACCACGCGGGCGGGGGGCGCCTGACGCTCTACGGGCTGGCCGAGGGCGAGGGCGTTGCCTGGCGGGCGGTGGATGTGGCTTCCAATGCGGCGGGCGGCGTGGATTTTACGGTATTGCATCATGGGCAAGCGCTGGGACGGGTGCAGTTGCAGATTCCTGGAACGCACAATGCGCAGAATGCGCTGGCGGCGCTGGCGACGGCGGCGCAGGCGGGCGTGGATTTTCCCACGGCGGCTGCGGCGCTGGCAACCTTCTCCGGCACGGCGCGGCGCTTCGAGGTGTTGGGCGAGGCGGGCGATGTGACTGTGATTGACGATTACGCCCATCATCCGACGCAGATTCGGGCGGTGCTGGCGGCGACGCGCGAACGTTACCC
Source organism: uncultured Anaerolineales bacterium (assembly GCA_964508025.1). Taxonomy (GTDB): domain Bacteria; phylum Chloroflexota; class Anaerolineae; order B4-G1; family SLSP01; genus JAAZNO01. The sequence continues at coordinate 15,234 of CAZDSF010000067.1, forward strand.
TGGTCGGCGCGTGATCGCGGTCTGGCAGCCGCACACCTTCAGCCGCATCAAGGCGCTGTGGGCCGAGTTTATGACGGCTTTCGCGCAAGCGGATCTGGTGCTGGTGTTACCGGTCTATGCAGCGCGCGAGACGGATGACGGCAGTTTTTCATCGGCGGATCTGGCGGCGCAGATGACGCATTCGGCGGCGGCGGTATCCTCGTTGGATGAGGCGGTGCAACGGCTGGCGACGCTGGTGTTGCCGGGGGACGTGGCGCTGTTGATGGGCGCCGGCGATGAGTATGTGGTGGGAGAGCGGTTGTTGACCCGGTTAAGAAAGGAGAGCGTGGTATGTCAAGATTAGCGGATATGTTGGCGCGGCTGGTGCGCGTGCAGGGACGGAAGAAGTCGCGCTATCGCGCTTATCAATCTGAGGCGCTCAATCTCAAGTTGCAGTTGGTGGAACGCGAAACCAACAAGCCGAGCCGGAGGCCCACGCCACGGTGAACGCCGATTTCGAGGCCCGGCTGGATGCTCTGGCCCAACGGCTGGGGCCTATCGCGGAGCGGCATGGTCGTCTGGCGCGCTATGCGATGGCGGGCGTGGGCGGCCCGGCGGATGTGCTGGTCGTGGCGCGGAGCTGCGATGCGCTGCTGCGGGCGCTCCAGGCGGCGCGGGAGCTCGATTTGCCGGTGCGCGTCTTCGGCGGCTTGACGAATTGCCTCATCTGCGATACGGGATTGCGCGGCGTGGCGGTGCTCAATCAAGCGCGGGGGTATCAATTTGAGGCGGGTTATCGCCTTCGTGCGGAAGCGGGCGCGGTGGTCGTGACGGTTGCGCGGGAGGCGGTGCAGCGCGGTTGGGCCGGGTTGACGTGGGCCGTCGGCTTGCCCGGCACCGTGGGCGGGATGGTGGTGAACAATGCCGGCGCCTTTGGCGGCGAGACTTCCCAGAGCCTGGTTTCGGCGGAGGTGTTGAATCCGCAGGGCGTGGTGATGGAGGTCGACCCGGATTGGTTCGCCTTTGAGTATCGGCGGAGCCGGCTCAAGGGAACGGCTGAGGGCTGGGTGGTGCTCTCCGTGGTGTTGCAGCTCCGCCCGGCGGAAGCCGCGCATCTGGAGGCGAAAGCCGAGGAGTACACGGCGCGGCGGCAGCGGACGCAACCGCCGGGGCGCACGTTGGGTTCGACGTTCAAGAATCCGCCGGGCGATTATGCCGGACGGCTGATCGAGGCGGCGGGGCTGAAGGGGCGGCGTGTGGGCGGGGTGGTCATTTCCACCCAACATGCCAATTTCTTCATCAATGAGGGCGAGGGAACCGCGGCGGATTACGCGGCTTTGATCGCCTTGACGCAGGATGAGGTCGCGCGCCAGTTCGGTATCCATCTGGAGCCGGAAATTGAATTCTTTGGAATGGAGTGTCCCCGTGGCGGATAGGTTGAAAGTAGCGGTATTGTTCGGCGGGCGGTCGGGCGAACACGAGGTGAGCCTGGCTTCGGCGCAGTCGGTGATGAGCGTCCTCGATCCCGCCAAATACGAGGTGTTGCAAGTGGGCATCACGCGCCAGGGGGCATGGCTCGTGGGGACGGATGTGATGGCGGCTTTGCGGCGTGAGGATTTCGCAGACACGCGCCCGGTGGGCCTGTTCCCCGATCCGACGCGGCGCGGCCTGTGGGAAGTGAACGCGCTGGATGAGGCGGCCCGGTTACGCCTGTTCTCTCGCGTGGATGTGGTCTTCCCGGTGCTGCATGGCACCTTCGGCGAGGATGGCACGTTGCAGGGCTTGCTTGAACTGGCGGATGTGCCTTATGTGGGCTGCGGCGCGCTGGCTTCGGCTGTGGCAATGGACAAAATCCTTTTCAAGGATGTGTGCAAAGCCCACGGGCTGCCGTTGGCCCCGTATGTGGGGGTGAGCCGGCGGCGTTGGGAGCGGGAGCCGCAGGCGGTGTTGGAGGAAATCGAGGCGACATTGACGTATCCGGTCTTCTCCAAACCGGCGAATCTAGGCTCCTCGGTGGGGATCAGCAAATGCCGTGGGCGCTCTGATCTGGTGGAGGGCCTGCATGAGGCCGCGCGCTATGACCGGCGCATTCTGGTCGAACATGCGGTGCCGGCGGCGCGGGAGATCGAGGTGAGCGTTTTGGGCAATGAGACCCCTGCGGCATCGGTGCCGGGGGAGATCATTCCCAGCCGCGAGTTCTACGATTATGCGGCGAAGTATCTGGATGATGGGGAGCGGGCGTCGCAGCTGCTCATTCCGGCGCCCATCAGCGAGGCATTGGCGGCGGAGGTGCGAGACCTGGCGGTGCGCGCCTTCCGCGCGATTGATGGGGCGGGCATGGCGCGGGCGGATTTTCTGCTCGATGGCGAGAGCGGCGCCCTGGTTTTGAATGAACTGAACACGATTCCGGGCTTCACCAAAATCAGCATGTATCCCAAGCTGTGGGAAGCCACGGGGGTGCCTTATTCCCGGTTGGTGAGCTGGTTGATTGATCTGGCATTGGAGCGGCATGGCGAAAATGCGCGCTCGGAGCGGGTGTATCGTCCTGGGGTTTGAACTGCGCGTTTATTCGGACGGCCTTTTTATTTTTGGGAGTTGAGCATGGCAAAGCGAAATTATCCTCGAACCGCAGCTTTATTGGGCGCGCAGCCGAGCGTGGCTCGACAGCAGCAGGGCGGCGGGCGGGCGGCGCAAACCGACTGGGCGGCGCTCCGCATTCCGTGGCGGGCGTTGCTGCCCACGCTCTTGTTCACTGCGGCGCTGCTCTGGCTCTGGCTGGATCCCGCCTGGTATGTGGATGCGACACGCATCCATGTGGCCGGTTCGGCGGTTGCCGAAACGCGGCGCGATGTGGCGCTTGCCGGGCAAGTGCTGGGGTTGCACGGATTGTGGCTGCGCCCGAGCACGGTCGTCTCGGAGGTGCTCGCTGGGGTGCCGGTGGTGCTACATGCGGAGGTGTCTCATAGCCTGTATCCCGCCAGCTGTACCATCGCCATCCAGGAGCGCGAACCGGTGCTGACCTGGATCACGGCTGAGGGGGCGGTGTGGGTGGATGCCGAGGGGCTGGTGCTGCCGGTGCGCGATGAGCGCGCGGACTTGCCGGTGATTCGCGGCCCGCTGCCCGAGGGTGAGCGCGTTCCGCAGGCGGTGCTCGAAGGGGTGGCGGCGCTAGAGGCGCTGGCATTGCCGGAGGGCGCGTGGGGTTATCATCCCCAACGCGGGTTGCTCTGGTACAGCCCTGGCGGGCCTATCGTGGCTTTCGGCCTGGGGCGCGAGATGGCGTTGCGCTGGCAGTTGTGTGAGCGGATGCTCGAAGCGTTGCGCGCGCAAGGGATTACGCCTCGCGCGGTGGATGTGCGGTTTTTGAATGCGCCGGTCTATTCCCTGACGGATGCATGGTGAGTCACAATCGAGACCCGGAGCGTTGGCGCTCGTGTGAGGTAGCGGCATGGAACGATCAGTAGTCGGGATTGACGTCGGAAGTCATAAGATTGAGGTGTTGGTGGGTGAAATCGCGGAGGGCGGCGAAACCCGCATCGTCGGCGTGGGGCAGGCGTTGGCCCGTGGGGTGCGCAAAGGCGTGATTGTGAATGTCGCCGATGCGACGGCTTCGATTACCGAGGCGGTGCGGCGGGCAGAGCAGAGCTCCGGCTATCAGATCGAGCGGGCTTACGTGAGCATCAGCGGCGCGCATGTCAGCTCGCGCAACAGTCCGGGGGTGGTGGGCGTCTCGCGGCGCGAGCGGGGCATCACGCCGGATGATGTGGATCGCGCGTTGGAGGCTGCCGGCGCCATCGCCTTGCCGCAGAACCAGGAGCTGCTGCACATCATTCCCCGCGCGTACACGGTGGATGGGCAGGCTGGCGTGCGCGATCCGCTGGGGATGCACGGCTTCCGCCTGGAGGTGGAGGCGCACGTGGTGATGGGGTCTTCGACGGCGATTCAAAACCTCACCAAATGCGTCAACGGCGCGGGAGTCGAGGTGAGCGAGCTGGTGTTGAGTAGCCTGTCGGCCGGCGCGGCGTTGCTGACCAATACCGAGAAGGACATGGGCGTTGTCCTGGTGGACATCGGCGAGGGGACGACCGACATCGCCATTTTCATCGAAGGGACGGTGTGGTATACCCGTTCGTTGCCGATGGGCGGGGAATACATCACCAACGATATTGCGATTGGTCTGCGCTTGCCGCCCGAAGCCGCCGAAGAGGTGAAGCTGCGTCACGGGCACGCGATGGTGGCGCAGGTCTCGGAGGATGAGCGCTTCACGATCTCGCAGTATGGCGAGAGCGCGCCGGTGGTGGTACCGCGATGGAAGCTGGCGCAGATTGTGATGGCGCGCAGCGAGGAGATCCTGGAGAACGTGCAGCAGGAGATCAAGCGTTCGGGCTACGATGGACTGCTGCCCGCAGGGTTGGTGCTCTGCGGCGGCACGGCGCAATTGCCGGGAATGCGGGAGCTGGCGCGCGATATTTTCGATTTGCCGGTGCAGATCGGCGCGCCGCGCGGTCTGGGGGGGTTGGCGGACAAAGTGGCGACGCCCGCTTCGGCGGTGGGCGTGGGGTTGTTGAAGTGGACGCCGATGTGGGAGGAGGCTGGCGGCGCCAACGCCTGGAAATCCTCGCGCATGTCGTGGTGGAAGCGTATTGGGGTCTGGCTGCGGGCTTTGATGCCGGGTTGATTTTACTGGTGGATGTTGCTGGCAGGTTTATTTTCAAGGGAGGTGACGAGATGGGTGTTGTAGGTGAGAACTTCGCGCAGATTCGGGTGGTGGGCGTAGGCGGCGGCGGCAGCAATGCCGTCAATCGAATGATCTCAGAAGGCTTGCAGGGCGTGGACTTCATCGCGGTCAATACCGACGCGCAGGCGTTGATGCTCTCAGAGGCGCCGAAGCGGGTGCGGCTGGGCGATGGCGTCACGCGCGGTTTGGGCGCGGGCGGCAATCCAGAGCTGGGGCAGAAGGCAGCTGAGGAATCGGCGGGGGAGATTCTGGAGGTGCTGGATGGCGCCGACATGGTCTTCGTCACCGCCGGCATGGGCGGCGGCACCGGCACCGGCGCGGCGCCGGTCATCGCGCGCATCGCCAAGGAGCAGGTGAAGGCGCTGACCATTGGCGTGGTCACTCGCCCGTTCATG
>CAZDSF010000068.1:0-14645 GCA_964508025.1 uncultured Anaerolineales bacterium
TGAGTCCCAGGTATTTTCGGATTGCCCAAGCAGTCGTTTGTAACTGCCAGTCTGCATCACTACAGAGGCACCCTCCTTCGGTTTTGAGTGCGGCGCTCATTGTCGCTCTCACACTCGCCACGGGATCGGGTGATCCGATTTCCCTAGTTCACGGCTGCCATCCTGATCTTCCGCCCAAGAGCAGAACGGTTGCCGCACCTCCAGAGCGCTTTGTCGGTTACCCCTCCTGCTTTTCCATCCCCATACTTGGGACTCAATTCTACTTTATCGTAGTTGCGTCACGAAATCAAGGCGCTGATTCCTAAAGGTTTCTTAAAACGCGATGGGCGCAGCAAATTCAGCCCCGCGCCAGGGTGGGGGATTTCCCCGCCAGGTTATCCTCGCGCAGCGCCGCCACGAACATCAGTGAGGAAAGCCGGTTGACGAAAGCCAGATTGGGCGGCTGAATGCCCGGCTCGAGCTCCGCGAAGGCGACCAGCCGACGCTCGGCGCGGCGGATTGTGGCTCGCGCTAGATGGCAGGCTGCGCCGGGCGCCGAATCCCCTGGCACGACAAAATCCTTCAGCGGCGGCAGGTGCGTCTCCAACTGCGCGATCAGCGCCTCCAGCCACGTCACATCCGCTTCGGTCAGCCCGATGTAGGTCTCGCGCATGTCCGGCGTCGCCGAAAGATGCGACATCAAACGGTACAGCCGCCGTTGTACGTCTGGCAGGGTTTGTTGCAGGAGCGGTTCCTGCACCTGCGCGCGCGCCACGCCGATAGCGCATGTCGCCTCATCCATCGCGCCGATGGTGTCAATCAGCGCATCGCTTTTGGCGAGCCGTCCCTGCCCGCCCAACCGCGCCGTGTCGCCGCGATCCCCCTTGCCGGTGTAGAATACAGTTTTGTTCATCGTGTGCTCCTGCCGTGAAACGTGATGCGTTAAGCACTCCCCATCACCCCATCACCCTATCTCCCTTGCCCCCCAGCTCCTCTGCTCTCTATTGCCCAATCAACTTCACGTAATTTGCGCGCTCGAAGGCTTCGGGATTGGGGGTATTCTTGTGACTCAAAACGCCTTTCATGTCCTCGACCGAGTTGTAGCCCCGCGCCGCCATCAGAATCGCCAGTTCACTGATCAACTCCGTGATCTTGCCGACGCCCTCGCGCAGCAGCACCGAGCAGACGTTTGCCACATCCGCGCCCGCCATGATCGCCTTCGCCACATCCTCAGCGGTGTGGACGCCTGTCGTGAGCGCCAGCGAGGTTTGCACCTGCCCGTGTAGGATGGCGACCCAGCGCAGCGGCAGCAGCATCTCCGCCGAAGTGCTCAGCGTGAGTCGGCGCTTCGTCTCCAACGCTTTGATGTCCAGATCCGGCTGGTAGAAGCGATTGAAGAGCACCAGCCCATCGGCGCCGGCTTCCTCCAGGCGCTTGGCGATATGCGCCATCGCGCTGAAATACGGGCTGAGTTTCACCGCCACGGGAATCTGCACCTGCGCCTTGACTTCGCGCAACACATCTACCACCATGTCTTCGACAATGGCGCCGGTCACGCGCGGGTTGGTGGGGAGGTAGTAGATGTTCAATTCCACGGCATCCGCGCCGGCTTCCTGGAAGAGCCGCGCATAGCGCGTCCAGCCGCCGGGGCTGTAGCCGTTGAGGCTGGCAATGATGGGCGTATCTACCGCGGCTTTGGCCGCTTCGATGAGCTTCAGATACTCATGCTCATCGCGGCGGAACTCGGTCAACTTGGGGAAGAAATCCAGCGATTCGGCGTAGATATGCTCAGTGCCGTCGAGCACCGCGCCGAGCAGCTGCACTTCGTGCTCGATTTGCTCCTCAAAGAGCGAGTATAGCGTGATGGCGCCGGCGCCGGCTGCCGCCATTTCGCGGATCGAATCCAGGTCGCGGGAAAGCGGCGAAGCTGAAGGCACAATAGGGCTGCGCAAATTCAAACCCATGTACGTTGTGGTTAAAGCTACCATTGGGAAACTCCTTTCATCACAATATCACTTTGCTGTTGACACAATTCAAGAATAAGTATAACCAATATTTTCATAATAAGCAAGTAACACCGCCCGCGAGGAGCAATACTCGCGGGCGGTGTGCGCCGTCGTGTGAAGTTGAACTACGCTTGCGCCAGGGCTGTGTAATCCATCTCCGCCAGCTGCTTGAAGTAGTTCCAGCGCGCGCGGACATCGTTGCGCGCCAACAGCAGCAGTTCTGCTGCGCGATCCGGGTCGGTCTGCCGCAGCGTGCGGAAGCGCACCTCATTGTACATGAAGTCCGCCACATCGGCCTTCGGCTCCTTGGAATCCAGCTGCAAGGGATTCTTGCCCTGGAGGATGAGGCGCGGGTCGTAGCGGTAGAGCACCCACGCGCCCGAATCCACGGCGAGCTGTTGCTGCTTGAAGCCCATATTCATCTGCGGCATCCCGTGCGCGATACAATGGCTGTAGGCGATGATGAGGCTGGGCCCGTCGTAGGATTCCGCCTCGCGGAACGCCTTGAGCGCCTGCGTATCGTTCGCGCCCATCGCAATTTGCGCCACGTAGATATTGCCGTAGGTCATGGAGATCAAGCCCAGATCTTTCTTGGGCAGCGGGCGTCCGGCGGCGGCGAACTTCGCCACTGCCGCGCGCGGCGTCGCCTTCGACATCTGCCCGCCAGTGTTGGAGTAGACCTGGGTATCGAGCACCAGCACGTTCACGTTGCGCCCCTGCGCCAGGACGTGATCCAACCCGCCGTAGTCAATGTCGTAAGCCCAGCCGTCGCCGCCGACGATCCAGACGGAGCGGCGGACGAGAACATCGGCCAGGCTCAGCAGATCGAGCGCTGCCGGGCTGGTTTCATCGGCCAGGCGGATGCGCAGCTGCGCCACGCGCTCGCGTTGCACGGCATAGTCCGCTTCCTCGATTTGTACTGCGTTGAGCAAGCCATCCGCCAGCTCGTCGCCCAGCTTGCTGCGGAAGCGCTGCACCAACTCGCGGGCATATTCCACCTGCTTATCGAGCGTCAACCGGAAGCCGAAGCCAAACTCGGCGTTATCCTCGAAGAGGCTGTTCGACCATGCCGGCCCGCGCCCGTTCTGATCCTTGGCCCAGGGGGTGGTGGGCATGTTGCCGCCGTAGATCGAAGAACAGCCGGTGGCATTGGCGATGATGGCCCGGTCGCCGAAGAGCTGGCTCATCAGGCGGACATAGGGCGTCTCGCCGCAGCCTGCGCACGCGCCGGAGAACTCGAAGAGTGGGCGCAGCAGCTGCGAACCCTTGACCGTCTTCAGATTCAGTTCCGCGCGGTTGTAATCGGGCAGCACGTTGAGGAAGTACTCCCAGAAGTTGCGCTCGCGCTCGCGGATGGGCGGCTGCGGAGTCATGTTGATGGCCTTGCGGGTCGGCTCGGCCTTGTCTTTGGCGGGACAGGTCTCCACACACAGGCCACAGCCCGTGCAATCTTCCGGCGACACCTGGATGGTGAAGAGCTTGCCGGCGAATTCCTTGCCCCTGGCGTCGGTGCTGCGGAAGCCCTCCGGCGCGCCTTCCAGGTACTCTGGATCATAGATCTTGAGGCGGATGACGGCGTGTGGGCAGGCCATGGCGCACTTGGCGCACTGGATGCAGACATCCGGTTCCCAGACGGGGATTTCCAGCGCGATGTTGCGCTTCTCCCACTGCGTGGTGGCGGTGGGATACGTGCCATCCACCGGCATCTTGGAGACGGGGATGTCATCGCCCTTGCGCGCGATCATCATCGCGGTGACTTCCTTCACGAAGTCGGGGGCGGCATCGGGCACCACGGGCTTGAGCGCCGGCCCGTTGACAACCTTGTCTTCCAGCGGCAGTTGGTGCAGGTGCGCCAGCGTGTGATCCACAGCGGCGTAGTTCATCTGTACAACCTTGTCGCCCTTGGAGCCGTAGCTCTTCTTGATGGCATCCTTGATCGCGGCGATGGCTTCATCACGGGGCAGCACGCCAGAAATGGCGAAGAAGCAGGTCTGCATAATGGTGTTGATGCGCCCGCCCAGGCCCGCCTCTTCGGCCACCTTGTAGGCGTCAATCACGTAGAGCTGCACCTTCTTGTCTAACATCTGCTGTTGCACTTTGGCGGGAATGCGCTCCCAGGTCTCTTCCAGCGGGAAGGGGCTATTGAGGAGGAAGACAGCGCCTTCTTCGGCGCTCGCCAGCATGTCGAATTGCTCAAGGAAGACGAACTGGTGGCAGCCGATGAAGTTCGCCTTGCTGATCAGGCAGGTCTGGCGAATCGGGCGCGGGCCGAAGCGCAGGTGCGAGACCGTCACCGCGCCGGACTTCTTCGAGTCGTACTGGAAGTAGCCTTGCGCGTAGTTGTCGGTTTCCTCGCCGATGATCTTGATGCTGTTCTTGTTCGCGCCCACCGTGCCATCCGCGCCCAGGCCGTAGAACATCGCGCGCACCACATCGGGCCGCTCGATGCTGAAGGTGGAATCGTAGGCGATGCTGGTGTGGGTCACATCATCGTTGATGCCCACGGTGAAGTGGTTCTTGGGGGCGTCTTTCTTGAGTTCGTCGAAGATGCCCTGCACCATGGCGGGGGTGAATTCCTTGCTGGAAAGGCCGTAGCGCCCGCCGACGACCTTGACCGCGCGGCCCATTTCGGCCAATGCGGTGATCACATCCTGGTACAGCGGTTCGCCCGCCGCGCCGGGTTCCTTGGTGCGATCCAGCGCCGCGATGACTTTGACCGTCTCTGGCAGCGCCGTCACGAAATCTGCCACGCTGAACGGACGGAAGAGGCGCACTTTGAGGATGCCGACTTTCTCGCCCTGTTCCAGTAGATATTCAACCGTCTCTTCGGTCACTTCTGCGCCAGAACCCATCATCACGATCACCCGCTCGGCGTCGGGCGCGCCGACGTAATCGAAGAGGCGATACTGCCGGCCCGTCATTTCCGCGAACTTGTCCATCTGCGCTTGAACGATTTCGGGCGTCTTGAGATAGAAGGGATTGACCGTCTCGCGGCCCTGGAAGTAGGTGTCGGGGTTTTGCGCCGTACCGCGCATCACGGGCATATCGGGATTGAGCGCGCGGGCGCGATGGGCGCGCACGAGCTCGTCATTGATCATCGCGCGCATATCATCATCGGTGAGCTGCTCCATCTTATTCACTTCGTGGCTGGTGCGGAAGCCGTCGAAGAAATGAAGGAAGGGCACCCGCGCTTCTAGCGTCGCCGCCTGCGCGATCAGCGCGAAGTCGTGGGCTTCCTGCACCGAGTTGCTGCACAGGAAGGCGAAGCCTGTGGCGCGAGCTGCCATCACATCGCTGTGATCGCCGAAGATGGAGAGGGCCTGCGCTGCCAGGCTGCGGGCCGAGACGTGGAAGACGGTGGCGGTGAGCTCGCCAGCGATCTTGAACATGTTGGGGATCATCAAGAGCAAGCCCTGAGACGCCGTGAAGGTGGTGGTGAGTGCGCCGGTTTGCAGCGCTCCGTGGACTGCGCCTGCCGCGCCGCCCTCGGATTGCATCTCAGCGACTAGCGGGACCGTGCCCCAGATATTTTTGCGGCCCTTGGCTGAGAACTCGTCTGCCAGTTCCCCCATGGAGCTAGAGGGAGTGATGGGGTAGATGGCAATGACTTCGTTGACTTTGTGGGCTACCAGAGTCACGGCGGTATTGCCATCCGTTGTTACCATTTGACGCTTCGCCATAAAAAACCTCCTGAATCGTGGTACATAAAACGACTGAGCATAAATTCAGCCATTCTTTGATCATACAAGTCAGTATTATAACACTGCCTGGGTAGAGGGCAAAATAGGGCTATCACGGTAACTGTTTGGCGATATCTCATTTGCCATGGCAAAAAGCGGCTAAAGCCGAAAATTTAGAGAGTGTTTTTGGAAAAACATACCTTTTAGAGGGCTTCAGCCCGGAAGTGACGCCCGGCGACGCAAGTGTGAACAGTAACCTATTGCATTGGCGTGTTTAAGCGTTTCAGGGTATGATTATCAGCACTTGCTCTGACCGGCACAGAAGAGGCCTTGAACGCAGGTCTCGCAGATCTGCAATAACCTTTTGACCTATGATCCCTTTCACTGCACATACGATTTCTCTGCCTGATGGCCCGTTGACGTTGCGGCGGGCGGTGAGTGCGCCGGCGGCGGACGAGGCGACCGCCGCGTTGCTCATGGCTGCGCGCCGCATTGAGGGCGCGCGCGTCTTTGTGCTGGGACCGGGGATAACGGCGGCGGCGGCGTGGGCGGCGCGGAGCGGCGCGACCATCACCGCCTGGACGGAGAACGCCGCCGAGGCGGAGACGCTGCGGGCGACGTTCGCTGCGGCGCGGTTGCCGGCGCCCGAGCTCTTCGTGCAGGCTGACTTTTCCGGGTTGGCGCCGGCTGCTTGTGATATGGCGCTGTTGCTCCTGCCCCGTGGACGCGCGTTGCAAGGGGAAGCCTGGCGCGTGGCTGCGGCGATGTTGCGCCCTGGCGGGCGGCTCGTCTTTGCCGGTGCTACCCGCGAGGGGGTGCGCAGCGCCCTCAGCGATGCCGAGGCGGTGTTCGGGCGCGCCGGCGTGGTGGCGCGCAAGGGCGGCTATCACGCCGGGCTGGCGCAACGTCCATTGGCGGGCGCGTTCCCGCTGCCCGCTGTGGTCTACGAGACCCGCGCCGTGATGGTAGAGGCGCAGCCGACGCAGTTAGTGGGCGCGACGGGCGTCTTCGCTGCGGACCGGGTGGATGAGGGGGCGGCAGCGCTGATCGCGGGGATGCGCATTGCGGCGGGGGAGCGCGTGCTGGAGCTGGGCTGCGGGACCGGGCTAGTGACGCTCGCGGCCCTGCGGCGCGGCGCCGAAGCGGCGGCGGTGGATGTCTCAGCGCGCGCGGTGGCTGCGACGGCGCGGACGCTGGCGGCCAATGGCTTCGCCGATGCGCCCGTGCGGCATTCTATCGGCGCGGCGGCCTTTGCCGGGCAGCATTTCGATGTGGTCCTCGCCAATCCGCCCTTTCACCAGGGACACGGCGTGGATTTCGAGGTCGCCCGGCTCTTCATCGCCGACGCCCGGCGGGCGCTCACTGCGGAGGGCCGGCTTTATCTTGTCGCCAACGCCTTTCTCAAGTATGAAGGCTGGTTGCGCGAGCAGTTCGCGCGCGTGACCTGTGTCTGGGAGAATCCGCGCTTCCGTGTGTGGGAGGCCCGACGGTGAGGGCGCGGCACTTGTCAGATTAGGAGTTCCGAGTATAATGGGACGTGTGGATGCCACCCTAGCTCAATCGGCAGAGCAGACGCTTCGTAAGCGCCAGGTTTTGGGTTCAATTCCCAAGGGTGGCTCAAAGGCCCCGAACCATCGGGGCCTTTTGTGCAGCTAAGGGGGCTGAGATGCGCGGGAAGCAAATCGCAGAGCGACTGTGGGCATGGCTCAATGCCCCGGTCTTGCTCGTGTTTCCGCTGCTCCTGGTTGGTTGCGCCTCTCTCCTGCGCCTCTGGCTTCCCCAATCCCCCGTTCCGCTGCGCGATGCGGCGGCTTTCTCCCGATGGCTGGCGAGTGTGCGCCCACAGTTAGAGCCTCACGCGGACTGGTTGGCGGCGTGGGGCTTGCTCGCGTTACAGACGACGCTTTGGATGCGCCTGCCGCTGGCGTTGCTGGCGCTGATCCTGGCGGCGCGCGGCGTTGCCCTGCGCGAGCGTTGGCCCGCGTTATCCCCTCTAGCGCGCGCGCAGCAACTGCTGATTGCGCTGGGGCTGGCAGGGCTGCTGGTCGGCTGGGGCGTGCAGCTGCGTTGGGGATGGGTCGAGACGGGCATCCTCGCCTGGCCCGGTGAGCCGGTATCGTTGTCGCGATCCGGCGCGGCGCTGCCGCCCTCGAAGGAGGGGGCGCGCCTGCGCTTGTACCGGGGCGTGCTTCTGTTCGATGAGGCGCTCACGTTGGGGCTGGATGTGCAGGCGCGCAACCATGAGGGAGAGATCGTGCCGGTGCAGCTAGCGGCGCGAAGCGCGGCGCAGCCTGCAGCGCGCTTCATTTTGAGCGCGCAGTTGCCCGATGGGTACTTTGGCATTCCAGAGGCTGATCTGGTGTTCCGCATCACGTTGCAACAACCGCCGCCAGAGCCGCAGATTCAGGTGCAGATCTATCGCAGTTCCAGCGGCGCGCTGCTCACGGAGACGCTGTTGCGCGGCGGCGGGCTGATTTTTGCTGACAAATTTCAGTTTCAACTCAACGGTGTATTCGTGCCGCAGCTGCGCGCGGTCTATGACCCCGGCGCGCCGTTCACGCTTGCGGCGTGGGCTTTGCTGGCGGCGGCGGGCGTGCTGACCGGGTTGGAATGGCGCGACCGGCGTGTGGCGGCTGCGGCAGCTCAGCGATTGGAAAACGCGGTATAATGGAGTAGGTGGGTCTTATTTGAGGAGGTGAGCATGCGCCCATTGATTATCGGTGTTGCCGGGGGAACGGGATCGGGGAAGACGACCGTTGCCAATCGTATTCTGGAGCGCGTGGGGACGGAGCACATCGCTTATATTCCCCATGATGCTTATTACCGCGACCTCAGCCATTTGCCTTATGAGGAGCGGCAGCAGGTCAACTTTGATCATCCGAACTCGCTGGAGACGGAGTTGATGGTCGTCCATTTGCTGCAACTGCGCGACGAGTGCGCGGTTGAGATCCCCGTTTACGATTTCACCATCCACACGCGCACCCAGGCGACGCGCCATGTTGAGCCGGCGCGGATTGTGCTGGTTGAGGGGATTCTAATCTTCGCCGAGCCGGCGCTGCGCCCGATTTTCGATGTGAAGCTGTTTGTGGATACCGACGCCGACATCCGCCTGATCCGCCGCCTGCAACGGGATGTGGAGGAACGCGGGCGCACCGTTCAATCGGTGATCGAGCAGTATCTGCGCACCGTGCGTCCCATGCACCTGGAATTTGTCGAGCCGAGTAAGCGCTACGCGGATGTGATCATTCCCGAAGGCGGCTTCAATGAGGTGGCGATCGAGATGGTGGCGGCGCGCATTCGCGGCTTGCTGCAGGAGGCGAATTAGCATGAGGACTAACGTGCGGATTCACCCCACGGCAGAAGTGGCCGAGAGCGCGCAGATCGGCGAGGGCACGGCGATCTGGCATCAATGCCAGATTCGCCCCGATGTGCACATCGGGCGCCATTGCATCTTTGGCAAGGGCGTGTATGTGGATTTTGGCGTTCATATTGGCGATAACGTCAAGGTGCAGAATTATGTCTCCATCTATCACGGCGTGGAGATCGAGGATGGCGTTTTCATCGGGCCGCATGTTTGCTTCACCAACGACAATCTCCCGCGCGCCATCAACCCCGATGGGACGCTCAAAGCCGCCGACGATTGGGTGCTGGGGCGGATTCTGGTCAAACGCGGCGCGGCGTTGGGCGCCAATTCGACGATTTTGCCGAAAGTTGTCATCGGCGAGTGGGCGCTGGTGGGATCGGGGAGCGTTGTCAGCAAGGATGTGCCGGCGTATGGGCTGGTCTACGGTAATCCGGCCAGATTGCATGGCTTTGTCTGCCCCTGTGGACAGCGTTTAGAAGCAGGCGAGATTCAAAATGAACAAATGCATGCACATTGTCCCAGCTGTTCTGCAATTATCTCTATTCCTTTGACAACATGGAGGAGCGTTAAATGATTCATATCGCCAAACCCCAGATTGGGGACGAAGAGAAGCAGGCTGTGTTGGAGGTGCTGGACTCTGGGATGATCGCCCAGGGGCCGCGCGTGAAGGCTTTCGAGGAGGCGTTCGCGGCGATGTGCGGCGTGAAGTACGCCGTGGCTACCAGCAGCGGTACGACTGCGCTGCATGTGGCGCTGCTGGCGCATGGCATCGGCGCGGGGGATGAGGTGATCACCTCGGCGTTCACTTTCATCGCTTCGGCGAACAGCGTGCTGTTCACGGGCGCGCGCCCGGTGTTCGTGGATATTGATCCGGCGACGTTCAATCTCGATCCGGCGAAGATCGAGGCGGCGATCACGCCGCGCACGAAGGCGATCATGCCCGTCCACCTCTTTGGCCTGACCTGCGATATGGACCCGATCCTGGAAATTGCCGCGAAGCACGGGCTGCTCGTGATTGAGGACGCCTGCCAATCGCACGGCGCGGAGTACAAGGGCCGGCGCGCCGGGGCTTTCGGCACGGGGACGTTCTCGCTGTATCCGACGAAGAACATCACTTCGGCGGAAGGCGGTATGATCACGACCGATGATCCGGCAATTGATGAGAAGTGCCGCGTGATCCGCCAGCACGGGATGCGCCGCCGCTATTATCACGATGAGCTGGGCTTCAACTTCCGCATGACGGATGTACACGCGGCGATTGGGCTGGCGCAGCTGGGCAAGCTGGAGCGCTTCAACGCGGCGCGGATCGCCAATGCCGCGACCCTCAACGCCCATCTACGGGGCGTCATCACGCCGACAACGCCGGCAGGGCGGCGGCATGTCTTCCACCAGTACACGATCCGCGTGGAGGGCGGGCGGCGCGATGCGCTGATGCAGCATCTCACCGCTAACGGGGTGGGGAACATGGTCTACTATCCCGTGCCCATTCACCAGCAGACCTTCTACGTGAACGAGTTGGGCTACGGCGATGTGCGCCTGCCGGAGACGGAGCGCGCGGCGGCGGAGGTGCTCTCGTTGCCGGTGCATCCGGCGCTGAGCCAGGCCGATCTGGAGGCGATTGTGGCGGCGGTAAATAGCTTCACAGGAGCAGCAGCATGACGCAACTTCGCGCGGCTGTGATTGGCGTAGGTTCGATGGGGCAACACCATGCCCGTGTGTATACGGAACTGAAGCAAACGACGTTGGTGGGCGTGGCGGATGCGATGGTCGAGACCGGGCAGCGCATCGGCGGGAAGTATGGCGCGCCGGTGTATGCGGATTACCGCGAGCTGCTGGAGCGCGAACGCCCCGATATTGTGACGGTGGCGACGCCGACGCAGGAGCATCGCGCTGTCACCGAGGCGGCGTTGGAGGCGGGCTGTCATGTGCTGGTGGAAAAGCCCATCGCGGCGACGATTGCCGAAGGGGAAGCGTTGGTCGCGCGCGCGGCGGCGTTGGGGCGCATGTTGATGGTGGGCCATATCGTGCGCTTCAGCCCGGTGGTGCAGGCGCTCAAGCAGCACCTCGATGCGGGCGAGCTGGGGCGCATCTTCCAGATCAGCTGCCGGCGGGTGGGGCCGTTCCCGGCGCGCATCCGCGATGTGGGGGTGGTGGTAGACCTGGCGCCGCACGATCTGGATGTGATGCGCTTCATTACCGGCGATGAGATCGTGCGCGTGTTCGCCGAAACGGAGCAGCAGATCCACACGGCGCACGAGGACCTGGTGCTGGGGATGGTGTGTTTCCGCAGCGGCATCGCGGGCCTGTTGGAGATCAACTGGCTGACGCCGCAGAAGGTGCGCGAGGTGGTGGTGCTGGGCGAGCGGGGGATGTTCCGCGCCGATGATCTGACGCAGGATCTCTATTTCTACGAAAATGCCGATGCCGCCAGCGCCGATTGGGGTCACATGAGTCTGCTCAAGGGCGTGAGCGAGGGGCGGATGGTGCGTCATCCCATCGCCCGCTATGAGCCGCTCAAGGCGGAGCTCGAGGCGTTCGCCAGGGCGGTGCTGGAGGGGCGACCTTCGCCTGTGAGCGGGGAAGATGGGCTGGCGGCGTTGCGTCTGGCGCTGGCGCTGGTAGAATCGGGCGAGACGCAACGAATTGTGCACGTGAGTTGAGAGGGGACGATGGAAAATAACCAAATCCGGCAGTTGATTCGGCAGGAGTTGCCGCTGATCCTGCGCCAGGATCGCGAGCTGCGCGAGTGGGTGCGCGGGCTGATGCGCGAGCAGTATGCGGATAAAGCCGAAACCGAAAGTCGCTTTGATCGCGTGTTGGAGGAGTTGCGCCGCGACCGCGAGGAAAGCACCCGCAAGTGGGAAGAGCAAAATCGCAAGTGGGAAGAGCAAAACCGCAAGTGGGAAGAGCAAAACCGCAAGTGGGAAGAAAACACGGCGCGTTTGGATCGCATATTGGACGCTATTGAGGCGCAGGCGCGCAAGCACGATCAGGGTATTGGGGCGTTGGGTGCACGTTGGGGGCTGCAAGCGGAGCAGTCTTTCCGCAATGGGTTGAAAGCCATTCTGGAACGCTCTTTTGGGGTCGAGGTGCTCAACGTCACCGAGTATGATGATGCTGGCGAGGTTTTTGGACGCCCCGATCAGATTGAGCTGGATCTGATCATCATCAATGGCGCGTTGCTGCTTTGTGAGATCAAATCTTCAATGAGCAAATCCGATATGTATGCGTTTGAGCGCAAAGCGGCGTTCTATGAAAAACGCCATGCTCGAAAAGCAACCCGCAAGCTGGTGATTTCGCCGATGGTGGATCCAAAGGCGCAGGAAATTGCGCACAAGTTGGGTATCGAAGTCTATAGCTATGCCGATAGCGTCGCGCTTTAGCACACGGTGAATCGGCAGAAAAAGGCAATGTGCATGCTAACCGATGGTTTATTGACTGAATTGCAAGGAAAGATCACGGATCAGACTGCGCACCTGGCGGTGATTGGGCTGGGTTATGTGGGCTTGCCCGTGGCCTGTCTGTTTGCCGAGGCGGGCTTCGATGTGCTCGGCGTGGATGTGCAGGCTGAGCGGGTGGCGCGCATCAATGCGGGCGTATCGCCTATCGAAGGCGACGAGCCGGGGCTGGCGGCGTTGCTGGCGCGGGTGATGGCGGCGGGCCGTCTGCGCGCGACGACGGACTACGCGGCGCTGGCGGATCGGGATGTGATCCTGCTCTGCGTGGAGACGCCGGTGGATGAGCAGCACATTCCGCGCTATGCGGCGTTGCAAAATGCGCTGCGCGCGCTGGGAGGCGTGCTCAAGGTGGGCGCGCTGGTCATCATCGAATCCACGATTGCCCCCGGCACGATGGCGACGCTGGTCAGACCGCTGCTGGAGGAGACGACGGGCCGACGGGTGAATGCTGGTTTCTTTTTGGGGCACTGCCCGGAGCGGGTGATGCCGGGCAAGCTGCTGGCGAATCTGCGCGGCGTGAGCCGGGTCTGCGGCGGGGAGACGCCGGAGACGGCGCAGGTGATGCTGGCGTTGTATCAGCAGGTGGTGCAGGCGGAGCTCGATACGGCGGATTGTGTGACGGCGGAACTGGTCAAGACGGCGGAGAACGCTTACCGCGATGTGAACATCGCCTTTGCCAACGAGGTGGCGTTGATCTGCGAGGCGGTGGGCGGGGATGTGTGGCGCGTGCGCGAGCTGGTGAACAAGTCGCCGGGGCGCAATATGCTCCTGCCGGGCGCGGGGGTGGGCGGGCACTGCATTCCCAAAGACCCCTGGCTGCTGGTCTACGAGGCGCAGCGGCGCGGCGTCCCGATTCGCCTGATTCCGGCGGCGCGCGCGGTGAACGAATCCATGCCGCTGCACGTGGCGGCGCTGTTGGAAGACGCGCTGGCGCAGGCGGGGAAAACCGTGGCGGGCGCGCGGGTTTTGCTGCTGGGTTATGCGTACCTGGAGAACTCCGATGATACGCGGCATTCGCCGAGCGCGGCGCTGGCGGCGGCGCTGCACGCGCGCGGCGCCGAGGTGCGGATTCACGATCCTTTTGCGCCTGGCTATCAGGGCGATCCCCTCACGCTGGCGCAGGGCTGCGATGGCATCGTGGTGATGGTGGCGCATCGCGCGTACCGGGAGCTGGATTGGGGGCTGCTCGCGGCAACCGGCGCGGTGATTGTGGACGGGCGGCGCGTGCTCGCGGCGCCGGTGGGGCGGGCTTTCCGTGGAGTAGGGCGCGCGGCGGCGTGACGGGGCGCGCATTGCCATTGGCTTTGGTTGTGGTATATGTGATCTATTATACGATGCTATGGAAACTATAGGCAGTGTATTGTTGGTAGTGGTCCATATTTTGCATGGTTGTGGTGAGAGACTAGCCACGAATTAACACGAAAAATCCAGAGATTAGTGACAATTCGTGTAATTCGTGGCGGAAAATTGATCGCTTGTTAAGCCGAGTACGCGAACTGGCAGAGAAGCAGCGTTTCGTAACTCGTGATACGGGAGCGCAGTATGGCCGAGATTCTGTACAAGGAACTTTCCTACGATATCATCGGCGTAGCCATGGAAGTGCACCGCGTGTTGGGCGCGGGATTTCTGGAAGCCGTTTACGAAGCGGCGCTGGTGCTGGAGCTGCTAGCGCGCGCTATTCCCTTTGAACGTCAGCGGCGTTTGGCCGTGTACTACAAGGGACAGGTCATCGGCGATTATGTTGCCGATTTGGTGGTGGATGGGAAAATCATTCTGGAGCTCAAGGCGGTTTCACGCATTAGCGATGCGCATCGCGCGCAGGCGCACCATTATCTTGCCGCGACCGGGCTGCGGTTGGCGATTATTCTGAACTTTGGGGCGCAATCGCTGGAGTATGAGCGTATCGTGCGCTAAGGAATTCTAGCCACGAATTAACACAAAAACCAGCCACGAATTGCACGAATTAACACGAAGAAGGTAGAAAAAAAATTCGTAAAATTCGTGAAATTTGTGGCACAAAAACCAGCCACGAATTGCACGAATTAACACGAAGAAGACAAGAAAAATTCGTAAAATTCGTGGAATTTGTGGCACAAAAACCAGCCACGAATTGCACGAATTAACACGAAGAAGACAAGAAAAATTCGTAAAATTCGTG
>CAZDSF010000068.1:14745-19878 GCA_964508025.1 uncultured Anaerolineales bacterium
CCACGAATTGCACGAATTAACACGAAGAAGACAAGAAAAATTCGTAAAATTCGTGAAATTTGTGGCAAAAAAACCAGCCACGAATTACACGAATTAACACGAAGAAGGTAGAAAAAAATTCGTAAAATTCGTGATCATTCGTGGCAGAAGAAAATCAGCCACGAATTGCACGAATTAACACGAAGAAGCCTGAAGATGCCTCGCCTAAAACTGGCGAAGGTATTGCTGGTAAGGACATTGATAATGAACAGCGGTCTGATTTTTCAAAGATGGAGTTTGCCATGACAGCGGAAACCTTTGATGCCGAGCAAGTCACAGCCTATTGGCTGACTGAGGCGCAAGAATCACTCCAAGTAGCCGATCATCTGGTTGAAAAAGGGGATTATTCGTATGCTTTGTTCTTTGGGCATCTGGCCATCGAAAAAGCCTTGAAGGGGCTTCACGCGGCCAGATTGCAGCAACATGCGCCGCCTATCCACAATTTATTGCGCCTGGCGCAAATCATTGGGTTGGAGCCGAATGAAAACCAAACCGAAGCCCTGATTACCATTACAGCCTTCAATATCGAAGCCCGTTACCCTGATCTCGAGCGCGCTTTTCGCCGACGATGTACAGCGGCATACACACAGCAGCAACTCGCTATAATTAAGGAGATGTTTACATGGCTATGCTCGCTCCTGCCATAGAGCAAAGGTTGAAACAGTTTATCGCCGCAGTGCAACAACAGCAACATATCAGCGCGGCTTATGTGTATGGCTCGCAGGTGAAAGGCACGGCCACCGAGTGGAGCGATATTGATGTGGCGATTATCTCGCCGGATTTTGCCGCCGACCTGTTCCAGGCGCGCGTAGCGCTCTTGCGCTTAGCGGCGCAAATTGACGTGCGCATCGAACCGCATCCCTTTGCGCCGGAAGATTTCACCATTAATCATCCCTTGGTGAATGAGATACGCCAGACCGGGATACGTCTGGTATAATGGGCTGTATCAAGCCTATGAGCGATATCACTATCCGCGTAGAAAATCCGGGGCGATTTTAGATTGGGGATTTTGGCCGGAAGCAGCCCAAATCGCAAATCCAACCTACGCCATACGCGATGATAGCGGTATGAGGAGGTAATAACTGTGGAAAAAGTGCTCCGCTTAACGGCGGTGATTGAACGTGAGGCGGATGGTTACGTCGCCACCTGCCCGGAATTGGACGTAGTGAGCCAGGGCGACACGGTTGAGCAAGCACGCCTGAACTTACTGGAGGCCGTGGAAGGGTTCTTTGAAGTAGCCTCTGTTTCTGAGATTCGCCGCAGGTTGAAGAAAGAAACTTATGTGATGCCCATTATGCCTGTGGCGCCTGATCTCAAGTCCAGGTCTGTAACTGGAACGCCCCATGCCTAAACTACGGGTGCTGTCTGGCAAGGATGTGTGTAACATCATGGCGCAACATGGGTTCGTAGTTGCGCGGCAAAAAGGCAGCCATATTATCATGCAAAAGCAGACCGAAAAAACAACGATAACTGTGCCTGTTCCAGATCATGCTGAATTGCGACTTGGCACACTTGCCGGGATTATTAGACAATCTGGTTTACCGCGCTCGTTGTTTGAGACGAAGTGAATGCGGCAGGCAAAGGATATTATGACAGATATCGCCATCCGTGTAGAAAATCTGGGGAAACTGTACCCTGCGCTGAGGCTCAGGGCAGGCCGCATCGGCGTGGGGCAGCGGCATGATACGCTGCGCGACGCGCTCTCTGATTTTAGATTGGGGATTTTGGATTTTGGCAAGCGCAATTGAAAATCCAAAATCGGAAGAGTTTTGAGCATTGCGCAGTGTTTCGTTCGAGGTGCGGCACGGCGAGTAGGAGTTAAGTATGGTCAATATCGAAAAACAGATTCAGTATTGGGAAACTGGCGCAGTTGAAGATTGGCAAGTGGCAGTAGAACTGGTGGAGATGGGACGAACGCGCCATGGGTTATTCTTCGCGCATCTGGCTTTGGAAAAATTGCTCAAGGCGCTGGTGTGTCGCGCCACTCAAGACCTGGCGCCGCGGATGCACGCGCTGTTACGGCTCTCTGAATGTGCTGGGGTAGATTTTTCTGAACCACAGCGCGTGTTTCTGGCCCGCTTCGATCGTTACCAGATGGAGGGACGCTATCCCGATGCGCTTCCCGTACCCCTTGATATAGCTGCTGCCCGCACTGAACTACAACAAGCGCAGGAGATGTTTGCATGGTTACACCAGAAATTAAGCGCGTAGTGGAACATTATCTGTTGGCGGTGCGCCGTTCCGGGGTCAATGCCACCCGCGCAGTAGTGTATGGCTCACATGCGCGCGGCGAAGCCGGGCCAGAGAGCGATGTAGATGTGCTGATTATTGCGCCGGAGTTCGATGGCGCATACAATTCGGCCCTGATTGATTTGCTCTGGGCTTTGCGCGCGCATACCGACAGCCGCATCGAACCCATAGCCGTAGGTGAGCGGCAATGGCGTGAAGATGATGCCAGCGCGATGATCGAGATGGCGCACCGCGAAGGGGTGGAGCTGCTTGCGCCTCAGGGTGTGAATCTATGACAGGCATCGCTATCCGCGTAGAAAACCTGAGTCGATTTTAGATTGGGGATTTTGGCCGGAAGCATCCAAAATCGAAAGCGTTTTGGGCCTTGCGCGATGTATCCTTTGAGGCTTGCCCTGAGGTTGTCCAAAGATCAAGCGCAACAAGGCGGAGTAAAACTTGATGAAAACTATAGATAGCGCGTTACTCAATGAAACCATCGAGCGGATTGTGGCGACTTTCGATCCCATTGCCATCTATCTCTACGGCTCACACGCCTATGGGCATCCGCATCCAGACAGTGATATTGATTTGTTGGTGGTGGTCAATGAATCAGCATTGCCGCCGCATCAACGCGCTGTGGTGGCCTACCGCGCCTTGCGGGGCCTTTTTGCGCCGGTTGAGATCAAAGTGGCAACCCGCGCGGAATTCGAGCAACACGCCCGCTGGCAAAGTTCAGTTGAGCGTGTGGCGCGGGAGAAAGGACGAGTGCTCTATGCAGCCCATGCATGAAGAAATAAAGGCCTGGTTGCACAAAGCCTACAGCGACCTCCTGGCGGCGCGTATTTTAATTGAGCATAGCGCGCTTGCGCTAGGGCCGGCGGCTTTTCATTGCCAACAAGCGGCTGAGAAAACGCTCAAGGCTTTTCTTATCTTCAAAGCAGTGGGTTTTGATAGAGTGCATAACCTGGTTTATCTGTTGGATTTATGTGAAACTGTTGAACCCGCTTTGGCTATTTTGCGAGATGCGGCTGAAAGTTTGACTCCTTACGCGGTTGAAGTGCGCTATCCGGGAGATATGTTTGAGATTTCAGCCGCGGAAGCCCAGCAAGCGCTGGCTGCTACCCAAATGGTATGGGACTATGTTCTCAAACTTCTTCCAACTGAACTTCACCCTATTATTACACAGGGAAATTCGCTATGAGCGATATCGCCATCCGCGTAGAAAACCTGGGAAAACTGTACCGCATCGGTGCGGGGCAGCGGCATGATACGCTGCGCGAGGCGCTCTCCGATTTTAGATTGCGGATTTTGGATTTTGGCAAGCGCAATCGAAAATCCAACATTGCAGGAGTTTTGGGTGTTGTATAATCTCTCTGAGAATGGTGTTTTTTATGAAGCTCCCTAAAATCAACTTAGCTATGCTGGTTAAGCGCCTACGGCAACCGGAAAACTTACTGCTGTTGGGGATTTTGTTCGTGGCATTGACGCTACGGCTGTGGGGCATTGTTTTTGGGTTGCCGTATCTTTATCATTATGATGAACGTTTCTATGTCAACACAGCACTTAATCTCGGCGCGGGTGTACTAAATAACCCTCCCTATGCTGCTACAGGTTTATCAAATATTCTATTTGTAGAATATGCGGGTTACTTTGTCTTAGGTAGGCTGATCGGTTGCTTTGCCAGTGCTCAAGAATTTGAGGCGGCAGTGCGGAATAATCCAACCGTTATTTATCTATTGGCTCGAACAACCATTGCTTTTATGGGTATGGCTACAGTTGCGTCTATCTATTATTTAGCGCGGAAAACCAGAGATCAGAAGACGGGGTTAATAGCTGCTACTTTGCTGGCGATGAGTTTCTTGCATGTGCGTGATTCGCATTATGCCGTGCCAGATATCGCCATGCCGTTTTTTGTTGTGTTAGCTTTAACCCTCGCGCTGGTTGGCATGTCTCAACAGAAGAAACACTATATTTATTGGGCCAGCTTAATGGGTGGGCTTGCTGTTTCTATGAAGTGGACAGGCGCGATTGTTGCACTTCCGGTATTCTGGGCTTCTATGTCTATCAGTGAATCGAAAAACTTAATCGGAAGGTTATTTAACCGAAGCGTTTTCGGAGGCGCTGCTCTTTTTGTGTTGGGGTTTGCTATAGGTTCGCCTCAAATTCTAGCAAATCCAACCCCCTATCTACAGGAAGTTCTCGGTCAATATCAGGCTGGTCAGGCTGGCGGATTTGAGATCTGGCAAGTTGATTCCTTGTCTGGGTGGTTGTTTTATGGAAAAACCCTCTTATGGGGTATCGGATTGCCGTTCCTAATTCTGAGCATAATAGGTCTGGGACGAAGGTTAATACTGGCTTTACGTGGTGATAATATCAGTATTCTATTACTTTCTTTCCCATTGGTCTATTATTTATTGATGGGGGCAACACGTCATTATTTTGCGCGTTATACTTTGCCTTTGGTACCCTTTTTAGCCTTGTTTGCTGCTGAAGCGGTGGTGGTCATTGCGGCCCGAATGAAGTTCAAGGCGACAAGATCACAATGGATAGCGATGAGCATATTGATCT
The DNA here is from genome assembly GCA_964508025.1 of uncultured Anaerolineales bacterium. Lineage (GTDB taxonomy): Bacteria > Chloroflexota > Anaerolineae > B4-G1 > SLSP01 > JAAZNO01. Next base: position 19,582 of record CAZDSF010000068.1, read on the forward strand.
CGATAGTTGTGGCATACCCTTTAATTGCCAGTATTCGCCATAACGTAGTGTTGACCCGAGAAGATACACGCACTCAAGCTAAAGCTTGGATAGAGGCGAATGTTCCTGAAGGGGCCAGAATTGCTGTGGATTGGTCAATACATACCCCACCTCTTTCTACACCAGAGAGAGCCGCTCCTTTTTCAGATGTTGTCTTTGATGTGACTATTGTGGGGGGGGCCGGACTTTCCGAGCATTCACTTGCGTGGTATGAGTCCCAGGGTTATGATTATTTGATTGCTACCAGCTATATTTACA
>CAZDSF010000069.1:0-19766 GCA_964508025.1 uncultured Anaerolineales bacterium
ACCCCTTCGTTTCGGCGTTTTCGGCGGCAGTTTCGATCCGCCACATTACGGGCATCTCGCGCTCGCAGAGACGGCGCGGGTGCAGTTGGAGCTCGCCCGCGTGCTTTTCGTCCCGGCGGGGGAGCCGCCCCACAAGCCGCGTCTGAATCTCAGCCCGATTGCGGATCGCGTGGCCCTCGTCCATGCGGCGATTGCCGATAACGGCAGCTTCCTGCTCTCCCGCGTGGATGTGGATCGCCCCGGCCCGCACTATACCGTGGACATGCTGCGCCTGCTGCGCGCCGAATATCCACAAGTGACGACATGGGTCCTGCTGCTCGGCGAGGATTCGTTGCGCGATTTTCTCGCGTGGCGCGCGCCGGAGGAGATTCTGGAGCTGACAGAGCTCGCGGTGATGCGCCGGCCCGATCGCCCCGCCGCGCTCGATGTGTTGTGTGAGCGCCTGCCAATGTTAGAGCGGCGGCTCACCTGGCTCGATGTGCCGCCGCTCCATATCAGCGCTACGGAATTGCGCCGCCGCGTCCACGAGGGATTGCCGCTACGCTATCTGGTCCCGTTGGCCGTGGATGTTCTCATCCGCAAGAAGCGGCTCTATCAGGCAGGCTGAGCCGCCAGCGCCGGCGCGCCGTTCGATGGCATCAGCAGCGGCTCCAGCTGCATCTGCACCATGTTGAGGTGGCGATACAGCCCCTCTCGCGCGATCAATTCAGCGTGTGTGCCCATCTGCACGATGGAATTGCCCTCCAACACCACGATCTTATCCGCGTTGCGCACCGTCGAGAGGCGATGCGCGATAATCAGCGTTGTGCGCCCCACCATCAGCCGTTCCAACGCCTGCTGAATCAGCAGCTCCGTCTCCGTATCCACCGATGACGTGGCCTCATCCAGGATGAGAATCGGCGCATCCTTGAGCACGGCCCGCGCAATCGCCAGCCGTTGCTTCTGCCCGCCGGAGAGCTTCACGCCCCGCTCGCCGATGATGGTGTCGTAGCCGTTGGGCAAGCGCATGATGAACTCGTGCGCGTTAGCGATGCGCGCCGCGTGGAGAATTTCCTCCTCCGTGGCGTCGGGCTTGCCAAAGAGAATATTCTCCCGCGCCGTGCCGTGGAAGAGAAAGACATCCTGCAAGACGATGCTGATCTGCTTGCGCAGGCTATCGGCTTTGAGCGCGCGCAGATCGTAGCCGTCGAGCGTGATACTGCCCTCGCAGACATCGTAGAAGCGCGGAATCAGGCTTGCCAGCGTCGTCTTCCCCACGCCCGTCGGGCCGACCAGCGCCACCACTTTGTGCGCGGGAATTTCCAGATTGATGTGCTCGAGCACCGGCTCGCCCTCGCTGTAAGAGAAGCTCACGTCGTGGAAGGCAATCGCGCCCGCAACCGGCTCCGGCAAGGCGATAGCGTCGGGTGCTTCCACCACCGTCGGCTGCTCGTTGAGCAGCTCCGAGACACGCTCCGCGCCCGCGAGCGCCTCCTGTACGCCCTCCCAGGCGTCGCCGAGCACGCGGATGGGCTGGTAGAAGAGGTCGAGATAGAGGTAGAACGCCACCCAGTCTTCCAGCGGCAGCACTTGTTGCAATACCAGCCGCCCGCCGAAGTAGATCATCAGGATGACGCCCAGCGAGGAGGTGAACTGCACGAACGGATGGAAGGTCGCCATGAGCCGCAGGGCGCGCAGGAGCGAATCCCGGTAGCGGACGATGCGCTCGCCCACGCGCCCGGCTTCCAGTTCCTCGCGCGTGAAGGCTTTGATCTCCCGAATGCCCGCGAGATTATCGTTGAGCGTGGCGTTGAGCTCGCCCAGCTCCTTCTGCCGCACCACGAATGCCGGGCGCACATACTTGGCGAAGGCGCGCATCGAAAGCAGGATGAAGGGCACGGGGATCAGGCTGAGCAACATCAGCTGCCAGTTGATCGTGACCAGCACCGCCGTCACACCGATGAGAGTGAGCACATTCACAGCCACATCAGGGATGGCGTGGGCAATCAGCCGCTCGAACATATCCGAGTCGTTCACCACGCGCGACATCAGCTGCCCCGTCTGCTTATCCTCGTAGAAGCGCAGCGAGAGCCGCTGCAAGTGCCGATAGATTTCGCGGCGCACATCGGCGACGACGCCCCACCCCGCCACGTGCCCCATGTAACTACGGACGAACTGCAAGCCGCCGCGAATCAGGTGGACGCCCAGCGCAATCAGCGCCAGCCGGGTGATGGTGCTCATGGCTTCGAGGGAAGCGCCCGCTTCGGTCACGGTCGCAACCAGCGAGCGAATCAGCCAGGGGATGACCAACTGCACGCCCACCAACAGCACCATGCTGATGACGGTGAGCAACAAAGGCCGAATGTATTTCCGTGTATAACTGGAAAGAAACCCTAATGTCTTCATCGTATGTTTTGAAGCCTCCAAAAGCAGGTATGGGTGTGCCGTGATTGGTTGACCAAACGCGCGCTATTAGTTAGCTATTATAACTGATTTCGGAGTTTTTCAAGAGCACGCTTCACATTGCCCGGCATTGTGCCCTTGGGTCTTTGTGGTAAAGTTGGGGAGCGGGACGAATCCCGCGCATGTTCGATGGGGAGGAATGTTATCCATGCGCCGTTTGTTGCCGCTGTCGTTACTGCTAATACTGATCCTGCTTACCGGCTGCGCGGATCTATTGGGGCTGTTAGCCGAAGAGCCGGCAGAGGAGCCGTTGCTCACCTACATCGCCCCTACGCCGGAACCCTTCCCGCCACAAACTGCCACAGCGGCGCGCATTCAGCAACGCGGCGCCATCATCGTGGGCATCCGCTACGATTTGGAGCCGTTCTCCTACATCAGCCCCAACGGCGAACTGGCGGGCCTGGAGATTGATCTCGCCCGCGAGCTGGCGCGGCGCTGGCTGGGCAATCCCGATGCCGTGCTGTTCCGCCAGCTGCGCTCCGATACCGCCGCCGATCATCTGCTCGAAGGCAATGTGGATATTGTGCTGGCCGGGGTGCCCCACACGCGCAATTACGAACAGCTCATTGACTTTGGGCCGCCGTATTTCATCAACGGGCAGGCGTTGTTGACGTTTCCCGACACCGGTATCGCTCAGGTAGCCGATTTAGGGGGGCGACAGGTGGGCATCGTGCGTTGGGGCGACGCCCGCCGCCAGTTGGGCAGTGCTGCACCGGTCACGCCGACCATCACCACGTATGAGAACTTCTTCCAGGTAACGGAAGCGCTGCGCACGCGGCAGATTGAAGTCTATGCGGATGAACGCCATCGCCTGGAACGCGCTCGCCGCATGGTCACTGGCGCCGAAATTGTGGGGCAATACACCCAGACGCCCTTCGCCATCGGTTTCCGCGAAAATGATCCCTTCTTCGCCAATCTGCTGGCGCTCACGCTCCAGGATATGGCCGCCGATGGCACCCGCGACGCCCTGTACACGCGCTGGCTGCCGGCGACCTCGCCGCCCGCGCTGGCCCGCTGGCCCGGCAGCGCTCCCACGCCCGCGTTGACCAACACACCGCAAGAGCGCTTCTCTGGCGATACGGTCGCGGCGGTGCGCGGGCGCGGCGCTTTCCGCGTGGGCTATCTGCCCGAACTGTGGCCCTACACCGCCGACCGTGAGGATGGCGCGCAGACCGGTTTCGAGATCCGCCTGTTGGAGCGGGTGGCCGAAGTGTGGTTCGGTAATCGTCAGGCGTTGCAATTCATGCCCGTGACCCGCGCCTCTGGGATGCAAGCCCTGCTCAATGGCGACGTGGATCTGCTCGCGGGCGGCTGGGTGCAGACGCGCGAGCTCGAACTGCAAGCCGATGTCTCGACGCTGCTCTTCGATGACGGGGTGGGTATCTTTTCCCGCAACACCGCCCCCTTCCGAAACTTGCAAGAGCTGGTGGGGCAGCCGGTAGGCGTCATTGCCGGGACAGAAGGCGCCGCAGTCGCGCCGCAGCTCACGCAGCTGGCCGACGGGCCGCTCAACACCATCGCCTATCCTGACCGGGATACGGCGGTCGCCGCTTTACAACAGGGAGCCGTCGTCGCTCTGCTGGCCGAGCGCAGCCTGGTGCTGGCGCCCCTATTCCGCCAGCCCGGTTTCACGCTTGCGGATACCCGCTTCACCTATCGGCCTGTGGGCTACGTGCTGCCGCAGGGGGATTCCAGTTTCCGCGATGCGTTCAACGAGACGCTGATGCTGTTGTATGATAACGGCGTCTTCCGGGAGCTGTACACCACATGGTTCGATGATCCGCCGCAGCCCGCGCCGCTCTGGCCGCGATAGGGGCGGCAACGGCGGCTAAAGTCGCATTTTGAGAAGTGCTGGGCGTGGTCACGTTATGCGCAACCACGCCCAGCATTTTCTTACGTTTCACGCATTACGTAATACGCAATGCGTATTACCTTCATCCCTTGTGCGCGTAGACTTCCCAGCCCATGTAATTGCCGAAAGCCTCGTTGAGGGTGTCGGCGACGCGCCCCATGGTCATGGCGACGTGATGCTCGAAGCCATGGTTGCAGATGTGCGCGAGCAGGCGTTGCAGGCCCGGCGCATGGACGACGGCGCGATGCCCGAACGTGTCGAGCGGATCATTGGTGAGCTCGCCCTCCCCGGTGTAGGCGCGAATGCAGCCGTGGACATCATCCGTACTGACGCGGGCATACGTGAGCGGCCCGGCGGCGGCGCGGCCCGCCATCGCGCCATAGGTGTTCTCCTCGCCGATAGTGCTGCCCAGAATCGGCGCGGTTTTGATCTCGATATCGGGCACGAAGGCTTTAGCCCAGTTGCCGCAATGGAAAAGCACACAGCGCTCAGGATCGTCGGCGTAGTTGTTGTTCCAGTCCACCAGCGCGCTGGGGAAACCGGAAGCCAGCTGGAGCGCCAGCATCGAAACCACGCCGGTGATGTCTACCTCGCAGGCCGAAGGCAGCAACTGCTGGCTCATCATGCTCATCAGCGTGCAAGCATTGACGCCGTAGTTCTTCTGCACCGAAGTCCAGCACTGGAGCGCCGTCGCCTGGATGTCGTTCTCGGTCATCCAATTAGAAATGACATGGCCCAGCTTGGCCATCCGCACCAGCGCAGGCGTGGGCACGCGGTCGTGCCGGGCGTAGGCGCGAATCTCCTCCAGTTTGGCGCGCACTGCTGGCGCATCGTCGCTCAGGCGCGTGGCTTCGCCCAGAATCTCCGAGAAGTCCACCGTCACCACGGTGATGCCGGCGGCCTGGAGGAGCTTTTCGCTGTAGCGGACGGTGTTGAACGCGCTGGGCCGCGCCCCGATGGCGCCGAGGCGCGCGTTGCGCAGGCCCTTCACCACACGGCAAACGCCGAGGAAGCGCGCGAGATCCTGCCGGAACGTCGCCGAAAGCGGGTGGCTGGTGTGCTGCGCAGTGAGCGTGTACGGATAGCCGTACTGCCGCAAATTGTTGCAGACCGAGATCTTGCCGCAGAAGGCATCACGCCGACATTCGACATTCAGCGCGTCCAGCACATCGGGATAAGCCTGCACGAGGATGGGCACTTGCAGGCCAGAGAGCTTGATCGTATCGGCCACGCCCTTCTCATCGCCGAAGTTGGGCAGCACGACCAGAATGCCCTCGATGCGCTCGCGGTGCGCCTTGAACAGCTCCGCGCAAGCTTTCGCGTGCATATATGTCTCCACCGATCCCAACTTGGTCTCGTGCTCTTCCAGCATGATCCCATCTATGTGCAACTCCTCGAACAAAGCCAGAATATCGCGCCGCGCCTCGCTCACGAGGTGATCAGGGAAAAAGTCGCGGTTGCCAAAAATCACGCCAATACAAGTGTTGTTCATAAAAACCTCTTATAAAAATTATGAAGGATGAAGGTGGAAGGATGAAAATCTCCCCACTTTAGAGCTGAAAGCCCCACGCGCCAGCGACGAGGATGATGTTGGCGTAGGGGGTGAATTCCGCCGTGCGGATTACCGCGCGCGTGCCCGGCACGACCTGCTTGAATTCGCTATGGGGAACGAACGCGATAGGCGCATCTGGAAGCAGGCGTTGAATGCCTTCCAGGATGTGCGGGCTGTAAGCCTTGATCTCCTCCGCCAGGATGATGCGCTCGACGTAGACCTCGCTGAGCACCACTTCGAGGGTTTGCAGGAACGTCGGCACGCCCCGCGTCAGCGCGAGATCAATCCGCTGCGTCGAGGTGGGGATGGGGTAGCCGGCGTCTACGATGGTGAGCTGGTCGTTGTGGCCCAGGCTGGCGGTCACAGCAGCAATATCCGCGTTGATGATACCGATTTTCTTCATGGAATGCCCCCGGTTGATCCATGGCGTTCGGAGGCGGCGCATCCTGTGGAACGCCCGCCTCCGAGAGATTAGCGCCGCGAGACGATGCTTCGGCAGCGCCCCGCGTTATGGCTTGGGACAGGCGCCGCTCGTGCCGGTGGGCGCGAAGCGCTTGTAGTGGCAGGCGTTCTCGACGGTCAGCAGTACCATGTCAATGGACTGCTTCTCCGGCTTGCCGGTGCTACCTGTGCGGATGAACTGATCCGCCTGAATCGCGGCCTGAATCGCCATCTCGGCGACGGGTTGCAGCGAGGTGGCTTTGAGCTCGCCCTTCATGATGGACTCGATGGCGTCATCGCTGCCATCGAAGCCCACCACGATCACGTCCGCGCGCCCAGCAGCCAGCAGCGCCGCCTGCGCGCCCAACGCCATCGTGTCGTTCCCGCAGATGACGCCCTTGATGTCGGGATTGGCCTGGAGGATCGTCTCCATCACGCTGTAGCCTTCGGTCTGGCTCCAGTTGGCGGTCTGTTGCGCCACCATCACCAATCCAGGGTACTGATCCATCACATCATGGTAGCCCTGCGAGCGGATGTGGGCGTTAGTGTCGGTGTCGCGCCCGGTCAGTTCCACGTACTTCCCTTCCTCGCCCATCAACTCGACGAAGTATTCAGCCAGAATCGTCGCGCCCTGGTAGTTGTTGGAAACGATCTGCGCGGCGGCGACGCCTTCCTTCGTGATCTCCCGATCCACCAGGAAGGTCGGAATCCCCGCATCCTTCGCCTTCTGCACCGCGGCGACCGTGGCATCCGCGCCCGCGTTATCCAAGATGATGGCGGCGGCTTTGCGCGCGATACAGGTCTCGAAGAGCTCCATCTGCTTGTTGGCGTCGTCGCCATGTACCAGTTTGAGGGTCTCGTAGCCCAGCTCCTCGGCCTTGGCGGCGGCGATCTCCTGCATCGCGCCAAAGAACGGATTCTCCACCGGCGGCACAATCACGCAGATGAGCTTCTTGCCGGTATCACCGGCGGTAGGCGCTTGCGTCGGCTTGCCGCTGCCGCAAGCGGTCAGGAGCATTGCCAGAACGGCGAACACACCCACAACAACATAGAATTTCCTGCTGAACATAAGTCTCCTCCTCAAAAGTCTAAACCTTCAAAAATTTATTGAATTTCCGAAAGACCAAATGAGATGTCGCGTGTCAATTCAAACGATAGCAACTCCTTTCCTGATTCAAAATCCAAAGATAAAACTGCCGCTTTCGGGAAGTTTATTTCAGTTGTTCTTGCTGCTGGAGGGCGATGCGTTCCTGCATTCGAGCCTGCAGCTGGTCAATGATAACGGCAAGGATAATCACCGCGCCTTTGATGACCCGTTGCCAGAATGAGGAGACGCCCATCATCACCAGGCCATCGGCCAGCACGCCGATGACGAAGGCGCCGATGATGGTGCCGCCGATGCTGCCGCGTCCCCCCGCCAGCGAGGTGCCGCCCAACACCACTGCCGCGATGGCATTCATCTCGAAGGTGTCGCCCGTGGCCGGATGCGCCGCCACCAGTTGCGAGGCGATGATCAAGCCCACCATCGCGGCACAAAAGCCGCTGATCATGTAAACGACCAGCTTCGTCTGCTTGATGCGCACGCCCGAAAGCCCCGCCGCGCGTTCGTTGCCGCCGATGGCGTAGACGTGCCGCCCGAAGGGCATCCGAGTGGTCAGAAAGAGCGCGATCAACGCAAAGGCAATCATGATCCAGATGGAATAATCCAGACTCAAAAACGTGCCTGAACCGAGCTTATCGAAGCCGGTGTTGCCGAATTCGGGCCGCCCGATGATATTGGCGAAGGTGTAGCCATTGTTGCGCAATCCGGCAAAACCCCGCGCCATGTAGAGCATCCCCAGCGTAGCAATGAAGGGCGCCACATTGAAGCGGGTGATGATCAGCCCGTTGATGGCGCCCATCAGTGTGCCCGCCAGCAAACCAATCACAATGATCGCCCAGGTGTGCGGATAGATGATGATGCCAAACTGCTTCAGGATGATGCCTTCGTTAATCAACCCGCCCGCGATCATCGCTACCAGCCCGGCAATAGAGCCAACCGAGAGATCAATGCCGCCGGTCAGAATAATGAAGGTCATGCCAATTGCCAGAATCGCGTTCGTGGCGACATGCTTGGACATGATGACCAGACTGCCCTTGCTGAGAAAGCCGGGGACCAACGCGGTAAAGATAACGACAACAAGGATCAGCGCAATAAAGGCGCGTCCGCGCAGTAAAAACTGCATCAAATCGGTTCGGGTCAGACGCAATGATCGGTTCTTCATAGCTGTGCCGGCTCCTGATGAGAATGCTGTTGATGGTTATGATTGTTCCGCGAGATCGGCCCATGCCCAATGGCCGAGGCGGCAACCAGTTTTTCTTCGGTGGCTTCCTGACGCGGAAACTCACCAGTGAGTTTGCCCTTCGACATGACCAGAATGCGGTCAGACATCGCCAGAATTTCCTTCAACTCGGAGGAAATGAAGATCACCCCGTACCCCTGCTCTGCCAGGTGGGTCATAATCTCAAAGATCTCGGATTTGGCGCCCACATCAATGCCGCGCGTGGGTTCATCCAGCATCAACACCTTGGGTTGGGTGAGCAGCCCTTTGGCGACCACCACCTTCTGCTGATTGCCGCCGCTCAACGCCGTGATGCTCTGCTCTGGATTGGCAACGCGAATGGACAGGTCTTTGATCATGCCCTCGACGGCGGCTTTCTCCTTCTGGCGCACCAGATAGAAGCGGCGCAGATAGCGCCAGAGGCTCGCCAACTGCATGTTGTGCGCTACCGAAAGCGCCGGCACCAAGCCTTCGCACTGACGATCTTCGGGCACCAGCACCAACCCGGCGCGAATCCGCGAGGGCACGCCCGCCACCGTCACCTCGTTCCCGTTGAGCCAGATGCGGCCCCGCGCCTGGGGCCGCGCACCCACCAGACAATCCACCAGATCAGAGCGCCCGGCGCCCATCAGGCCGTAAAATCCCAGAATCTCGCCCGCATGGAGATTGAAGGAGACATGATCCACCACGTAGCCGCCGCCGACGCGCGGCAGCGCCAGGTCCTCCACCCGCAGCAACACCTCACCGATCTTGTGCGCGCGGTGACTGAACAGCGTCGCCGGATTCTTCCCCACCATCTTCTCGATCAGCCAGGGCACATCCACATCCGCCGCCGCAGCCTCCGCGACCTTTTTTCCATCTCGCAGCACCGTGATCGCATCGCCAATCTGCAACAGCTCATCCAGCTTATGCGAGATGTAGATGATGGAGACGCCATTGGCCTTGAGATCGGCGATCACGCGAAAGAGAATCTCCACCTCCGCCGCGCTCAACGCCGAGGTCGGCTCATCCATGATCAGGATGCGCGCATCCTGCGCCAGCGCTTTAGCGATTTCGACGATCTGCTGCTGCCCGATGCGCAAATCGCTCACCAGCATGTCGGGGTCAATGCGTTGCTCCAGCCGCTTGATCAGCGCCGCAGCGGTGCGGCGTTGCTCGCGCTGATCCACAACCCCGCGTTGCTGCATCTCGCGCGCCAGGAAGATATTGTCTGTCACACTCAGGTTGGGGCAGAGATTAAGCTCCTGATAAATAATGCCAATGCCATGCCGCGATGCTTCGAGCGGCGATTGCAAGCGAATTTCGGCCCCTTCGAGCAGAATCCGCCCGTGGGTGGGCTGTTCGACCCCCGCCAAAATCTTCATCAGCGTGGATTTGCCCGCGCCGTTCTCGCCAATCAGCACATTCACCTTGCCACGATAGACGTTGAAATCCACCTCATCCAGAGCCACCGTGCCGGGGAACACCTTGGTGATCCGCTCAGCGCGCAGAATGACCTCCGGGTCTGGCCCGCCAGCAGCATTAGAGGGCGTCAATGCAAGCGGTTCGTTCATACGTCACTCCACGATCTCCACTTGAACGGGCACAACGCGAATCTCGCTCAGGTTGATGCTGATCAGGTTGAACGTGCGGATGGTGAAGGCGCCATAGAAGCTGATCGTCTTGCCCACCAACGTCTCTTTATCGAGCGGCGCCAATACCTGGTTGAGCACGCGGCGATTGATCTCCGCTCCCACCTTGCCGAATTCCGTCTGCTCACGGAAATCTCCAAAGGTGATGAAGCCGACCGCGTCGCGCACCGAGGTCTCATCCGCCGGAATGCGCGTCCCGATGAAGAGCTTTGTTGTAATCGGGCCATTGTACCCTTCCAGGCGCAGCTCCAGCGTCCCCGCGCTTGAGGAGGTATCGAGGCTGACCACCTGCCCCCGCCCCTTGACCATGTAGACGTGCGCCTCGCCCACGGTAATCAACCCATATTCCTGGGCGATTTCCACCAAACTGTCTTTGGGCGTGGCGCCGCTCGGATCGGGATGCATCTCGTTCAGAATCACGGGCAGATCTACAGCGCGCTCTACAATCGTCGGCACAAGTTTGCTCTCCCAAATCCCGTCCACCCAGGCAACGGGATCAAAAGCCTCGCTCTGCTTCATCTCCTCCACCTGTTGGATGGGCGCCACGGTGAAGGTATAAGGGCGCAAGGGAAACGCCAATGCTGCGCAGAGAAGCACAATGAGCAACGGAATGAGAACGATGGGCTTTTTCAAAACAGTAGCATTCATAACGCCATCCTCAGTGATGTTTTGCGCCGCCAGACGGCTGCTCCGCCAGACGGCTGCTATTCAGCGACAGATAAAACCTGGCTCACGGCGCGCTCCCAACCAGCGAGCAACGTCGCAGCGTTTTCTTCTGACATCAGCGGCTCGTAGTCCTGCGCATCTGCCGGCAAGGCTTGCAATGCCGGCAGGGAAGGAAAACAGCCCATGCCCAGCGCCCCGGCAAAGACCGCGCCTAGCGGCGAGAGCTCTGCCGTGCGAGCCACACGCACTTGCAGACGGGTCATATCCGCCACGAACTGCATCAAAAAGCGATTGCGCGTCGCGCCGCCATCGGCGTGGATGCGCGTCAGCGTCAGACCGGCTTCAGCCTGCATCAGCCGCAGCACATCCTGGATGATGTAGGCAATGGACTCCAGCGCCGCGCGGACGACGTGCGCGCGCGTGGCCGAAGGCGTCAGACCCAGAATCGCCGCCCGCGCATCGGGGCGCCAGTAAGGGGCGCTCAGCCCCACGAACGCGGGCACCAGATACACCCCGGCATTGTCGGGCGTAGAAAGCGCCAACGCCTCGCTCTCCTCCGCCGAGTGGATCAAGCCCAGCTGATCTCGCAGCCATTGGATGGTCGCGCCGGTGAAATTGGTGATGCCCTCGAAGGCATACGTGGGCGTCGCGCCCAGCACCCACGCCACAGCGGTCACGATCCCCTGCCCTGCCGCGCGCGGCGCATCTCCGATATTGAGGAGCATAGAAGAGCCGGTCCCAAACGTCACCTTGGCGCTGCCGGGCGTGTAACAGCGCTGGGAGAAGAGCGCCGCCTGCGAATCACCCATCACACCACAGATGGGCAGGGGTGTGGACAGCAGCCCCGCAACATCGGTGTCGCCGAAGCGCGCATCACAGGCGCGGATTTCCGGCAGCGCGTGGAGCGGCGTCTCGAAGAGCTGCGCGAGCTCTGCATCCCAAGCCAGCCGGTGGATATCGTAAAGCAGCGTGCGCGAAGCGTTGGTGTGATCCGTGGCAAAGACGCGCCCACCGGTGAGCCGATAGATGAGATAGGCATCTATCGTACCGATGAGCGCGCGGCCTTCCTGCACCTGCTGTCGCAGGTCGGGGCGGGCATCCAGCAGCCATTGGATCTTGGCGGCAGGGAAGTACGTGTCAATGCGCAGCCCCGTGCGCGCCTGAATCAGCGGCTCGTAGCCTGCCGCCTGGAGCTCCCGGCAGCGCGCTTCGCCGCGCGTACACTGCCAGACGATGGCATGATACAGCGGCTTGCCAGTGCCGCGCTCAAAGATCACAAACGTCTCACGCTGATTGGTGATGCTGAGCGCCAGCAGCTCGCCCCAGCGCGCCTCGTGCCGCTGGAGCAACGTGCGCGCGGCGGTCAGGGTGTTGGCGAAGATTTCTTCCGCGTCGTGCTCCACCCAACCGGGGCGCGGATAGTGCTGGCGATGCGCTACCGCCTCCTGATCCAACAGCTGCCCTTCTGGCGTGAAGAGCAGCGCTTTTGTCGCCGAGGTGCTCTGATCGAGCGCCAGAAACAAGCCGGAACCCTGCGTCATCAGCGCGTCTCCTCATTCAACAACTGCCAGGCGGTTCGCGCCAGCCCTTCTGCCGAAATTCCATAATGCTGAAAGATCTCCGCCTGGCTGCCGGTGATGGTGTGCTCATCGGGAATGCCCACGATGCGCAGCGGGCGGAAGATGCCCGCCTGCATCAGCAGGGCCGCCGTGCGGCTGCCCAGCCCGCCGTGGACGCTGTGCTCTTCCACGGTGATCACGGCGCGAGCGCGCTGCGCCGCTCCCATCACCGCGCCCTCGTCGAAGGGGCGCAGACTGTGCAAACTCAGCACACTGCACGCCATCCCCTCTTGCTGGAGCAAAGCGCTTGCCAGCAACGCGGGCGCCACAGCCTCGCCGGCTGCGATGAAAGCCACCGCATAACGATTGCGTTCTGGCGTCAGCGGAATCGCCTTCCCAATCTCGAAACGCGTCTCCGGCGGATGCAGCGTGGGCAGAGGGCGCTTGCCAAAGCGGATGTAGATGGGGCGGGGATGATACAGCGCGGCGCGAATCGCCTCGCGGGTCTCGAAGTTATCCGCCGGAACGACAATATCGAGGTTGTGGATGGCCTGTAACACTGCAAGATCGTGCAGCGAGTGATGCGTGCTGCCCAGCGCGCCATAGCTCACCCCCGCGCTAATGCCGATGAGCTTCACTGGCTGATCCGAATAGGCCACATCGTTCTTGATCTGTTCGAGCGCGCGGGCGGTGAGGAACGAAGCCGGAGAAACCGCGAAAACTTTCTTGCCCGCTGCCGCCAATCCTGCCGCAACGCCGACCAGATTTTGCTCCGCGATGCCTATCTCGATCAGCTGTTCTGGAAATTGCCGCCCAAAGGGTACGAGCTTGCCCGATCCCCGCGAATCGCTCGTGACGACCAGCAGATCACGCTGCTGAGCTGCCAGCTCGATCAGCGTTTCGGCGAAAACATCCAGGTTGGCTTTAGCCGGCAACAGTGGTGATGATAGATTCGTAGCGTTCATACGTGCTCTTCCAGATTTCTTCGGCTTGTGCAAGTTCGCCCAAAGCAGCGGCATATTCAACCGCCGTAGGTACGCGATGGTGCCAGGCGGCGCTATCTTCCATGAAACTAACGCCCTTCCCCTTGACCGTGTGCGCCAGCACCAGGTTCGGCTTGCCAGTTTCAAAGGGCAATCCCGCGAAGACTGCCATCAGCGAGGCGATGTCGTTACCATCGGCATGGCGCACCGCGTAGCCAAACGCGGCGAATTTCTCCGCCAGCGGCTCCAGGCGCATCACGTTTTCGGTGCGATCGGTGATTTGTAGCGTGTTACGATCCACAATCACAACGAGGTTATCCAACCGGTAGTGCGCTGCGCTCATGGAGGCTTCCCAGATCGAACCTTCGGTCAGTTCCCCATCTCCGAGGATGGTGAAAACTCGATTGGGTCGTTCGTCCAACTTTGCCGCCAAAGCCATGCCCACAGCCACAGCAAGCCCGTGTCCCAGCGCACCGGTGTTCTGCTCGATGCCAGGCACACTGCGCGTGGGGTGGCCGATAAACTCAGAGCCAAACTTTTCTACAGTTTCCAGCGCGGTTGCCGGAAAAAACCCTTGATCTGCCAGCACCGCATAGAGCGCCTCAACCGAATGGCCTTTGCTGTGGATGTAGTGATCTCGATCCACCTGATCGAAGTTAGCAGGGGTAATGTTCATCACATGGTTATAGAGAACATTGAGAAGATCCACACAGGAAAGGCTACCGCCGGTATGACCGGCCTTTGCCGAGTAGATCATATCGAGAATCGCCTTGCGGTACAGAATGGACTTGCGCTGCAAGACACTGATCTTATCACTTAGGGCATGGGAAAGGGTTGATTCGGCCATTGAATAGATATTCACCTATTGATAATCATTCAGTCTTGTGCTATAATACTAAAGATGAAACACCTGTCAAGCGAAAACGCATAATTATTCAAATATTCATTTCTATTCACAAAGGGGCGGGGGACAATGGCGCAACTAGATGAGTTACGGTTGATCGCACGGATCGCGCGGATGTATTACGAGTGGGATATGCGGCAGTCAGAGATCGCTGCGCAGTTGGGAATATCCCAAGCCACTGTCTCGCGGCTACTAGATCGCGCGAAGAAAGAGGGCGTGATTCGTATCACGGTCAACGTGCCCAAGGGCGTTTATACCGAATTGGAAGAGGGCCTCATGAAGAAATTTGGCCTGCGAGATGCCATCGTCGTAGATAGCCTCGATGATGAAGAAATGCTCATTCAGCGCGACCTGGGCGCCGCCGCCGCCTACTATCTCGAATCCATCCTCCATCCCCAAGATATCATCGGCATCTCTTCATGGAGCGCGACGCTGCTGGCGCTGGTGGATGCGCTGCACGCATTGCCGCGCAAGCCGGGGGTGAAGGTGGTGCAAATTCTCGGCGGGGTGGGCAACCCCGCCGTCGAGGCGCATGCCACGCGCCTGACCTCGCGGCTGGCGCAGTTGGTCAGTGGGGAGGCGGTCTATCTGCCCGTGTCGGGCGTGGTGGCGACCGAAGCCGCGCGGGATGTATTGCTCGCCGACAACTTTGCGCAGCCGGCGCTGCGGCTCTTCGATCAAGTGACCACGGCGATGGTGGGTATCGGCGCAATTGATCCTTCGCCGTTGTTGGCGCAGAGCGGGAACATCTTCGCGCCGCAGGAGCTGCGATTATTGCGGCAACAGGGCGCCATCGGAGATATTCTGCTGCGCTTCTTCGATCACAACGGCAATCTGGTGGAAACCGGTCTGGAAAAGCGCGTCATCTCCATGACATTGGAGCAGTTGCGCCGGGTCAACCGCGCGATCGGCGTGGCTGGGGGCAGCCGAAAATTCGCCGCGATCCTGGGCGCGCTGCGAGGGCGCTGGATCAACATTCTGATCACGGATCACTTCACGGCGACGCGGCTGGTGCAGGCTTAGCGCCGCGAGGATGCCGCGCTATCACGCGAGCAGCTGCCGAATACACTGCTGTCCGGCTTCGCGCATGACCCGGCAGCCGCCATAGCAACTACTCCAGGCCGTGCAAATTGCGCACGCGGCGTCCTGCTCCCGAATTTCGCGCCGGCGATAGCGCCCGAAGCCTTGCTGCCAGATCTCCGCGAGCGGACGCTCCAGCGCGAAGCCTTCTCGATTCTCAGGCGTATCGGGCTGCTCCGGGCAGCCCCGGATGTAGCCATCCACGCCGATACAGCAAACGCCAAATCCGATGGGGCACACCAGCGGCTCGCGGCGCAAGCGCTGTTCCCATTCTCCCAAAAAGGGCAGATTTTCCCCAATGAGCAAATGCAGCCCACGCCGCGCACGTCGGCGCACAAACTCGAACAGGCGCCGCAGTTGCGCGCCATCCAGCAGAAGGTCGCCCCCTTCGGCGCGCCCGATGGGCATGGCGACGGCAAGGCGCCACAACGGCAGCGCCTCCTCAGCAAGCAGCGCGTGCAACCTTTCCAGATCGGCGAGATTATGCGGCGTGACCGTGGTAGCAACCGAAACCAGGGGAATGCCGGCCTTGCGCAGCAACCGCAACGCCGCAACCGCGCGCTCGAAGCTCTGCGGATGATGTCGGATCGCGTTGTGGGTAGCGGCAAGCCCATCGAGGCTCACCTGCACGGAGTGGACGCCTACAGCGCACAAGCGGCGCGCCATCGCCGCATCCACGAGGAAGCCGTTGGTGGCAATGCCGCTTTTGAGGCCCAGTTGCCGGGCGTAATCCAGCACATCCAGCAGATCGCGGCGCAGCAGCGGCTCCCCGCCGGTCACAGCGAGGCTTTTCACGCCCATTGCGGCGAGCTGTGCAAGAATCGTTCGCATCTGCGCCGTGTTCAACTCGGCAGCGTAATGCTCCTTGGATGCGCCGCAGTGCTCGCAGGCCAGATTACAGCGCCGGGTGCAATCCCAGATCACATACTGCGGCGGGGGCAGCGGCAGCCCCTTTTGATACCCCACGGCAATGCCGCTCAGAAAATAATCGCTTCTCAGGCGCGCCAGGGCATAACGGGGATTGAACGGCATCGGTGTAGCACTCAGGGCAGAAATCCGGGGGGCGGCGGCGCGTAAACCACCATCTGGCTAGGGATCCAGAGCACCACTAGAAGACAAAGCAGCAACCCAGGGAGAACCAGGGCGCTAATCAGCCCCGCGATCAGGAAGCCGATTTTGCGGGTTTGGAAGTACCGCACCAGCAAGAAAATCCCCACTCCCACCAACACCAGTAGAATCAGCCCTCCGAGAATGAGCGACATAGCTGCCATAGACAGATATCCTTTCATTGATTGATTGATTGATTGATTCATTGCACAAAGATCAGCTACTCACATGGTGACATTGTGGCACACACTAAACAGACGACCTTTGCTGCCAGAAAGTTCCATCATACGTAACTGTTCAACGTTATCCTGTGTGTCACGACAAAGAACGGCTAAAGCCGGAGATTTTAGAGCGTGTTTTTGGCTGCCGCGCTGCGCGGCAGCCAAAAACACGTCTTATAATGGGCTTCAGCCCAAAATCTACGCCTTGCAATGAGAATCCGAACAGTTACTATCGTACCAGTATTTCCATGGTATAATAACGTCCAGCCTTAACAAACGACGTTGTCCAGGGGAGTCCGGGGAACCGGGCTGAGAGGGCGCTGAGCATCCCGCGCCGACCCTTACGCTTGCACCAGCAAGCGCAACCTGATCCGGGTCATGCCGGCGGAGGAAGGAAGCAAAATGTACAAGCAATCCCCGCAGGGCAAGTCCCGGCGGGGATTTTCTTTTCTGATGCGTATTGCGTAATTCGTAAGGTGTGCGACACACTGCCGACCTTTACGCAGCACGCAGTACGCAGTATGGAGTCTCTATGCGCATCATCATCTTTGCTAACGGCATCATGAATGATCCCCGCGCCGAGATCGCCCGCTGGGTGCGCCCCGGCGATGCCATCATCGCTGCGGATGGAGGCACGCGCCACGCACTGGCAGCGGGTCTGACGCCCGCGCATGTCATCGGCGATCTGGATTCGCTCGATGCAGAGCGGCGCGCACGCCTACAAGCCGCTGGGACCGCGTTCCACGTCCACCCGCCGGCTAAAGACGAGACCGATTTGGAGCTGGCGCTGCTCTGGGCGGCGGAACAGTCCGCTGAAGCCATTCTCGTTTTGGGCGCACTTGGGGGACGGCCCGACCAGGAACTCGCCAACCTGCTCCTGCTCGCGCTGCCTGCGCTGGCGGGGCGCGAGGTGCTGCTTGTAGGCGGTGAGTGGGCCATCCGCTGCATTCGCAGCAGCGAGACGCTGACGCTGCGCGGCGCCCCTGGCGATACCGTTTCGCTCATCCCCCTCGGCGGGGACGCGCGCGGCGTGACCACAACCGGTCTCCGCTATCCGCTGCGCGACGAGACCCTGCGCTTCGGCCCGGCGCGCGGGGTGAGCAATGTGATGGCGGGAGAAGAGGCAACGGTGACGGTGCGCGAGGGAATGGTGTGGTGTTTTTGTAAAACGTAATTCGTACTGCGTAATTTCCGGATACGCAGTGCACAACACGGAGGTTGCCATGAAACGTTTAACCGTTTTGCTGCTATTCGTTTTTCTGCTCGCCGCTTGCGCCAAGCTCACCCCGGCAAGCCCGCAGGTATTGCGCGTGATGACACACGACAGCTTCAGCATCAGCGAGAACGTGATTGCCGCCTTCGAGGCGGAGCACAACGCCACTGTGATCTTCCTCCAGGCAGGCGATGCAGGGACGATGCTCAATCAAGCGATCCTGAGCAAAGCCAACCCACAAGCGGATGTGATCTATGGTGTGGATAACACTTTCCTCAGCCGCGCGCTGGAGGCCGACATCGCGCAGCCTCTGGAGAAGCGCTATCTTGAGCGCATTCCAGAGGATTTCAGGGTGGATCCCGAGGGTCGCTTTTTCCCGGTGGACTACGGTGACGTGTGCTTGAACTATGACAAGGCGTACTTCGAACGCACAGGGCTGGCGGCGCCGCAGAGCCTCGCCGAGCTGACTCGGCCTGAATACAAGGGGCTGCTCGTGGTGCAAAATCCCGCCTCATCATCGCCGGGACTGGCGTTCCTCATCGCCACGATTGAAGAATTTGGCGAAGCGGGCTATCTCGATTTCTGGCGCGCGCTCCGCGCCAACGACGTGCTGGTGGTAGATGGCTGGAGCACGGCGTACTACACCGAGTTCAGCGGCGGCGCATACAGCGAGGGGACGCGCCCCCTCGTCGTGAGCTACGCCACCAGCCCTGCCGCCGAAGTCTACTTCAGCGAGGGAACGCTCACCGAGCCGCCGACGGGCGCCGTCACCGCGCCGGGGACCTGCTTCCGCCAGTTCGAATTCGTCGCCGCGCTGCGCAACGCCGCAAACCCCGAGCTGGCCCAGGCCTTTGTCACCTTCACCCTGGGCGAAACCTTCCAAGCCGATATTCCGCTGCAAATGTGGGTCTATCCCACCAACCAGGCCGTGGCGCTGCCGCAGGTGTTCCTGGATCACGCACAACCGGCCCAATACACCCGCGAGGTCATTCATCCGGTGGACATCGAACAGCACCGTGAGCGGTGGATTCAAGAATGGATGGAGGCTGTGTTGCGGTAATGGCAAGTGCGCTGATGCTCAAGGCTGTTCTGTTCGATTTCGACGGCACGTTGGTTGATTTTGTAGAGGCCGATCTCCAAAGCTTGCGCTGGCTGCACACGCACGCTGGCGCGGCGGTCAGCTGTGAGGCTTTTCTGGAAACAGCAGTAGATGCCATCATGGCCTTTCATCAGCTGGTCGAGGAGCAGGCGATTGATCCGCTGCTGATGCACAGCTGGCGCTTGCAGCACACCTTTGCCCACTACGGCCTGCTCTGGGATGATCGCTACACCGAGCTCTACTGCACCCAACTGATAGAAGCGTGCGTCCCCTTTCCTGGCGTCGAGCCGCTGCTGGCGCAAGTGCAGCGGAAGGTCAAAACGGGCCTCATCAGCAACGCCTACGATGCACAAGAACAGCGGGCGCGCATCGCCCAGGCCGGTCTGGATGGCTACTTCGACGTCATCGTCATCGCCTGTGAAGTGGGCAGCTACAAACCGGCGTCGCACATCTTCTGGCGCGCTTTGGCGCAGCTCGGCGTCGCGCCCGAAGACGCACTCTACATCGGCGATTCGATCACACACGACATCGCAGGCGCGAAGGCGGCAGGGATGCAAGCCGCACTGCTCAGCCCAACGCCCAAATCCGCCCCCGCCGCCGATTACAGCGTCAGCAGCATCGCCGAACTACATCAACTGCTTGATACGTTGTTGGGGTAAGTCTATCGAGCGACGCTAAGCATACAATCAGGCTTC
>CAZDSF010000070.1:0-19598 GCA_964508025.1 uncultured Anaerolineales bacterium
TTGAAGAAATTGCCTTTGTAGGGCTGATGCACGAACAGCCCGATACAGAGCGCCCATCCGGCAAAAGCAAACGTATCATTGATGGAGGCCGGAGCCAGGCGCGCTTGTGCTATTCCCATGAGGATGCCAGCAACAATCGCCGGCCCTGGGCCGAGCCAGAGTGCGATAGCCGTAAGGATTCCCAGGGCAATTAGCGATACAGCGGGGGGATAGGTCAATAGGGTGATGGGCGCCGCCAGCACGACGCCCTTCATTGAAGAGGCGAGCACCACGACATTTGAGGTCAGCCCGATGAGCAACAGGCCTAATGCAAAATAGAGCCCCTTCGCGGGCGTGAGGGCGCGGAAATCGGCGCGGCGGGTGATTAAAAGCCACAGCGTTACAAGGGTGTAGATGCCGAAAAGCATCACCCCCAGTAGTGTTTGCGGAAAGATGATCGAAAATGACGTGGGTCTTACCCACCAGGTGAGCTCAAGGCCCATCGCGCCTGCCTCATATCTCGGAAGTCTTCTTGCCCTAACACCCTGCCCATTCCGTTCCAATGATACACCGAGCTGGCAAGAAGCACAAGCGCAGTAAACTGTTCAGCGTTATCCCATTTGCCACGACAAAAAGCGGCTCAAGCCGCAGAATGGATATAACAAGACGGCCCGTTGAAACATCAATGGGCCGTCTATCGTTGCTACGGGCGCCTCCGGTGCTTAAACACCGGTATCCTTTCTAATTATCCCAGTCGTCGTCGTCCCGCTCGTCGTAATCCAGATCGTCCTCATCATCCTCGTCATCATAAAACGCCCAATCAAGCTCAATGGGATTGACATCAATAATCTCGAGCATTTCATCGCAGATCGGGCAGGTGATATAACGCCCAATCTTGACTTGCCCCGTGACCTTGATGGTTTCTCCGCAGGACGGGCAAACTGCCGAAGCCATATTCAACCTCCTCGAACCTCGTAATGATCAGCAAAGCAGCGTGTTTCTCGAACACATCTGGCGTCTCCGTTCTGGCATTCCGGTCATTGCGCCCGGTTTTTTAGGATAGAGAGCCACGCTTGCATGATAGAAGAGGTCTGTGTAAAAGTTGTACAAAAGACGTGTAAGAACGGTGGCAAAAGCCACGCTGTATGTGACTTTCGTAACGATTTGTAGCAAGTTTTGCGTTGGCAGTTTAAGCCTGGAAACGGCAGCTCAATTTTGAGGATCGAAGGTGTAGCCCACACCCGGAATGGTGATAATGAATCGCGGTTGGCTGGGATCCGGTTCGACTTTGGCCCGCAGGCGGCGGATCAACCCGCGCACTAGATCCCGCTCGCCCTCGCCCGTGTAGCCCCACACTTGCTCGACGAGAATCTCTGCCGGTAAAACCTGGCTGCGATGGATCATCAGCGCGTAGAGCAACCGAAATTCGAGGTGGGTCAGCCGTTTGGGGCCTTGTGCGCCCACCTGCACCGTGCGCGTCGCTGGATCCAATGTCAGCTCGGCGACGCTGAGCGTGGGGAGGGTGAAGAAGGGCAATCCGGCAGCGCGACGTAGCAGGGCGCGGATTTGTGCGATCAGCAGCCTTGCGCCGAAAGGTCGCACGATGACCAGGTCGGCGCCGGATTCTAACAGCAGCGCGTGAACGGCTTCTTCGATTTGCTCGGCGATGAGCAACAGGGGAATCTCCGTTTGGGCGCGAATCATGCGCACCTGCGCCAGGGGTGAACCGGCAGGCATCGCCAGCACGATCAGATCTGCAGGCGGCTCAGGCTGGTTTTGCAGCGCGTGCTCCAGATCAGTGGAGCGACTCACGGTCATGCCGGTGCGCTGGAGAATCAGCGAGAGAATGGCAGCTTCGTCAGGGTCTTGGGAGATGAGTAGGGCGCGCATCGTGGCTCATCAGCTCTGCGCCGCAAGTTGCGCCGCAAGCTGCGCCGCGATATCCGCGGCAATGCGCGCGTTGTTGACCAGCAGGCTTTCGTTCGCTTGCCGGCTGCGCGCGCCGCTGAGCGTGACCAGGCGCGCTAATAGATACGGCGTGACGCGCTTGCCGGTAACGCCTGCGGCCTCGGCTTCGGCGAGCGCCTGGGCGATGAGCGGTTCGATTTCATTTGCCGGGATTTCATCCGCTGCTGGAACCGGCGCCGCGACGAGCAATCCCTGGGGCAGCCCCAATGCGCGCTGACTGGCATACACCGCCGCGACCTCAGCGGCGCCAGCAACATATTGATCCACCGGCAGGCCCGATTCCTGGCTGTAAAAGGCAGGGAAATTAGCGGTCTGCCAGCCCAGCACCGGCACACCCCACGTTTCCAGAAATTCCAGTGTGCGGGGCAGATCGAGAATTGCTTTGGCGCCGGCGCAGACGACCACCAGCGGAGTGCTTGCCAGGGCGGGCAGGTCCGCAGAGATGTCTTCTGGATGTCCGCGATGCACGCCGCCGATGCCGCCTGTGGCAAAGACGTGCAGCCCGGCGCGGTGCGCCAGGAGCATCGTAGCCGCGACGGTGGCGCCGCCATGCAGCCCGCGCAGCTGCGCCAGGGGCAGGTCGCGCACGCTGATTTTGACGGCTGTTGTGTCCCGCGCCAGACTCTCGACCTGCGCCTCGCTCAGCCCTACCGTGGGGCGGCCCTCCCATACGCCGATGACGGCGGGCAAGGCCCCACCCGCGCGGATGGCTTCGGCCATGCGCTGGGTGATTGCTACATTATCGGGATAGGCGAAGCCGTGTGTGATGAGTGCGGATTCGAGGGCGACGACCGGCGTGTGCATCTCCAACGCGGATTGGATTGTTGCGTCAACTGTAATTGGCAGGTTCATGGTAGTAAATCCTCAGGTATCTCTTGCTTGCAGATTAGTTCAACGCTCTTTGACTCCGGTATTTACGGGTGCAACAGCCGCGCCGCCAGGGCGGCATAAGCGCTGGCGGCCTGGTACACGTGTTCCAGAACGATGTTTTCATTACAGGTATGCGCCAGGTTGGGGTCTCCGGGACCGAAGCCGATGGTGGGGATCTGCGCCACGCCCGCCGTATAGGCGCCTTCGGTGGCGAAATACCACTTGCTCAACCCTGGGCGCAACCCCACTTCGCGCGCCGCCTGGAGCATGGCCGTCACTAGCGGATGGTGCTCATCCAATGCCCATGGCGGCGAGGCGCGGCGCGCGCGATAGACCTTGCCGGTATGCGTGCGCACATCCTCTTCGATGACTTTGACGGTGGCGCGCACGCCTTCACGGGCTGCCACGCGCTGAATTTCGGCTAATGCCAGGGCTTCCGTCTCGCCCACGGTCAGCCGCCGGTCAATGATGAGCTCGCAGCGTTCGGGAATGGCATTGCGGCTCACCGCGTGCGAGCGGATGTCGGTAACGGCCAGCACTCCCGGCCCCAGGAAGGCGTCTTCGGCGAGCTGTTCCGCGAGGATTTCCAATCCGAAGATGACCCGCGCCGCTGTGTAGATGGCATTGTCGCCCAGTTCCGGTCTGGCAGAGTGGGCGGATTTGCCCTGGATTGCCAGCTCGATTTCGAGGTGCCCACGTTGCGCGCGCACCACTTGCAAGTCCGAAGGTTCCACGATGACCACCCATGTGGGGCGGAGCTGACTTTCTTCCAGCAGGACGCGCGTGCAGGTGCCCTCGGCCGGCTCTTCGAGGCCGACGGCTGCTACCATGACGCGCCCGGCGAGAGGCGCGCCGGCGCGGAGCAGGTGCGCTGCGCCGTAGATGGCGGCGGCAAGGCCGCCCTTCATGTCGCAGCTGCCCAGGCCATACAGGCGTCCCTGCTGCACTTCGGCGCTCCAGGGATCCACACGCCAGTGCGCCGGCTCCGAGACTTCGACAGTGTCCATGTGCGCATCGAGCAAGAGCAGCGGGCCATTGCTCTGCCCGATGCTGCCGCTGACATTGCCTGCCGCGTCCATGCTGACATTGCTAAAGCCCAGCTGGTGCATCTCTGCCTGGATCAGTGCGGCGACGGCGCCTTCTTTTCCTGGCAGGCTGGGCGTCTGCACCAGCTTGCGCAAGAAATTCAACAATCCATCGGTTTCTGTGGGTGAAAGTTGCCAGGGATTCATGGGAAATTTTCCTTAAAGATACAAAAAGATACAAAGATGGACAGGACGCCGTTTCAGGTTCAATAGGCGCCTTCGGCCAATAGCACTTTGGGAATGGTGCGCAGTAGAATCTGCAAATCCAACCAGGGCGACCAGTGTTCGATGTAGTAGATATCCAGCAACACCATCTCATCGAAGGTGAGCTCGCTGCGTCCGCTCACCTGCCACAGCCCGGTCATGCCGCCGGGCACGGAGAGCCGCTTCAGGTGCCAGGGCTGGTAGTTGGCGACTTCGGACGGCACGGGGGGGCGCGGCCCGACGAGGCTCATATCCCCACGCAAAACGTTGAACAGCTGCGGCAGCTCATCCAGGCTGGTGCGGCGCAGAAAAGCGCCCACTTTGGTCAGGCGCGGGTCATCGCGGATCTTGAACAGCGGGCCGTCGGCTTCATTCAAGTCTTGCAACCGCTGTTGTTCCTCTTCCGCCCCCTGGCGCATGGAGCGGAACTTGACGATGCGGAACTGCCGATGATATTTGCCGACCCGCGTTTGGGTGAAGAATATCGGGCCGGGGGAATCGAGTTTGATCGCCAGGGCGATGAGGGCGAAGAGCGGCGCGCCGATCAGCAGACACAAGCCGGCGCCGAGTATATCGAAAATGCGTTTGAAGATCAACGCGGTCTGGCTGAACGCGACTTCGTGGACGCTGATGAGGGGGACGCCGCCCAGATCGCTTACCTCAACCTGACTCAGGCTCATTTGAAAGAGGTCGGGCACGATCCGCGCGATCACGTGGCGGCGTTCACACTCGCGCAATATGTTGAGGATGCGCCGATGAAAGGTCCACGGCAGGGTAATCAGCACCTCATCCACAGCTTCACAATCAATATAATCCGCCAGGTCGTCAATGGAACCAAGCCCCTTGATGCGCCCGATCTCCTTTTCGCCCTTGGCGGGGTTGTCATCCACATAGCCGACGATGTGATAGCCCAGTTGGGGTTGGGCGACGATGGTGCGAATGACGCGCCGCCCCACTTCGCCGGCGCCGACGATGATCACGCGCTTTACGCCGATCCCCCGCCGGAAGCGGTGCTGCTGGATGAACATGACGGCTAACCGATCCAATGACATCAGGATGGCAATGCCAATGCCCGCTTCTAGCAGGAGCAGGCGCGAGTAGACCAGCGGTCGGGAGACGAAGGCATAAGCCAGGATCAGCACCAGCGCCGTGGTGACGGCGTTGATGATGCGATAGACGTGGTCGAGCCAGCCGCGTCCGCGCCATTCGTGATAGGCGCCCTCGAACCATAGGATCGCAGGGATGAGGGTTGTGAACAGGATGCCGAACGGCAGATACGCGATCATCGGCGCATCATAGACGACATCTACGAACCATTGCAGGCGGTAGCGCAATTCGTAGGCTAAAAACAGGCCCACCAGAATCATCGCGATGTCCAAAGGGATGACCCACCAGGGACTAGATTCTTTCCGTTTTCCACTTCCGCTCATGGCGTGACATTTCCTTTGTTGGTGTGATTGATGAGGCTTTGATATAGGGCTGTGGTTTGTTGTGCGGCGGAGCGCCAGGTGAAGCGCGCTGCATGTTCGAGACCGCGCTCGCGCAGAGCAGCTCGCAGCGCATCGTCGCGCAGCAGCCGTTCCAGACCGGCAACGATGGCATCCAGAGCCTCAGGCGGGGCGAGCACGGCAGCATCGCCGGCCGCCTCTGGCAACGAGGAACTCTCAGCGGCGATGACTGGCGTACCACAAGCCAATGCTTCTACCACCGGCAGTCCGAAACCTTCATAGTTGGAGAGGTAGGCGAATACGCTGGCGGCATTATACCAGAGCGTTTGCGTTTGGGTAGGGATGTAACCGGGAAAGTGTACGCGCTCTTGTAAGCCCAAGCGCTCTACCTCGGCGAAGAGCGGCTCGTAAAGCCAGCCTTTGCCGCCGGCCAGCACCAGATGCACGTGCGGGTCGCGTAGCCGGGCGAAGGCGCGCACCAGGGTGATCAGATTCTTGCGCGGCTCCAGCGTGCCCAGGTAGAGGATGAACCGTTCCGGCAAGCCCTGGGCCTGGCGGAAGTGGGCGATCTCGGCGGGCGGCAGTGGGCGAAAGCGCGGCTCGATGCCGGGATAGATGACGTGGATGCGCGCCGGCGGCGTCCCCAGCAAAGTTGCAATCTCGCGCGCCGAAAATTCCGAGATGGTGAGCACCGCAGCCGCGCGGCGAGCCGAGAGCCGGGTGAAGGTTTGGAGATAGAGCCGATTCCCCCGCCGGAAAAACTCGGGGCGCCGCAGAAAGCCCAGATCGAAGATGGTGATCACCTGGGGGCACGGCGCCCACAGTGGGCCAACGAAAGCGGGGGCGTGCAGCAGATCGGCTTTGAGCCGACGCAGCTCCCAGGGCAACCGGCTCTGCTCCCACAGAATGCGGAGCGCCGGGTGGTGGGTTGCCAGCCGCGATGCTTGCACCGGTACGGCGATACCCTCCGGCAGCGCGCCCGGCCCGCTCAACGCCAGATAACGCATTCGAGCATCAGGCTCCAGCTGCCGCAGGAGATTCACAATGTAAGCGTGAATCCCGGCGCTGCGATAGGAGTTGTCGCCTGAGACGAGATGCGCATTGAGGACGACCAGAGCTTGCGTTGTCATTCTCATTACGAGTATTATAGGCGCATTATGAAGGAATACAATATCCACGTCACGCTTGCCAGTCTGCTGTTCCGCGTTACAATGACGGGGACTTGCTGAAAGGAGTTGTGCTATGTCTGAGCAACCACAGGTCAAAGCCATACAGGCCATCGTTCATGGGTTGGTACAGGGGGTTGGATTTCGTTATTTCGTGTTCCAGCACGCGCAGCTGTTGGGGCTTACCGGCTGGGTGCGGAACCTGTATGACGGCACTGTGGAAGTCCACGCGGAAGGCCCGGAGCACAAACTCCAGCAACTTCTTGAACTTCTGTCCTCTGGCCCACGCGGCTCGCGCGTTACCCATGTGGAACGCTTGTGGGTTGTCCCCACAGGTGAATTCACAGATTTTCGAATTCGCTAAAGGCGTATGTTGAGAAAACCCGAAGCAACCGCCTGGACTGTTCTGCTGCTCTCTTTTATTGCCTGCCTGGTGTTGGCAATCGGAGGGCCGTTGCTGGGAAGCTGGTATCTCTCCAATGCCACATACCCGCTGCAGGTGATCATCCAACCTCGCGCGGGCATCGTTGGTATTCAGGAGAAGGGCCGCGGCGACATAACGTTGCTCAGTGACATCCGCGAAGTCTCCACGCAAAGCCGTATTGTGCTGTCCGCGGATAATGCCGAGGCGT
This sequence comes from uncultured Anaerolineales bacterium, assembly GCA_964508025.1. GTDB lineage: Bacteria > Chloroflexota > Anaerolineae > B4-G1 > SLSP01 > JAAZNO01. Next base: position 7,353 of record CAZDSF010000070.1, read on the forward strand.
TTCTGCTGTTCTACATCCCTACGCGGCCTGATACACCGGTGAGCACGTTGCAGCTCTATGGGCATACCGAAGTCATCTTTCTTAACGCCCGAACGCCGCGTTTCGATGCTTATAGTCAGTTGCCGCACCGGCTTGAGTTGGCGCTGGTGGGGGTGCGCGAGCTGCGCGCCACTGTAGGCGGCGATGATGATCGCCCTTCTGATCTGCGGTTGCAGACGCCGCATGGCGCGCTGCGGCTGGAGGAGGGATCATACACGTTGGCGGTAGATGCCGAGCGCACGGAAATCGCGGTGCGGCAGGGCATGGCGCGCGTGCCCGATCCCCAAGACGGGACGGTGCTGTTGTTGACAGATTCCCAACGTGTGGAGCTGACGCAAACCGGGTTGAGCGAAATCCGCATTGGGACGCAGCGCAATATTCTGCGCAATGGCAATTTTTCCCAGAGTCTCGAACCGCATTGGAATGTGTACACTCTGGCGAAAGAACGACCCGATCAGAGCGATGGCGAGGTGCTCCGTCCTCTTGACCGGGAGGTGGTGCTGTTTGATCGCACGGGCGCCGGGCACATCGAAATTGGCATCACACAGCGCCTCAATCAGGATGTGCGCGCGGCTACGTCGCTCTATGTCACTGCGTTGCTCAAGGTGGATAATCAGAGCATCCCGGTCTGCGGCGCCAACGGCACCGAGTGCCCGGTTATGATACGCATCACATACCTGGATGCGTCGGATGGACAACGTGAATGGCTCCAGGGCTTCTATGTACTTTCCGGGCCGTACTCCGATGTGTGCCCTATTTCCATCTGCGAAAGCCGTCCGCAACACATCCAGATCCCGCAGGGCGCCTGGTTCGCCTACACCTCCCCGGATCTGATAGAGTTGCTGCGTGAACGTAATGTGACGCCGGCAACCATCGTGTCGGTAGATGTATACGCTTCTGGGCACACGTTCACTGCTGAGGTGGATGATGTGGCGCTGCTGGTGGAGGATTAATGCCTGAGTTTCCGACAGCTTCCTATCCCATTGGCAAATTGCCTCAAGCAGATCTGGTCGCTTTGCTGGCTGAGCATCAGATGCCGGACCCTCGCGTCATCCTCGGTCCGGGGTTGGGTTGCGACGCTGCGGTGGTGGAGATGGGGGAGCGCTATCTGGTTGCCAAAAGCGATCCCATCACCTTTGCCACGGATGAACTGGGCTGGTATGTGGTGCATGTGAATGCCAATGATGTGGCCTGTTTGGGAGCATCGCCGCGATGGTTTATCGTCACTTTGCTCCTCCCAGAGGCGCAGACGACGCCGGCTCTGGTGCAGCAACTATTCTCCCAAATCCGCGCGGCTTGCGCTGAAGTGGGCGTCTGCCTCATCGGCGGGCATACGGAGATCACGCATGGTCTGGATCGGCCTATTGCGGTCGGGATGATGCTGGGCGAGGTTGCGCCTGAGCATCTGATCCGCTCTGATGGGGCGCGCCCTGGAGATTGCTTGTTGCTCACCAAGGGGATTGCGGTCGAAGGCAGCGCATTGCTGGCCCGCGAGATGGCATCCAGGTTGCAGGGGCAGGCCGATGCGGCATTGCTTGCCCGCGCGGCCGGATTCCTGCACGATCCCGGCATCAGCGTCTTGCGTGAAGCGCGGATTCTGGCGGCGATAGAGGGCGTCCATGCGCTGCACGATCCCACGGAGGGTGGTGTGGCGACGGGAATCCGCGAGCTGGTGCAGACTGCCGGATGTGGCGCGGTTATCGAGCGCGCAGCCCTGCCCATTTTGCCGGAGACGGCGGCGCTCTGCGCGCTGTTGGAACTGGATCCATTGGGATTGATTGCCTCTGGGTCGTTGTTGGCAGCGGTTGCGCCCGAAGCTACGGAGCAGGCGTTGGCGGCATTGCGCGCGGCGGATATTCCCGCTACAGTCATTGGGCGCGTGACAGAAGCGCCGGATGTGTTGTTGTGCGGCGCGGATGCCGCGTTGCCGCTGCCGCAATTTGCGCGCGATGAACTCGCGCGGCTCTTCGATTGATTCGAGTGCGCTGACCGATGGAGACCTCTGGCGCGGCGCTGCCTCCCACAATCCCTCCCGACCGCGAGGGTCGGTATTCTTTCCTCCATGCGGTGTTCATTGTTACCGGCATCCTTGGCCGGCTGCGTCCTGAAGCGCTCTTTCCTGCGTGGGCGGCGCTGGCGGCGCTGGCCTGTTGGCCCTGGAACGGGCAGCGGTTGCCTGTAGCCGTGATCGCGGCGCTGACTTTGCTGGCCGATTGGCTGACGCTGGCGCTGTTGCCGCGACGCGCGCGCTCCTGGGGGCCTGTGACCCCTTCGCTGCTGGCGTTGACGCTGCTGCGGACGGGACTTTCCTGGCTCGCGGCCTGGACGTTGGGACGCTGGTTTTCTGCGTCGTGGGCGCTTGGGGGTTTCGCCGCCCTCGCGGCGGCGCTTAGCGGCGTGGTGTATTACGCCACCTGGATCGAGCCTTTTCGTGTGCAGGTGACGCAGCAGACCTTGCGCCTGAAATCATGGGCCACGGGTACAGTGCTGCGGGTGCTGCACATCTCGGATATCCATTTCGAGGGCCACTCGCCGCGTGAGGCGGAGGTGCTGGCGCAAGTCGCGGCGCTGCATCCCGATCTGATTCTGCTCACGGGCGACTATCTCAACATCTCTTCGGTGTATGATCCCGCTGCGCAGGCTGGGGTGCGCGCGCTGTTGGCGCAACTGCGCGCGCCGCTGGGCGTGTACGCTGTCACCGGCAGTGCGCCGGTGGATGTGGCGGGTATTGTTCCAGAGATTTTTGCGGAGCTGCCCATTCGATGGTTGCAGGATGCTGCGGCGCCGCTATCATGGAATGGGCAGACGCTCTGGTTGCTGGGCGTGCGATGTACCGTCAACGCGGAGCGGGATGCGGCGGCGCTGGCCGCTGTTCGCGCGCAGGTCCCTGATAGCGCGCCGACCGTGCTGCTTTATCACACGCCGGATTTGATGCCCCAGGTCGCAGATTTGGGCATTGATCTCTACCTTGCCGGACACACCCATGGGGGACAGCTCAGTTTGCCGCTGTACGGCGCGCTGTTCACCAGTTCCCGTTGGGGGAAGCGCTATGAGCGTGGCAGAATCCGCGAACGCAACACCACGTTGTACGTGAGCCGGGGATTAGGCCTGGAAGGGTTGGGCGCGCCGCGCGCCCGGTTCTGCTCCCCGCCGGAGCTGGTGCTGTGGGAGCTGCGGGCGTATGATTGACCAGATCGGCAACTGTGGTAAGATGCAAACAGGCTTGAGTCGGTCAGGTGATCGCGGGCTGGCGGCGTTGTGCGCCGTCTGGCGCGAGGAAAGTCCGGACTCCACAGGGTGCGGCGCCGGGTAACGCCCGGGCGGGGCGACTCGCGGATAGGGCCACAGAGACATACCGCCGATGCCTCGAAAGGGGCAGGTAAGGGTGAAAAGGTGGTGTAAGAGACCACCGGCGCAGCGGGCAACCGCTGCGGCCAGGCAACCCCCGTCGGGAGCAAGGCCAAGCAGAAGGGAAGGTCGGTCGCAGGGCTGACCGGGATGCGACCCGTGTCCTCCCCCATCGGGCAACCTTCGGGTAGGCTGCTGGAGATGATGGGTAACTGTCATCCTAGATAGATGATCACCGCTTCTACCCTGGTAGAAGGACAGAATCCGGCTTATCGGCTGACTCAGGCCGACTTTCCCCTTGCCAACCTTCTGTTTTATGGTATAGTCAATGTCTGAGCCCAGACGGGCCTTCCGCTCCCGGCGAGATCGGGGGCAAACCCATGGAAAGGAGGAAAATCCGTCTTGGTAACACGCAGCTATGAGTTGTTGTTTATTGTCAGCCCGGAGCTGACCGAGGAGAGCCTGGAGGCGCTTCTCAACCGTGTGCAGAACTACCTGCTTGAGGCTGGGGCCGCAATTGCGGAGTTCAGGAGCTGGGGGATGCGCCGGCTGGCTTACCCCATCAAGGGCTTCCGTGAGGGGCGCTATTACCTCGCCCGTTTCTCCATCCCCACCAGTGCGATCAAAGAATTCGAGCGTCGCTTGCTGTTGGTGGATGGCGTGATTCGCGAGTTGATCATCCTCATGGAAGATGTGCCGGAGGTCGAAGCTGCTGCGCCAGCAACCGGAGTCGAAGCTGCCTCGGAAGCGTTCGAGGACTTTGAGCCGGAAGCATTTGACGAGGAGCTGTAGGCGTCAACGTGGCAACCCAGCGAAAGGGTTAGGAAATGGCGCGTGGACTGAACAAAGTCATGATTATCGGTCATCTGGGGCGTGATCCCGAGATGCGGTTTACCGCCAGCGGTCGGCCAGTAGCGGCGTTTAACGTGGCGACTTCCCGGCGCTGGGCTGATAATGATGGTGAGCGACAGGAAGAAACCGAGTGGTTTCACGTCGTTGCCTGGGGCGGGTTAGCCGAACTGTGCAAGAAGCGGTTGCGCAAAGGGGCGCATGTCTATGTAGAGGGACGCTTGCAGACTCGTTGTTGGGAAGGTCCCGAAGGACAGCGTTTCTATCGTACAGAGCTGGTAGCCCAGGAGATGATCTTTCTCGATAGCTTCGAGGAAACGCCAGAACCAGACGACGAGCGTGAACCGTTCTATGATGATGAGAAGTTGCCCGCTGGCTCATTTCAACCCTGATTGGATCATAAACCCCATTATCTCTTGAGGTAGAGGAGAAAGCACTGTGAGTACTGATCGAAGGAGTCAATCCCGCCGGCAGAAGTTTCCGGCGCGGCGTCGGATGTGCCAGTTCTGTCTGGACGAAGTGAATCAGATTGATTACAAAGACGGTGATCGGCTGCGTCGCTTCATCAATGAGCGCGGGAAGATTCGCCCCCGCCGGCAGACCGGTGTGTGCGCCAAGCACCAGCGGCGTCTGGCGGTAGCGATCAAGCGCGCGCGACACATGGCGCTTCTGCCGTTTGTGGCGGAGATGCGTCGTCACTAACGCGGGTCCGAGCAATCGCGGGCATAGGGCCTGGCCCCTGAATTTCTTGCACGATGGGCAAGAAAGTATGCGGCGCAAGCAGGAGCTTGTTGCGGCTCGTTGGGGTTGGGAGTTCCCTATGCCTTTTGCTTAGGTTCTATTAAGGAACGATAGAATGGCAAAACAACAGCAAAGTCCAAAAAAAGAGCTGAATCGTCGGCAGCAGGCCACGCACAAACGCGATGAAAAGGCGCAGCACATCATTATGTGGATTGCGATTGGCATCGGCGCGTTGATTCTGCTGGTGTTGGGATTCGGTATTGTGAGTGAATTGGTGATCAAAGCCAACGCGCCGGTTGCCAGGATAGATGGCGCGCCAATCAGGACCCGGGATTATCAGGCGCGGGTGCGCTTTGAGCGTTTGAGCACGCAAAACCAGATTTTGCAGTATCAGAGTTACTTGACGCAATTCGATACTTCGGATCCGATGATGCAGTCGTTTGTTGAGCAGCTGCAACAGCAACAGCAGCAATTGCAAACGCAGTTAATGCCGGGACTGGCTACGGTATTTGGCGGCGGTGTGTTGGATAAGATGATCGAAGAGGAGCTTGTGCGTCTGGAAGCCGCGCGCTTGGGATTCTCGGTCACAGAAGAGGAAATCGAGCGCCAGATCGAGCAGCTGTTCGGCTACGATCGCGACGCGGTGGCTGCTACGACGCCCATCACCGGCACTGCCGCCCCGATGACCAGAGATGAATACCTGGGGTATCTTGACCAATTCCGAGGTTCTTATCTGCGCACCAGTGGACTTTCGGAGGCGGCGTTCCGCCAGAGCGTGAAATCTGATCTTCTGCGCCCGAAAGTGATCGAGGCGTTGACGCAGGACGTTGAAACCAAAGCCCTGCAGGTTGAGGTCACTTTGCTGATGACCCGCACGTTGGCGGGCGCCGCGGCGCTTCAGGCGCGGCTCAATGCGGGCGCGGATGTGGATGCACTGCAGGAAGAGCTCAACGCTGATGATGTGGATGCCAGTGTGGCTTTCACCATGCCCTGGTCCACGCCGGGGCGTTTCGTTGCCGAATTCGGGCAGGGAGTGGAAAACGCTGCTTTTGAAACCCCCGTGGGCACGGCATCTGACCCGATTGCGGCAACGGCGCCCGAAGATACTTACTATGTGGTCTTTGTGCGGGGGCGCGAGGTGCGGGAGCTGGATGCTTTTACGGTGCAACAGGCGCGCGAGCAACGCTTCAACGAGTGGTTGACGCAGCAAATCACTGCACGTGTGACGTATCTGGATTGGGAGAAGGTTACGCCGGATAACCCGTAGGCGGGGTTCAACATCAACAAAGCCGGGGCTTGAAACTCAAGCCCCGGCTTTCTTTTGGCGCACTTGAAGTCGTGACGCTAATCGGACTTGATGTAGCGTATTGCGTCAATGACATTGTGAATCTGCTTCAGCCGAAGCAGAACGCGCTCAAGTTTGGCAAAGTTGGGGATTTCGATGGTGATAAAGATGGGCACAATGTTATAGCGATCCCGTTTGCCGGTGCTGATCTTGAGCATATTCACATCCTCGTGGGCTAACACGGAGGTGATATCGTGGACCAGCCGCGAGCGTTCATAAGCCGTGATGCGCACTTGCACAGGGAAGGTCGCCTTCTGCACGCCCCATTCGAGCTCGATCAGCCGTTCGCTTTCATCGCGTTCCAGCCGCAACAGGTTAGGGCAGTTTCGGCGGTGAATGGCGACGCCGCGTCCGCGTGTCACGTAGCCGATAACGTCCTGACCAGGAAGGGGATTGCAGCAACGCGCCACGCGGGTGTATAGATCGCCGGCCCCCAGGATTTTTACCGGCATGTGCACCTCTGGCAGGTCGCCTTCTGGCTTCTGCTCCTCGGCGGGCGGCAGCTCGGCCAACTCGTCGGCGCGACGTTCTAGCTCTTCTTCGATGCGGTTGATAATCCGCTCGTTGTTGACATCGCCGGTGCCAACCGCGGCGAGAAAATCCTCGGTGCGCTGATAGTGTTTGGAGAAGAGCTCGGCGACCTCTTCGAGGGTCAATGTCAACCCCAGGCGTTTGAGCTCTTGTTCGATGATGATACGCCCACGGGTGATGTTCTCCTCGCGGCTCTGCTGCCGGAACCACTGACGGATTTTCTGGCGCGTGCGACTGCTCTGGGTGTAGCCCCGTTCCTCGCTGAGCCAGTCGCGGCTAGGGGCGGCAATCTTTCCCGTAAGAATCTCGACTTTATCGCCGGTGTGCAGCTGATAGTTGAGCGTCACCATCCGTCCGTTCACCCGCGCGCCGCGACAGCGATGTCCAATATCTGTGTGGACATGATAGGCAAAATCAATGGGTGTGGCTTTAGCCGGCAGTTCGATGACCTTGCCTTTGGGGGTTAGTACGTAGATCCGCTCCTCGAACATATCGGCTTGCATCTCATCCATCATGGCCCGCGCTTCCTGAGCGTCGTCCATGACCTCCTGCAGGCTTTGGCGCATCTGGGCTAGCTGCCGCATTTGCGCAATTTGCCGCAACATGCGCTCGCTGACTCTGACGTTCTTTTCTTTATATGACCAGTGCGATGCAACGCCATCTTCAGCCAGAACGTGCATTCGCTTCGTGCGGATCTGGATTTCCAGGGTCAGCTCATCTTCTCCGATGACGGCGGTGTGCAGGCTTTGATATCCATTGCGTTTGGCATTGGCGATGTAATCATCAAACTCTCCTGGCACCGGCGTCCATAGGCCATGCACGATTCCCAGCACGCGGTAACAATAGGTCGCTTCTTGCCGATTACGTTCTTTGATCAATTGCTCTAGCCGTTCGGGGCTGATGTCTGGGTCTTCGGCTTCTGGCGGCAGCGGGATTTCTACATTGACGACGATGCGCAATCCTTCTGTGTCATATATCTGTGTTATTGGGGTGTTCTTGCGATCCATCTTGCGATGGATGCTGTAAATGTGCTTGGGTCTCCCCGTGATGGTGACAGGGATTTCCTCTTGGGCGATGGCTTCCTGGAGAATGGCGATGTGCTGTTGCACCCGATTTTGACGCGCCTCGCTTTGCAGGGTCAACAAGTGTTCCAGCTCTGCATAACGGGCAGGGAAAAGGTGCATGAAGGCCAGATCTTCGAGCCTGGCTTTCCATACCCAGATTCCCAGCCGATTGGCTAACGGGGCGAAGATATCGAGCGTCTCGCGCGCCGCGCGGCGTTGTTCGGCAGCTGGCAAGGCTTCGAGGGTGCGCATTGTCTGTAGCTGGGCTGCTAATCTGATGACGATGGCGCGGATATCATCACTTGCCATGATCAAGAAGAGCCGTCGCAGATTTTCCAATTCTTGAAGATCGCGGGAGCGCTCGGTTTCCTGGGTGACGTGCTCTTCTACGGCTTCCAGCTTCGCCACATCTGCAATCAGGTTCAGAATCTCTTCACCCAGCTGTTGCCGGAGTAGTTCGCGGATCCGAGTCGCGTTCTTAGGGTCGTCCAGAACATTGTGCAACAACCCGGCGACGATCATCGTCGGTTCGGATTGTAACTCGGCGAGCAGCTGCGCTACGCCCAGGTTGTGCTGAATCTGGAGCGCATCGGCGTCGCGGGCGGAATCGGGGTAGATTTCCTGGAGCAGGGTATAGGCGCGACGCAGCAGCTCGCGCGTTTCGGTATCCTCTGCGGGTAAAAGCGCAAGGAGGTCTTCAAATGAGAGGTCAAATTGATGTGACATGTCACTCATCCATTTTCGTCAGTATCGAAACGATCACATTATCATCATAAATCTTCTTGTGATACTGTCAAAGACGAAAACGCGGGACCTCATTTCTATACAATGAAGTCCCGCATCCATATCGAATGTCTTTTCTATGGGAAATTGAGCGCGCCTAAATCAACGATTTGTCCGGCGCTAACATCAATGTAGAGGGTTTGACCTGTTTTAGGATCATTAAGCACCATAGAATTCATGGGTTCCCATGCAATCAATCCGTACCGACCAGGCTCAACATTGACGAAAACAAAGGCCATCGAATCGCGCGCAATGATAGCACGCGGAGCGGCATCTTGATCCAATTCTAATAGCTCAATTTCAGGGTTGTTGGTGGGCATAGTTTTCGCCAGGAAGAGCTCTCCTAGCAGGGCAGTCGGCGGATCAGGCATGTTGATCAAGCCTCTCACCATCGCTTTGCCGGATTCAGGGGTCATATTCCATTCGGGCGGCAGGTTGACGCTCTGCGGTACAGCGATGGGGCTATCCATGGTTAATGGTGATACCAGGGGAGAGGTTGTGGGCGTTGGAGTGGCATCTTTGGTGCAGTTGCTCAGCACAGTGAGAATTAGAAGGATACTTATCACGATAACATAGGGTCTGATTTTGGAATTCATGCTTGTACTCTTATGTGTATACACGCTATGTGCTTTTACCAATCAAGCCACCCGCCAGGATGCGGGTGGCTTGATTGATCGAAACTTGTGTCAGTTACTTGGCAATGCCGCGTGCGGTTGTGAAGGAGTCACCCAACACATTGCCATAGCGCGGATCGCGGTCAAAGCGGAAAGAAAGGTTGGCAATGCCGATGACCTTCGCGCCCGTGCAGTTGATAGTAACGGCACCGTTGTAGTTGTCGTTCGCCGTGCCGGGAACCATGCCCGAAGCAGCCGGCGCAAACTGGCTCCATGCCGGGTTTGCATCGGTCAGGGTGAAGGGTACCGAGAAAGCGGCAACGGGTCCCATTGCGGAGTAGTTGGCCGTACAAGTCGAGGTACCGGCTTCCACCTTAGCCACCTGGATACCACTGCTGTAACCGTAGTACTCAGACGTGACCTGCGGGAAGACAATGGTGTTCGATGCCTCGGTCGCCAGCGATGCTTCGTAGGTCACGCCACGGCCTGCCGGATCAACGCGGTTATCCTCGTTGATGGTAGCAATGATGGCCTTGTTTGCATTCGGGCTAACGACCTGAATCACCGCAGAGCCGCTGCCGCTGACACCGGCCATGCTGGCGGGCAACTGCGCCGGGCTGCCCATGTACGGGCCCCACGCCTGGCCTGGCCCGATGCTGGTGGAGGTCTGAACGTAGGTGCTGCCACCAAAGTTGTAGGTCACCTGAACGGTCAGAGATTCGGTGCCAATATTTTGAACTTTCAAACCGCTCTGATAATGGTAGTAATCCTTCACAATGCGCGGGACGTAGAGTGTGTGACCGCCCTGGCCCAAGCCGTTGTAGCTGTGGAACTGCATCGTGTTGGCGGAGGTTCCGGCATTGTAGAAGTTACATACCACTGCCAGTGGATGATCGGCATCTGCTGCCGCGAATTTGCCCGAATACTGCTGCCCCGTGGACAAGCCGGTGTCGGTTGATTGATCGAAGATGTAGGTGGCATACGCAGGAATTGACTGTGTGCCGGTTTTCACTTGAGCGCCTGCACTATTGTAATAGGTGTAGGTCACGGTTGTGACTGTGCTGCCGGTGTTTTGCACGGCACAGTATGAATTCCATCCGCCTGCTTCACGCATCAATTGGGTGGCATAAACCACCTGAGACGGGGTGTTGATGCCCGTGCTGGTGCCCACCCGTGTGGGATTGGTCCCCGATGGGAATTGGGTGTTGACGATGGCTGCAATCTCCTTATCGGCGCTGACGACCGCCGAACCCATGAAACCTGTCGCGAGACCGGGGACGTGGGAAGGCAAGTACCACGTCTTGGCCGAATTGGCCGCAATGGTACCGCCAGAGAAGTCGAGAGCCAGTGACCCATTCGTGTTGTAGAACTTGATGTTCACGGTGGCGGTTTCGTTGGACAGGTTCGCAACGGTGACACCAGAAACCCAGGTGCCGCCAGGGAACGCCATCGCCCGATCCACAACAATGAGCATAGACCCAAACAGGAAACTGGCAACTAACAATAGACGAACGAACTGCTTCATGACTGACCTCCTCGAAAGATATTTTGAACTGCTTTACAATTGACTATCAACCAAGCCAAGGACTCAACCCCGGTTTAGATTGCCTTCAGTATAACCAACTTGGGAGATTCACGCAATCACCCTTTAGGAGTATTCGCCGTATGCCGGTGGTAGATGGCTGCCAGACCCATGCTGCCAAGCGCCCAAGCGATCTCGCCCGCCATCATGAGCATCCTGAAAAACACAGCAACAATGGTGATGGTTGTTGCTGAGATCTGGGGTGAAAGAATAGCCACAAAAATCGCTTCGCGTACACCGAGGCCCAGAGGTACAAAGATGATGAGCTGCCCTATCAGCATGGCAGCGGCGAGGGCGATAATCAACCGCGCTTCGTCAACTTGCACCGACGGTAGGGCTACATGCAAAAGTACAAACCCCATACCCAATATGCACCAAGTCAATAGGATTGCAAAACAAGCCAGAAATACATGTTGCCAGTTGACGTGTTCTAGATTGAAGTTTATCTTGCCAGATAATGCTTTCTGTCGTGTCAATGCAACGCCCCAACGGTTGGCAGTCACGAAGCTCATGCCCACGCCAATTAGGATGGCGAGTTCGGCGCCAGCGCGCGCCCATGGAGTCCAGGAGATCAGATCGCTGAGGGGGAGACAGATGAGTGCCAGCGCAGCGCCGCCGACGATGACGGCAGCAAAATCAATGATGAGACTTGCGCCGGCGACGCTAGAAGCCACGCCCGTTTGTGTGCTCAAATACGCTTTGCCCATGTACGGCCAGACAAACCCGGGGATATATTTGGTCAGGTTGCTGAGCAGATGAATTCTTACGCCTTTAATGATATCTAGCCGTGCACCGAGTGCGTTGACTAGCCACACCCACTCTAGTGCGCCCAGTGCTGTGGCTGTTGTGATGCACAGTGTTGCCCAGAGCAAGGTCGGGATGTGAAACTCGGTTATAACGGCGCCGATACTTTCGTATCCTGAAGACATCTTCTGAGCAATAAACCAAATGCTGAGCAATGGCAGCCCCAAGCCGAAAAGCCATTTGGCGATGTGAAGAATGGCGTGACGACGGTGTTTGTGGTACCAGGTGAGAGCGGTTTTGATTGCGGCAACGATTTGCTCATACATGTGCGATTTGCCCACGACACTTATTTGATGGCTCGTGCAAAGATGTCATCACAGAAGAGTTGTTGAATAACCGGTAGGTGAGTCAACTGGTACATGGTCCAGCGCATCAGTCGTTTGAATTCTTGATAATCTCGATAGTCGTACAACCACACGCGCCACGCTGAGAAGCCGATGCCGGCAAGCGTTTGACGTAGAGCGCGTGGGGTTTGCTCGTTTACATGTACGTGAGCATATCGGATTCGCTGCCGAGGATCTGCCGGCAGCTTGATGCCACGCAATC
>CAZDSF010000071.1:0-18996 GCA_964508025.1 uncultured Anaerolineales bacterium
CCGTAAAACGCGAGATGCAAGGAGGGATCAAAATATCCATTGTGCAATTTGGAGGGCCAGAAGCTGGCGTATCGAAAGCCCAGGAGCAGGGACATAAAATTACTTTGAAGCTCAAACCATTGATTTCTTATGAGGAGGCTAGAGCTACTTTAAGTGATCAAGAACGCCAGAAACAACTAGATGCACTGCTTAAGCATGCCCGGTAACAGGTGTGTTTGTCGTATGACAAACTTTAGCGAGGAGAAATACTATGTGTCCACCAATTGACACCCCCACTACTAGCCGTGAGCATTATAATCCCAACCATTTCGTCGGTCGTGAGAAGGAGGTTCACGCTGTCAGACGTAAGGTTGAAGAGGGCCTGGCAGGCTTTCCCATTACCAGACCGGTGGTACACCTGTGGGGGGCGCCTGGAATTGGCAAGAGCTGGTTATTGCAACATTTAGAGCAACACCTGCCGGACGAAGTTCTGCCGGGTGTAAAGCGGGGTTTGCTAACCGCGCGGGTGGATTTCAATAATTTTTCATTTGCTTTGAAAAGTGCCGCTGACGTAGCCTCTTTGCTCGATTGTCTGTTGATACGAGCGGATTCTGAAATGCTCGATGGCGCTCTTCAAGAGGCATTGGCGTGTTTTGAGCAGGCGCGCAACGCTTTCCAGGCATCTCAAACAGAAAAAGAAACCGCTGACCTGCTTGACAAATTTAACCAATATATGCTACAATTGAGTGGGCATTATGTCCTTTTGTTCTTGTTGGATAGTGTGGAAAGATTAGATGCTGAGAGTTTTTTCTGGCTCGAACGCGAACTGATTGCCCCTCTGTCGCGCACCGATCGCATGATTTTTGTTATTGCCGGACGCAAAGAGCTTCCGCGTTGGAAGGAATTTGTTGTCAGACAACGTTTGGAGGTTTGGGAAATACGGGGATTCAGTCTTTCGGAGACGCAAGAACAGTTGGCAAAGTACAGGGTTCAAGAGGCGCTTTCTGATATCTATCCCTACACCTTTGGTCATCCGTATGCGAACTGGGTCTGGGCCAGAGCCTGGGCTGAGGACGCGCAGCCCTCTTCAGAAAAGAAACGCGCTCTTATAACCCAGGTTGAAGCAGAACTGCTGAAAGACATCTCATTAGAACGCGAACGAGATATTTTACGCACGCTTTGCGCCTTGCGCAAGTTCAACGTGGAATCGGCGAGGCTTTTGTTGGGTGCGATCATAGATCCAGAATTCGGAACTGTAAGCGATGGCTATTATCTACGCCTCTTCGAGACTTTGGAGCAGAGCAATCTGGTTTACTGGAGTTCCGAAGCGCGAGGGTATACAATGAGCTTTCCGGTTCGGCGGATCCTCGATTTACGGATTCAAGTGACAGACCCGGAGAGATTTCGTAAACGCCATGATCTGGTACGAGAGCTTTATGAAAAGCGATTTGAAGATCGCCAGGCTGATCGGGCGGGACAGCTGTTGGAAATACTCTTTCATGCAGCGCGTTCTATTCGAGGCGATCTCGCGGAAAACGCCGCCAAAACGCAGATATGTGAAGCCTTGAAACCAGAGATACTGCGTATTTTAGACGCGAGGTTGACGGAAAGTCACTTTGACGCGGATAGCATAGATATGTTGTATCATTCCCTTGAACGAGATATCGAATTTCATGAAGAGGGAGAGGTGTTCCCGGCTGAAATTTATGACGCGGTAATGATGCGCGTTAAGGAGTTTCGTCACGCGTTGTTGAGTGTTTAGCATAACTCCAGGAGAAGTGCCATGACCATCCCACTAATACCGGAATCATCCAGCCCCTTGCGTAAGAAGTACAGGTATGATTCGTTTGTAGGACGCCAGGTAGAATTAGAGGATATTCGAAAAAAGATTAAGGATGGGCAAAACGGTGGGACTATCACAAGACCGGTCATTCATTTGTGGGGGGTGCCGGGTATTGGCAAGAGTTGGTTGCTGCAACACCTGGAGGATGAATATTTGCGTTCATTTTCCCCTGACTCTGTCTCGCCTCAAAACCGATCAGTTGTACCTGTACGAGCTGATTTCGCAGATTTAGGCTTCACCTGCGAGGATTCATCTATCATTCAGCTGTTGAAGTGTTTACTTGAACGCTTGCGCATTTTTGGAGAGTCATCGGCTCAAGCGGAAATTTATCAGAAGTGTTCTGAGCCTGGTCTGGATGTTGAAACGTTGACAGAATGTTTCGTTAACTGCATCAAAGGCGCAGCTGAATCCTGCGTCTTGCTTTTTCTATTTGACGCCATAGAAAAGGTAAACTCCGAAGCTTTCTATTGGCTCGAACGCGAGCTGATTGCCCCTCTGTCGCGCACCGATCGCATGATTTTTGTTATTGCCGGACGCAAAGAGCTTCCGCGTTGGAGGGAATTTGTCGTCAGGCTACGTCTGGAGGTTCGGGAAATACGGGGATTCAGTCTTTCGGAGACGCAAGAACAGTTGGCAAAGTACGGGGTTCAAGAGGCGCTTTCTGATATCTATCCCTACACCTTTGGTCACCCGTATGCGAACTGGGTCTGGGCCAGAGCTTGGGCTGAGGACGCGCAGCCCTCTTCAGAAAAGAAAGGCGCTCTTATAGCCCAGGTTGAAGCGGAACTGCTGAAAGACATCTCATTAGAACGCGAACGAGATATTTTACGCACGCTTTGCGCCTTGCGCAAGTTCAACGTGGAATCAGCGAGGCTTTTGTTGGGTGCGATCATAGATCCAGAATTCAAAACCGTGAGCGATGGCTATTATCTACGCCTCTTCGAGGCTTTCGAGCAGAGCCGTCTGGTTCATTGGGACTCAAGTTTGCGCGGTTATGTGATTCCCCTTGAAGTAAGGGCCATTTTGCAATCTGGCCTCAGGTGTAGAAATCCAGAAGGGTATTTCAAGGCCCATCAACAGGCTCTTGAAATGTATGAGGAATGGCTGGAAGTTTACAAAGGGCGGGAAGAACACTTCTTGCCAGAGGTGTTGTATCATTTCGGACGGTTGCACATTCGTGATGGCGAGGCTCAAGATCAAGAGCCATCTGTGTTCGATTTGCTTTCTACGCATCTTGCATCCAGCCATTTCGATGTGGGGCGGCTGGACAACTTTTACAGAGCGGTCAGGGAGGATCAGGAATTAGAGATGCTTTTTCCGCCTGCAATCTCTGAAGCGATCCTATCACAAATCGAACGTGCAAGAAAGGAGATGGTCGAATGATCCCTTTGCAACCCTTTGCTCCCCAGACGCTACATGCTGTTGGCCGAAATAATGAATTAGACGCAATCGCCGCTGCTTTGAACAACCCCACCGAGCAAACTGATATTCTGTATCTTGTTGGCCCCGGCGGCATCGGGAAAACGCGACTTGTCGAAGAAGGCGCCAAACTTGCGCCGCCTTCGGTGCGGGTCACGCCGGTGATTGACCTGTATCATGCTGAGACGCACAGCATAGCGGGCCTGGAGCGCCTTCTGGTGGAGGGCCTGGATCCTCAGACGCGGCATTTTGCAGTTTACCGCAAACAGAGCGCGGAGCTTGAGCAGCGCCGTCTGGGCGGCGTTGGCATTACGCTCGAAGAAGAAGCTGCGCTGACACAGACTTTTGTCCGGGACTATGCCGCCCTTGCGGCTCAACAGCGCTTATGCTTGCGTTTCGATACGACGGAGCTGATTCAACGCGAAAGCGATCGGGTGCAGGAGCTCTGCCAGCTCGAGACCAGCTATCTGGAAATCCGCGATTGGTTCCTGCAGGTATTGCCCCGGCTTTCTAACACCGTGATCATCCTCGCGGGGCGTCCGCCCGCTCCCTTGCGGGAAGAGCTGCAGACGCTGGCAGATCAGCAGGAAACGCTTTCCTTCAAAATCTTTGAACTCGAAGGGCTCTCTTCGGAGGCCTGTCACGCTTATCTGGCAGCGTTGCAGGAGCAGGAACCCCGTCTGCGCGACATTCCGACCGAGGTGTGGGAATTGGCCTGGAAGTATACGCAGGGGCATCCCATTCGTTTGAGTCTGATGATTGATCTGGTGCTCAATGGTCGCAATATTGCCGAACTGTTCCCTGTGGATTTGGGGGATGTATCGGAATTTTCAGCAGACCTGCATGTTGACGCCCATCTGATGACGCAGTTATTGGATACCCCAGAACCTACCCGCACGCTTTTGATCTATCTGGCGCTGGCGCGCAAAGGCCTGGATGCCGCACTGTTGCTTTCTCTGGAACCGGATTGGCCGTTGGATGAGTGTCAGGCGTTGTTGGACGCCATGCGGCGCTTCACTTTCGTCAAGGAACATCCTGGCACAGGGC
Organism: uncultured Anaerolineales bacterium; assembly: GCA_964508025.1. GTDB lineage: Bacteria > Chloroflexota > Anaerolineae > B4-G1 > SLSP01 > JAAZNO01. The sequence continues at coordinate 4,289 of CAZDSF010000071.1, forward strand.
AGCTCTTTCTCCATGATGAAGTTTACGCGCTCTTCGATCGCTATGTGTTGCAGGAGCGGCATGAATATCGCGGCGCCTATGAGCGCATTCGCGCTTATCATGAAAAGCGACTTGGAGAGCGTCCCGATCAGGCCGCGCTGTCGAAGCCCGATCTCCTTTACTACGCGCTGCAAGTAGATCCATGGGAGGGCTTCTGGCGCACCTATCTTCCCTGGGCTGAAGAGGCCGTGCGCGCCGGGGATACAGCGCTCGATATGCGCCTGCGCGACACGCTGCTGCATTTTCGACGCGATGCCGCCGCAGATCCGTGGGTGGAACGGCGCCTGCCGGGCGATCTTGTAGAGCGCGATGCGGCCGTGCGCTGGTGCCGCCGGTATCTGACGCAGGGGCGGCACGAGCGCGTGCTGGAGATGGCGCGGCGCATTCAGGAGAGCGGGATGCTGGCGAAGGCGCCGCTGCAGACGGCGGCGCTGGCTATCACGCGCGCTGAAGCGGTGCTCTACACGGCTCAAGCGGAGCAAATTGACATTTCTGGAGAGTTGGAAGCTGCTATTTCTGCGCTGAAAAGCTGGACTCCAGAGGGGGAGAAGGATCCGCGAGCGTGGTGGCATGCACGCCTTTTAGGCCGCGCTCACAACAATCTGGGTTACTACCATTGGATGCGCGGACAGTACAACAAAGCTGTTGAGGAATTCAAGCAGGCCATCTGGCGCTACCGCGAAGCGGATATAAAAGATGAAATGGCGGCGACGCTCACCAATCTGGGATTCATTTATATCCAGCAGGGGTTGGCTATCGAGGCCGAGACCGTATTGCAGGATGCGATTGGCTTGCGGAAGCAGGGCCCACGGTTGCCGCTGGCTTACTCGCTCAATACGTTGGGGCTGGCTTATATCTACGATAACCGGCCTGCTTTGGGCGCGCGGCGTTGCGAACGGGCCCTTCAGATCTTCGAGGAACTTGGGCAGCTGCGAGGCGCCGGGTTGGCGCATCTGGCGCTAGGCCTGGGGTATCGCAGACGCGCTGAAGAATGGAAAGAAGAAGAGTACACCTTCGAGGAAGCTGTGAAATTCTACGAAACATCGCGGGGGCATCTGGAAAGAGCCAGGGATATTTTTTCTACGGCGGTGCAGGAGCCTCTTCGCTTGTGGGAGGCTTATAACGAATTGGGCAGCCTGTACTGCGACTGGGCGTGGTTGCTCTCGAAACATTCGGGAAATGGCGTTGCGCAGGATAAGTATCGAGAGGCTATCGCGTGGCTGGAGGCCAGCGTAAAGGTGGTCAGGGGGAAAAGGGAGTTGGAGCTGCAGCTCGCTGAATCTTATGACGACCTCTCGCAAGTGTATGCAGATATGGGCAATGAGGCTGAGTGTGATGTGTATGTTGCAAGAGTCCTGGAATTGATCCCGACAGATTATCGGCTTACCTCGAAAGGCTTTGAGCGCAGCCCAGAACCCGCGGTAGAGGAGTGGTGGCGTTTATTGGGCAAAGTCCATCTGGGCAAGGCCGTGCGGCAAATCAAGCGGGCGGTTGACCTTGGAAAAGCATTGAGTGATGAGGAGAAGGACCGATGGTTATACGGGGCGGCTGAGGATTACGCCCATGCTGTGGTTTATTTCCAGCAGTACTCTCCTTATTCTGTGCATCTGGGACAAACGCTCAAGTCTATTCAGCAACGTATAAAAACCCTTAAACCACAACGAATCAAGCGGATGTATCAACTCGTCTCAGAATTCTCTTTGAAGCGCAAAATTGATCTTGACCGTCTGTTGCATTTGTTGGAAAACACAATGGGCCTGGAGCAGTAGTAATTTATGAACGTTTGCGGGGATATTTTGATACGTCGTGCCGTTTCACGAGACGCCGAACAGATCATCGCTGGTATTAACAGGGTATGTGCTGAGCGAAAGTACTTCTCGACGCGATGTTATATTCCTACACCACAATGGGAAACTGTACTTTACTTTCCGGAGAAGGCGCTGAATCATCTGTTGTATGTGATAGAGTTCAGGGGGCAGATCATTGGCGCAGTTCAGATATTGCCTTGTTTAGAGCAGCCAACTGTTGGGGTGTTAGGAATCTTTGTCCTAAAAAAGTATCGTAGTCAGGGGTGGGGTACAGAGCTGTTGATGCGAGTTCTTGACGCTGCAGAAAAATACTATGATAAAGTAATGCTGTACGTGCTTGCAACCAATCAGCGAGCCATTCATTGTTTTGAGAAATGTGGCTTTGGCGAGAGTTCCAGACGTCTTTATAACTACGCTTATTTGGGAATGCAAGAGCAGCTCGAGATGCAGCTGATGCTATAAACTGGCACAGGAAAAGTCTATCATGCAAAAAATAGCAGAGTACAACGACAAAGATAGTTTTCAGCTTTTTCTCTTCGATCCCGAAAGAGAAGATCAGTTGTTTATCTCGGTATCACTGGATGCAGCTTGTTCGCTTCTTCCTTGTGTTAATCTCAGTGCGCGCACCATTGACGACAACTGCGCCTGTGAACCAGGATAATGCTGCGCTATCTTTCGGCCCCGGTTTTCTATGCGCTGGAGCTGACGCCAGCGTGCAACAATCGCTGCCCCGGCTGTTCCAACGGCTTCAACGCGCGGCAATGGGGTGGGGAAGGCCGCGCGTCCTCCGCGCCGTTGCGCGCTGATGCCTGGCGACGCATCCTTGCCGCAATTGCGCCATACGTGCAACGCCTCAAATTGACCGGCGGCGAACCGACGCTCCATCCTGATTTCGAAGCCATCGTCGCTGAGATCGAAAGCCGCCGCCTGGACTTCACGCTGTTCACGAATGGCCGCTGGCAGCATCCGGCGGAGCAGATCGCCTTTTTACGACGTTGCGAGCATCTCACCGGCTTGCTTGTTTCCCTGCACGGAGCGACGGCTGCGACCCACGAGGCTTTCAGCGCCGCGCCAGGTTCGTTTGCTGAGACGCTCGCCAATGTGCAGCGGGCTATCTCGGCAGGGATTCCAGTTGCGTTCAGTGTGGTGCTGACCACGCACAACCTTGGCGAGCTGTCGGCGCTGGTCGCGCTGGCTGAGCGGTATCGCGCGCGCACAGTCGTCTTCAATCGCTATTTGGGCGCGCCCATTCCGGGCCTCACGCTCACCGATGCCGAACTGCGCCAGGCAGTCGCCGAGATCGAGACCTTGCGACAGACCAGACGTCCGGTGAAATACGGCAACTGTATTCCCCAATGCTTTGCCGCTAACAGCTCCAGTGGGTGTTTGGCGGGGGTGGCTTACTGCGCCATTGATCCCTGGGGCAATCTCCGCCCCTGTACGCTTTCCAGTCTCCGCGCCGGCAGCCTTCTCACCCAGCCGCTGGAGGCACTGTGGCAATCCCCGGTGATGGAACATTTCCGCGCGGCGATTCCCGCCGCGTGCCATGCATGCGCCGCCTTTGCGCTTTGCCATGGCGGATGCCGAGCGTTGGCCCTGGAGATGGACGCTGTTGCCGATCCACTGGCGCAGCCGGGAATTGAGGTGCTGCCGCCATCCCCTGAGCCGGTGACGCTCAACCCCACATGGCGACCTATCGCCCGGTACACGTTGCGTCCTCAACCCTGGGGACTGGTGCTGTTGCACGGCAATCAACTGCTGCCCTTACGCCAGGAGGCGCAGCCGCTACTCGAAGCCCTTGACGGGCAGGCAACGGTTGCTGAACTGCACGCCCAGTTCGGCCCCGCGGCGCTCACGCTGATAGGCGTATTGCTTCGTCATCAGATGCTCGCCTTTGCGGTCTAATCCTGTCACTCCAATGTCAACCGGGGGACATGCCAGGCGTGTCCCCCGGTCTTTTATGTCAGTCTTGGGCTATCTTCGTGTCACCATTCAGGCTGGCGTTGTCGCATCGGGGTCAAGTGAATATCGCTCATTTCTGATAGGATAGGAGTAGCGGCGAGGCATAGTCATACAGGGGGTGAGCGATGAGGAGCGTACCAAATCTGGCAAAAGCGGCGGTATTCGTAGATGCGGAAAACCAGACCGACTTCTCGGTGGTCGCTTTACTGCAAGCCCTTGCACATCTCAATATTGTGGAACGTCACGCTTACGCAGACTGGCGCAATTTCCATCTTACTGCCAACTCCCAAGAATTGGATGCTCATGCCTTTCAATTGCATCATGTCTATAGCGGCGAGCGTCTGGGGATGCAAAAGAACAAAACTGACTTGGTAATGGCAGGTGCAGTCCGTAACCTGGTGCGGCGACATCCCGAAATCGAGGTCGTTGTCCTGGTAACTGGCGATCATTTCTTTGCTGACCTGGTTTGGGAGCTGCAACGCTGGGGTAAACAGGTTTACATCGCGGCTTCACCTATGAGCATCAGTAAAGAGTTGCGCAAAGTTGCGCCACGCTACATTCCTCTGGGGCAGATGGCTGCCTGGATTCAAACACTCGACACATTGGAGCAGCAAAATCCCTACCTCACTTTCTGCTTTACTATTCGGAAATCCAAAATTTTGCCGGCTGATCTTCTACGTCTCATCAGATGCGGTGTTGTGCAGAAAGAATGTCACAGGACCGATACGGGTATACGGGAACAGCTCTTTCTCAATCGCCGCTCCCATGCAGTGCGGATGGTTTTGGGGGCATAGTATCCTAGCAAGAAGAGGATTTCGATGCTGTTGCAGGCAAAGTGTGCTTTCAAAACATCAGCGCGCCGAAGTTCCAGTGGCAGTTGTACGTGCGGGCTAACCAGGTGGTTAGCCCGCATTTCTTCCACTACGCTTAGTCCAGCGTTTTCGGTATCCAGAGACCGCGCAGTTGCCCGCGCGTGTGCTCGTGGAGCGCCTGCCACGAGGTAATCGGCAAGGCGATCTCCGCCAATGCGCCTGTGGGCAGGTGTTCGAGCGCCCCCGTGAGCGTCTCGAGGAGCATTTCCAGACCCGGATTGTGCGCCACGAGCATCACGCATTGATCATCATCGGGAACGGTGTGCAGCGCCTCGATGAAGTCTTCTGGCTCTCCATGATAGAGTGCGCGGGTGAAGATGACTTCGCCCTCATACCCGCTGGCTTCGACGGCCAACTTTGTGGTGTCGTGCGCGCGCCGCGCCGAGGAGCTGATGATCAGGTCGGGGAGGGGCGTCTGCCGCCCCAGGAGTGCGCCCATGCGCGGCGCATCGTACAGCCCCCGCTCGTTCAGGGGCCGATCATAGTCCGCCAGGCTGGGATCCTTCCAGCTGGATTTGGCGTGGCGCAACAGCAGAAGGGTTTTTGTGTCGTGTGTTTCTTCTCCCATAACCTACCTCGCTTTCCGATTTTAGGGGGAAGTAGCAAGTTCCATTAATCATATTATAATGGTTTTGTAGGCGAGCGCGATTCCGGCGCAGATGATCACAGACCTTTGGCGTGCGCTTATCAGTGGCAGCGGGCGATTTTGCCCCCTGGTAGGCGCAGAACAGCGGTTGCATGAAACAAGACGCTCTCGATACAATCACTGTCGCATCATCACGTGGGGCGCATGCCCGCGCGAAGCTGCGCCGCCATCGCGGGTATCGCTTCCGGCAGGATGTGCGGGTTTTTGTGCGGCTCTTTCCGTGGCGTATTGCTGGCATCATGGGCGTAGGGCTGTTGGCGACCGCGCGGCTCTTCCAGCGCGATTTCAGTCGCCTGCCAGACATCGCCGAACCGCTCACGTACCTCCAGGCGTTGCTCTCGGTCATCAAGATCATGCAGCTCGATTACGATTTGCCTGTGCCTTCGGCGTTGGATCCCTATTTCGCGTTGATTCCGCTGATTGGGTTGCCGTTATTTTTGCTCTTCGGCGTCAATGTCTTCAATGTCATTCGCATCTTCTTTGTGCGGCAAGATCGCGGTTCCGCCTGGCAGGCCGCCCTTGCTGCGACTGTCAATCATCATATTCTGATTTGCGGCGTGGGGCGGGTGGGATACCGGCTGGCGCAGCAGTTGCTCGAACTGGACCTTGATGTGGTAGGGGTGAATGATACTGGCTCTACGCTCATCGAGACGCTGCTTGATGCCGGGATGCCCATCCTCATGGGCGATGTGCGCCAGGAGGAGGTATTGCTTCAGGCTGGCGTGACGCGCGCGGCGACGGTGGTGGTTTGTACCAACTACGATTTGGTCAATATCGAAGTTGCCTTTCGCGTTCGGGCGCTGAATCCACAGGCGCGCATTGTGTTGCGGCTCTTTGAGGATGAAATCGCCGAGACGTTGAGCGCCAATTTCGATGCGGCGGCGATCATCAGCCGTTCGGCGCTGGCAGCGATTGCCTTTGCCCATGCTGCGCTTGGCGTGGAAATCGTTGAAACATTTCTCTTGGGCGGGCGTTCCTGCGTGCTGTTCTGGGCGCCGGTGTCGCCGGATTCGCCGCTGGTGGGGCGCACCGTAGCGGATTTCTGTGCGGAGCGTGATGTTGCGCCGGTGTTGCATCGTATTGCCGGCGGTCCGCCGGAGGAGCCAGAACCTACGGCGGTGTTGTTGCCAGGCGATGCGTTGTTGCTTTTTGCGGATGCAGATCGGCTGGGGAGCTTTCTCGGCTGCGCATGGTCAGGCGCAGCGCCGCTGCCCCGTCGGCCAGTAGCGGTTTTTGGCCTGGGGCATACCGGCTATCGGGTGGTATTGCGGTTGTTGGATTTAGAACAGCCGGTGATCGCGTTGGATTTTGAGGCCAGTCGCCTTTCCCAACGGTTGGTGGAGCGGGGGGTGCAGGTGGTGTTTGGCGATATGCGCCAGCCCGCGACGCTGGCGGCTGCCGGAATTGCTAAGGCGGCGGCGCTGGTCGCTTGCTCCGAAGATGATATTATCAACCTGGAGGTGATGCTCCGCGCCAAAGAGCTCCATCCAGATATACGCACCGTGTTACGCCTTTTCGAGGAAGGGCTGGCAGAGCAGTTGCGCGCGGCCTTCGGCATTGACGCGGTGTATAGCACATCGGCGATTGCCAGCCCGGCTTTTCTTTCGGCGGCTTTGGGGCTCAACGTGGCGCAGCCGGTGACGGTGGATGATGGGCGCTTCTATCTGGCGCGTCTGACGGTGCGCTCTGATGCGGCGTTGGTGGGCTGCACGCCCGCTGCGCTAGATGCGGAGCCGGGATTGACGGTGGCGCTCCACGCGCGCGGCGATGTGGTTGCGATTCCGCCGCCGGCAGACGTTGCGCTGCAAGCGGGTGATGAATTGGTCGTGCTGGCTTCGCGCGAGAAACTGCGAGCGTTGAGCGCGGTAAGCTAAGCCGCGGCGAAGCGCTCTGGAACTGGAGTGGATGGGATAGGGACGAGTTGCTCGCAACCCTTTACCCATCATCTGATGCTCTTTCAGCATTGACTTATGACGCTACAGGAGGCATAGTATGTTATTAGCGGGTGACATTGGCGGAACCAAGACAAATCTGGCGGTCGTTGATCCAGATCAGGGCATTGGGACGGTGGTTGCGGAAGCAACGTTCCCCAGCGGTCGTTATCCTAGCCTGGAAAGCATCGTCCAGCAATTTCTGAACCAGACTGGATTAGCGGTGGAGCGCGCGAGTTTTGGCGTCGCCGGCCCGGTCGTGGGCGGAAAAGCCACCATCACCAATCTTCCCTGGGTGATGGATGAGCACAATCTCCAGCGCGCTTTCAATCTCCAGGCGGTGTTTTTGCTCAATGATCTGGTTTCGATTGCCTATGCTGTGCCGCACCTCGAAAGCGGTGATCTGCATGTGCTCAACCAGGGCCGGCCGGAGCCGGGCGGCGCGATTGCGGTGCTCGCGCCTGGCACGGGTTTGGGCGAAGCCTTTCTCACCTGGGAAGGCACGCGCTACTCGGCGCACCCTTCTGAGGGGGGGCACGCCGATTTTGCGCCCACGAACAAGACCGAGATCAAATTGTTGCGTTATCTGCATGAGCGTTTCGATCATGTGAGCTATGAGCGCATCTGTTCGGGCATGGGATTACCCAATATCTACAACTTCTACAAGGAAACGGAGCGCTATGAGGAGCCGGCGTGGCTTTCGGAGCTGTTAGCCGCGGCGCCTGACCCCACACCCGTCATCGTGACGGCGGCTTTCGATACGGCGCGTCCCTGCGCGCTGTGCCAGGCTACGTTGGAGACCTTCGTTTCTGTGTTGGGCGCCGAAGCGGGCAATCTGGCGCTGAAGGTGCTCTCTACCGGCGGCGTCTATCTGGCAGGCGGCATTCCGCCGCGCATTCTGCCGGCGCTGGAAGGGGAACTCTTTTTGCGCGCATTCCTGCGCAAAGGGCGGCTCTCGCATCTGCTGGCGCCGATGCCGGTGAACGTGGTGCTCAATTCCAAGGCGGCGCTTCTTGGCGCCATGCACTATGGTTTGGAGATGTGGACCGCCTGAGACACGTAACGAAGATCAGACGGCGCCCTATTCACCATTAACTCATTACTATGTTGAAGGAGAAAGCTCCCATGGGACACTTTTCTGCATCTGCGCTGTTGGGTTCGCACACCGCTACTTTCACTGCGGCTCTCGATGCCGTCGCTGCGGAACGGATGATCGCCCGCATTTGGGCCAGGGATTACACCGTTTGGCGCCCTGAACCGAAGGAAATCGTCAATCGGTTAGGATGGCTTGATATTGCTGCGCGCGTCAAAGCCGATCTGCCGCGCCTATTGGCTTTTCGGGATGCGTTGCTCGCGGAGGGGTTCACCGATGTGTTGCTTCTGGGGATGGGCGGTTCCAGCCTGGCGCCCGAGGTGCTGAGCAAGGTGTTTGGCGGCAGCTCCCGCGGGCTGCGCCTGGCGGTGCTGGATAGCACCGATGCGGATACAGTCCGGTCATTCCGCGAACGGCTGGATCTGGCGCGCACGCTGTTCCTCGTGGCGACCAAATCAGGCGGCACGGTGGAAACCATGTCCTTTGCCAAATACTTCTACAATGAGACGCTTGCCGCTTTGGGCGCCGAGGCTGTAGCGGCGCATTTCGCGGCGATCACCGACGCGGGCAGCGGCCTGCACGAATTGGCGCAGGCGTTGGGCTTCCGCGAGATCTTCCTCAACGATCCTGAGATTGGAGGGCGCTATTCGGCGCTGTCGTATTTCGGGATGGTACCGGCGGCGCTCATCGGCCTGGATGTGGCGCGGCTGCTGGATCGCGCCCTGGAGATGATGGCTGCATGTAGCTCTGATGTCGCCGCTCCTGACAACCCGGCGGCGTGGCTGGGCGCTGCGTTGGGCGGGCTGGCGCGAGCGGGCCTGGATAAGATCACGCTGGTCAGCGCGCCGCAGATTGCCTCTTTTGGCGATTGGGTCGAGCAGTTGGTGGCTGAAAGCACGGGCAAAGAGGGCAAGGGCGTGCTGCCGGTGGTCGGCGAACCGCTGGGAGCGCCTGAGATGTATGGAGCGGATCGCGTTTTCGTGCATTTACCGGTGGGCGGGCCTTCGGGGTATGAGGCGGCTTTGGACGCCCTGAGCCAGGCAGGTTTCCCGGTGCTGACGTTGCCGCTGCGAGATGCCTACGATCTGGGCGCGCAGTTCTTCCTCTGGGGCATGGCGACCGCGGTGGCGAGTGCGCTCATCGGCATCCAACCCTTCGATCAGCCCAACGTCGAATCCGCCAAGGTGGTGGCGCGGCGGCTGGTCAAGACCTATCAGGAGACCGGCGCATTGCCGCCGATGGAAACCAATCCGATGACTTTGGAGGCGCTAGAATCGCTGCTGATGTATGCGCAGCCGGGCGGGTATATTGCCATCCAGGCCTACATCCCCCCCACGCCGGAGACGGAAGCGGCATTGCAGCAGTTGCGTCTGTGGTTGCTTGAGCGCACACATCTGGCAACAACGCTAGGATTTGGGCCGCGTTTCTTGCACTCTACCGGACAATTGCACAAAGGCGATGCCGGGCGCGGGTTGTTCCTGCAACTGACTTCCAGCCCGGAGCAGGATGTCCCGATTCCCGATGTTGCCGGCGCCGCGGATGCCTCTATCACGTTCGGGGTGCTCAAGCTGGCGCAAGCTTTTGGCGACCGGCAAGCGTTGCTCGAAGCCGGGCGGCATGTGCTCACGTTCCATCTAGGTACAGATGTGGCCGCAGGGTTGGCGCAACTCAATGCTATGCTGAGAAAAACATCCCTTTAGATCCGCCGCTGTGGCGGCACACGCTGCTGTACAGAGGGAATATATGGATCAACCTTTGGAACGCCAAACTGAGATGCAATCCCCGGTTTTGCCGCTCACAGCGGATGCTATGCTGCGGCAGTGGCGTGACCGGGCCGTGCTGCTGGCCCTGACCGCGATCTGTGTGGGGGCGTTGCCGACGATCCTGGTTATGTTCCTGCAAACCTGGCGGATGCCGGAACAACGCCCGCTGATCATTTTCTTTCTATTCCTATATGTATTGATGCTTGTACTGCGCAATGTCAAACGTTTGGGACCGCGGGTACGGGGCTGGGGTTTTCTGGGGTTGGTCTATATAGCGGGCGTGTTAGCTTTGATTCGCGGCGGGTTGGTTGGTGTTGGCAAAGACTACACGCTCGTGTTGCCATTGTTGGCGATTTTGTTCCGAAGTAAGCGCGCCGGACTGATTACGATTCCCGTTTCACTGGCGACGTATGTGCTTGTCGGCGTTTTGCTCTCTCAAGGCTACCTGGATCAGATGGTGGTCTATCCAGAAGCCATCGTGGATTTGAACATTTGGCTGTCTGAAGGGGTTTATTTGACCCTTTTGTTATCTGTGTTATTTGTGTTGCTTGTGGCTTTCTATAATTACTTACTGCGGGTGCTAGACGTGCAACTAAAAGCCGGAGCGGAGCTGGAGCTGACGCATCAGGCTTTACTGCATCACAGCCAGACTCTGGAAGAGCAGGTGGCATCCCGCACGGTTGAACTGTCACGGGTGAACGCGGAACTGCGTCAGCAAATCACTGAGCGTCAACGCGCAGAACAGGGCTTGCGATTTCGAGCCACGTTGCTGGAACAACTTCAGGATTTGGTGGTTGCCGTGGACATGGATCAGCAGATCACGTACCTCAATGAAGCTGCGGCGAATTTCTTCGCTTGCGATCCTGGCGCCTTGCTGGGCTGCCCGGTAACGATGTTGCGCGTCGAAGGGCAAGAGGCGGTGTCGTGGGGACCTATCATCCGCGCAACTCTGAATCACGGTCAGTGGCAGGGATTGTGGAACCATGTGACCTCCACCGGCGAAGTGATCAATCTGGAGCTGCGCGCCTGGGCGATTAAAGATCCGCAGGGCAGCTCCGAAGGGGTCATCAGCATTATGAGCGATGTGACCGCGCGCGTCAAATCCGAGGCATTATTGCAACGGCATAATCGCGAGCTGGCTCTGCTCAACCGTCTTATCACGGCTGCCGCAGCCATTGCCGACACGCGCCATCTGCTGGAAATTCTGTGTCGCGATCTGGCGCAGTTCTTCGATTTGCCCCAGGCGATGGCTTTGACGTTGGATACCTTCAGCGATCGGGCGGTTGTGGTTGCCGAATATCTTGCACCCGACCAGCCTTCGTTCCTTGATATGACATTCCAAATCTCGACCAATCCGGCCCTCCGTTATATGCTTAGCTTTCATCAACCGTTGTTTATCACGGATATTCAGGTGGATCAACGCTTGGGAGATCTCACCGGTTTGCTGGTCGAACGTGGCGCTAAGTCGGTTTTGTTGGCGCCGTTGGTGATTCGCGGACGTGTGATCAGTATCCTCTGCCTTGATTTCGTGGGCAGAATGATTTTCGAAGAAATGGATATGGTTCTGGTTAAGAGCGTCGCCTCAGCGGTTAGCCAGACTTTGGAAGCGGCGGAGTTGCGCGTTGCTATCGAAAAGACACAGGCAGCGGATCGGGCAAAATCGCAGTTCATCAACCATGTCAGCCATGAATTGCGCACTCCTTTGACGAACATCCGAGTCTATCTGGATCTGATGCGCCTGGGGCTAAAGGAGCGCCGCGAAGAATACGTGGGGGTGGCGTATTCTGAGGCGGTGCGTTTGCAGCACTTGATTGAGGATCTGTTGTACCTTTCCAAGCTCGATCTGGGGCAACTGGAGGTAGAAGTGCGCCCCATGAGCGTGAACCAGTTGGTGCAGGATTTAGCGCGAGAACGCGAGCGCTTTTTCCTGACCCAGGGATTAGAATTGCTACTTGAGATTGACCCCGCGTTGCCGCAGGTCTTAGCGGATGAGCGCGCGTTGCGTCAGGTGTTGAACAGCCTGCTCACCAATGCGCTCCATTTCACGCCTTCTGGAGGACGTGTGATGCTAACGACGACCCTGGCGATCAGTGAAGGGCGCTCGTGGGGGGTGATAGAGGTTCGCGATACCGGGTTGGGGATGTCGGATGCGGAGCAGGCGCAACTCTTCCAGCGTTTTCAGCGGGGAACAGCAGTGGAACTTACGAATGCGCCTGGAACTGGGGTGGGATTGGCGTTGAGTAAGGAATTGATTGAGCTGCAACGTGGGCGGCTTACAGTAAAAAGTCGTCTTCAGGAGGGGAGCTCCTTTACGGTTTGGCTGCCGCTGGCGTAGTAGACCGGTCGCAGCCAATTCTCAAGCACTACGAGGTTAACACCACTGAAACTTTTTCTCTCGATAATCGTATTGTATTAACTGCAATCCATGGCGGTATTGAGTTGCATTTTGGTTCTATCGTACTATAATGCGCCGTTGCAGCTATTTTGCCCGTCACCTCGTATCCTAATCCCGTGCGGTTGCCTGTGCTAAAAATGGCATGGGGAACCGTTTTTAGTGCCTGTTTTGACACCAATCAACACTCAGGTTATACATGGGCGTTTTATACTAACGGGCTGGCTGCAAAGCAGAGATTTCATGAGGAGGTACCCTGAAGATGTTGCAAGATGTAAAGACTGAGTTTGAGGAGCCCCCTGGGGGACGTACACCGCCGCACCCATGGGAGCAAGTGACATGGGAACAATGGAACGATTGGCGCTGGCAAATGGCGCACCGGTTACACACGGTGGAAGATTTTGCGCGCTTTATAAACCTTACCCCGGACGAGATCGTGGGGCTGTCGGCCCCCGAACACTTCCGCGTTGATGTAACACCGTACTTTGCGAGCTTGATTGATCCCAATGACCCGAATTGCCCAATTCGGAAACAGGTAATCCCCACCGAGCAGGAGTTGATCCCCTTTGAGGCCGAGATGGCAGACTCTTTGGGCGAGGACGCGCATTCGCCGGTGCCAGGCCTGGTCCATCGCTATCCCGATCGGGTGTTGATGTTGGTGACGACCCAATGCGCCAGTTACTGTCGTTTTTGCACGCGCAGTCGTCTGGTTGGCGATGCGCACGCGATGTTCAACTCGGCGACTTATGAGGCGCAGTTGGACTACATCGCTGCGACGCCGGAGATTCGCGATGTGCTCATCTCTGGCGGCGATCCGTTTACCCTGCCGATCCCGATACTGGAGCGGCTGCTGAAGCGCTTGCGCGAGATGCCGCATGTCGAAGTGATCCGTATTGGCTCCCGAATGCCCATCTTCCTGCCGCAGCGCATCACCGAAGACCTGGTGGCAATGCTGAGCAAGTACCATCCCGTGTGGGTCAACGTGCATGTCAATCATCCCAAGGAACTCACACCCGAAGCGAGCGCTGCGTTGGCGCGGCTCGCCAACGCTGGCATTCCATTGGGCAGCCAGACTGTATTGATGGCCGGCATCAATGACTGTCCGAACATCATCCTGGCGATGGTGCATAAGCTGGTGCGCAATCGCGTGCGTCCGTATTACCTCTATCAGTGCGATCTGGTACAGGGCGCGGGGCACTTCCGCACATCGGTCGCCAAGGGCCTGGAGATCATGGAATCCTTGCGCGGGCACACCTCGGGCTACGCCATCCCCACTTATGTCATTGACGCGCCCGAAGGCGGCGGCAAGGTCCCGATTCTGCCCAACTATCTGATCAGCATGTCGGATACCAAAGTCGTGGTGCGCAATTACGAGGGCTTCATCACTGCCTACACGCAACCCAAAAATTACACGCAGCACGATCCAGAAACCTGCGCGTACTGCCGCCAGCAGCGCGACGAGGGCGGGCAGGCTGGCGTCGCCGGGCTGCTGGCGGGGCATAGCCGCGCCATCAGACCAGAGTCATGGGAAGAGGCGCATCAACGCCATTTTCACCGCCGTAGCACGTCGCCCTTTGTAGTGGGGCGGGGATCTCAAGATCTGGATCTCATCGCCCAGGCGGTTAAACAGACGCAGGAGGCGGAGTAAAATGCGCGGATTGCGAATTGCAGTCGTGGCTAACCGCAAATATAGCGTTCATGTGAACGCTGATGCTCCGCCGGATGCGCTGGCGGAGTACGATTCCGATGTAACAGTGGAAGCGATTCAGGATGCCTTGCGCAGTCGAGGCCATGAGCCGTTCTTCCTGGAAGCGGATGAGCAGTTCTTCGATGTCGTGCGTGAAGCGCGTCCCGATTTCTGCTTTAACATCGCGGAAGGGTTGCGCGGCGACTCGCGCGAATCTCATGTGCCGGCGATACTCGAGATGTTGGGCATTCCCTACACCGCAGCGAAAGTGCTGGCTCATGCTATCTCGCTGGATAAAGCCGTGACCAAGATGATCTGGACGGAGATGGGCTTGCCCAATGCGCCTTTCCAGCGGTTCCGCCACGCGGAGCTGCCCTTGGATCCGGCACTGACCTTTCCACTGTTCGTCAAGCCCGTGCGCGAAGGTTCCGGCATGGGTATCAACGCCTGTTCTATCGTCCACGACGAAGCGGAGCTGCGCGCGCAGGTGGCCTGGGTCATTCGCACCTATCACC
>CAZDSF010000072.1:0-18259 GCA_964508025.1 uncultured Anaerolineales bacterium
CGCTGACAGAAAGCGACAATGCGTCCGCCAATCTCATTCTACAACAGATCGGCGCGGGGGATCCCTATACCGGCGCGCTTCAGGTCACCGATTTCTTGCGCACGCTCGGTCTGGAAAGCACTTTCCTCGCCGCGCCTTACGACCTCAAAGAAGGGGTACCGCCGCCCAACTTCAGCACACCGGGCAACTCGCGGCCAGGGCTGAGCACCAATCCCGACCCCTACATTCAGACTACCGCCTTGGAAATGGGCCTGCTGCTAGAGGGATTGGGACAATGCGCGCAAGGCAGCGGCATGTTACGTATGATCTTCCCGCGAGAGATCACGCCGGCAGAGTGCGAGGATATGCTGCACATCATGGAGCAAAATCAGGTCACCGCACTGCTGCGAGCCGGCGTCCCTTCGAACGTCCGTGTGGCGCACAAAAACGGCTGGACCGGCGAAACCCACGCCGATATCGCGCTCATCCATAGCCCCAATGGCCGGCTGGTGATTACGGCATTCCTGTATCAACCGGCGTGGTTAGTATGGGAGGAAAGCGCCCCCCTCTTCGCCGATCTGGGCCGCCTGACCTATCGCTTCTTCAACGGTGAAGCAGAACCGTGACCTCGCCCCCTATTGCGCTCCAGGCGGCAGGAGAAAGCCCTGCTGCACAATAATTGCCCTGGCGCGCTCGCCGGCAAGCCAACGCACGAAATCGTCTAGCGCCGCCTGCGGCGCTTCGCGCGCCACGAGCGCAATATCGCGCGTCAGGGGATAAAGGCCCGCAGCGAGCATCTCGGGTACCGGAGGCACGCCTTCCAAAGCCACAGCACGCCCGCGCCCATTCAGCCGCGCCGTGGAAATATAACCTACGGCCAGTTGCTCCTCTACCACCACATCCAGCAACGCCTCCGATGTGGGCGCGAGCAACGCAGTGAGCGCGATGGGGAAATCGCCCATCACCCGCCGCTGTAAGAACAAAGTATCGCCAGAAGCGTCCTCGCGGGTGACCAACAACGGCGCGCCGGGAAGCCCACCCCAGGACGACCAATCCTCGACGCGGCCCTGAAAGAGCATCCGCAACTGCTCCAGAGTTAAACCCGGAAGCCCATTCTGTGGATTGACCACAATCGCTAAGCCATCACGGGCGAGGGGCGCAGCCCAGGTATCCGGCGGCAGGGTTTCCGGCAACCATGCCAGCGCGACCAGATCCACCTCTCCATCTTGCAGGGCTTTCCACGCCAACGGATCGGCGCGCTTGAGCACCGATACCTGCGCCATCGTGTGATCGCGCTGATAGGCGGTGGCGAGCGCGCGCAACAACGGCTCAAGATTCTCAGGCCCGGCGAAACGCAGGAGTTGCGGAGAGTCAACCGAGGGCGCTGGCGTGGGCGTAGGCACAAGAACCGGCGTGGTACAGCCAGCCAGCAACAAGCCCAGAAGCAACCAGCGCCAACCAGCCCTCATCCCAACACTCCGGTGAGCACCGCCAGGCCGAGCAAGACGCAATAAGCGACAAAGGGCCAGAGCGGGCGTTTTCGGACCAACGCCAACAAACCGGCAATCGCCGCGTAGCCAACGACCGCCGCAACGAGCATACCCGCGAATGCCGAAAGGCTCACGCCTGATGCCGCGCCCGTCGCCAGCTTCAGCAGTTGATACAGCCCACCGCCCAGCACAATCGGCGCCGAGAGCAGAAAGCTGAAGCGCGTCGCATCCTCGCGCCGGTATCCCAGCAGCAATCCGGCAGCAATCGTCGCGCCGGAACGGCTCAAACCGGGAATAAGGGCAAACGTTTGCGCCAACCCGATGAGCAGGGCATCGCGCCAGGTCATAGTATCCACAGCGCGCTCGCGGCGTCCGAGATATTCCGATAACGCCAAGAGGCCCGCAGTGACCAGCAAGAAAGCCGCCGCGGCGCGGGGTATCCCGAAGAGCTGCTCCACCTGATCCTCGAAGAGAAAACCCAGCAAGGCGCCGGGAATCGTTGCCAGCACAATCAGCCAGGCGAGACGCGCTTCCGGGGTCGTGATCGCGCGGCGACGCAGGCTGTCCCAGGCCGCCAGCGCCAACGTCCAAAAATCACGCCAGAAATAGATTGCAATGGCAACCAATGTGCCCAAATGCAGCAGCGTATCCAGGGCCAACCCAGGTTCAGCCCAACCGAACAGATGCCGAAAAATCACCAGATGCCCGGAGCTGCTCACCGGCAGAAATTCCGTAGCGCCTTGCAGGATGCCGAGAAATACAACCTGAATCAAAGTCACGCAACACCTCCTTAAAAAGGATGAAAGATGAAGGCAGAAGGATGAAGGTCAGCACACACTAGAAACGAACGCTATGTTCACCCAGCCGTTCGCCATAATACCAGCCTCGGTGAAAAGAGCAAGGAGGCGCGCCCGAAAAAGCTTGCGAAATCAAACAAGTGTGGTATGATGCCGCTTGTACGGGGCGTAGCGCAGCTTGGTAGCGCGCACGGTTCGGGTCCGTGAGGTCCAGGGTTCAAATCCCTGCGCCCCGACTGTAGTCCTCACGACATGGCGCTGCTCCATGCCGTGAGGACTACGGGTTTTACCCATCTGCCATTACTTGAAGCCATGAAACAGTATCCACAGCAGGGCGTGGACGCGCAGCGTTCTATCGGCAAAAGCCAATTGCTGGCGTGGCAAAATCAGCCCGCGCCAGCAGAACGCTTCCCCCGCCACGTTGATCCCCAACAGTAACACCGAAAAGAAGAACAAGAACCAGTTGCCGCGCAAACCACCGGAGGCAGCGTTGATGGTCTCTTGCGTCTAAATTGTTTGCGGGTTGACAAACGCCGGCAGGTCGGCGGGCAGCAGGATACGTCCCTGTCCGATCAGCCAGCCGGTCAGCCACCATCGAGGCGACCAGCATTGCCAAAAAGGGCAGGCCCAATCCCAGCGCGTAGGCATAATAGGGCAACATGCCACCCTGGATGAGGGCGGGCATCAGCGCGTCCTCGGTGGAACAGATATAAATCCAGCAGATCCCGAAGTATCACGGCTGTCGGGTTTTACACAGTGTTAATATCTCGGTAAACGGTTGTTAATCTGCCCGTGCTATGATATCAGTGAATCGCCCAATCCCTGAAAGCACACATGGAACTACATTATCCGCTATGGTTGTACCGGCAGATCATAAACGCCGTCCCTGAAACGCCGGCGTGGGTGGCCGTCTCGGCGCGAGATAACGCGGCGCGCGAACTGCGCTATGCCCGATTCTCTCAGCGCGGGAAAGAAGCGCCGATTCTCTATACAGATATATCTCAACGCACGGAATGCGCTCAGATCACCCCGCGCCCTCGCCAGACGCGCGTCTTCGATGTGCTCGCTGCAAATGGCGATCTCAGCGGCAGCGTGATCCTGGCGCGCGGCAAGACGCTGCAATGTGCGTTCTACGACGCCGCTGCGCAGGAAATCGGCGCAGTGTATCGTGCGCCAGAAGCGCATCCCAACGGCCGCGCGCCGCTCGTCTACACGCTGGCGTATCGCGGCGCCGTCGTCTGGCGGCTGGAGTACCGGCTTCTGGAAAGCGTCTTGCGCATCGAATCCGTGCAGCCCTTCGAGTGGGACGTCGCCGACTTCATGTTGTCGGGACTTTGCGCTGTTATCGCTTATCAAAAGGTTTGACCATGCCGCCTACGCCGCGTCTCAATCTGCTGCTATTTGGCCTCTACGCGCTCGTCACGCTTGCTATCCTGGTCGGCGCGCTGGTTTCGCCCGCCGTGCGCGCCATCGCTTACGCGCCGCTGCGCGATCTGCTCCTGCCGCCGCCGGCGCCTATCGAGCTCTCCGTGCTCTATTCCACCGAAAAAGCCGCCTGGATCACCGAAGTCGCGGCGCGCTTCGAGGCCGCGCGTCCCCGCATCGAGGGCCGCCCGGTGCGCCTGACCCTGGAGAAATCAGGCTCTCGTGAGATGTACCTGGCGGTGCTCGAAGGCCGCGCCCGCCCAGACATGATCAGCCCGGCCAGTATGCTGCAAGTAGCGCTGCTGCAGGAGCTCTCTACCGCCCGCGCTGATCTGTTCCCGGTTCCCGTGGTCAACCGCTACGACGCCGACCACTGCCGTCCGGTGCTCACCACGCCGGTCGTGCTGGTGGGCTGGCAAGAGCGCGCGCAGGTATTGTGGGGCGCGCAGCCCGGCGCCGAGATGTGGCAGCAGCTGCACACGGCTGTCGCCCAACAGAATTGGGACCTCTACGGGCGGCCGGAGTGGGGCTACATAAAGTTTGGGCAGACCAACCCGCTCAAATCCAACAGCGGCTTCCAGACCATGCTACTGATGACGTACAGCTATTTCGGCAAAACGCGCGGGCTGACGAATCAGGACGTGCTCGATCCAGCGTACCAGGCCTGGTATCGCGCTTTCGGGCGCAACGTCACGAAGTTCGGCGATAGTACGGGCACCTTCATGCAGGAAATTGTCGCTTATGGCCCCAGCCAATACGATTTTGTGGCGGTTTACGAAGCCACCGCCATCGAACAAATCGAAAACGCCATCTCGCGGTATGGCAGCACGCAGGGCAGTTTGCAGCTCTACTACCCGCCGGCCACTTCCCTCAGCGATCACCCGTTCTGCGTGCTCGACGCCCCCTGGGTCACGCCCGAAAAGGCGGGGGCGGCGGCGCTGTTCCTGGACTATCTGACCGGAGCAGAAGCGCAGCAGCTCGCCTTGCGCCACGGGTTCCGGCCGGTGGATGCGCGGATTGCGCTCGATGGGCCGGACAGCCCTTTCACGCGCTATGCGGCCAACGGCATTCGGCTCGATTTGCCCTCGCAAGTAGAAGTGCCGCCGGGAAACGTGCTCGATACGCTGCTCACCTTCTGGCAGCGAGAAATCAAACCCTGAAATTCACAAAGGATCATGACCATGATGCGAATCAAAAGACTCACGCAAGTGTTGGCGGTGTGGCTCAGTCTCGCCCTCATACTGGGCGGGTGCAGCGGCGGCCCGGCAGCGCTGTTTCAGGGCCAGGCCGTGCAAGTGACCCTGGTCTACGGCTCGGAGAAGCAAGCGTGGCTGGAGCCGCTCGTCGCAGCCTTCAACGCCCAGCGGAACAAGACCGCCGCCGGCAATGTGATGGTGGTGGAGACGCTGCCGATGGGGTCGGTGGAGTCGGGGGATCGTATCGTCGCCGGGACGCTGCAACCCACGGTGTGGAGTCCGGCTTCATCGGCGTATCTACCCGTAATCAACGGCGCCTGGCAACAGGCGCACGGCGCGCCGCTCTTCACGGGGACGCCGCGAGATCTCGTGCTCAGCCCCATCGTCGTGGCGATGTGGCGCCCCATGGCCGAAGCATTGGGTTGGCCCGACAAGGCGCTGGGCTGGGCCGACATCGCCGCGCTGGCAGTCTCGCCGGAGGGTTGGGCTGCTTACGGCTACCCGGAATGGGGCGATTTCAAGTTCGGCCACACGCATCCGAACTTCAGCAATAGCGGCTTGCTCTCCGTCATCGCCGAAGCCTATGCCGGGGCGGGCAAGCAACGCAATCTGACGCTGGCGGATCTGCGAGATCCCGACCTGATCGCCTTTATGCGCGACGTGGAGAGCAGCATCATCCACTACGGCGAGAGCACGGGCTTCTTCGCCACGCGCATGTTCGAGCTGGGGCCTTCGTATCTCAGCGCGGCGGTGCTCTACGAGAACCTGATCGCTGCGCAGGAGAGCCAGCGACTGGCGGGCGAAGTGTCGCAGTTGCCCGTGGTCGCCATCTACCCCAAGGAGGGCACCTTCTGGAGCAATCACCCTTACGTGATCCTCGATGCGCCCTGGGTGACGGCGGAGCAGCGCGAGGCGGCGCAACTGTTCGAGCGTTTCCTCCTCGACCGGCCCCAGCAGTTGCAGGCTATTGCCTACGGCTTCCGCCCGGCAGATCCCGCCATCCCTTTGACCACGCCCCTCGATGTGCAGCACGGCGTAGATCCACGCCAGCCGCAGACGGTGCTCGAAGTCCCTTCTGCCGAAGTGGTGCGGGGAATCCAGCGCCTCTGGCGCGAAGAAGCGAAGAAGCCCGTAGATCTGGTAGTGCTGGTGGATGTATCCGGCAGTATGCGCGGCGAGAAGATCAACGCGGCGCGCACCAGTCTGCTGCAATTCATCGAGCGGCTGGATGACCGCGACCGGCTGGAAGTGACGCTGTTCAGCGACAAGATCGTCACGCTGACGCCGCTCACGCCGCTGGGCGAAAAGCGCGCCGATGTCACCCGCCGCATTTCCGGCATCACCGAGAGCGGCGATACCCGCCTCTACGACGCGGTGCAGCAGGCTTACGAGGACTTGCAGCGTGAAGGCGATCCCAACCACATTCGCGCCATCGTGGTGCTCTCCGATGGCGGCGACACCGCCTCGAAGCTCTCGCTCGACCAGCTGTTGCTGCAGATCGGCAATCTCAGCGAGGGCGGCAAAGCGACCAAGATCTTCACCATTGCGTTTGGGCGAGATGCGCAGCCGCACGTCCTCCGGCGCATCGCCGAAGCCACGGGCGGCAAGCAATACGTCAGCGAGCCGCAGACGATTGACGCTATCTATGCCGAAATTGCCACGTTCTTCTAAAAAATTCACCACGGAGACGCAGAAGACACAGAGGTTCTCAGGTTTTCGCCGTGCTCTATGGTTTTTCAAGAGTCTGACCGAACCTAAGCCTGTGACCAACCCTGTGGGACAGCCCCGCAGATGAAAATTATTAACGCAGAGACGGGGAGACGCAGAGATTTTCTGCTTCATCCTTCCGCCTTCATCCTTCATCCTTTTCAGGGGAGGTTGCACCGATGATACGCAAACCCATTGTCGTGGCGCTGTGGCATCCGCTGAATGTGCTGATGGCGCTGTTGACCGTGTTCGCGGGACTGGTCGCCGCGTGGCAGCTGTTTCCGCTGGGGCTGCTGCTCTGGGGCGTGATGGTCTGGCAAGTGGCGCGGGAGCCGGCGTTGCAGATCAATCACCAGCTGCAGAGCCGCAAGCCGCTGCCGCAGCGATTCCAGCGCGCGTTCAGCCGTCTCGAGCGCGCGCAGCTGAGCATTTTCAACAGCCTGGCTTCTGCCCCCACGTCCACGCGGCAGACGTTACAACCGGTGCAGGCGGAAGTGGCGCGACTCGTGGAGGAGGCTTACATCCTCTGTGAACGCATGACGGCCCTGGAAAATTACCGCGCGGTCACGCAGGCGAAGGTTGATCTCGCGGCGGAGCTGCGCCAGATTGATGCGCGCATCGAGGGGACGCAAGACCCCATCATTCGGCGCGAATACCAGACCTCGCGGCGCACGCTGGAGGAACGACTGGCGAAGTTCGAGGCGGTCACGCGACAGCTGGATCGTCTGGACGCGCAGTTGCTCAGCCTGGCGAATGCGTTGGATACAACAGTGGCAGAAGTCATCCATCTGCAAACGCGGCGCGCAACCGAACTCAGCAGCGAGGTCGAACGGCTCGTGCAACAGCTTCAGACGCACTATCGCACCCTCGAAGCCTTCGAACGTGAGGCGCTGCCGCTGTAACACGCGCCGCGCCAACGCCGCCCGTGGAAATTGTTATTCTAACGCTGACAAAGCCTTAACATCCAGTTAAAACGTGCTTAACGAACAGCGTGCATACTGTAAGGTGAATGCGCACCATGAAGCGTGGCGCAGATTACCTGAAGGAGGCGCTGTACCATGCGCGTTGCCATTTTTGCGGAGACCTTTCTGCCTAAGTGGGATGGGGTGGCTAACACCCTCTGCCATCTACTTGACCATCTGGCTTTGAAGAAATGGGAAAGCCTCATGTTTGCGCCCACTGGCGCGCCCTCGCGCTATGCCGATACCCCCATTGTGGGCCTGCCGAGCCTGGCTTTTCCCTTCTATCCCGAACTCAAAATCGTGCCGCCTGTGGTGAATGTGCTGCGGGAGCTCACCGCTTTTCGCCCGGATGTAGTACACCTGGTAAACCCGGCCCTGCTGGGACTGGTGGGATTGCGCCACGCTCGCGCCTTGCGGTTGCCGGTAGTAGCCTCCTACCATACCGATATTCCCGGCTATGCCAATCTCTACGGCCTGGATCTGCTCAACCGTCCCCTGTGGAGATATTTCAGCTGGATTCACAATCAGGCCGATTTGAATCTGGCCCCGTCGGAGTTCACCCGTCTGGAATTGGAAGCCCACGGATTTCAGCGCGTCGGTGTGTGGGGCCACGGTGTGGATACCACGCGCTTCAGCCCGCAGCACAAGCGGGCGGATGTGCGGGAACAGCTCAGCGGCGGGCGCCCCGAAGCGCCGCTGCTGCTTTACGTGGGGCGGCTCGCCGCCGAGAAGCGGGTGGAATGGCTGCGCCCGGTGTTGGAGGCGCTGCCCGGCGCGCGGCTAGCGATTGTGGGCGATGGGCCACGCCGCGCCTTCCTGGAAAATCTCTTCCGCGATCTGCCCATTGTATTCACCGGCTATCTGGAAGGGCTGGCGCTCTCACGCGCCTACGCGGCGGCAGACCTGTTCGTCTTTCCCTCCGCCAACGAGACGTTCGGCAATGTGATTCTGGAAGCGATGGCTTCGCAGCTGCCAGTGGTTGCAGTCCGCTCCGGTGGGCCGGTCAATCACGTCTTCGATGGGGTGAACGGCTGGCTCTGCGATCCCGATGATCCGCAAGATATGCTGCGCCGCGTGCAATTCTGTCTGGAGCGCCCGGCGCTGATGGCGTCGCTGGCCCGCCAGGCCCGGCGCTATGCCGAGACGCAGAGCTGGGAGCTGGTAATGGATAACCTGCTGGAAAGTTATACCGCGCTGGCAGAACGGCGGAGCGTCACCAGCCGTTACTTCCATTGCCTGGCTCCGCACACTTTGGTTGAGAGCCAACATCTGACAGCGTGAGGTAGGTATGCGATCGCTGCCACCCGATGCCCCACGCTACCTTTCCTCACTCCGCGCCAAATTGCTCGGCCCGCTGGTAGGGTTGATGCTGCTCTCGTTGCTGGGCAGCACGCTGGCGTTTATGATCGGCACGCGGCTGACCCAGAACCGGCTGCTGGCGCAGCAAACTGCCGTCGAGGCCGCCCACGTCGCTGAGGCGCTCGCGGCGCGCGAGCAGACGCTGCTCACCGCCGCTTCGCTGCTGGCCCGCGATCCCAACATCCACGCGGCGCTGACAGCCGCCGACGCCGACGGCCTCACCGTGCTGCACAATCGCGGCGTGACCGTGCGCGATCGCTTCAACCTCGATCTCATCCAGATCTACGACCAGAACGCCGCGCCGCGCCTCAATTTGGTCGTTTCCAGCCTGTACCGCGAGTCCTCGCTACTCAAATACATGCCGGCGGAGGGCGTGCGGCTATTGTTAGTTGATGGTCGCGCCCTATTGTTGGCGCACGCGGCTATGCCCGCCGGCGGAGGCATGGTTATCGCGGGCATTGATCTCGAAATCGAGTTGCAACGCATCCTCACTCAGCAACGGCTGATTTCAGAACTGGGGCTGTGGTTAGGCGATATGGGTCTCAGCACCAGTCCAGCAGTCATCTTCGACGCGCCTGAGGGGCGCTACCGCCAGCAATACAGCCAACGCCTGTCGCTGGAGTTGGGGGCCGCGCCGGTGCAGTTGGTGCTGCAACGCCCGACGAGCGATATTGCGCACATTTCCCAAACCGGGCTAATGGTGATGGGCGTGAGCGCGTTGCTGACCACCGCGATCCTGATCGGGCTAAGTGTGGTGGTAGCCCGCGCCATCGCCGGGCCGCTCTTACGCTTCGCCGAAACGGCGGCCCTCGTCGCGCGCGGCGACCTCACGGCGCGCGTCTATTTTCAGCGCAGTGGTTCACCGTTGGCTATCGGCCAGGACGATGAAATCGGACGGCTGGCGGACACATTCAACGATATGGTAGCCGAATTGCAGACGCTCTACGGCGACCTGGAGAGCAAGATCGCCACGCGCACCTGTGAGCTGCAAGCTACGGCTGAGGTGATGCGCGCGGTCTCCTCCAGCCTGGAACTCGAACCAACGTTGGGGGCAGCAACCCGATTGATTCAGGAACACCTGGCGCTCAAAACGGTAGGCATCTTCCTCAACGATTACGCCAGCGGTATGACGGTGTTGCGCGCGATCGCCGGCGCGCACAGCAGCAAACTGCAAGCCGGGGCGGTGACGTTGCCCATTGGCAGCAATACCCTGATCGGAATGGCGGCGGCTTTGGGGCAATGGCACACGCTGCCGCACGCGGATACAGAAACGCTCGCTGTCGGCGTTCCCGGCGTGGCGCTGACAGACGCCGTCGCTGCTGTGCCGCTGTTGGTAGGGCGCACCATTCTCGGGGTGCTCTATGCGCAGAGCGCCATCCTGCCGGCCTTCGATGCCGGCGCGTTGGCGCTGCTCGCCACATTTGCGGACCAAATCGCCGTGGGCGTGCAGAACGCCCAATTGTACGCCCAACAGAAACGCGCCATCGAGGAGCTGGCGGAGCTGGATCGGCTCAAGACGCAGTTTCTGGCGAATATGAGCCATGAGCTGCGCACGCCGCTCAACTCGATTATCGGATTTTCCAAGCTTCTGCTAAAGGAAATCGAAGGGCCGCTCAACGCCGAACAACGCCAGGAGCTTCAGATCATCTACGATTCGGGCCTGCACCTGCTGGCGCTCATCAATGATGTGCTCGATCTCTCGAAGATCAATGCAGGCAAGCTGGAAGTGCGCCTGGAAGCGGTGGCGGCGCTGCCCGTCATTGATAACGCGGTCAAGGCCATTTTGCCCCTGCTCAAAGATAAACCCGTCGCGCTGCACATCGAAGTGCCCGAAGGCCTTCCTCCGCTTTACGCCGACCCTCGTCGCCTGCGGCAAGTGCTGCTCAATCTCCTCTCGAACGCGGCGAAATTCACCGAGAGCGGGACAATCGCCATCGGCGCGCGCGAGGTTGTCGCCCTGAACGCGCCAGCCGAGCGCTTAGAAACCTTCGTCGAAATCTGGGTTCAGGACACCGGCATTGGCATTCCCCAAGATAAGTTGGGCGAGATTTTCCAGGAATTCACCCAAGTAGATAGCTCCGATGCCCGTAAAGTAGGCGGCACCGGCCTGGGGCTGCCGATCACCCGGCGCCTGGTAGAACTTCAGGGTGGACAATTGCGCGTCGAAAGTCAGCTGGGCGTCGGCTCAACCTTTGCGTTTACGCTGCCGGTATGCGGAACCGCGCCGGCAGAGTTCGTAGATCTACACGAAAAAGAAAAAGGAGTCCTCAATGTGGCGTAGAATCGGGTTGCTATGGAGTCTGTTATGCGTGCTGGTTGCCTGCGTCCGCAACGCGCCCGCCGCTCCGGCAGCGACGCCGGCGCTCACCGGACGCATCACGTTTGCGGGCAGCACCACCGTGCAACCGCTGGCGGCAAAACTGGGGGCAGCCTTCGCGGCGTATCATCCAGAGCTGGATTTGGAAATTGCCGCTGGCGGCAGCACTGTGGGCATCGAGGCGGTGCATCAGGGAACGGTGGACATCGGCATGGCGTCGCGGGCGCTCAAACCGGCGGAGCTGGAGGGCATCGAAGTCCATCCCCTGGCTGTGGATGTCATCGCGGTGGCAGTTCATGCTTCCAACCCCATCACCACGCTGGCGTTGGAACAACTGCGCGCGATCTACCTGGGTGAAATCACCGATTGGGAGGCGGTCGGCGGCGCGCCGGGGCCGATCACCGCCATCGTGCGCGACAAGAACTCCGGCACGCGCGGCGCCTTCGACGACATTGTATTGGGCGGTCAGGAGCCTCAGGCGCCACAGATCGCCAGGGCGCTCACCGCCGGCGATATGGCGGCGATGGTCGCGCAGGAGCCACACGCCATCGGCTATGTGGGATTTGGCAATCTCGAACCCGGCTTGAAGCTGCTGCACATAGACGGCATTGCGCCGACCGAAGCTACTGTGCGCAGCGGCGACTATCGGCTTGTGCGTCCGCTGCTGCTGCTCACCGGCCCGTTGACGCAGCCCCAGGCGCGCGCTTTCGTGGAATTTGCATGCAGTCCAGAAGGGCAACAAATCGTCGCCGACACCGGCTGGTTGCCAGCGTTGGCGCCATAGGAGAAATTGATGAAACCACTCATTCTTGTCACGAACGATGATGGTATCACGTCGGCGGGCTTGTGGGCGGCGGTGGAAGCCGTCGCGCCGTTGGGCGAGGTGCTAGTAGTCGCGCCGGATCGGCAGTGGTCGGGCGCGGGCCGCTCGATGCCTTACGCGGTTACGGGTAAGCTCACACCCATGACGCGCCGTGTTGGCGAGCAGGAGATCGCTGCCTTTGCGGTAGACGCCAGCCCGGCGTTGGCTGTGGAACATGCTTTCCTGGAACTGGCGCCGCGCCGCCCGGATCTGGTCGTCTCCGGCATCAACTTTGGGGCCAACGTGAGCATCGAAGTCACCATCTCCGGCACGGTGGGAGCGGCGCTGGAGGCCGCAGCCTTCGGCGTACCGGCACTCGCCGCCTCGCTGGAAATGGATGGGCGCTATTACCTCACGGGCAGCGAAGACGCCGATTACAGCGCGGCGCGCGCTTACGTGCAACGCTTTGCGCGACAGTTGCTACGGCAGGGAATGCTCCCGGGCGTGGATGTGCTCAATCTCAACCTTCCGGCAAACGCCACGCCGGAAACGCCGTGGTGTTACACGCGCCTTTCGCGGCGGCGCTATTACGAGCCGCTGCCGCCGGAACGCGTCCAGGGGCCGGCGCGCCCTGGCTATCGCTTGATTCAGGACCCGCACAATGCCGAGATGGATTCCGACATTTGGGTGCTGATGGTGGCGGGCTACGTATCGGTCACGCCGCTGTCGCTGGATCTGACCGCTCACGCGCACTATCTCGCGTTGGAGGAAACGCTCACCGCTGAATTGGCCGCCTATCAGGCATCGTCGCGGCTCTTCGCGCTTTCTCCGTGGGGCTGGGGACCGAAAGCAGACGTGGTTGCGCTCATGCGTGAAGCGTGAAGCAGCGGCACAGCACAGACAACATCGCGGGCGCCACATCTGACACGATGCGGCGCCCGCAATGAGCGCTGCGCGCTCATCTATTAACGCACGTCGTAGAGGGACTCTTTACCGTCGAGTTCCGTTAGCTCGCCGGTGACGGTGAAAACCACCCGCTCGCAGAGATTCGTCACCCGGTCGGCGGCGCGCTCCAGGTTGTGCGCGGCCCATAGCAGGTAATTGGCTTGCTCCAACGTCCTTGGATCGGCCAAGATGTACGTGATCAGCTCGCGGTAGACCTGTTCGTAGAGCTGATCCACCACGTCATCCTCTTGTGGAATAGCGCGCGCCAGGTCCACGTCGCGGCGAATGAAGGCTTCCAACGCCCGGTGTAACATCGAGCGCGCTTTCTCCGCCATCAGCGGCACATCAATCAGCGGCTTAATCAACGGCTGATCGCCGATCAACAGGTTGATTTTGCCGATACCCTTGGCATAGTCCCCGATGCGTTCGAGTTCGCCGACGATTTCCAGAATGGCTGCCAGCACGCGCAAGTCGCTCGCCATTGGCTGGCGGGTAGCGATGAGCACCAGCACTTGTTCTTCAATGGCAAAGCGCTTGCGGTTGATGACCCGATCCTGCGCGATGATGCGCCGCGAGCCTTCGAAGTCCCGCTGCTTGAGAAATTCCACCGCTTCGATGAGCGCGCTCTCCACCATGCTGCCCAGAGCCAGCATCTCATCTTGTAACAGTTGTAGTTCACGATCAAAGGTTTTGCGTGTTTCCATAACCATCTCATTGCTCCTGCTGTGATGCCGTACTAATGGGCGTGTATGCGTGGAATGTTACCGGCGTTGGACGCCATTGTAGCAGATAATCCAGGATTTGCTGTTGCAAGCCGGCTCTTACCTGGCGGAAAACCTGCTTTTTAGCCTCCTCGCCGCCCTCAGCCGCAGCGGGATCGGGAAACCCCAGATGCACCACTTGCCCGCTGCCCAGCCATGCCGGGCAATGTTTGGCCGCATGATCGCAAACAGTGATGATAACATCGAAAGTCAGCTCGCGGAAATGCTCCAACGACTTGGGGGTATGCGAGGAGATGTCAATGTTCAATTCGCGCATCACCGCGACGGCCAACGGATGCACGTTTGCGGCGGGCGCCACGCCGGCAGAGAAAGCCTCCCAGCGATCACCCAGAAAGTGATTGACCAGGCCCTCGGCCATCTGACTACGAGCGGAGTTGCCGGTGCACAGGAACAATACCCGGCGTTTGGCCGGCGCAGGTTGTAGTTCTACGGAGTTCATCCTAACGCTCCTCAATCTCAAATGTGGTTAACCACTCACGGATACGCGCTGCGATTTGATTGCGCACTTCGCGGAACTTAGCCAGCTGCGCTGCGGAGCTGCCCTCGAAAGCCGCCGGATCGTCGAAGGGCCAGAAGAGCCGTTGCCCGACGCCGGGGAAGATGGGGCAGCGCGCTTCGGCCCGGTCGCACACGGTGATGAGATAGCCGAAATGGACCTGGCTCAGGTAATCGGCAATGTTCTTGCTGTATTGCCCGGCAAGATCCAGTCCCACTTCCGCCATCACCTGATAGACCAGGGGATGGATGACGCCCGGCTCGAAACCCGCACTGTAGACCTCGAAACGATCACCCGCGTAGGCGCGCAGAAACGCTTCCGCCATCTGGCTGCGCGCCGTGTTGCCGGTACAGAGAAACAAGACTCGTGTTTTGTTCATGGGTGCTCCAAAGATGCGTAATGCGTAATGCGTAATGCGTAATGCGTAATTACGTAGTACGCATGACGCAGCGCGGCTTTACCCAAACCGTCCGGTGATGTAGTCTTCCGTCCGCTTGTCCTTCGGGTTGGTGAAGATCTCGCGGGTAACGCCCTGTTCCACCATATAACCGGCGCGCTGCTCATCCACCATGAAGAACGCAGTGTAGTCCGAGACGCGCGCGGCCTGTTGCATGTTATGCGTGACGACAATAATCGTGTAGTCCTCCGCCAACGACCGCATCAGTTCCTCGATGCGCAATGTAGCAATCGGGTCCAGCGCCGAAGCCGGCTCGTCCATCAGGATGATCTCCGGCCGGATGGCGATGGCGCGCGCAATGCACAGCCGTTGTTGTTGGCCGCCAGAGAGCGCCAGCGCGCTTTGCTGTAGTTTATCCTTCACCTCATCCCACAGCGCCGCGTGTTGCAATGCCGATTCCACCAGCGCGCCCAAATCTCCCTTATAACCGTTGATGCGGGCGCCCCAGGCGACATTCTCGTAGATGCTCTTGGGGAAGGGATTGGGTTTCTGGAACACCATCCCGACGCGCCGGCGCACTTCCACCGCATCCACCTCCGGCGCGTAGATATTCTGTCCGCCAAAAAAGACTGCGCCATCTACCCGCGCGCTGGGAATCAGATCATTCATGCGGTTGAAGGCGCGCAGCACCGTGCTCTTGCCGCAGCCCGAAGGGCCAATGAAGGCCGTGATCTTGCGGCGTTCGACGCGCAGATTGATGTCACGCACGGCGCGGAAATCTCCATAAGATACCGCCAGATCGCGCGTTTCGATAGCAAAATCATCCGCTGCCATGGCCGCGGCAGCGTGAGGCTCCTGCGCCTGGGGGCGGGTGAAAATTGGGCTAATCAAACTCAGCATACGTGAAACTCCTTCAAAGTAGTAACAGGTGAGCAGTGACTCTACGAACCATGTTCATCTTACTGTTTACGGCTGTAGCGATTCCGCAACAATACGGCGGCGGCGTTGAGGCTCAGTAACAGGATCAGCAGCACCAGAATGGCCGCGGCCGCCAGGTTACGGTACTGATCCTGCGGGCGCGTCGTCCACTGATAGATCTGGATGGGCAACGTGGTGAATTTGGAGAATGGGCCGCTGGGATCCAGCGCCACGAAGGCCGAGGCGCCCACCACAACCAACGGCGCGGTCTCACCAATGGCGCGGGAAATCGCCAGAATCGTCCCGGTGAGGATGCCCGGCAGCGCATTCGGCAACACGTGATGCCAGATCGTCTGCCAGCGCGTAGCGCCCAGCCCGTAGCTGGCCTCGCGCAAGGAGCTGGGCACCGCCTTGATGGCTTCCTGCGCATTGATGATGAGCAGCGGCAGGATCAGCAGCGCCAGCGTCAGGCCCGCGGATAGCACCGTGCGCCCGTTGGCCGTGGTCGGATCCACCGCGCCCAACAGCGCGCCGCTGGTGAGCGGCTCCAACCCGCGCACGAAAATCGCCAGGCCCAACATGCCGTAGATGATCGAAGGCACGCCCGCCAGATTGTTGATATTCGTCTGAATGATGCGGTTGATGGCGTTGTCGCTAGCGTATTCTTCCAGGTAGATCGCCGCGCCGACGCCGATGGGAAAGGCCGCCGCAATCGTGATGACAATCGTCCACAGCGAACCGAAGATCGCCGTGCGCACACCCGCGAGCTCCGGTTTGCTGGATTGGGGCATCTGGAGGAAGGTGGGATTGATCCAGGCGTGGAATTCAAGCTCGGCTTTGGGGTATTTTTCCGCCACCTCCGCCTGGATCGCCGCGCGCTGCGTCAAGGACGCTGTCAGCGACCAGGTTTTCACGATTTTCGGCTCGACGACGCGCTCCAGCACCAGCGCGTAGACATTGGCGCGGTCGCGCTCCTCGAACGGCTGATCGTTTTCCAGCCGTCGCATCAGACCGGCAGACACATGGCCCGCCAGGACCTCGATCAACTGTTCCTTGCGCAGCTCCTCCAGCGGTACGCCAGCGATAGCGAGGTCGTCTGGGTCTACACGATTTTCGACGGCGATCAGCCCAAAGGATTCGTCAATGATATTGTAAAGCAACGCGCCCAACGCGATGATGGCGATCATGATCGCGCCCAGAAAGAGCGTGCGCCATACGCGCCCAATGCGATGCCGATACGCCGTCTGCGGCTCGAAACGCGGCTGTGTCATTCGTACACCTCCCGGAAACGCCGCACCACCCGGTTACTGATCAGGTTCAGCGTCAGGGTCATAAAGAAGAGCATCATCCCGATGGCGAAGATGCTGTTATAGTCAATCGAATCGTAGCTCAAGTCGCCGCCGCTGATGCGGACAATGTGCCCGGTCATGGTTTCAGCAGCTTTGAAGGGGTTGAAGGTGAAATTCGGCCCGGCGCCCGCCGCTACGGCGACGATCATCGTCTCCCCCACCGCGCGCGACGCGGCGATGATGAAGGCGGCGGTGATGCCCGAAAGCGCCGCCGGTACGACTACTTTCACGGCGGTTTCCAGTTTGGTGGCGCCCAGAGCGTAAGCCGCTTCGCGCAGACTGCGCGGTACCGCGCTCAGCGCATCCTCACTCATCGAGGTGACGAGCGGCAGAATCAGAATTCCCATCACCAGTCCGGCGGAGGCAGTGTTGTAGATTTCGACAGTGTTGGCGCCGAAAATCGTCCGCAACAGGGGCGTCATAAAACTCAAGGCGAAATACCCGTAGACCACGGTAGGAATGCCCGCGAGCACTTCCAGAATCGGTTTCAACACGCTGCGCACGCGCGGCGTGGCATATTCACTCAAATAGATAGCGGCGCTTAGGCCCAACGGCAGCGCCACCAATAGGGCAATACTGCTCGTCATCAGCGTGGCGTTGAAGAGCGGCAGGATGCCAAATTCGAGAATCGCTGGCTGCCATTTGGTGCCGGTGAAAAATTCGACCAGGCTCACTTCAGGGCTGGCAAAGAACAGCATGGATTCGTGCCCCAGCACATAGATGATGCCGACCGTCGTGAAAATGGAAATCGCGCCACAGACGAAGAGAAAACCTTGAATGAAGGTTTCTCCCGGACGCGGGCGTTTGCGCAATGAAGATGTGACCTTGGCTGTCGTATCACGCAGCGCCACCGTGCGTTTTGTATTTGTCAGTGCCAATTCGAGACCTCCTGAAGCGTTGGGGCATGGTGCAGCGGCGCTAAGCGCCGCTGCACCATAACCTTGTCCTTCTCACCTGCACAGATTACTTCATCCCATCGAGCCAGGCTTGCATAGCGGCTTTGAGGGCGGCCTCGCTGGCGGGGAAGTAGCCGACGTTAACGATCTCCTCGTTGACGAAAGTGAGGTAGAAATTGATGAACGCGGCAACCTGCGGCTTCTCCTGCATGATTTTGGCATCGGAGTACAGGAACAACGGGCGCGCCAGCGGGTAGGTGTTGTTGTCCACGGTGGCAGCATTGGGTTCCACGCCATTGATAGACAGGATCTTGAGGCGGTCGGTGTTCTCCTCGTAGTAGGCGTAGCCAAAGAAACCGACGGCGTAAGGGCTGCCGGCGATGCCGCGCACCAGGATATTGTCATCCTCGCTCAGTTGCAGGTTCTTGCTGCCCAGGAGCGG
>CAZDSF010000073.1:0-17757 GCA_964508025.1 uncultured Anaerolineales bacterium
GCGTGATTTTCTTCATCGCGATGGCGCAGGGCGTGAGCGCGCTCAAGGCGCTCAGGCAAGAGACTGTGTAAGCGGCAAGCATAATGATTGCAGAAAGACGGTATCATACCTCAGCACCAGCGACTTGCGCGCGCTCTTGTCATCACCGGCGTTATCATGGCGACATTGCTCGCCATCGCCATCAATCGCGGTCCAGTGATAGAAGGCTTCCGGCCCTATCGCCGCAATAAGGACGCTTGGCAAATCGCCAAGTTGTGGCATACTGCCCCCCGATGGAGACAGAGCAACACTTGGAGATTTTGCGGATTGCACCGACGGATGATCGCTATACCGTGCGCGAGCAATTGCGGCGCGCCACGGAAAAGCGCGTGCTCTTGATCCTGCCCTGGGAGGCATCGGATAAGGGCTGGCATGTCCTGCTGGACTTCGAGCTCCTGATGCGCACGGGTGCCGAACAGGATTTGGAACTGGCCTTCGCCGTCGAAGACCCGGATCGGCGGCTGTTGGCGCGCGAAGCCGGGTTTGCGGTCTTTTCTAGCGAAGAGGCCGCGCTGGCCCACGTCAAACGCCACAACGGTTTCCCCGTTCAGAAGCGGCCCTCCCGGCCCACGCCCAGGCCCCGCCCGGCATGGGCCGAAGATCCCCGACCGCGCGAGCTCCCTCTTCCCCGCCGCCGTCCGTGGTGGCAGTGGGCGCTAGAAGGGTTGGTCGCGCTCGTCGTGCTCGGCATACTGGGCGGTTTCGCCTTCCTCATAACGCCTTCGGCGGAAATCCGCCTGACGCCAGAAAGCCGGACGTACAGCATCATCGTGCCGGTGTCTGTAGACCCCACGTTAGAACAAGTAGATCTGCAACGCAATCTTATCCCCTCCCGGCGCGTGGGCGATGAATTCGAGAGCTATGCCGAGATTCGCCCCACGGGGCAGAGCTATGCCTTTTCCGGCAGAGCCTCCGGCTATGTGATCTTCACCAATTTGCTGGCGCAACCCTACCGCGTCCCCAAAGGCACGCTCGTCCGCACATCCGCCGGCTCATTCCCGGTGCGCTTCCTCACCACGGAGGAGATCACGGTGCCGCCGTTAGGGCAAGAGCGCGTCCCGGTCGAAGCCACAGAAGAAGGCCCGCGCGGCAACGTGGACGCTTTCCAAATCAATTTTGTCGAAGGTGTGGCCGGTTTTGCGCTGCGCGTGACCAATCCCGAAAAGATTTCCGGCGCGGAGAGCCAAATCGTGGCGACCGTTTCTGAAGCTGATCGGGAGCGCGTCTGGCGCATCGCCGCCCAGCAAGTGCTGGATATGGCCTACGAGGGGCTGCTGCAAAGCGGCTATTTGCGACCGGGGGAATTTCTACCCCGGCAAACCCTCATCATCCAGGCGACGCCCAAAGCGGCATACACCCATTTGACCGGTGAGCAGACCGAGGTGCTGGGGCTATCATTGCGCCTGCTGATAACTGGCGAAGCCGTCCACGCCCGCGATGCCCAGGCGGTCGCTTTTCGGCAGCTCGCGCGCGCCCTGCCCGAAGGCTACACCCTCACGGATACGCGCTTCGAGTATGGAGAATCCGCCGAAGAGGACATCGGGCCGGGACGTTTCACCTTCTACGTGACTGCGCACGGCTACGCCACCGCCAACCTCGACCTCGAAGCCGCGCGCCGTGAGATTCGCGGACTCCGCATTGAAGCGGCTCGGCAACGGCTGATCGAGACCCTGCCTTTGGCGCAGCCGCCGGAGATCATCGTCAAACCCGATTGGTTCCCCTTCCTCCCGCAGATGGAAATGCGCACACAGTTTCAAAGTGTGCCCGCGCGCTGGCTGCCTTGATTGGGCGGCGCGTCGGCATCAACATGGACATGAGATAGAGGATGCGCTACCTGGCTCTTGATCTTGGAGATCGCCGCATCGGCGTCGCGGTGAGCGACGCCACCGGCGTCCTCGCCCGCCCCCTGGAGATGTTCCGCCGCAGTTCTCGCGCCGCCGACTTCGCCCACATCGCCGCGCTGGTCGCACAGCATGACATCGCTGCGTTGGTGGTGGGCCTGCCGCTCAATATGGATGGCACGGAGGGGACGCAAGCCGCCTGGGTACGCGACTATTGCGCCGCGCTAACAGCAGCGTTGGAACGCCCTGTGGTGCTTTGGGATGAGCGTCTCACCACGGAAGAAGCTGCCGATGTGTTGCACCTCCAGGGACGGCGCGCGGATAAAACCGTGATTGACGCCGTCGCCGCGG
Organism: uncultured Anaerolineales bacterium; assembly: GCA_964508025.1. GTDB lineage: Bacteria > Chloroflexota > Anaerolineae > B4-G1 > SLSP01 > JAAZNO01. Next base: position 2,232 of record CAZDSF010000073.1, read on the forward strand.
CAGTCATCCTCCAAAGCTATCTGGACCATGTAAAGGATGAAGGATAAAGCGCCGGCTTCCACCCGTGCTGACGCACACCATCCGGGAAAAATATGAGTAGGAAGCAGGCATTCAGGTTGATTGCCGCTGCTCGCTACGCACTGCTCACGAAACTCTGTTCAAGGAGACCTATGAAACACCGTTACACATTCATCATTTTGAGCCTGTTAGCCGTCTCCGTGCTGCTGGGCTGTTCGCTGGAAGCCATGTACCTGAGCTTTTACATTGATAGCAAAGCCGAGGCGCTCGCGCAGCCTGCCGGCAGCGACGACACCCCGGTCACATTTACCGTGGAGCCGGGGCAGAGCGTCGAAGCCATCGGCAACCAGCTCAAGCGCCGGGGCTTGATCACCGATGCGGAGCTCTTCCGCCGCTACGTACAGTACAAGGGCCTGGATGCCGGCATTCAGGCCGGGACCTACACGCTCAATGCCGCCATGACCATTCCCGAAATCGCGCGCACCTTGCAAAGCGCCGCCGCCCCCGACATTCAAGTGACCATCCCCGAAGGCAAACGCCTCGAAGAAGTCGCGGCGATCGTTGCGGCGCAGGCGGGGATCAACACGGAAGACTTCTTGCAGCTGGCGCAAACCGGCTGGGCGCAAAGCGATCTGGTTTCGCGGTATAGCTTCCTCGCCGAAATCCCGCCAACGGCAACCCTGCAGGGCTTCCTCTTCCCTGACACCTATCGCCTGCCCCAAAATCCCACTGCCTACGACCTGATTGATCGCATGTTGGCGGATTTTGACCGGCAGGTCACGCCGGAAATGCGCGCAGGTCTGGCGGCGCAGGGTTTGAGTCTCTTCGAGGGGATCACGCTGGCTTCGATTGTGGAGCGCGAGGCCGTCGTGGATGCGGAGCGGCCCATCATCGCTGGCGTGTATCTCAACCGTTTGCGCGACGGCTGGCCTCTTGCTGCTTGTCCCACGGTACAATACGCCCTGGGCTATCGCCCCGAAGAGGAGACCTGGTGGAAGCGCGTGATCTACTTTGTGGATCTGGAAGTGGCTTCGCCGTACAACACCTATCGCAACCTGGGATTGCCGCCCACGCCCATCGCCAGTCCCGGCGCAGCGGCCATCCGCGCCGTCGCCTTCCCCGATGAGACGCCCTACTACTTCTTCATGGTGGATTGCACCAAGAACGATGGCAGCCATCTGTTCGCCCGCATTGAGGCCGAACACATGCAGCACTTCGAGATGTGCGGCGGCGCGTACACCACCAATCCCTAAAGTAGAACGCCCGCCTTGAAAGCCGTCCGGGGCGCAGTGCGAGCTATGCACTGCGCCCCGGCTTTTTCATCACTAGCGCCTGCCTGGCCTACGGCGCCCAATCCGCAAACGCATCAATCACCGGTTTGATGTCATCCATCATCGGATAGAGAATCGGGCAGGTGACGCCCGCCGCGATGTATTCCGCGACCTTGACGCGGCACTCGTCGCTGGTACCCACTGCCATGATGTTGCGCACCACCTCATCGGGGATGACCGCCGCCGCCTTGATGTAATCTTCCTCGGTGGCGGGCCAGCCCATGATGGCTTGCACCCGCGCCAGCAGTTCCTCGCTCGCGCCGCTAGCTTTCATAATGTGCGGCTCCGTGGCGAAGTAATAGGCCGCTAGCTTCTTCGCTTCCGCCATCGCCAGATCGGGACGCTCGTCAGAGAGACAGCAGACCAAGAGTTCCGGGCGATCCACGTCGGCGAGCGTCTTCCCGGCTTTCCGCGCTCCCTGCTCCACCAACGCCACCGCGCGCCGAATATACTCCACGGAAACCACGTAGTTCAGCACTACGCCATCACAGATCTCCCCCGCCAGCTCAAGCATTTTATCGCCCGTCGCGCCGATATATAAGGGTATATCGCGCGGCGACGTATCGCCGAAAGCGACATCCAGGCGCACGCGATCCAGGTGGACGAATTCGCCGTGATATGTCACCTCTTCCATGGTGAAGAGCTGCCGCAACGCCTCGATGTGCTCGCGCATGGCTTTGAGGGGCTTCTCGCGTTGCACTCCCACCCGCGAGGCAATCGGCTCCCACCACGCGCCGAGGCCCAGCATCACCCGCCCGCGACCATCGGGGCCTTTGCCGCCGAGTTCCCACATCGTGCTCCAGCTCGCTGCAATCACCGCTGGATTGCGGGTCCAGATCGGCAGCACGCCAGAACCCAGCCTCAGGCGTTTTGTCTCCGTGAGGAACGCGCTCATCATCACGATACAGTCGCGCGCCAGGCGCGTATCCGCCTGCCAGATCTCGCTGAAGCCGCGCGCCTCGGCGTATTTCGCCATCTCCAGCTCGTAGCGAATGTCGTGCTTGTCCTGCATATAGAGGGCCATCCGTTGGGCCATAATAAGTGCTCCTTTCGAGATATAAGACTTGGGAGTAAGGGAGTAAGGGAGTAAGGGAGTAAGGAAGTAAGCCCAGCAAAAGCGTCGCTTTCGTACCTCCCTACTCCCCTACTCCCCTACTTCCCTACTTCCCTACCTCCCTACCACCTGACTCAAATCCACCTCTGGATACCGGATCCGCTCGCCGTAATCGCGGCGCTCCGGCTTGTAGGTGGCGTCAATGCCGATCTTGGTATGCACGCCGCGCGCGTCGGCGGTGGGATCCATTTCGTGCCCCTGCGCGCCGGGGATGGTGAACACGTCGCGGCTCCAATCTACACGGTTGGTGAGCGCCCACAACACGTCGGCGGGATCGTGGATGTCCACATCGGGGTCCACCACAATCACCTTCTTGATGTTGACATGCGCCGTCATCGCCGCCAGCGCCGCATTCTTTGGCTCGCCGGGGTTGCTCTTGGCGAGCTGCACCACCGCGGCGAAGCCGTTCCCATAAGGCGGAATGTGCAGCCCGGTGACGTTCTGGCTCACGTGGCGGACGAAGCGCAACAGCAACGGCTCGCGGGGCAGCACATTGCCGATGTAGATGTGTTCCGCCTCGCCGGGGACAATGGTCTGGTAGATGGGAGCTTCGCGGTGACAGATCGCCGTGACGTGAAACACCGGGCTTTGCCACAGCTCGCCGTAGTAGCCGTGGAACTCGGCCAGCGGCCCTTCGGCGCGGCGCTCGTGGGGCGCCAGATAGCCCTCGATGACGATTTCTGCTTCGGCGGGGATGTCCACATCCACCGTGACGCCCCGGCAGACGGGAACGCCCGCGCCCCGCAGCGCGCCCGCAATGTGCAGCTCATCGTCATCGTAGCGGCAGCCAGCCGCGATCATGATCGCCGGATCGAGGCCAATCGCCACAGCAATCTCCAGCGGCTCGTCCTGCGCTTCTCGCACCTTGTAGAATTGCATCACATGCCGCCACTCGTTCACATTAAAGCCCAACGTGCGTGCATCGAGCACCTGCATCCGGTTGTACGAAAGATTACCGCGCCCGCTGACCGGATCCCTGGCGACGGTCACGCCGCCAGTGATGAAGGGGCCGCCGTCGTGCAAGCCGTGCGTGGGAATGGGCAGCGCGTGCAGGGCCACCGCCTCGCCGGTGAGGACGTGCGCCTGCCAGGCGGCCTCGGCCGCGCGCACGGGCGCGATGCCGCGCGCCGGTTCGAGCGCGGCGCCCATGTGGGCTGCTACTTCGCCGATGGGACATTCCAACGCGAGCGCCGCCAGCGCGGGTGTGCTCACCGCGCCCGCAAAGACGGGCCACGACGAGCCGGCAGGCTGCTCAAAGAGCACGGCGTTGCCCAGGCGACGGGCCGCCGTCGCCGCGACATTCGCCAGCTCGTACTTCAGCGCACAGGGACGCCAAATGCGGGTCAGGCGTCCGGCGGATTCCAATACGGCTAGATAACTGCGTAGATCGTGAATCATGACATGCATAGGCGCTCCGCTGAAAAGGATGAAGGCGAAAGGATGAAAATCTCCGCATAGCAACTTTCAATTATCGAAGCGGTATCACAGGTTCGGCCACACGCCGTTAAAATAGCGCAGCAGTATGGTAGCGTGTCGGCGTATTCGCGCGACTGAGCGTCAAACGCATCGCTGCGCACGGCTGCTGTACACTACACCTCTATAGTAGGCGATTTTTGGCGCAATGTCAAGTATTACTTTCCGTTTTGTAAAGTGACACTTGACAACAACGAAATCCCGAATATACTGAAAGTAGACTTTGATCACAATCCGGTAGATATGCTCATTCCTGGATTGTAAAACGCGCAACCGTAAGGGAGCTCCCATGCCATCAGCCTCTAGCATTGGGCTTCGTCTCAAAGAACGCCGACAGGCGCTCAAACTCAGCCTGCGCGAATTGGCCCAGCGCACCGATGTCTCCGCCTCTTTTCTCAGCCAGGTGGAGCGTGGGCAGGTCAACGCCTCGCTGGACTCGTTGCGGCGCATCGCCGAAGCGTTGGATGTCACGCTGCTCTATTTCCTCGCCGAGGGCATCGAAGACAGCGCCGGCTGGAACAGCCCCGCAAACGGGAGCGAGGCCGCGCTCGCCGGAGAACAGACGGACGCGCTGAGAGCCTATTCGCCGGTCGTGCGCGCCGGAGAACGACCACAGCTGATCTTCCCAGATTCAGGGGTCACGTATGAGCTCCTCACCCCCAGCCTCACCCACAAGATGGAAGTCATCGGCGGACATCTGGCGCCAGGCGTGCCCAACGTCGCGCGCGCGTTGCGCGAGCCGACCGAGGAATGGATTTACGTGCTCTCCGGCATCCTGGCGGTCGAGTTGGAGACGCCGCGCGGATTGGAGCACTACGAACTCGCCGCCGGCGACGCCATCTACTTCGAGGGCCGCGCGCTGCGCCGCCTCTCCTGCGCCTCAGAAACGGATGTCCGGTGGATTTCTGTGATCACGCCGCCGGTGTTCTGAGCCGGCAACCCGCGACCTTTTCGCTTTTTCGCTTTTTCGCTTTTTCGCCTTTTCGCCTTTTCGTCTTTTCGCTTTTTCGCCTTTTCGTTTTTTCGCCTTTTCACCCATTGATTGATTTTTGACGCTTGACATCTAAGGCGGTAGCCCATGAACCCTTCCCTAAACTGGCAGGACATCGTCAAAGACCTGGACTATCTGGCGCTGCCCATCCCTACCGGTTCGATGCGGCGCTGGGTGCGCTACGAACGCTGCCCGACGGGCCTGCGCTTCGCCTGTGAGACGGCAGGCGGCGAGACGGCGCACTTTCAGGCAGACGTGATCGCCCCGGATGTCATTCGCTTCCGCATGGGGCTTCGGGATCTGGAGCCGCGCACCAGCGAGATGCTGGTCCCGCGATTGGAGCAAAGCGTTCCCTTCGAGCTGACCGAAAGCGCAGATGCAGTGATCCTCGCCACAGCGCGGCTGCGCGTGGAATTCCGGCGCTTCCCCTGGCAAATCCGCGCCTTCGATGCCGAGACCGGCAGTGCGGCGCCGTTCTTCAGCCAGCAGATCGAAGATCGCGCCTACGGCCCCGCCTACGAAACGCCGCCGGTGGGCTTCGAGCGCAGCGCTGACGGGGCGCTGGGCGTGTTCGAGGCCATCGTTGCCGCCCCCGATGAGGCGCTCTACGGCTTCGGCGAGCGTTTTTCGCGGCTCAACCGCTGGGGGCAGAGTTTTGTCTCCTGGGCGGTGGATAGCGGCAACGTCACCAGCCGCCGCGCGTACAAGAGCATTCCCTTCTGGATGAGCAATGCCGGCTACGGCATCTTCATCCACACCGCCGCGCCCATCGTCTACCACCTGGGCAGCATCTCCGATAGCACCTACGCCTTCCACATTCTGGAAGAAGAATTGGATTACTTTCTCATTTACGGGCCGGCATTCAAACATATTCTCAGCCGCTACACCGAGCTAACCGGGCGCGCGCCCATCCCGCCCAAGTGGTCTTTTGGCTTCTGGATTTCCCGCTGCGGCTACAAAAGCCGCGCCGAAGTGGAAAGCATCGCGCGGGAGATGCGCGCGCGCGACTTCCCCTGCGATGTGCTCAGCCTCGATCCCTGGTGGATGGGGCCGGCGCCGTGGTCAACCTACGAGTGGGATACCACGGCCTTCCCTGATCCTGCCGGAATGCTGGCTGAGCTGAAAGCGCAGGGCATCCGCACCTGCCTGTGGATCACGCCCTACGTCGCCCCCGGCTGCCGCGCCTACACAGAAGGCCTCGCAGGCGGCTATTTCCTCAAACGGGCTGATGGCAGCCTGGCCCCCGCCGTAGAAGCTTTCGCCGGCGTGGATATGGGCGTAGTGGATTTCACCCATCCCGAAGCGCGCGCCTGGTTCCAGAGCAAATTAGAGACGTTGCTGGATATGGGCGCAGCGGTCTTCAAAACCGATTTCGGCGAGCAGGCCCCTGCCGATGCCGTGTATCACGACGCGCGGCAGGGCGTCGCCATGCACAACCTCTATCCCCTGCTCTACAACGGCGCCGTGTTCGAGCTCACCCGGCGCAAGTTTGGGCGAGGCCTCACATGGGGACGCTCGGCCTACGCCGGCTCGCAGCGCTATCCCGTGCAGTGGGGCGGCGACAGCTACGCCAGCTTCGCCCAGATGACGGGCCAGCTGCGCGCGCTGCTGGGCTACGGGCTGTCTGGCGCGCCTTTCTGCAGTCATGATGTGGGCGGCTTCGACTATCAGCCTTCCGCGTTCGACGCCGCCGTGCCCGAAGGCGTCAGCATCGCCGGGGAGGACATCAAGACCTGGTGGCAGACGCACGGCGCGGCACTGGAGCAAGCCGGACAGCAACGCGACGCGGAGGTCTACATTCGCTGGCTCCAGTTCGGCGTGTTCTCCTCGCACACGCGGGCGCACGGCAAGCAGCCCCGCGAGCCTTGGGCCTACGGCGCAGAAGCCGAAGCCATCGCGCGGCGCTACCTCAAGCTGCGCTATCGCCTGCTGCCCTACATCTACACCGAAGCGGTCAAATCCACGCAGACCGGGTTGCCCATGGTGCGCCCGCTCGTGCTGGAGTATCAGGACGATCCCAACACCGCCAATCTGGACTTGCAGTATCTCTTCGGCGAGGCGTTCCTGGTCGCGCCCATCCTCACCCGCGAGCACCGCCGCAAGGTTTACCTGCCTGCCGGGGAGTGGGTGGATTTCTGGACGAAGGAGCGGCTTGCGGGCGGACGCTGGATCAAGGTCAGCGCGCCGCTCGATACGCTGCCGCTGTGGGTCAAGGCTGGCAGCGTGATTCCGCTCGGCCCGGAGATGGATTTCGTCAACCAGAAACCTCTCTCTCCGCTGACCCTGGAATTCTACGCGCCAGCGGGCGCAGGCATCTTCACAATTCACGACGAGGACCAGCCCGATATTCACGTCCATTACACCCGTGCGGAGAATGTCCTGCACGTCACGGTCCAAAACGCGCCTGGCGCAGTGGAAGTGACCGTATTCGGCAGCGACACGCCGCTGCACGTGAACCTCGAATTACAGTGAAGAAGGTCTTCATAACCCTTGACAATTCTCCGGGAATAATGTACAGTAATCCTGTACATTACACATCAGGAGGGAACTATGACGATTCAAACGACCTACACCCACGCGCGCGCCAACTTCGCAGCATTGTGGGACGAAGTAACCGATAATCGGCAAGTTGTCATTATCGAACGCCGCGGCGCCGAATCCGTGGCATTGATTTCCGCCGACGAACTTGAGGGCTTACTCGAAACAGCTTATCTCTTGCGCTCCACCAAAAACGCCGAGCGCCTTCTAAATGCCTTGACACGCGCGCGCCAACGCGAAGGAACGCCGCAAAGCATTGCTGAGCTCAGCCAGGAGGTAGGGCTTGAGTCAGAAACAGAGTAAAACGGCCAGCGCCCCACGCGAAGCGGTTTTCCATCCCGAATTTCGAGAAGATTTGCGCTACTGGGTGGAAACAGATCGTAAACTGGCGCTGCGCGCGCTCAGCATCGTGGAGGCTATTTTGCGCGATCCGTTCACGGGCATCGGCAAACCTGAGCCGCTCAAATATCTTGCGCCCGGCGCCTGGTCGCGCCGCTTGACTCACGAGCATCGTATCGTCTACCTGGTATCTGATGACCGGGTGGACTTTCTACAGGCGCGCTATCACTACTAGCATAAGTTCTGTCATTGATTTGCTGATTTGCGAGTTGTAATTTGAACTTCGATCTGATCATTCACGGCGGCGCGCTCGTGACGGGGCGCGATATGCTCCACACAGACCTGGGCATCCGCGACGGGCGCATCGTGGCGTGGGGCGCGCTGGAACGCGAAAGCGCCGCGCAGCGGGTGGACGCTTCCGGGTTGCTCGTGTTGCCCGGCGCGGTGGATCCGCACGTGCATCTGGCGATGCCCGCCGGCGACCTGCGCACCGCCGATGACTGGCGCAGCGGCACACTCGCGGCAGCCTGCGGCGGCGTGACCACCGTGCTCGATTTCGTCGAGCCGGAAGCCGGGCAATCGCTGCTCGACGCGCTGGCGCAGCGCCGCGCCGAGGCCGAAGCCGGCGCCGTGATTGACTTTGGCCTGCACGTCACGCTCACAAACGCCGCGCCGGAGACGCTGGCGCAGATTCCCGATGTAGTCGCGGCAGGCGCCAGCTCCTTCAAAACCTACACCACCTACGCGGGCTTCGCGCTCGATGATGTAGCGCTGCTGGCGGTGATGGAAGCCGTCGCCGCAGCGGGCGGGCTGACGCTGACCCACTGCGAGAACGACGCCATCGTGCAGCGGGCGACGGCTTACTTTCTGGAGCGGGGCCTGACCGCGCCGCGCCATCATCCGCGCAGCCGCCCGGCCGCCGCCGAAGGCGAAGCCATCGAGCGCGTGCTGGCGCTGGCGGAAGTCGCCGGTGTGAGCGCGTACATCGTCCACATCTCCACGGCGCGGGGCGTGGGGGCGCTCGCGCGGGCGCAGCAGCGGGGTCAGCGCGCCTATGGCGAGACCTGCCCGCACTATCTCCTGCTCACCGATACGGAGTACGAGCGTCCGGGCTTCGAGGGAGCGAAATTCGTCTGCGCACCGCCGCTCCGCACCGCCGAGGATCACGCCGCGTTGTGGGACGCGCTCAAAACTGGCGTGCTGCACACCGTGGGCACAGATCACTGCGCGTTCAATTTCGACGGTCAGAAAGACCTGGGCCGCGACGATTTCAGCCGCATCCCCAGCGGGCTGCCCGGCATCGAAGTGCGGCTGGCGCTGCTGCACACCTTCGGCGTGGGTTGGGGCCGGCTCAGCCTCAACCGCTGGGTCGAGGTTTGCTGCGAGAATCCGGCGCGGATCTTCGGGTTGTACCCCCGCAAGGGGACGCTCGCGCCCGGCGCAGACGCCGACATCGTGCTCTTCGACCCGCAAAAGCGCATCATCCTTTCGACGGATACGCTGCACGAGGCGGTAGATTACACACCCTACGCCGGTCTGAAATTGGAGGGCTATCCCGTCGCGGTCTACGCGCGCGGCGCGCTGCTGGCGCAGAATGGCGTCTTTGTGGGCGAGGGGGCGCGCGGGCGCTACCTGGCGCGAGAAAAAGTTAAGGAAGAAGAGTAAGCGATGAACCACCGTCAACGTTTTGCTGCCACGATGCACTATCAGCCGCGAGACCGCGTCCCGCTGTTCGATTTTAGCTACTGGGATGAAACGCTGGAAGTCTGGCGCACGCAGGGCTTGCCAGCCGGAATCACGAAAGCGAACATCCACGAGTTCTTCGGCCTGGACTTTGACTTCAGCCGCGTGACCTTTGCCACCGGCACGGAGATGGGCCTGCTGCCGCGCTTCGAGGAGCTCGTCCTGGAAGACCGCGAGGACGAGCAGATCGTGCAACAGGCGGATGGCGTGCGCGTGCTGCGCAAGAAACATCACGCGAGCATTCCCCTGCACGTGGGGCATCTGCTCGAGGACCGCGAGAGCTGGGAGCGGCACTACAAACCCCGGCTCGATCCCTCCCATCCCGACAGGATGCCGCTGGATCTGGCGGCGCGCGTCGCGGCGTGGCAGAATCCAGAGCATGGCGAGCTCGCTGTGCCGTGGGTGGGCGGCCTATACGGTTGGCTGCGCGATTGGATGGGCGTGGAGAAGCTCTCTTACGTCATGTACGACGATCGCCCCTGGTTTGAGGAAATGGTGGGGACGGTGGCGGATTGCATCTACGGGACGCTGGAGCGCCTGTTGAGCGCCGGCGCGCGGATAGACGCCTGCGCCTTCTGGGAGGATATGTGCTACAACGCCGGCCCGCTGATGAGTCCCCGGCTCTTCAAACAAATTCTGGTTCCGCAGTACCGCCGCATCACCGACCTGCTGCACCGCTATGGCGTGGACCTTATCTGGGTGGATTGCGACGGCAAGATCGAGAAGCTGCTTCCGCTGTGGCTCGAGGCGGGCATCAACTGCATGTTCCCCATCGAGGTGGGGACGTGGGGCGGCGATCCAGTCGCCTACCGGCGCGAGTACGGGCGCGACCTGCGGCTGATGGGCGGCTTCGACAAGCGCATCCTTGCCGGGCCGCGCGAGGGCATCGCCCGCGAGATCGAACGGCTGGCCCCGCTGGTAGAGGAAGGCGGCTACATCCCCTTCTGCGATCATCTCGTCCCGCCGGATGTGCCGCTGGCGAATTACCTCTTCTACCTGGAAACCGCACGCGAGGTGTGGTGGCATGGCGCGAGTCGCAGCGACGCATAGAGAGCAGAGAGCAGAACGCAGTTCGCCATGCTCAAACTGCTCATCTCTCACTGCTCACCCGTTACTATTTTAGGGGAGGTAGGACGTGGCTTGACGAATGACAGAATTTGTGAGGGTCTTGCCAGCCCATCAAGGTAGTGCAGTGTGTCGAAACCATCGTAGTTTGAACTCTTCAAGGAGGATTGGAATGTTCAAGAATCGTTTGATGCTGTTGTTAAGCCTGCTGTTGGCCTTCTCGCTGGTGATTTCCGGCTGTACACAAGCCGCACCAAAGGAAAAAACCCTGGTGATCTGGGCGCGCCACGATCTCACCAATCAAGAGGATCCGCCCAGCGTGACCATGAAGCGGGTTATCGAGGAATTCGAAGCGCAGACCGGCATCAAGGTCGTGTATGAGCAGGTGGCTTGGGATCAACTCGCCACCAAGCTGGCGTTGCAGGTGCAATCCGGCGGCGATGTGCCCGACATCGTCGAGGTAGGCAGCCAGCACGTCAATGCGTTGTTGAATGTCGGCGCGTTGATGGACATCAGCGATCTGGTCAAGGGCGCTTCGTGGTTGGGGGAGCTCAATCCTGGCGACGCGCAATCGTGCGTGCGGGATGGGAAGCGTTACTGCGTCGCCACCCGTGTGACCGGCGGCGCGTGGTACTACAAGACCGCAGACTTCCCCTCCGGCTGGCCCAGCGCTGCGCAAGCGTGGCTGACCGAAGGCGCGCGCCTGAAGAACGATGGCAAGTATATCGCCACCTTCTTCGCCGGGCGGCACTACGCTTCGGTAGAATTGACTTGGGGGCCGTTAATCTACTCCAACGGTGGGCGGATCTTCGACAACGACGGCAAGCCTGTATGGGCGACGCAGCAAACCGTGGAAGTGGTGCAGTGGATGCGTCAACTGCTCGCTGAGGGTTACATCCCGGAGACCTGCTTCACAGGCGACTTCACCGCCGGCGAGATGCCCTGGGTGGATGGGCAAGCCTCCTCGGTGCGCGGCGGCACCTGGTCGTTCCTCTTCATTCCGGGCCTGGATGCGCAATATGGTTCGGGCGAAGCCGCGTTGGGCGGCGGTCCCGCCATGAGCACGGGCAAGAATTACGTCTTCCTGGTGGGCGATGGCTGGGGCGTCCCCAAGGGCGCTAAGAATACCGAAAGCGCCCTGGCATGGTTCAACCACTTCATGCAGCCAACACTCCTGGCGGAGTGGGCGAACCAGTATTACGGCATCCCCATCATTGCTTCGGCTTTGCGCGATCCGGCTTTCGATGATCCCTTCTATCGCGCCGCCGCTGAAAACCTGGGCAAGAACGGTATCTTCATCGAGCCAAGCCCCTACTACCAGGAGAGCCTGGATGCGCTGGCAATCGCCTTGCAGGAGCTGATGCTCAATCCCAATATGGAGATTCTGCCCCGGCTGGAACGCGCGCAGACTGAGATTCTGAATCGCTACTGGTAAAACCGCCGCCCGTGCGGATAGGAAGGTAAAACGTGTGCTTTTCGTTGCCGCATGCAGCGCGGCAACGAAAAGCACCTTCCAAATCCAACTTTAGCCGCATCTGTTTGCCAGTGAACAAGCTTCAACGCGAAACCCTGGATGGCTTCATCCTTCCGCCCTCATCCTTCAGCCTTGCATAAGGAGGTGCCAGGCTACCATGCGCACGCATAAGGTATATCCATATTTATTGGTCGCCCCCGCGATGCTGCTGCTGTTACTCGTTAGCGTCTATCCCACGCTGTACAGCTTCTACTTGAGCCTCACCAGAGTGCGGATGGGGGAGCTGGAATTCGTCGGGCTGCGCAATTTCCAGATCATCTTTGGCAGCGGCGATTTCTGGCAGAGCTTGCAGTTGACCCTGACGTTTGTGCTCTTCTACGTGTTTATCACGGTTGTCATGGCATTTTTACTCGCGCTGCTCTTCAATCGCAAGCTGCGCCTGGGGGGCATGTATATGATCGCCATTTTCATCCCCTGGGTGCTCTCGGAGATCACTTCCGGCGTTGTCTGGCGCTGGATGTTCTATCGCGACTACGGCATTCTCCAAAACCTGGTCGGCCCGCTGTTCAACAACGTCACGCTGATGACCACGGGCCCGGGCGCGATGGGCATTGTCATCGCCGCCTCGGTCTGGCGTTCGCTGGCGTTTGTGATGTTGCTGATTCTGGCCGGCTTGCAGACCATTCCCCGCGATGTGTACGAAGCGGCTTCCATTGATGGCGCCACCGGCTGGCAGGCGTTCTGGAGCGTGACCTGGCCGCTGGTGCTGCCCACCACCCTTGTGACCATCGTCTTCCTCACGATTCAGTCCATCAACTCGGTGGGGATGTTCCTGGCGATCACCGATGGCGGCCCAGGCCGCGCCACGGAGGTGCTGAGCCTGCACATGTACCGCGAAGCGATTCAGTTTTTCCACTTCGGCTACGGCGCGGCGCTCTCGGTGGTGCTGTTCACCATCAACCTGGTGCTCTCCTTCATTTATATTCGCGCGCTCCAGCGGGAAAACGCGCTGGCGACAGGCTGAGCGGAGAAAGGAGCTGATATGGCACTGAAACGCGGTTTTCTGGAAAGATCTCTGGTCAACGCATTCCTCATGCTCCTGGCGCTGGCGTTCCTGTTTCCCGTTTTCTACACGATCATGACCTCTTTCCGCGCGCCGGGCTACGGGCTGACAAGCCAGATTATCCCCCGCGCCTGGTACTTCGGGAATTACGAGCGGCTGTGGCAATTTGGGCGCTTCCCGCGCTATATCGGCAACAGCGTGCTCTACTCTCTGGGCGGGACTCTTGTCACCAGTTCTGCGGCGGCGCTGGCGGCGTATGCCTTTGCGCGCCTCAAATTCAAGGGAAAAGGCTTCATGCAGGGCGTCGTTTTTGTCATCATGACCCTACCCGCGCTGACGAATATGATTCCGCTGTACAAGATCGGCAGCGATCTGGGGATGATGCGCAATTTCACCCGGACCACAATCGGCATGGTGCTGATCTTTGGCGCTTACGGCGTCCCGCTGGGCATCTGGATTATGAAGGGCTTCTTCGAGAGCATTCCCAGGGAGCTGGAGGAAGCTGCCGCCATTGACGGCGCGACGCCTTTCGGGACCTTTTGGCGCGTGGTCATGCCCATCTCCGCGCCCGGTCTCACGGCTACCTTTCTCATCAACTTCGTCTACAACTGGAACAACTTCTTCACGCCGCTGATTATGATCACCAAATCCGAGTTCAACATGGCGACCGTGGGCCTGTACATCTTCCAGCGAACGCTGGAGGGCAACCAGGATGAGTTGCTGGCCGCGGGCTGCGTGGTCATCATGGTGCCGGCAATTCTGCTTTTCACGTTCACGCGACAGTACTTCATGCGCGGCATGGTCGAGGGGGCGGTGAAAGGATAAAGGATGAAGGTGGAAGGCGGAAGGCGGAAGGATGAAACCCTGTATCTGCGCCAATCGGCGTTAATCTGCGTCCGGCAGGCTAAATCCGCGAACCATTCACGGCTCTCTAACTTTTCGTAAAGGAACCTGGATCGAAGTATGCTGATTTTACCCGACTGGCTCATAGCCGCCCCGCCAGAAGCGCCGCGCCGGGCGTGGGGCGTGCGCATGGTAGGGGATGTGATCGCCGATGTCGCGCCGCACGCCGAGCTGCGCGCGCGCTACCCGGAGGATGCGGTCTGGGATGCGCCGGGGCAGGCGCTTGCGCCGGGCTTCGTCAATGCGCACACGCATCTGTACGGGGTGCTCGCGCACGGCATTCCGCTGAATCGCGCGCCCGCCGGATTCTGGCCCTTCCTGGCGGATTTCTGGTGGCCGCTGGTGGAAGACCGCCTGGATCATGCCATGATCTGCGCCGCGACCGATCTGCAATGCGCGCGGATGTTGCTCAGCGGCGTTACCGGCTTCTACGATTGCACCGAAGCGCCCCACGCGCTGCCCGGCATCCTCGCGGCGCAGGCTGAGGTAGTGCAGCGTCACGGGCTGCGCGCCATCCTCTCCTTCGAGGCCGCCGAGCGGGTCAGCGCGGAGAACGGGCGGCTGGGATTGGAAGAGAACGCGCGCTTCATAGAGGCGAATGGCGAACGGCGAATGGCGGATGGCGCACCCGCAACGCCAAACTCGCAACGCAAGACTTGCAACTTAGTTTCCGGCGCGATGTGCTTCCACACGACGTTCACCTGCTCCGCCGAGTTCATCCGCGAGGCGTTTGCGCTGGCGCGGGAGCGCGGGGCGCTGATTCACGCGCACGTCTCCGAAGGGACCTACGAGCCGGAACACAACCTGGCCCATCACGGCGTGCGCACGCTGGCAACCTACGAGCGGCTCGGCGTGCTGGGGCCGGATTTCCTGGCCTCGCAGTGCGTGCAGATTGATGAAAGCGAAATCGCGCTCATGGCCGCGCATGGCGTCCGCATGGCGCACATGCCGCTTTCCAATTGCGAGGTGGGCGGCGGCATCGCACCCGTTCCGCAGCTGCTGGCGGCTGGCGTCACTGTGGGCCTGGGCAGCGATGGCTACATTGACGATTTCTTCGAGGTGATGCGCGGCGCATTCCTCATCCACAAGGCGGCGCAGCGCGATCCGCAGGTGATACCGGCGCCGATTGTGTGGCAGCTGGCGACGGAAGGCGGCGCGCGCGCGTTGGGCTGGGAGCGCGTGGGCCGCATCGCGCCGGGCTGGCAGGCCGATGTGCAGTTGATTGACGCGCACCTGCCCACCCCTCTCGCTGCACACAACCTCTACGACCAACTGCTGTTGTATCGCAACAGCAGCCACGTCCGCGCGGTATGGGCAGCGGGGCGGCTGCGCGTGCGCGATGGGCAGCTGATGGACGCTGACCTGGACGCGCTCACCGCGCGCGTCCACGAACAAGCGCTGCGGTTGTGGCGTGAATAGAGCGAATGGCGAATGGCGAATGGCGAATGGCGAATGGCGAATGGCGAATGGCGAA
>CAZDSF010000074.1:0-17712 GCA_964508025.1 uncultured Anaerolineales bacterium
CCAGGAGCAATCCCCGCGGTGCTGGTGCGTTTGTTGCTGGCGCAAATCTGGACAGTATTTCGACCCTATCTGCATCTTATCCACCGCTTGTTCGCGTACAACATGGCGCGGCCCGTGGATCAGCGCACGCCGCCGATTTCACTCGCCGTGAGCCAGCTGCTGCGTGAGGGGCAGGCGCAAGGGCTGGTGCGCGCCGAGGTGGATGTTGAGATTGCGGGCGTGTTCATCATCATGTATTTCTTCCGCGTTTGTATGAGCGGGTGTACAGGTCCGGCAGCGGCTGATCGGGTTGTGGATGCGCCTACTGTTGCAGAATGGACGCTGTTGATCGAAAAGGGATTGGATATCATCGAGCACGGTATTCTGGCCCCCGCAGCACAAGAAGGATCACCGGCGTTGCAGGATCCCCATATCTTTCCACTATTGAGATAAGGAGCAGCCTTGAAAGCACTTCTGCGTACATTGAAGTATCTCAAGCCCTATGTGGGGCTGTCGTTACTGGCGCTCGCGGCGCTGTTGCTCTCCACGGGCGGCGATCTGTTGGTGCCCGCCCTCAGTCAGCGCATTATTGATCAGGGGATTGCCGAAAAAGATTTGCAGCTGGTCATCACCCTGGCGCTGATGATTGTGGGCATCGCGCTCTTGCGTGCGGTGTTCTCATTCCTGCAAGGTTATCTGGGGGCTAAAGTTTCGCAAGGCGTAGCCTTCGACTTGCGCAACGTGCTCTATGAGCAGATCCAGCGGCTTTCATTCAGCTATCACGATCAGGCGCAGACCGGGCAATTGCTCACCCGTGTCACCAGCGATGTGGATCTGGTGCAGCATTTCCTCGGTATGGGCATCTTGCAGGCGTTGGGCGCGTTGGGGATGCTCGTGGGTAGTATTCTGCTGATGATTCGCACGAGTCCGCAGACCGCTTCGGTGTTGTTGGTGTTGATGCCGGTCGCCATCGCGGTTTTCGTGTTCTTTTTCAGCAAGGCGCGCCCGCTCTTCGTCGAGGGCCAGGCGCGATTGGCAAAGCTGAATGTGACATTACAGGAGAATCTCAGCGGGGTGCGGGTAGTGCGGGCATTTGTCCGCGAATCGCACGAACGTGAACGCTTTGCTGCGCGGAACAACAGCGTCATGGACTTGCAGCTGCGTGTGGGACGCATCATTGCGCTGGCGATTCCCCTGGTCTTCTTCATCGCCAATCTGGCGACGTTGACGGTGACGTGGGTCGGCGGCATTCAGGTGATCAACGCGCGCATGACGTTGGGCGAGTTGGTTGCTTTCACCAATTACATTCTGATGGCGATTTTCCCGCTCTTCATGTTGAGCTTTCTGCTGGCGAGCATCGCGCAGGCGGCGGCAGGCGCGCAGCGTATCTTTGAAGTGCTCGATACACCGCTCGATATACAGGAGCGCCCGAATGCTCCGGCGCTGCCCCGCATCTCCGGGCGAGTGGAGTTTGTCAATGTCTCATTCCGCTATTTCGAGAGTCAGCCGTGGATTCTGCGGCACGTTAATTTCACGGTGGAACCGGGGCAGCGGGTGGCGTTGCTCGGCGCGACCGGTTCGGGCAAGTCTACGATCACCAATCTGATTCCCCGTTTCTACGACGCGACGGAGGGGGAAGTGCGGATTGATGGCGTGGATGTGCGCACGGTGAGTCTGGAATCCTTGCGGCAGCAGGTGGGCATCGTTTTACAGGAATCGTTGCTCTTTGCGGGGACCATTCGGGAGAATATTGCCTTTGGGCGTCCCGATGCTACGGATGAGGAGATCATCGCTGCGGCGCAAGCGGCGCAGGCGCACGATTTCATCCTCGACTTCCCCGATGGCTATGCAACTCAGGTGGGGGAACGCGGGGTGACGCTCTCCGGTGGACAGAAACAGCGGATTGCGATTGCTCGCACGTTGCTGGTGGATCCGCGGGTGCTCATCCTGGATGATGCGACTAGCAGCGTGGATTTCCAGACGGAATTGAAACTGCGTCAGGCGTTGGATCGGTTGATGGAGGGGCGCACGAGTTTTGTCATCGCTCAGCGGGTGACTACGGTGCGCGATGCGGATCTCATTCTGGTATTGGAGCGCGGCGAAGTAGCCGCGCAGGGGCAGCACGAGACGCTGCTGGAGCAGAGCGCGCTTTACGCGGACATCTACTACAGCCAGCTGGCCGCCGATGAGGAGATACCGGCAGATCGCCTGGTTTATGACGAAGTGGCTGAGGCGGAGGTGCTGCAATGATGATGCACGGAAGAGGCGCTATGGGGCGCCCCGAAGAAAAGGCGGAGAATATCGGGTTGACGCTGCGGCGTTTGGTAGGTTATCTGCGTCCATACTGGGCCATGCTCGCCGTGGCCGGGAGTATGGTGTTGTTGAACACCGTCGCACAACTGGCGGGGCCGTATCTCACCGGGCGCGCCGTGGACGATTTCATCGTCCGCCAGGATTTGCCGGGATTGCATCGCACGATGCTGTTGCTCCTGGCGACGTATGTGACCATGTGGCTCACGCAATTCGTGCAATTCCGCGCGACTATCACCATAGGGCAGAAGGTGCTGTTCGCCATGCGCGAACAGCTCTTCGACCATTTCCAGACGCTGGCATTGCGCTTCTTCGATCAACGCGAAGCAGGCGATCTCATGTCGCGTGTGACGAATGATACCGAGGCGATCAATGCGACGCTCAACATGGGCCTGGTGCAGTTCATCGGCAATATCCTCTTCCTGGTGGGCGTGTTGGTGAGCATGGTCGCGCTCAACTGGCAGCTGGGCTTGATCAGCATGAGTGTCTTGCCCTTGATGTTCCTGAGCACGGCGTACTTCTCCAAGCGGGTGCGGGCGGCATCGCGCACATCACGCGAAAAGCTGGGCCAGGTGAGTTCAGAGCTGCAAGAGAATATCTCCGGTGTGCGGGTGGTGCAGGCGTTCGGGCGGGAAAAGGAAACCATCCAGGAATTCCGCAAGGTCAATGCCCAGAATCGGGATGCGAATGTGCAGGCGCAGACCGTCACCTCGGCGTTTGCCCCCACGTTGGATATCTTCAGCACGGTGGGCATCGCGCTGGTATTGGGGTTTGGCGGCGTCATGGCGTTGGAAGACGCGGTGACGGTGGGGCTGTTGGTGACGTTTCTGGGCTACGTGCGGCGTTTCTTCCAGCCGGTGCGGGCCATCGGCGCATTGTACGCGCAGGTGCAGACGGCGATAGCTGCCGCCGAACGAATCTTCGCGTTGCTGGATGAGCGTCCGGAGATCGTGGATGCTCCCGCCGCCCTCGCGCTGCCGCCACTCGAGGGGCGCGTCGTTTTCGAGGATGTCACGTTTGGCTACAAGGCGGATGAGCCGGTGCTGCGGAATATTTCCTTCACCGCCGAGCCGGGGCAGACCATCGCCATCGTTGGGCCGACAGGCACCGGTAAGACCACGATGGTCAACTTATTGTTGCGCTTCTACGATGTGGATGCCGGGCAGATTTTGGTTGATGGGCATGATGTGCGTTCGGTTCAGGCGGGCAGTCTGCGGCGACAAGTGGGCATGGTCTTGCAGGACACCTTCCTTTTTGCCGGCACGGTGATGGAGAATTTGCGTTACGGGCGCCTGGATGCTTCGGATGCGGAAGTCTTCGCTGCGGCGCAGGCTGCCGGCGCCGATGACTTCATCCGCCGGCTCCCCGATGGCTACGAGACAGAGCTCGGCGAGCGCGGCGCCAGCCTCAGCCAGGGACAGCGGCAGCTGCTCGCCATTGCGCGCGCCATCCTTGCCGATCCGCGCATCCTGATTCTCGATGAGGCTACGTCGAGCGTGGATACCCGCACCGAACGGTTGATCCAGGCGGCGCTCACGCGCTTGATGACGGGGCGCACCAGCATCGTCATCGCGCACCGGCTGAGCACCATTCACAATGCGGATCAAGTGCTGGTTCTGTGTCGGGGGCAAATCATCGAGCGCGGGACGCACAAGTCGCTGTTGGCGGCGGACGGATTCTACGCGCGGCTCTACGCCAGCCAGTTTGGGCAAGCAGGTGAGGTCACTTGTGAGTCGTGAGCCGTAGTCACGAGGAGTTTTCTTTGTTGGGCTGATTCTTTCTTGACAATGCTGTATTCCTGTGGTAACCTTTTTATAACTAGAAGCTCGTGTTGGGCTGTAGTATATCAGTCTTTATCCCCGAATCGGAGGAAATAAACGATGTCAAGTCGGCGATCTCGAACGGAACAGATGGTTGAGCGCTTGCGGGATTTGCAAATCAGCAGCCCCGATATCGAGGCGGCGGCAATCGTCAGCGTTGATGGTTTGCCCATCGCCTCATCCCTGCCCCAAGGCGTAGAGGAGGACCGTGTCTCTGCGATGTCGGCGGCCATGCTCTCCTTGGGTGAACGCATTGCCACGGAACTGGGGCGGGGGATGCTCGATGAGGTGTACGTCAAAGGTGAAAAAGGCTACGTCATCCTCCGCGCGGTGGGTGAGGAAGCGGTGCTCACGGTGCTGGCGCGCCAACAGGCCAAGCTGGGGCTGTTGTTCCTGGATATGCGCCGGGCCGCTGAAGAGTTGGCCGCTATTCTTTAGCAAGGAGGTATGCTGTGGCTAACACTCCAACACCTAGTGGCTTGTACTATCCCAATCGTTTTGCGCTGATTCTGTTGAAAGCGCTGGAAGAGATTATGGGCCGCAATGGCCTGAATGCCGTGTTGAACATGGGTGGATTGGCGCATTGGATTACTGCGCCGCCTCCCGATAACATGGAGAAGAGCGAATTTGACTTTGCTTATATGGCTGCGTTGAATGGTGCTCTGGAAGAGATGTATGGAGAACGCGGTGGGCGCGGCTTGGAGCTGCGTCTGGGGCGGGTGCTCTTTGTCGAGGGCCTGGCGAATTTTGGCGCGCTGGTTGGCGCCAGTGATCTCGCTTTCAAAATCCTGCCGCTACCGGCCAAGCTCAAGGCTGGTTTGCCCGCTGTCGCCAAAGTCTTCGATAGCCTGAGCGATCAGACTTCTTATGTTGTAGACCCCGGCGGCGATCGCTACCTGTATCACATCGCGCGCTGCTCGATGTGTTGGGAGCGCAAAGTGGAGCGCCCCGTGTGTTTCATTGCCTCTGGCATCCTCGAAGAGGCTTTGCGCTGGGTCAGCGGCGGGCGCTCGTTCCGCGTAGATGAGATCAGCTGTATTGGAATGGGAGATCAGACCTGTTCTTATGCCATCTACAAAGAACCGATTGGTTAAGGGAGTTCTCACGTGAGTGCTATGGCGCCAGATGAGACCATGCGTCATATTCTCGTCGTGGAGGATGACCCCAACACGTCGGAAATGTTGACGGCTTATTTCACATCCCTGGGCTATCAAGTCACCCATGCGGCGTGGGGGCAGGATGCGCTCGCGATTGCTACGCAATTGACCCCTGATCTAGTGGTGCTGGATATTCATCTGCCGGATATTGATGGCTATGAAGTCTGTTCGCGTCTGCGTTCGCAACGCCGAACGATGAATACGCCCATTATCTTCCTGACCGAACGTAATGAGCGCCAGGATCGGCTCACGGGTCTGGAGCTGGGGGCGGTAGATTATCTCAGCAAGCCTTTTGATGTGCAAGAGATTCGCTATCGCGTGCGCAACATTCTCCGGCGCAGTGGCGTCAGCGTGACGCTGCATCCGCTCACTGGTTTGCCTACAACTACCCTGGTCGAAGAACAGGTGAAGCGCCTGCGCGCTAATCCTGAACTGACTTTGATCGGCGTGCGGGTTTTGGGAATGCGGGCGTTCAGTGATGCGTATGGTTTCGTCAGCCACGATGATATTCTCCGGGCGGTTGCGTTGATCCTGCGGAATACTGTGGCTGAGATCATGCTCCAGGAACTCTTTGTCGGGCAGCTGAATGCCTACGATTTCATACTCATCGTTCCCGAAGTGCAACGCTACCTGGTAATGGGCCGGCTGCACCAGCGACTCCATGAGGCCATTTCGTTTTTCTATCCCTATCAGGATTGGGAAACTGGACGGCTCGAAGATGGCGCTCCGTTGCCCAAGATAGATTTCGATGTGCGCTTTATCAAAGCGGATCAGCTGACGCCCAACAGTGACCTGGAGCTACTTCGCCAGACGTTATTCAGTGCGCCCCACAATTGACGCCGATTCCTTCACTAACAGATCCAGGGCTTGCCCTGGGTCTGTTGCTGTTTGGGGTTTTCGTGTTAAGGTTTGCTATGGTGGAAAAGAAACCCTTGCAGCGGCGCTCATCAGGGATCGGCGATAGTCGGTATACTGGAGAGATCTGTCTGTGCCAATCAGCAATTGAGGGAGATAGCAGTGAAAAGTGGCAACCTGAGTCCTCTGGATCTTAGTGCGCCGTGGGTGGTGGTTCCTACCTACAACGAGGCTGCCAATATCGAGGCTATGGCGACGGCGTTGCTGGCCCTGGATGTGCCGAATCTGCGGATCCTCTTTGTGGATGATGCGTCTCCCGATGGCACCGGCGAATTAGCCGATGGGCTAGCGGCGCAGCATCCTGAACGTATGGCTGTGCTGCATCGTGAGGGCGCGCGCGGTCTGGGGCGCGCCTATATCGCCGGTTTTCGCTATGTTCTTGAGCGGGGCGCTTCGGTGATTGTGCAGATGGATTGCGATTTCTCACATCAACCGCAGGATGTCCCCCGGCTACTTGCGGCTCTGGCAGATGTGGATCTGGTGATCGGGTCTCGCTATGTGAGCGGCGGCGGCGTTGATCCGACCTGGGGTCTCAACCGGCGGGCGCTTTCTTCTTGGGGCAACTTCTACGCGCGCATGATTTTAGGACTGCGCTCGATCCGCGATGCTACAGCGGGCTTCCGGGCGTGGCGGCGTGAGACCCTCGCCGGCATCGGCTTGGAGCGTATCCTTTCGCAGGGTTATGTCTTCCAGGTGGAGATGACTTATGTGGCTTGGAAACTGGGGTATCGGTTAGTGGAAATCCCCATTTTCTTCCCCGACCGGCGCGCGGGCATCTCCAAGATGACGATCCCGGTGAAAGTCGAAGCGGCGTTGCGAGTGTGGGAAGTGCGTTGGCGTCATCGTGGATTGAGCCGGAGTCAGCGTTGCTGACCTCCTGCCGGAAAGCGGAAACATACATGACGCGAAAACAAGTCTTGCTTGCACGACACAGCGGGCCGATTCTGCTGCTGTTGCTCGTGCCGCTGTTGCTCTTTGCGCCGGTGGTATTGGGAAGCCGCACCCTCCTCCCCGCCGATGCGCTCACGCTGTTCGAGCCGTTCCGCTCGGCGGCGCCCACAGTTGAAACGCCACACAACCCACTGCTGGCCGATTTGGTGCTACAAAACTACCCCTGGCAACGCCTCATCGTCAACGCACTCGCGCAGGACGACATTCCCTGGTGGGATCCCTTCATCTTTTCCGGGCATCCCTTCCTGGCAAATGGGCAGGCGATGGGCTTTTATCCGCTGCGCATCGTCTTTCATCTGTTGCCATTGCCCCGCGCTTATGGCGTCTTCATCGCGCTCCAGTTGGGATTGGCGGGCGTGTGGATGTACATCCTTGCCCGTGTTTTGGGGGCCAATCGTCTGGGCGGGCTGCTGGCGGGCCTCACCTTCGAGCTCAGCGGCTTTCTCGTGGTGTCTGCCGTCCATCCCATGATTATCGCGGCGGCGTCATGGTTGCCGCTATTGCTCGCGCTCGCCGAACTCACGTTGCGCCGCGCACCCTTTTTCCGCTTTGGACGAAGTATGCTGCCCTGGGCGTTGCTCGGCGCGGCGGCATTGATGCTGGAAATGCTGGCGGGGCACGCGGAAATCACCTACTTCGCGCTGCTGGTGCTCGCGGCGTTTGTCGCCTATCGCCTGCTGTACCGCCTGGCGACCCTGCCCAAAGCAGCATGGCGCGCCGAGGTGCTCGTCCCGGCGCTGGGCGTGGCGCTGATGGTGACGCTGGGCCTGGGATTGGGCGCGGCGCAGTATCTCCCCCTCTACGAGGTAGTGCGCGCCAGCTTCCGCCAGGGCGCGGTCTCGCTGCCAGAAGTGCTCAGCTGGGCCTATCCCAAACGGCGCGTGATCACCTTCCTCATCCCCAACTTCTTCGGCAATCCCACCCACCGCGCCTTCCGCGATGTATTCACCGGTGACCTGATTCAGGCGACCGTCAACGCGCATGGTCAGCCTGTCGGCGCTTTCGATTGGGGCATCAAGAACTATGTGGAAGGCGGCGCCTATCTGGGACTTCTGCCGCTGGCGCTGGCGTTGCTGGCGTTGCTGGATGCCTTTCGCGGGTCGGGAAACGCCGGCGGCGTGGGGCGCCGCTTCCTGGCGCGTGTGCGGCAGTTCTTCCGCCAGCCCTACACGCCCTTCTTCACGCTGCTGTCGCTGTTCTCGCTCGGCTGCATCTTTGGCACGCCGGTATACGCGCTCGTCTACGCGCTGCCCATGCTCAATCAGTCTCACAGCCCGTTCCGTTGGGTTTTCCCGCTCACCGTCGCCGTGGCGGCGTTGGCGGGCCTGGGCGCGACGGCGGTCGCGGATTCGCGCCAGCCTGCACCCCAGGCGGAACGTCGCTTCAACAGCGAGCCGATTTTCTCCCGCGCCGTGCGCTGGCTTGGATGGGGGCTTATCGGCGGCGGCGGCGCGCTGCTGGCGGGCTTGTGGGCTTCGCGGGCGGTGTTCCCGCGCGCGGTGTTCCCGCGCATCGAGCCGCTGGTCGAACGCCTCTTCTGGGCGCTGGCAAAGGCGCCAGATGTCTTCCCCGACGCCCGCACCTTCTACGCCTACGAGTTCCGCTGGGTGCAGCAGGCGGCGCTGCTACTGATCCTCACCGGCGTGGTATTGCGCGTTTCCCGTTGCCCGATTTTCCTGCCGCAAAAGCTGGGGCGGCGTCCGATCTGGGAGCTGTTGGCGGTGGTCGTCCTCACGCTCGATCTGCTCACCTTCGGCTGGGGCTTCAATCCGCAAGCCGATCCCGCGCCGCTGACCACGACCCCGCCGGTGGTTGAATTTTTGCGCGAAGATGCCAGCGTGTGGCGCTTCTCCACGTTCGATCCCCACGGCTCGCGCGTTTTCGATGCCAACACCGGGATGTACTTTGATTTCCAGGACGTGCGCGGCTACGATAGCACCTTCCCCGCGCAGTACGTCCGCTACATGAACTGGATCGAGCCGCAATACCAGCTGCTCTACAACCGCATCGCGCCCTTCACGCAGTTCTCCAGCCTGGATAGCCCGTTGACGGACTTGCTCAACGTCAAGTACATCATCACCACAGTGGAAATCCCGCTGCCCAAGTATCGCCTGGTGTATGAGGAGCCGGCGTTGCGCGTCTACGAGAACCTGGGCGCGATGCCGCGCGCCTTCACCCTCCCGCAGACCGCCACCCTCGTTGTCCCCGATGCGGAAGCGGTCGGCGCGGCGATTCAGACCTACGACCCGCGCTTCTACGTCATCATCGAGGCGGCGCCGGAGGCGTGGCGCGGTGGCGCGCCCGCGCCCGGCGCGTGGCCCCGGCCCTTCGAGGCGGGCGAGCCGCAAGCGCAGCCCATCACCTCCTATGGGCTGAATCAGGTGGTGATAGACGCCGCTGTGGCTGAGGAATCCTGGCTCGTGCTCGGCGACGCCTTCTTCCCCGGCTGGAAGGCGTTTGCGCGCCCGCAGGGAACCGACGAAGACGCCGAGACGGAGCTGCCTATCGCGCGCGTGACGGGCAATTTCCGGGGCGTACGGCTCGCGCCCGGCGCATGGACGGTGCGTTTCCGCTACACACCCGATAGCGTGAAGTATGGCGTCTTCATCTCCTTCCTGGCGGGTATGATAGCGCTGTTCCTCGCGGTGACGTGGGGCTGGCGGCGGTTGTACCGCGAGAGCGCCGAAGCTTCCACCACGCAACGATTGGCGAAGAACAGCATCGCGCCCATTGCGCTCAACCTCTTCAACCGGATGGTGGATTTTGCCTTTGCCGCATTGATGCTGCGCATTCTTGGCCCCGATAATGCCGGGCAATACTACTACGCCGGCAGCGTCTTTATGTGGTTCGACATCATCACCAACTTTGGCCTCAACACCTACCTCACCCGCGAGGTCTCCCGCTACCGTGAGCAGGCGCGCCGCTATCTGGTGAACACCTCGCTGCTGCGGTTGGGATTGGCTGTGCTGGCGGCGCCGCTGCTGGTGGGCTTCATCGCGGCGCGGCAGACGCTCGTGGCGGCGCTCACGGCGCCCGCCGCGCCATCGGCGCTCCTGGCGTTGGCGCTGCTCTACGTGGGTTTGATTCCCAACTCCATTGCTACCGGCTTTTCCGCGCTCTTCTACGCTTACGAGAAGGCTGAATACCCCGCCGCCGTGACGACTGTCTCCACGCTGCTCAAGGTGGGGCTGGGGACGGTCGTCCTGCTCGCCGGTTTTGGCATCGTGGGACTGGCGGCTTCGGCGATTGCCATCAACGTCATCACGCTGGCAATTCTGGGAATGCTGGCCTGGCGGCAGATTCCCGCGCTGCGGATGGCGGGGCCTTCGCGCGCGACGTTGCGCGCCGCACTGCGCGCCGCACCCGAACGCGCCCTGCGCCGGGAGATGCTCAGCGAATCGTGGCCCCTCATGGTCAATCACCTGCTGGCAACGCTGTTTTTTAAGATTGATGTGCCGCTGATGGAGGCTATCCTGGGCAACGAGACCCTGGGCCTGTACAGCACCGGCTACAAATACCTCGATGCGCTCAATGTGATTCCAGCAATGTTCACTATGGCGCTGTTCCCGGTGATCTCGCGCAAGGCGATGGAGGATCGCGCCGGCTTTGTGCGCTTCTTCCGTTTAGGGGTGAAGATTCTCACGCTGTTAGTGTTGCCGGCGGCGATCATCGCCACGTTGGCCGCGCGGGAGTTGGTGCTGCTGCTCGGCGGCCCGGAGTACCTTCCCGGCGGCGCAGTCGCGCTCCAGCTGATGGCGTGGTCTATGGTGATCGGCTGGATCAACAGCCTCACGCAGTACGTGTTGATCGCGCTGAATCAACAGCGTTATCTGATGCGGGCGTACATGCTCGCGTTGGGCTTCAATCTGCTGGCTAACTTGCTGTTGATGCCGCGCTACGGCTACCAGGCGTCGGCGCTGTTGCACACGGCGGCGGAGCTGATGTTGTTCATTCCCTTCATCCTGCGCCTGCACCGGGAGATTGGCCGCCTCAACTGGTGGGGGATGCTGGGTAAACCCGTGCTCGCGGTGGCTTGCGCAGCGCCCCTGGCGCTGCTGCTTCTGCCAGTGAATCGGCTCGCGGCGCTGGCGGGGGCGTTGCTCATCTACGGGGTGGCAATTTGGCGGCTGCGTCTCTTCGACGCGGAGGAGCGCGAAGTGCTGGCGCCGCTCCTCCGCCGCAAGTGAGCGCGAGCGCCTCACGCATTACATAAGACGTATTACGCACATAGTTTTTACGGGGAGTAACACGTATGGAGCTTTCACAACTGGAACAGATGGTGCGTTGGCTGGATGAGGAACGCAAGAAAGACAAAGCTCTGATTGCGGCCTTGCAGGAACGCACGGAACAGCAGGCATTGACGATTGGGGCGCAGGCGCGGGATCTGGAGACCCTTCAGCGGGCATTGGGACAATTGCAGGCGGATATTCGCCGCACGGATGATTATCCCGCAATGATCGAGAAGACCCATCGGGATCTCAGCGGCGCCATCGAAGATCTCAAGGCCATTCAACGCCGGGAAAAGACCGAGACGGAGCGTCTGCGTCGCGCCGAAATCGAGGCGCTATCCCAGGAAGTTGTAGCTGTGGACCAGCGGTACAAGTCCACGCTGCGCTACCCGGAAGCCCTCGAAGCGCGCGCCGTCGGCGAGCAGCGCCTTCAGGTGCAGCTACAGCAGCTTTCCGGCGCGGTGGCCGATCTTACCAAGCGCACCGAAGATCGCTTGCAGGCGATTGTGTACCTGGAAGAGCAGCGCCGCGCGGATACGCGCCGCATGGCGGAGCTGGAGGGGGAACTGCCGCCGCTGCGCAAGGCCGTGGATGAATTCAACGCCAAGCTGCTGCGCCTGGAAGATGGCGTCCGCAAACTCCCCGCGCGCGTTGAAGAAGCCATCCAGATCGCCAAATCTTACGATCCTAAGATCGAAGAGCTGCGCGTGGCGGATTTCCAACGCGAGCAGCGGGTGCGGCAATATCTCGATCAGGCGGCGCAGGTGCAGGCCGAAGTGACGCGCCTGATAGAACAGACGCAGAAATACGCCCTGCTCTACAACCAGAACAAGCAAGCCCTCGATGGACTGGAGGCTTTCCGCGTGCGTCTGGAAAAACGCCAGAACGAGATTGCGGAAATGCAACGCTTGAACGAGGAGCGCCTCAAACGCGAGTGGGAGGAATGGCAAGCGGCTTTCGCCCGCGACTGGCAGAAGCGCCTGGTCACAGAAGAGGATCGCTGGCGCCGCGAGGATCTGGCAAATCAGAAGTTCATTGAGCACTTCGCCGAGCTCGATGAGACTTCGAAGCTTTATTACGATGAGCTGGTTGGCTTGTGGGAGGAATTGCGGGAGTTGGCGGATCGGTGGGGCAACTTGATGCGCGATAAGGTGAGCGCCGATCAAGAGGCCCCGGTGCAACGGCTCAAAGCCTTGCGCCGCTTTGCTGAAGAGAAGCGCAAAGACCTGATGTAACCGTCTCCTATCATAAAGCCCCGACGACGCGCCGTCGGGGCTTTTCTTTTTAGCCGGGCTTCACGCCTCGTAGCGCCACTGCCCGCCAACCATGACGCGCTCCACGCGCGTCTCCAGCAACGCCTCCGGCGGCGCAGCGAAGATGTCGCGGTCTAAAACCACTAGATCTGCCAGATAGCCCGGCAGTAGCCTTCCCAGGCGGCGCTCCTGCCCAATGGCATAAGCCGCGCCCCAGGTGAACCCCTCCACAGCTTCGGCTAATGTCAGCCGTTCCTGGGGATACCAACCCTCCGGCCCGGGCGCGCCATCGCGTTCGTGGCGGCGCGTGACGGCGGCATACAGCCCCAGTAGCGGGTCGAAGGATTCGATGGGCGCATCGGAGCCAAAAGCCAGCGTCGCGCCTGTCTCCCGCACGGCGCGCCAGGCGTAAGCGTAGCGACAGCGCGCGCCCCAGTACTGCTCCGCCATGGCCCAATCGTGCGGCGCGTGGATCGGCTGCATCGAGGCGACCAGTCCCAGCTGCGCGAGTCGGGGCAGGTCTTCGGGCGTGAGCAGCTGGACGTGTTCGATGCGGTGGCGCAGCTGCGGGTTCAGCGGGCGCACCTCTTCCAGTACATCCAGCACCAGGCGGTTGGCCCGGTCGCCGATGGCGTGGATTGCCAGAGCCAGCCCGCCTGCCACGGCGCGATGGGCGATATCGCGCAACACCTCCGGCTCCAGCGTGAGCAGCCCGGTATTCTCCGGCTCGCCCGCGTAGGGCGCGAACATCGCGCCGGTACGCGATCCCAACGCGCCATCCGCGAAGAGCTTGAGGCCGCCGAAGCGGAGCCAGTCGTCGCCGTGCCCGCTTTGCAGACCCACCTGGAGCACCCCCTCCAGGGCTTCCAGGCGCACATACTTGGCAACGCGCAGCTGCAACGCGCCCTCCCGGTGCAGCGTTTGCAGCGCGGCGAAAGCCGGTCCGCCATCCACATCGTGGACGCCGGTAAGACCCGCTTGCAGCAGCAACGGCTGCGCCGCGCGCAGCGCCTCAGCAACCTGGGAGACGGTCGGCGCGGGAACGGCATCGCCGACGGCAGCCACGGCATATTCAAAGAGCATTCCATCCAGGCTGCCGTCGCTCCGGCGCCCAAAGCGCCCGCGAGGGGGATCGGGCGTGTGCGCCTCCAGATGGGCTAGCTGCAGGGCCATAGTGTTGGCGACGGCGGCGTGGGCGTTTTTGGCGATGAGCAGCACCGGATGGTGCGGCGCGACGCGATCCAGCTCGGCGGCGGTGGGAAAGCGGGTATCGGTCCAGAGATTCTGATCCCAACCCCGGCCCTGAATCCACGCGCCGGGCGGGGTGCGCGCTGCTTGTTGTTGCACGGCTGCCAGCAATGCCTCTCGTGAGAGGTCGCGCAATTCCAGATCTCGGAGGCTCAGCGCATACCACATCAAGTGGACGTGGGCATCCACCAGCCCAGGAAGCACTGTGGCGCCGCCGAGATCCTCGACGCGGGCGCCGGGGGCAGCGGCCCAATCGCGCGCCGCCGCGCCGCCTGCGACAATGCGTGCATCCACCAATGCCAACGCATCGGTCCAGGGCTGTTGCCGGTCGCCGGTATAAAAATGCGCATTCTGAAGCAGTGTAACGGTCATGTCTATAATCCTAAAACTTGTGCTAACCAGGCAATGCCATAATATCCACCCCACGCAAAAATGATTGCCTTGATAGTCTTCGCGGCCCAGGTGGAGAGGTAAAACTTCCACACCGGAAAACCGGTTGCGCCGCCGGCAATCCCTGCTAGGTCAAAGAGCGGCATGGGCACAATGCCCATCAGAAAGACTGTCAGACTGCCATTGCGGCGCATCCAGCCCTCGATGGTGGGATAGATTTTCCAGTGCCGGGCCGCATCTTCCACGGAGTAGCCGACCAGATAGCCCCACAATTCACCCAACGAGTCGCCAAATCCGGCGCAGAGTCCTACAAACCACGGCGTCAGCACAGAACCCATGGTGAAGGTGAAGGCGAGATGGGGAATGGGCAGGATGACGGTTGTGCTGCCGACCCACGCCATCAGAAATACCCCCAGGTACCCAAGTTGCCGGAATGTAGAGATGCTGATGCTGTCGCGGAAGATGGCAACCAGCACGGTGAATCCTACGAAGAAAATCACCAACGCAATGCGTAGTATTTTGATCCGGCGGTCTTTGCTGGCGTTGTTCATGGTGTTTGGTCCTGGTGGAAGTGCGGTATGTATCGTGGGCGCATTGGGCGGCGCGTCTATTGCAGCAGGGGCGCTCCCAGACGCACCACGGCGGCTTTGCCCGTGTGATTGTGGGTGGCATTGCAGCTGTCCACAACAAGCGCCGCTGCAGCGAGCACCGCAGTGTAATCCACAGCGTGATGCCCGGTGATGATGACAACAACATCGGCGGCGGCAATTTCGGCGGCAGTGAGTTCCACGGAATGGAGGGTGAGCGGCTGACGCCGGAACACATCTCCGCCGACGTGATAAGTGGGCACGTGGGGATCGTGATACCGGACTTCTGCGCCGCGCGCCAGCAGCAGTTCGATCACCCGTTCGGCGGGCGAATTGCGCGGGTCACTGATGTCGGCCTTGAAAGCCACGCCGAGCACCAGCACGCGCGCTCCAGTCAACGCCTTGCCTTGCTGGCTCAATCCTCGCACCACCAGATCAATCACGTGATAGGGCATGGCTTCGTTCGTCTCGGCGGCCAGCTCGATGAAGCGTGTGTAAAAATCGTATTCGCGCGCTTTCCAGAGCAGGTAATAGGGATCAATGGGGATGCAGTGTCCACCGACGCCCGCTCCCGGTTTGAAGGGCATAAAGCCAAAGGGTTTGGTCTTGGCTGCTTCGATGACTTCCCAAATATCAATACCCATGCGCTCTGCCAACAGCGCCATCTCGTTCACCAGGGCGATATTTACCGCGCGGAAGGTGTTTTCCAGCAGTTTGGTGAGCTCGGCTGCTGCCGGCGACGAGACCTCGTGTACCGGGGCCCCCATTTGCCGCAGCAGCTCCGCGGCCAACGCGGTGCATTCTGACGTCAATCCGCCGACGACTTTGGGGGTGTTGTAGGCGCTCCAGTGCTGATTTCCCGGATCAATGCGTTCGGGCGAAAATGCCAGGTAGAAATCTATGCCGGCTTTCAAGCCGCTGATCCTCTCGAGAATGGGTTGTACTTCTTCGGTGGTGGTGCCGGGATAAGTGGTGGATTGCAGCACCACGAGCTGTCCCGGTTGCAGGCGGGGAGCGATGCTGCTGGTCGCGTGCAGCACATCGGTGAGGTCGGGGGAGCGCTGCACGGTGTATGGCGTGGGGACGCAGATGAAAACCGCATCCATGTCGCGCACGATATCGTAATCGGTGGTGGCGCTCAGACGCCCGGCTGTGACGTGCGGCGCGATCTCCGCATCGCTCACGTCCTCAATATAGCTGCGCCCGGCGTTGATCTGCGCCGCCTTATCGGCGTTAACCTCGATGCCAATGGTGGTATACCCGGCTTTTGCCATCGCCAACGCCAGTGGTAACCCTACGTATCCCAGTCCAACGACGGCGACCTTTGCTTGCCGCGCAGCGATTTTATCAGCTAGTAGTGACATGGTTTTCTCCTTGGGTGATGTGATCGAAGGTGAATTATACCTTGTTCGGGCTGGTTGTCACACGTCATGCGGCATGTGCCCGCCTGTGGCTGGGGGATAGCGGATGGTTCTGGGATTCAGGGGTGGTGGGGGAGCCGTTGCGCCAGGAGCGCCAGCTTGGGTTCAACCTCGTACCAGCTGATTTCTGAGAGACCGAGTTTCTGGCGCAGGACCTCGGGCTCCATATCTGCAATGTAATCCCGTACCGCACAGGTCCAGCGCAGCATTTCGAAAGAGAGTCGGCCCAACCCAGCCTCGCTGCCGATGCGGGTGAGGATGTACTCCAGGTTTCGCGCCGTCCACGGGAAGAGGTACTGCCGTGGCGTATAGGCTTGCAGGTATTCGCGTAATACAGTGGGCCACCAGGTCGGCAGCAGAATGCGCCGTTCCTTGTGCTGGCGACTGGGCTGATTATAGCGAATCCACAGCGCCGGACGGGTAGGGTTGGTCAGGTCAATGTGGTTGGGGACGATTTTGACACACTCGCCCTTTTTGATACCGGTGTGGAGCAACAATGTGACCAGCGCGTGTGGGCGCGGATCAGGCGGTTGGGTCTCGCTGCCGGCGCGCAGGCGTTGCGTGATAGCGAGCACGGCCTCGATTTGCGCATCTGTCAGCACGTCCGGCAGTGGTGGAGACACGGAGCGATGGATGAGCGGCGCTGCCGGATCGCGGGTCAATGCGCCGATTTCCGTCAACCAGCCAAAGAAGACCTTGAGGGTGGTGATGCGTCGTTCGAGCGTTTTAGGGCTACAGGCAATACCGCGTGAATCCGTCATCCAGGTGAGAAAGGCGTTGAGATTAGCCGTAGCGATATGTCCAACAGCGATTCCAGGGCCGAGATATTCTGACAGTAGTTGCAGATCTAACCTGAAAGCCTGGCGCGTATTGGCAGTGAAGCCACGCTGCTCCATATATTGCTCGAATGCGCCCAGGGCCATGTTGTAGGCGGAACCAGCGTTGAGATCTGGCCTGGCTGTGATTTTGGGTTTAGGCGCAGGAGCGTCTGCTGCGCCGAAAAGGGGCAACTGCGCTCCATGATCCTGTTCGTGTTCCATCGTATCTCATGGCTCCGTATGGCTAGACAAACACCGGTTGACAGTCTCCAGCAGCGTTATTATAGCCCAACTTCCTACGGGAATCAAATGGGTTGCGACACATTTCGAAAAATGCGCGCAAACAGCGGTTGACAAATCTCTGGACTTGTGTATACTTCAGCCTGCTAACGGTTGGGACGCCTGACCGGCGCCGAGTGGGGGATGATGGGCTTAGCCCGTTCGCGGCGGCAGGCGCAATTCTTGACCCTTCGTTTGGCTGTGTTATAATGGCGGAGCGCCGACGTAGCTCAATCGGCGGAGCATCCGCCTTGTAAGCGGAGGGTTGTGGGTTCGATTCCCACCGTCGGCTTTTAATTCGGGCAGATACCCAAGTGGCCAAAGGGGGCTGACTGTAAATCAGCTGGCTGATGCC
>CAZDSF010000075.1:0-16947 GCA_964508025.1 uncultured Anaerolineales bacterium
CAGGTTGAGGGCCTGTGCCCTAACGGGCGTGGAGGTTCGAGTCCTCTCTGAGGCACAAAGATCACAAGATGACGGTCAGTCATAACAAAGCCCGCTTCCATTTCGGAAGCGGGCTTTTGTTGATTCCGTCTGGCACCGGTTTCGCTGGCTGTGGCGCAGCTCGCAGCGACGTGGATGCTACTCCAGGAAGCCTGCCGCTGGCCGCGCAGCCCAAGTGGAGCGGAACGATCCCCTGCGGCAAAGGGGCTCCTCATGGCGGAATTCCGTCCCGCCATGAGGAGCCCTTCTAACGAGCGATGCCTCCCCTTACGGAGCATTGTGCATGACCAACGGCAGGTAGATTTTGCGCAGCTCGACGGCAATGGTCTGTTGCGCGCTCACGCCCGCCGGCGTGCAGGGGTTGGCGACCCGTACCTGCACGTTTTTGTTGCCGGCGCTGGTGTACGTGTGCTGGATCGAGGCGGCGCTGCCTGTGGCGCTTTGCCCGTCGCCGAAAGTCCAGGTGTACGTGATGGGTGTGGTCGCACCGACAGGCCCGAGGATGGCGTTGAACGTGACCGGCGCGTTGACCAGCGGCTTGCCCGGCGTGGTAGTGAAGCTGACGCCGGTCACGGCGACGCACGGCGGCGCGGTGGGCGTCACAGGCGCGCTGGGCACGCCCACCGCGTAGGTTGCCTCGGTGGGATCGCTCGCCGCGCTGACCAGCGGCTCTGTGCGCGGCGTCTTCGCATTCGAGATGCCCATGGGTGCGCCCATGGGCGCGTGCGCTTGCGCCCCGCCGCTGAGGGTGACCTGCAGCGTGTAGGTGCTGGCATGGTAGCCGAAGACTTCCACCTGATAGATGCCGTTGCGCGTGGCCGTAAAGCTCAACCCTTCCGTCGGATTCTCCGAGAAGCTGTACGCTATCAGCCCATCATCCGGCCCGAAGACGTAGACATCCGCATCGCCGCTCACCGAATTCAGCGTGAGCGCGAGACCCTGCCCCGTCTGGAAGTAGAAGCGGTAAGTGTGGATCTCTCCTCTGGCGATGGGCGCGGCTGTGGGCGGAGTCGTGGGGACGGGCGCCAGGTTGATGAAGCCCGCCCGCCAGTAGAGTGAGATATTTCCCGCCGCATCTGCCGCCCATGCCCGAATGTAATGGATGCCCGGCGCGGCGCTGAGCTGCCAGGGATAGTTGCTTGCCGCCTCCGCGTAGGGCAACCAGCCGCTCGAGGCTACCGGCACCCAGTCCCCACGGCTATAGATGTAGATATATTCGATATAAAGCACGTGGGCGACCCCCGAACCGCCGGGGTTATCCTGCGCGGTGAGGTTGAAAGTGACCTGCTGCTGCGCAGTTTGCTGCTCGCCCGAGTTGATGCGGAAGCTCTGCACCACCGGCGGAATCGTATCGGGCAGCGGTGGCAGGATGGTAACGGTGCGGGTGAGCACGTTATTGGTCTCCACGGTCTCTGGGATAGTGTTAGCAGGATCAATGACCGCGCGCAGGGTGTAGGTCCCGGCGCCGGGGAGATTGGCCCACGCCAGCGGCGCGGTCGCTGCCTGGCTATCCGGCGCCAGCGCCGGCGTGTTCGCGCGCCCGATGTAGACGCTGCTGCCGCCGGAGGTCTGGTAGTAGAAGTCTACCGGCACGTTGGGCAGCCCCGCCGTTCCGCCCAGGCGGTTGACCACGATGCCCAGCGTCGGCGTAACCGGATTCCCCTGCCGCAACGTGACCGGATCCAACCAGAAACTGCCGCTGCGCGGATAGAGATCGTGGATGCTTGCCAGCACGGTGTAGGCGTTGCTGAGTTGCGCCGATTGGCCGTTGGGATTGGCAACGGTGAGCGCGTAGACGCCGGGCGTCATATTGAGGGGCGCGACGGCGCGGATGTGCGTGCTGTTGATGAAATAGAGGCCTTCCAGAGGCGTCGCGCCCAGCCGCGCGGTAAGTCCAGGAGCAAAGTTGCTGCCGTAAATGTCGAGCGTCACGGGGATGTTGTTCGGCCCCTGCTGCGGATTGATGCCGGTGATGACCGGCGGCGTGGGTGACAGCACGGTGAAAGCGCCGAGCAGCGTGTCCATCTCCCCGCTGGGGTTGATGACGCGCAGCGCGTAGGTGCCCGGTTGCAGGCCCGCCGGCGCGGTCGCCTGCAGGGTGCTCTGGGAGAGATAAGTCGTTGCCAGCTGTTGCGCCGCGCCATCCCGGAGCAGGGAGGCGATAGCCCCTGCCTGGAATTGCCGCCCGCCAATGGTGAGCGCGGTGGTCGTGTTGTTCACACCGCTGGTCGGCGTCACACTCAACACGCGCATCCCGGTGGTCTCGAAATCATGGGCAGCAAACGCGGGAACGGCGACCCGCCGTGAGACGACGATCACCTCCAGTTCGTTGCCGCCCAACGGCAGTTGCGCGCTCATCGCCGGGGTGAGCGTGACCCGCCACAGGCCATTCGACACGGCCGTGGCGTCGCCGGTGAAGGCGAGCTGATTCTGGGCGTTGCGCAGCAGATAGCGGACGCTCTCGATGTCGGCAGTGGGATAGGACGCGCCATTGAGCGTCACTTGCGCGTCGAAGGTTGCCGCTGCGCCCTGCGCTACGCTTTCCGGCCCCGTGATGGCAACCTCGGCGAGTGGCGCCTCGAGGAAGGCATCCCAGCGATTCGGTGAGTCGGGGTAGGCGGCGTAAGGCTTGAGCGAGAGCTGCCCGATGGGCTTGAGAGCGTGTTCCAGGTACAGCGGCCCCGTGCCCACCCAGAAGTGGCCGCGCGCGGCGTACCAGGCTGCCAGCGCGTTCCAGCGGGCGGTGGCCTGCGCCGGCGTGATGTAGGCGCTCAGGGTGGGCGCGCAAGGGATGTAGTTCGCGGCTTGCGCGGTCGCCAGCTTGCGTTCCAGCGGGATGATGCCGGGCCAGGCAGCGTAATCCAGCCACGGCGCGCCCCATTCATCGGCCTGCCACTGGCTGAAGGCGCCTTCCTGGGCCTCCTCAACCAGCAAGCCCAAAGCCAGCGCGTGCCACGCCCCCGGCCCGGTGCGGTAAGTGGGCCACCAGGTAATGACGCTACGCTCTGCATCTATCTGGTAAGCGTCGGTGTAGGTTTCAATGACCAGGGGATTTTGCGAGACGATGCGCACGGCTTTGATGTTGGTCAGATCGCGGTCGAAGCTGAGGATCATATTGAGGACGATGTCGGCGAGGGAGAAGGGGCTGCCATCATGCCAGGTGACGCTGGTGAACAGGTTCGCGGGATAGGTGACGACGCTCTTGATGCGCGCCGTTTGCGGCTCGCCATAGACCTGGTCAACGGTGAGGAATTGTTGTGTCGCCGCGTTCCAGCCGGCCCAGGCGGCGCCGGGCACGGCGATGGTGGGCGCGAATTGTAGCGTGACCCAATCGTGCGTCTTGAAGATGGGCAGCCCGGTCTGCGCCACAATCTGCGCGCTGGCGATGCGCTGGGGCCAGGCCAGGCCGGTGTAGGGATCGGGAATCACGCCGTTGTCGCTCGTGGCGCGGATGAAGGTCATATCGTAGAGTCCTGCGCTGCCGTTGAGCGGATTCCATGGCGCCTGGAAGAGCGCCGGGATGCCGATGGTCAGCGGCGCGGCGAAGCTGCCCGTGCGTTCCAGAGTGTGGGGCCACATCCACGAGCCGCTGATGCCGCCATACAGATCGGAGGCGTAGCGCACCTCGGCGCGGCGCGGGGTGAGGCTCAGGTTGTCGTGCAGCCAGACGCGGACGGAATCCTCCAGCGCCCACTCCAGCGCTTGCGCCATCATGGCGCGGCGCTCCTCGAGGGTGGAGAACTCGCGTTCTCGTAGTTGCCGGGCGAGCTCGTAGAATTCCGGCGTGGGCGTATACGCCTGCCAGAGGGGAAAGTCGAGACCCATGTCGGTATAGAAGAAGGCGAAGTTGTCCGAAAGGTCGCGCGGAACCGCGGTGCTGATCCAGCCGCCGGTGTAGATGTGGAAGCGCCCTTCCGCCGGATCGCCACGAAGCCAGATCGGTGATGCCTGCCCAGCAGTTTTGTACTCGCGGATGACGGTGAAACCCAGGGTCTCCAACTGGTCGCTGACGTAATCGCCGATGGCGCGGCGCTGATCCTCGGTGCGGATGAGGACGATGATCTCGACCGGCGCGTTGTTGTAGCGCCATTGGCCGCCCACGCGGGTCACGCCCGGCAGGTTCAACATCTCCTGGGCGATGACCTGCTGCGCCTGCACCTGATCGTAAGCGTACTGCAATTCCAGGGCGCGGGCCACATCGGCCAGCACGGCATGGTCCCTGGAGATAGTGTTGAGCGGCAACCAGCGCGGCCGGCTCATGCCGCCCATGATCTCCTGCTGAATGTGCTGGCGATTCACCAACCAGTTCAGCGCCTCGCGGATGCGCGGCACGGCGAAGGGATTGAGCTTGCCCGTCCCCGCGAAGATCGGCCCAGAGGGGTTGAAGGTGAGCTCGTTGTAGCTGCCGTAGGAGAGGTAGCCGGTCAGATTGGGGGAAGCGGCAATCTGCGCGACCACGTCGGGGTTGTTGGTGGGCTGCGCGTAGAGGGCGAGCTCGCCGGCTTCCAGGCGGGTGATGGCGTTGCTGAGCGACGGCTCGGTCTCCACCACGATGGCGTCGAGCGAGTACGCCGGCGGTTCGAGCGGGACGCCGAAGAGCCTGACGACGCGATGCCCATCGGGACCGTGGAGCATCACCGCGACGTTTTGCCCCGGCTGGATGTCCCATTCTGTGGCGGGATTCCACGCGCAGAGGTAGGGATCGCTGCCGTTGGGCGTCACATAATCCACTTTGTGGGGAATCAGTTCGGGCGCATCCCAGGCGAGGCATTCCAGGTCTACCGGCCCTGGCAGCAGCCACGCGGCATTCACCACGCCGGTGATACTGTCGGCATCCAGATCCAGCAAACCCGTGATGCCGCCCACTTGCATCGCGGCGCTATAGCCGTTCTCCACCAAACCATAGATCCAGTCGCCCGGCTCGATATCAGGGCGCTCCGGTTGCCACTCGCCGATCTCCGAGGAGAATCCCATGCCCTCCGATTGCGTCTCAATCGTTGCTTTTATCGCGCCGCTGCTGTTGGTCACAGTCAGCCAGATCGTGTAACCGGGTTCGTAAGGCCCCTCGATGCGGTCGCGCTCCAGGTTGACCGTGAGGTAGAGATGATAGTCTGTGGCGCGGAAGCCGTTCCAAATCCGGTGCCCATCCGGCTCGCGATACGAGACGCCGATGTGGTCGCCCCACTGGATGTCCCATTCGGTAGCGGGATCCCAGGCGCAGGCGTAGGGATCGCTGCCGTCGGGCAACACGGTGTCGGACTTGCCCGGCGCCCAGTTGGGCCAGATCCAGGGTTCGCACTGCACCTCGAGCACTTCCGGCGCCAGCCACGGCGCGTCCACTGTGCCGGTGATGGTGTCGGCGTCCACGTCTATGAAGCCCGTGATGCGCCCCACCTGCACCGTGGCGCTGTAGCCATTGTTCACCATGCCGTAGATGATGTCCCCAGGCGCGATGTCGGGTCGCCAGGGCTGCCAGAGATTGTCGTCCAGATTGGTGGAAAAGCCCGTCCGTTCACCCCACCAGGGGATCACGTCGGTTTCCAGGGTTATGGTGGCTTTGATCGCGCCGACGTTATTGGTGACGGTGAGCCAGACGGTGTAGCCCGGTTCGTAGTTGCCCTCGATCCAGTCATGCACGTAGCTGATGTCGAGGATGAGGTCATACCGGGGTTCGTAGAAGATATCGTGGATTCTGTGCCCGGCGACATCGTCATAGAAGACGGTGATCTCTTCGCCGGGCTGAATTTCCCACTCGATATCGGGATCCCAGGCGCAGACGTAGGTATCCACGCCATCGGGGTAGATCCAGTCATGCTTTTCCTGCACGCGCCTGTTTGCATCGTAAGGCGGATTGCACTGCACATGGGTCAGGTGGGCGGCGATCCAGGGCGCGTTGACTGTACCGACGAGCCGGTTGGTCTCCAGTTCCACATCACCCGTGATCTGGCCGATCTGCACGGCGGCGTTCCAGCCATCATCCGTGGTTGCCAACACCCAATCGTTCGGCTGAATATCCGGTCGCTCCGGCTGCCAGGGATCGCCCAAATTGGTGGAGAAGCCGGAACGTCCATCCCACCAGTCTATCGGAGCCGTGGTCATGGTAGCCGTGGCTTTGACGTTGCCGCTGGCATTCGTGACCGTGATCCAGATCGTGTGCCCCGGCTCGTATTCGCCCTCGACCCAATTATGCCTGGTGTGGATTTCCAGGATGGGCGAGCGGAAGACATCGTAGATGCGGTGTCCCGCCGGGTCGCGGTAGCTCACAGCGATTCTCTGCCCTGGCCCGACGTCCCATTCGGTGTCTGGATTCCAGGCGCAGGTATAGACGGCGCTGCCGTCGGGCGTCACGGCGGTGTACTTGTTGAGCGCCCAATCGGGCCAGATGCGCGGCTGGCATTCCACGTCCACCGGCCCCGGCAGCAGCCAGGGGACATCCACCGTGCCCGTGATGAAATCGGCATCCACGTTCACCTCACCCGTGATCTGCCCCAGCTGCACGGCGGCGGTGTAGCCGCTGTTCACCGCGCCGTAGATCCAATCTCCCGCCTGGATGTCGGGCCGGCGGGGATGCCAGGGATTGCCATCGTTCGTGGAGAAGCCGGTGCGTCCGCCCCACCAGGGGACTTCGCCGGTATCCATCCGGGCGACGGCCTTGAGCTCGCCGAGGCTGTTGGTCACGGTCAGCCAGACGGTGTATCCCGGCTCATAGTTGCCCTCGATCCAGTTGTCATACGTGTCAATGTCGAGAATCAAGTCCCACACGGGCGCGCGATAGACATCGAAGATCTCGTGGCCCGCGGGTTCGTGATACGAGACGGCGATATCCTGCCCCGGCTGCACGTCCCACTCGGTATCGGGATCCCAGCTGCAGGCGTAGGCGTCGCTGCCATCGGGCATGACGGTATCGGATTTACCCGGCGCGCCACCGGGGGCGCCCCAGGGATGGCATTGGACATCTAGCGGCCCCGGCAGCAACCAGGACGCCTCCACCGTGCCGGTGATCGTATCGGCCTCGGGATCCACAAAGCCGGTGATTTGGCCCAGCTGCACGGTCGCCGTGTAGCCGGTGCTCACCGCGCCGTAGACGAAATCACCTGGCTGGATGTCCGGCTGCTGCGGCTGCCAGGGATTGCTGCCCACATGGGTCGCGAAGCCATTCCAGCCCCAGGGCGTCTCGCCGGTGCTCAACTGGGCGGTAGCTTTGATCTCACCCAGCGCGTTGGTGACGGTGAGCCAGACAGTGTGTCCGGCCTCGTAAGGCCCCTGCACCCAATCATGGGCGTAGTTGACCTGGAGAATCAAATCGGAAAACTGAAGCTTTGCAGCTGATTCCTCGCGGGACGAGGCTGCAAGGATCGCTGGTGAGGGAAAATCGGCCTGCCAAGACGCGCGTGCGTCGAAATACCTTTGCGTCCAAGCAACAGCGCGGTGGGGCGGCGTCGGTTGCGCCGGAAACTGCGCGAAGGCGAAATGGCGGCTCAGGAGGAGGTTGAGTCCGACAAACAAGCCCAGACCGCAGGCGACGGTCACCCAAACCCTCATCAGCCTACTATGAAATGCTTGCTGGTTCATAAAATCCTCCTGTTGCTGTTGAAGGTTCTTTCCAAAAACTGGGATTCTGGTGGTGATAAACTATGAAAGATTCTGGCGTTGCACCTCCTGCAAAAATGGCTCATGGATTGACACGGATTCCACAGATTAAAAATCAAAAGCGTAGCCAATGTACCGCGAACTTCAGTTCGCTCTCAGTTGCCCATTTTCATTAGCGGGGCTGTACCACGGGTTACGAACGATGCTCACCTATCGAAACCGCGCTATTCACTGGTATGAAGGGCAAAGGCAGAAGGACGAAGACGGCATGTCATGTTGCCCGCCTGTGCGCACGGCGCATAGCAGTTGCGGACAGTATTGGTGGTTGGGTCGCAGTAAAGCCGAGCTAGAACGGCAAGAAATCACAGGCAAATAGCGCTGGGGTGATAATTCCATTATAGTGTCAGAACGTGGGGATGTCAATGCTGGAGAAATGTGGCTCTATCATCAAGGCTTGAGCGCATGTTATTTGCAAGAACACAGCGCTTCAGGCGCTATGATACTGCGCGCGCCCCAGCAACCAGACTCATGTTATCCCACGACTTGCCAGAGTGACAAACGGTGTATGGCTGGCTCCGCCGCCCGCTGAATTGCTACGAATGCCCTTTCCCAGATTCACTTGGCGAAAATGCAAAGTGTGGGTATGATTAGGAGCATAAGAACCGACACGAGACTCGCAACGTCATAGCTCCGCAACTGCGCGCATCGTTCACAGGGAGCTGCGATTCGAGATTTGCAAATTTCCGAGAGGAGGCGAGATGAAATTACCAGACGGGCTACGAAGACTGATGACCAGCATTCGTCCCCAAACCCCGATCACAATCGCGCCGGGCATGATCCACATAATGCGAGAAACGGAAAGCGGGCCGGCGCGTTTCCATCTGCGCGTGGAGCGCGATGGCAGCGGTCTGTTGATCGCCAACGCGGCGGCATCCGCGCGCCTCTCGAATTCTGGCGTCATCATCGCTAAGGAGCTGCTAGAAGGGCGCGACGAAATCGAAATCCTCGAACACCTGAAGGCGACCTTCCGAGGCGCATCCCAGGAGCTGATGCTGCAAGACATTGCCCGCGTCAACGCCCTCATCGCCCAGCTGACGTTGCCCGGCGACGCCTATCCCATTTTCAACCTGGAAGACGCCGCGCTCAATCCCGATGCCGCCGAGCTCATCGCGCCTTTGCAGGCAGCGTTGCCGCTGGCGCCGCCGGAAATACTCCACCCCTTACTGGAAAGGCTGTGGAACATCGGCATTCCACACGCGATCTTCTTCGCGCCGGAGATGCCGCGGCCCGAAGACCTGGTCCACGCGGTGGAACGCGCCGAAGACCTCGGCATGATTGCC
Organism: uncultured Anaerolineales bacterium; assembly: GCA_964508025.1. Taxonomy (GTDB): domain Bacteria; phylum Chloroflexota; class Anaerolineae; order B4-G1; family SLSP01; genus JAAZNO01. The sequence continues at coordinate 8,970 of CAZDSF010000075.1, forward strand.
GGCGTGCGCGCCCGCGCCTCGGATTTGATGGTAGAAGCGTTGCTGGAGAACCTCATGATTGCCGGCGTGGATCACGTCACCTTCCCTTACGCCTCCCCCGATGCCGCCTTACATGACGCGCTTTTCGGCGCGGGCGACCATGCCGCCGCCGAAGCGCTACTCGCCTGGCTCGAAGAACACGGCATCTGCGCCAGCGTTGAAATCCCGTTGATCGAAAGCGCACTGTCAGAGCTAGAAGCCAATATCCACAGCCTACTGGAACGCGGCGCAGATAATTTCGCCTTCGTCGCCTACGTCACCGATGATGCGGCGCTCGCCGAGAGCGCTGACGGCGCGTTAGCCGCCGATGCTATGCCGCAAATCGCCGCGATTGTAGAAGAAATGGCGCAGGAGGTGCAGGCGCGCTTTATCTGGGAGCCGCCCGTCGAGCGCGATGCCGCGTTGACGCTGACAGAACAATTGCGCCGGGGGCCGCGTTCCACCGGCGATGTATCGGTGCGCGTCGAAACCGATGGGCGCGTCATTCCTCCGCGCGGGGCTTATCGCAGCGCAGGGAATCTACTCACCGATAGCTGGGACGCCATCTGGAACGATGCCGCTTTCCTCCGCTACCGCGAGCGCGTCGAAGCGCCCACCCGCTGTGAGCTCTGTCCCGGATTGGTCATCTGCGCCGCCGATTGCCCGCGCGAACGCTCAGGCTGGGCGCAAAAGCCGCACGCTCTCAACGGCGCGTGAGAAGAGGGAGTAACATGCTAAAAAACCGCTATCGTCTGTTTTATGCCCTTGCGTTAGTCATCGTACTGACCTTATTGCTGGGAGTCGGCGGTCCCACGCTGGCCCAGAGCTACCGCTTCGAGGTACCCACACTGCGAATGCAGGTCTTTATCCAGCCGGATGCCTCGGTGAAAATCGTCTACGACATCACCTTCAACAATCTGGGACAGACCATTGATGTCGTAGACATCGGTACGCCGCACAAAAACTACGACATCAAGAACATGCGCGCCTCAATGAACGGCGTGAGCCTGACCGATATTCGCAAATCCACCTATATTAATACCGGCGTCGAGGTGCATCTGGGCAGCCAGGCCATCCCCAGAGGCAGCAGCGGCACCCTACACTTCGAGTTCACGATGCCCGATCTGGTGTATCAAGACACCACCCGCAAGGATTACGCCTCATTGCAAATCACGCCGACCTGGTTCGATGCCGGCTCAGTCAGCGGCGCCAGCGACATCTGGATTGCCATCCACATGCCCGAAGGCGTCCACGCCGACGATATCCTGTACCAGAAAGTGGAATTCACGCAGAAGGCGCTCTATCAAGGGCGCGCGGTCGCAGTCTGGAACTGGGAACGAGGTCAGGCCACCCAGGCGTATCTCGTGGGCGTCTCCTTCCCCAAAGAGAGCATGGATCGGGTCATCGAAATGACCATCCTGGACCTGATCGTCAAGTGGATGGAAGACAATCCCGACGCGCGGATGATGATGGGGCTGATTCAGGGCGTGCTGTTTGCGATCCTATTCTTCCGCTTCACGGGCGGCACAGGCTGCGCCCTCTTCGGCATATTGATAGCGGGGCTGGCTGCCCTCGTGATCATCAGCCCGCTGGCGCAGATCGTCGCCTTCCCACTGCTCATTCTGCTAGTCATCGTCAATGAGTGGCAGCTGAGCCGCCGCAAGAAAACCTATCTCCCGCCCATTGCCCAGGTCGAAGGCGGCGGCATCAAACGCGGGCTGACCGCGCCCGAAGCCGCCACACTCCTCGAGATGCCGCTGAACAAGATTCTCACCCTGGTCATCTTCGGCCTGCTCGCCAAAGGCATCCTGCAACAGGTGGAAGATGACCCGCTCAAGGTAGAGGTCGCCGAACCTTTCCGCACCCTGCAAGATCCCAAACTGAAAAGCGCCAAAGCCCGGCTGGAATTCCGCCGGAAAGCCGCCCAAGATCTGAAAACCGTGATCCACAAGTATGAAGATCTGTTCCTCTATCTAATCGAGAAGCATCCTGGCAAACCCGTCAAGAATATTGACTTCGCGCCGGCGATGCAGCTGCTCATCACCGACACCGTGGAAAAGATGAAAGGCTTCGACCTCTCCGACACAAAAGACTACTACCAACGCATCATAGATCGCGCCTGGCAACAGGCCCAGGCCATCGGCGAGATTCCGCAGCGCGAGGAATATCTCGACAAGTACCTGCCGTGGGTGATGATGAATGACAATTACCCCACCGTGCTCACGGCCGGCGGGTACAGCTATTGGCCTATTTGGATCCGGCGCTCCCGCCCGGTCGTCTCGGCGGGGCGCTCGGCCCAGGCCGCGCCCTCACTGGGTACCGGCAGAGCCGGCGCGGGCAGACCTATCGCCGGAGGGCGCACCACCCTGGGCGATGTCGGCTCATCGTTCGCCGGGTGGGCGCAAGCCACGGCGGGCGGATTGGCGGGCGCGGTGATGCCCGGCTCGCTCAAGGTTCCCGGTGCGAGAGGCGGCGTGATTGACTTGAGCGGCATGGACAAAGTCACCGGCGACATCTTCGAAGCGATGGCAAAGAGCTCTTCCAGCAGCGGTGGGCGCAGCGGCGGCGGACGGAGTTGCGCCTGCGCGGGCTGCGCCTGCGCCTGCGCTTGCGCCGGAGGCGGACGCTAACATCATGCGGGAGTCGGCGGCGTTGCCCCTGCCAGAGCAGTTAACGCTCCAGGCGCAGTGGTTGGCGCCGGCGCGCTCCAGAATGCTGCGCGAAAGCGGTATCGCGCACCGGCAGAGCGTGCTCGACCTGGGCGCCGGCTACGGCGCGGCAACCCAAGAGCTCGTGCGCCGCGCCGGCGGGCAGGTGATCGCCGTGGACTGGGAGCTCGCTGCGCTGGCCCATCCCGGCGCCACATTCGAGACCGCCTGGCGGGTGGGCGGCGATGCGCGACGGCTGCCGTTTGCAGCGGCGAGCTTCGATCTGGCGCTGAGCCAATGCGCGCTCCTGTGGATCCGTCCCATCGAAGCGGCGGTCGCAGAGCTGGCGCGGGTGCTCCAACCCGAAGGCGTATTGCTCGCGCTGGAACCGGATTATGGCGGGTTGATCGAATATCCTCCCAGCATTGCGGCCCGCGCCCTCTGGCTCGCCGCGCTCGAACGCGCCAACGCGAACCCGTACATTGGGCGTATGCTGCCCGGTTTGCTCGCGGCGCACGGATTCCGCGTGCGCGTTGGGCTATTCGAAATGCTGCGCCGTCCTGCCATCGAGCGCTTCGCCTTTCTGCGTGGATTGCCCTTGACCCTGGAAGAACGCGCGACATTGGCGCACATCGAGGCGCAGGTTCAAAATCTCGATGGGCCATGGGATCAAATCGCGCACCTGCCATTCTTCCTGATTTCCGCAGTCAAAGAATAGAAGTTGCACTTTTCATGATTTCGGCTAAAATACACCTAATATGAAGCGAAATCCTTTACCGGTGTGTTGGAATAGCGCCAAAGGAAACTCCCATGGCAAATCGAAACCATTGCCAGGCTATGACCATTGACCATAATGGCTGGAAGCAGCAGCCGTTCTACGCCATGCTGCCGCAAAACCAATTTTAGGGTATCCCGCGCTTGTAAAGAACAAGCGCGGGATTTGTTTTCTACGGCGCAACAACAGGCGGAAGCTTAGAATCAGATAGACTATGGATCAGGTAGAAGAAACCTATCACCAATTAGAGACCGTGCTCCAGTATTTGCCCGAAACGGATCGCGAGTTGATCGCCAATGCCTTTCGGGTAGCGCGGGCAGCGCACGGGACGCAGACCCGTAAATCGGGCGGGCCGTACATCCTGCATCCCCTTGCCATCGCGTTGACGCTGGCAAAGATGCGGATGGATGCTGCCAGTATCGCCACGGCAATGCTCCATGATGTGTTGGAAGACACCGAGCTCACCTACGAGGATCTGCGCCGGGAATTCGGCATCGAGATTGCGCAACTGGTATTGGGATTGACTAAATTCGACGAGCGGTTCGAGGAACTGCGCGCACAGCGGCTACAGAATCCAGAACAGCTCACCGAGGAACAACGCGAAGCCGCCAGCCTGGGCAACCTGTTTCTCGCCATGACCGCCGACCTGCGGGTCATCATCATCAAACTCGCCGACCGGCTGCACAATATGCAAACCCTGGAGGGGCTATCCCCAGAGAAAGGTCGGCGGATGGCGCAGGAGACCGATGATCTGTTCGTCCCCACCGCGACACGACTGGGAATCTGGGTGCTCAAGCAACAGCTCAGTGATCTGTGCCTCAAGGAATTGCAGCCGGATGTCTACAAGGAGATCTCCGAGATGCTGGCCGCGCGAGCGCGCTTGCTCAACGGCGACGTGGAAGCCGCCATCGCACAGTTGCATCAACATCTGGAAGCGCATGGCCTCAAGGCGGTTGTGGCCGCGCTCGACAATCCCGTATCCACGCACTACCGCAAGCTTCTCAAACATGGCGGGGATAGCACCTGCATCTATGGCGACCTGCGGCTGCGCGTCGTGGTAGAAACCCAGCTGGATTGTTACGTCGCCCTGGGCCTCATCCACCAACTATGGATGCCCCTGCCCGGCAAGATCGAGGATTACATCGCCGCGCCCGAACAAGAGCTGTATCGGTCCCTGCACACCAGCGTCATGGGCTTGCACGGACATCATGTGGAGATCCGCATCCGTACCCAGCAAATGCAGCAACTCTCCGATTATGGCATTGCCGTCTACCTGCAACACGGGCAAACCGAAGCGCTGCCTTCGTTGCACTGGCTTCAGGGAATCGCCGCGTTGCCAGAAAAAGACCCCCAGACTTTCCTCTCGCAAGTCAAATCCAAAGTAGACCCAAAACGCATTCGCGTTTTTACCCCCAATGGCGATGTCGTCAACCTGCCCGAAGGCGCCACGCCGGTGGACTTCGCTTACGCCATCCACACCGAAATCGGCGACAAATGCCAACGGGCGTTGATCAATCGCCAGGAAGTGCCGCTGAACACCCCGTTGAGCAACGGCGTACAGGTAGAAATCATCACCGCGTTGCGGCCCGCGCCCGAGCGCAAATGGCTGGATACAGACCTGGGATATGTGCGCAGTCCAGACACCATGCGCAACATCCGCCGTTGGTTCGCCCGAATACCAGAGGCAGAGCTGATACTTCAGGGACGTGAAATCATCGAAAAGGAAATTGCGCGCTGGGGCGACTGTAATGGCTGGACACCGGCGCACATCGAAAAGCTGGCGCGAAGACGCGGTTTGACGGTGGATGACTTCTGCCTGCGCGTGGGCCGGGGCGAGCTCACGCCGGGCCCGTTAGGCGCGTTCATCCTCGATGCCGTGTTGGAAGAAGCCGGAAGCAAGGATACGCTGACCACGCTTGAGATTGATGTGATGAATCGCCCCCGGCTGCTACGCGACGTGCTCGATGTGATTGCAGATGAGGGGCTGGATGTGGACACACTGGCGGGGCATCGCATCGAAGGCATGGGGCTGGGTGTGATCCATATCGCTATCGAAACCCCCATGACGCGCACCATCGCTCGCATCGCGCACCGGCTGGAAGAAGTGCAAAGCGTTCTGCGCGTGCGGCGGATCACAGCGCTGCCGCACACATAAGCGGACAGACAGCCCTTCTCGATTGGAGCTTACCATGTGCGGAAGATTTTTCAGCGCGCTGAAGTATGACGACCTCGAAGCCGCATTCCCGGAGTTTCAACCCCCCGTGGAGTGGCAGCCGCGCTACAATATCGCCCCCACCCAGAGGGTCCCCGTCGTCGCCAACGATGGGCAACAGCGCATCGGCTTCTTTCAGTGGGGATTGGTACCCTCGTGGGCGAAAGATCCCAGCATCGGCAACCGCATGATCAACGCGCGGGCGGAGACGTTGGCGGAAAAGCCCTCCTTCCGCGCGGCGTATCGGCGGCGGCGCTGCCTGGTGCTGGCAAACGGCTTCTACGAATGGCAGACCGAGCCGGGGCAGCGCGCCAAGACGCCCATGGCGATTCGGCTGCGTTCCGGCGAGGCATTCGCCTTCGCCGGGCTGTGGGAGCTGTGGCGTCCCGACGACACGCCCCTGCTCACTTGCACGATCATCACCACCGTGCCGAACGCGCTGGTCGCGCCGATTCACAATCGGATGCCCGTCATCCTGCCGCGCAGCGCCTACGCCGCGTGGCTCGATCCCGCTGAACGCGAGCCGCGCGACCTGCAAGCTCTGCTCGCGCCCTACGCCGCCGCAGAGATGCTCGCCTATCCTGTCTCCACGCGGGTCAACAACCCCGCCAACGATGAGCCGGCGTGTATCGAGGAGATCGAGAGATAGGGAGGTGGGGTTATGGGGAGATAGGGTATCCACTCCCCATAACCCGTTACCCATTACCATAACCCGTTACGCAGTACGCATCACGCAGTACGCATCACGAATTACGCATTACGAATTACCCATTTACGGAGGACCTGCATGGCTCACGATACGCCGCTCGACTATCGGAATCTGTTCATCTACGAAATCTACGTCCGCAATCACGGCCCGCACGGCACATTTGCCGAGGTGGAAGCGGATCTGCCCCGCATCAAGGGCCTCGGCGTGGATGTGATCTGGTTCATGCCGATTCATCCCATCGGCCAGCAGAACAAGAAAGGCAGCTTGGGCTGCCCGTATTCCATCGCCGATTATCGCGGCGTGAACCCGGAATACGGCGCCCGCGAGGACTTCGTCCGGCTGATCGAGACGGCCCATGGGCTGGGCCTCAAGGTGATGATTGACGTGGTCTACAATCACACCGCGCATGATTCGGTGCTGGTGCGCGAGCACCCGGAATGGTTCCATCAGGATGCCGATGGCGTACCTGTGACCACCGTGCCGGAATGGAGCGACGTGATTGATCTCAAACACCCCCACCCCGGCCTCACCGCCTATCTCATCGAAACGCTGCAAGATTGGGCGCGCTTCGGCGTGGACGGCTTCCGCTGCGACGTGGCCTCGCTGCTGCCGCTGGACTTCTGGCTGGAGGCGCGCGACGCCGTAGCACAGGTGAAGCCCGGCGTACTATGGCTGGCGGAATCGGTGCACGCGCGCTTTGTGGAATACCGGCGACGGGTGGGCCTCAGCGGCCTTTCCGACGGCGAGCTCTACCGCGCCTTCGACATCACCTACGCCTACGACATCTGGGCGATGCTGCAAGCGGCTTTCAAGGGCGAGGCGTCGCCTTCGCGCTACCTGGAGCTCCTGCGCCTCCAAGACGCCATCTACCCCGCAAACTACGTCAAACTGCGCTACGTGGAAAATCACGATCAGCCGCGCATCATGGGCTACATTCCCAATCACAACCGCGCGCTGGCGTGGACGGCTTTCGAGGCGTTCAACAAGGGCGCTTTCCTCATCTACGCCGGGCAGGAATCCGGCGCGACGCATGTCCCCTCGCTCTTCGATGTGGACAAAATCGCCTGGGGCGACTACGCCTTGCAGCCCTTCCTCACGGCGCTGGCGCAGCTCAAGAAGGATCCGGCGCAGATGCGGGGGCAGTTCACGGTGCTGGCCGGCGAGCCGGCGATTCAAGCCGCCTGGAGCGCGCCGGGCGCGGGACTCTACGGCGTCTTCAATGTTGCGGGGAACAGCGGCGCCGTGAAGGTGCAGCTGCCAGATGGCATCTACACGGATGCGCTGAGCGGCGACTCCGTCACGGTGCGCGGAGGCGCGCTCTCCATGCCCATGACCGCCGTCATCCTGCGCACGCCGGAGCTGGGCGATCTGCCGCTGCTGCCCTCGGTGATGATGGATTATTGAGAACCCGGATGCTCACGTCCGGGCGACATAGCGACGCCCCGTAAACGGGGTTTGAACGCCCGCCAAAGCGGCTGCCTCGGCGGGCGTTTGCATTCTTTGCGCGCTGGTTGCCCTTGTCGTACTTTCGTAGCAGGTCGCTGACCGAAATCGCGCCATGCCTCTTGCAGTCCAACTGAAGCATGAGCAAGACAGACGCCCGGGGCTGAAGCGTC
>CAZDSF010000076.1:0-16855 GCA_964508025.1 uncultured Anaerolineales bacterium
CCGCAGTCATGAAGGGCGGGACATAGATTCCCGACTGCTCCCCGAAAAATAGCAGCACCCACAGCACGATCAGTCCGAAGAAGAAACTGAGCATCGCCTTGAGCGGCAGAAAAACCACAGCTACAATCACCGGCCAGGCGTAGAAAATCCATAGGCTGGAACGCGAACCGCCAGCAATCAAAATCGCCGCCGTGAACAACATGCAAGCAAAACCCACATAAGCCAGGGCTGCCTGACGGTAGTGCCCGCGTTTGTTATACACGATGCTCAACCCATGCCATATCAGACTGCTCCCCCCCATCGCCAACAACATGGGAGGGGTCAAACTGAACAGCCGTTGCTCGTAAATAGCAATGAAAAAGCCCGGCACAACCAGGGAGAAGACGATGCCGATGACGAAGGCGATGTTGAGAATCGTCGCCATGCGGACTTCGTTTCCCTCGGTATCCCATACACGCAGCAGGCGCGCCAACACGAACTGCGGATCGGTCTTCTTTCGGCGATGCGGCAAGTATTGCCGTTCCATAGGCTACTCCCTCACTTCCAGTTCCACCGCGGCCCGACGCACACCCAACGCCAGGCTCAATTCGCGCAGAGCGCGGTCAAGCAACGATTCCACTTCCACCTCAGCGCGCACACGTCCGCTGATTTCTCCGGCCAATTGCTCGCGCAACGCCCGTGCGCGCGTATCTTCCAACAGCCGCGCGGTTTCCAGAGCCTGCCCCAGCCGCGCGGCGACTTCCTCCAATAGCGGAACCGCATCAGCCGCCAGCTCCCCGCCGCTCCGGGAGCGCACATTCAACACGCCGATAACCTGCTCACGGACGCGAATGGGCACCGCTAACACTGTACCGCCTTCGACAGCATTCGCCGCAGCAGGGGTAGTTTGACGATAAATCACCGGACGGCCTTCCAACCAGGCTTGCGTGGCTTCGGGCGTGCGCTCGGTCGCCACTTCCAAAGCGAAACCGCGATAGCGATACCCGCGCAAGCGCCCGGCCTTGGCGATGAACTCCCGCCAGGAATCCACCGTATACGTACCCACCACGGCTTCCAGCTGCCGCACACTGCGCTCTGCCTCCGTCAGCAACCGAGTAATCTCAAGCGCATTTGCCAGCTGATCGGCGACAGTCTGTAACACCGCAATAGCATCTGGCTCCAACTGCTCAACTGTCGCCGACTGAATACAGAGAACGCCAAGCGTCTGTTCACCGCGCAACAGCGGCAACGCCAACTCCTGAGCCGCCTGAGAAATCAGCGGCACGCTTACCTCGGTAGCAAGCTGAGCCTCACGTTGAATGACGCTCAAGCCCAACGGCGTGCTAACATCCAATGGCAGCCGCAGCTTGGCAGCCAGGTGCCCAGCCACGCGATCCCCCACCCCGGTGCGCAACGCCAGCACAGAGGTCGCCTCGCCTGCTGCCGCGCCAGGCGATTCATCGCGCAAAAAGATTCCCACACCGGCATATCCCAAACGCTCATGGATGAGCGTCGCCGCCTGCGACAGCAATGCCTCCGAATCCAAAAGCGCGGATAGCGTCCGCGAAATCTGCACCGCTTGCTGCAAGCGCAGCGCACGCTGCTGCGCCGCATCCTGCATCGCCTTCAGCTCGGTCACATCACTGGAGATCCCCACCAAACCGATGATCGCTCCGGTTGCATCTCGCAACGGGATTTTGGTGGCAGAGAACCACCGCGATTGCCCCTCGCGGTTGATAATGTGCTCCAGACGCCCAATGACAGAAATGCCATCGCGCACCACCCGCAGATCGTCTTGGAAGGCCGCTTCCGCGCTAGGGCCAACGAAGAAATCCAGGTCGCTCTTTCCGATAGCCTGCTCCGGCGTGTCTACACCCAACATGCGCGCTTGCGCCGGATTGACGCGCGTGAAGCGCAGTTCCAGATCTTTGAAATACACGGTGTCTGGAATGTTGTTGATCAAGGCGCTCTGTTCCACATCCTTGCGGGAGATCGCTTCCAGGCGCACCAGGTTCTCCAATGCCACTGCCGCCTGCCCTGCCAGGCTCATCAGGACGCGCGCTTCCACCGGAGCGAAATCACGCGCCTGCCGGTAGGCCGCCACCAGGAAACCATTCCATTCACCGCCCGCCACCAGCGGGATAAGCGCCAACGATCTAGCTTTGAAGCGCTCATGGAAGAAGCGCCGGGTGCTCTCACCCAACCGAGGCTCTTGCAGCAAATCGCTAATCAAAACAGGCGTATCCGGGCGCAGAATCTGCACGGCATCGGCGAGCGCCAGGAGATAATGCGCGTCAAACGCCTCAGCCAACGCCTCCGGCGCCCATCGCGCCAACCGCGACAACGCCGCCGGAGGAACATCCGGCTGCCAGGGACGCTCAAAACGCTCCACGCTGACGAAGCTCTCCGCTTCGCCCAAAACGGTATACCGCCGCAACACCTCGAGGATGGCGGCATAGTTATGGCTGGCGCTCAGTTCAGAGGCCGCCTGATACAGCAGATTCATCTCGGCGATGCTGCGTTGGCTCTCAGCAAACAACCACGCATTTTCCAGAGCCGTCGCCAACTGATCGGCAACCGTCATCATCAACGTAATATCTTCTTGCGAGAAGGCTTCGCGCACAACGGACTGCACGGTCAACGCGCCGATGACCTGTTCCCCGCGCCGCAACGGCACTGCCATCTCCGAGTGCGTGTCGGGCAAATACGGATTGTCGAAACGCACGAGTTCGGCGCCCGCTTGAGCGACCACATCCAGAGCGATACGCGGGCGCGCGTCGGCAATACACGCACCGATCATCGAAGCGCCTCCAATCTCCAGCTTGTGCCCGGCAGCCAGCATTTGACGGCCCGCTTCGCCGGTGCCAGCCTGCAACACAGCCCAGCGCCGCTCCGGATCCGTGAGAAAGACGCCGACATAGTAATAATCGAAACGCTCCTGAATCAGTTCCACAGCCCGTGACAAAAGCTCCTGGGGATCGAGAATCGAGGATGTGGCGCGCGCCACTTCCGCCGCGGTCTGCAACTGTACAGCGCGCTGCCGAGTCTCGACGAACAAGCGGTTCGCTTCCAGGGCATTTGCCACCTGCAACGCAATCGTAGATAGCAGCTCCACATCAGAGACGCTGAACAGGTTCTCGTATTCATAGTTCTCGATTGCCATCACCCCGACGATGGCGTCCGCCGTGAGCAGAGGAACGCCCAACCACGAACGCGCCTCATCGCCAATCAAACCAAGCCCCTGAGACTCCATGAACGCGCGATTCTCGTCCAGATTTGCCAGATGGAGGGGCTGTCGGTTGCGGATGATGTAACCAGTAAGCCCTTGCCCAAGTTTGTAAGTGCGTACAGGTTGCAACTCTCCATGCGCCATCTGGAAAACCAAGGTCCATTCGTCGCTGCCTTCGCGATAGGTGGCGATATAGAAATCTTTGGTATCGAAAACCCGACTGATCTGCTCATAGGCGTTGCGAATGATCGCATCGAGATCATGCGTAGAAGCCAACGCCTGCTGCAAGTCTGTTACCACCGAAAGGCCTTTGATACGACGCTCACGCTGCTCGAAAAGCAAAGCATTCTCAATCGCCGTAGCGATTTGATCGGCCATGGTCTGCAAACTTGTGATATCCGCATCGGTAAAGGCAGCCGTCCGCTCAGATTGAATCGTCATCGCTCCCAGGATACGCTGCCCCCGCCCAATCAACGGCAGCGCCATTTCCGAGTGCGTCTGCGGCAGATAAGGATTGTCGAAACGGCGGGCTTCTTTGCCCACATCCAGCGCGATGCGCGCCCGCCCATCGGCAGCGCAGGCGCCAATCATCGAATCGCCGCCCACTTCCAGGCGATGATGCGCCGCCAACATCTGCGCCCCGGCGGCTCCCGAACCGGCGCGCAACACGGCCCACTGCCCGGTGTCATCCAGCAGGAATAGACCCGCATAATACAGTTCAAACCGTTCCTGAAGCAAATTCACTATTTGGGGCAGCATGTCTTCAAGCGTGAGAATCGAGGTTACGATCCGCGCCACTTCTGCGCCAACAGAGAGCAGATGCGCGCGGTGCTGCACTTCGGCGAGCAATTTCCCGTTGCGGATAGCCGCCGCCGCCTGATCTGCCAACGCTTCGATCAAGGTGATGTCTTCAGCCGTGAAATCGGGCTGCGACATGGTATTGACAGCCGTGAGAATCCCCAGGATCGTATCACGATACAGAATTGGCACCACCAGAATCGAACCGACTTCCATGGCGACACGCCGCTGTTGCACTGCCGGCGTCTCGCGCGGATCACTGCCGACCAGCGCTTTGGGCGAAAATGCCGTTTTGCGCTCCCGCAACGACCAGCCGGCCAGGCCATCCCAGAGCTCCGCATACTCGATGCGCACAATCGGCGTCGGATCCGGCCCGCCCTTGGCGATATGCGTCACCTGCTCAGTATCCACATCTACGGCAAACAGCAGCACCCGATCGGCGTGCAAGGCTTCGGCAGCGCCATCCACGATGGTTTGAAAGATCTCGTTCAGGTCTTGTAAGTTGATGACCGAACGAGTCGCGCGATATAGCACTTCGACGTGAGCAGTTGATTTCACTTCATCCATGGCGATCATCCTTGGCGCACGGCTTTGTCGTCAGCGGCTGCGTCTGGCTCAGAAGGGGCCGGCTCAACATAGACCGATACCTCGTCAAGATTCAACAAGCGCCCCAGATCTACAACAGCCTGTTGCAAGAGCATATCCACATCAAACGAGCGGCTAAAGCGTACCGAGAGGTCGCCCAAAACCTGTTCGCGTTGGGCCTGACGTTGCGTCTCCTCCACCAGCCGCAAGGTCTCCAGGGTTTGCCCCAGCTGATCCATGACGGCCTCAATCATTGCCAGTTCTTCCGCAGTCCAGGGCTGCCCATCGGTGCGCCGCGCCCCCAACGCGCCGACAACCTCGCCCCGCACCGCGATGGGTACCGCCAACTCACCGGCTTGCACCACGCTGCGCTGCCCTTCTACCGCCGCAGTCATCGGCGGGAGCCACGTCGGCGCCGTCACCTCAACCTGGGCCTCTCTGGCGCGGAAACCACGCCGTCCCTTCTCAGTTTCCAGGAACATCGCCCAGGCTTCCTGGAGATAGCGCTGCTGCACCACGCGCAATTCGGTGAGCGTCGTTACCAGCGTCTCAACCGTGCGATTCAACTCCGCGCCCAACGAGAGCAGCGCGGGACTCTCCACTTGTTTCGCCAGCGCATCGAGATCCAGCCGCGCCGAGAAATCTCCGTCGGCAACGCGGGTCAGAAAGGCGGAATATTCCTGCACGCTCTGCTGAAGTTGCTCAATAGCGAGCGCGGCTTGTTCGCGAGCCGCCATCTCGGCGCCGATAGCGGCTTCAGCGCGCGCCAATGCCGAGGAGAGCTCGGCATCGCGTTGCCGCGACGCAGCCAGACCCGCTTCAGAAAAGCGCAGGAAGACCGTCAACAAGCCCACCGTCACCCCAAAAGCCAGCAGCAATGCCACAGGCGTGAGCAACCGGGCCGCCGCTGGCGTCAGTGGATAGGGTTGGAGCAAGCCAAAACTCTCCAGCAGCACCCAGACCACGGTCAACACCAGAAAGCCAATGGATGAACCCAACGCCGCGCCGCGCCCACTGATGAGCGCCGCAATGACAACCAGGGGCAAAAAGAGTAAGTGCAGTGGCCCGGTTGAGCCGCCGACGAAATAGGACATCGCCAACAAGTTCAAGCCGCTGGCAATGAGATAAACCCGCGCAGCCCATTCGAGCGCCCCTCTGCCGCGCAACCACAACGCGATCAGCACACATACAATATAGACCCCAAGGATGCTCAGCAGCATCAACAATGGGAATTCGAAAGCCAGCTGCGCCGCCGCGAAAAAGGCTGCGCCCAACATCAACGTCGTGATGAGGCTCAAGCGCCCCACCGCCAACAGAATTTGAGGGCGTTGCAGGGCCACCCGATCCATGGGCGCCGATGGCGGCGCGGGATAGTCAGGATTGCGCATCAATTCGCCTCCTCCTCGAGCTGTGACGCCGGGCCTTGACCGAGTTGCGCCACGAGTTCTGCGCCCTTGAGCGCGCGGCTCATATCACCCAACGCGCGCGCGATGGCCTGTTCTACCGAGACCGAAGCCCGGATATTGTCCACGATTTGCCGCACCAGGCGTTCACGCTCACCGCGACGCAGCGTATCCTCGAAGAGCCGGGCGTTATCCAGAGCCAACGCCGCCTGCGTTGTCAACGCCTGAATCAGATCCAACTCCTCTCGCGTCCAGGGCCGGTCGCGCTCCAACTCCAGCGTTGCCAACACCTGATCACGCAGCGTGATCTCCGTCTTCAAACGCCGTGCATCAGACGCAGCGGGCGCGCCGGCGACCGCCGTCGCTTCTAGCAGCTCTGGAGCCGGCAACACCGCCTGGCCCTCGAGGCGATACACGGCCGGCCCACGGCGTTGACGGTCTGCCCAGGCCGCGCGCGCCGTGGCGCCCAAGGCCCGCTCCATCCGTTCAAGCGATTCGGTGCTCTCGCGCAACAGACGCACATTATCCAGCGCCAGCGCCAACTGCTCCGCCATCGTCTGCAAAACTGTCACATCTTCCTGCGTGAACGCTTCGGCCTCTGTAGATTGCACATCCAACACGCCAATGATGCGGCCACGCGCACGCAATGGCAACCCCATCTCCGAGCGCGTCTGCGGCAGATCGGGGTTGTTGAACCAAACGGCGTCCGCGCCCACGTCGAGCGCAATGCGTGGACGCCCCGTCGCCAGGACCGAGCCGACGATACCCACGCCCGCTTCCAGCCGGTGTCCCCGCGCCAACATCCGCTGCCCGCCCGGCGATGAAGCAGCGCGCAATTCCGCGACCGTCCCCTCCATGTTCACCAGGAAAATCCCCGCATGGTAGAAACCGAAACGGTCTGAAATCAAATTGACCATAGAGGTCAGCAGCGTCTCCTCATCGCGGATAGCAGCGACATCGCGCGCCACTTCGGAAGCCAGACGGAGCAGTTGCGTGCGCCGGACAAGGTCGCGGGTACGCTCATTCACGCGCGCCTCAAGCGCTGCCCGCGTTTCGAGAAGCTCGGCGTTACTTAAGCGCAACGCCGCCTCCACACGGCGACGGCGGGCCACGCTAAAAGCCTGGGCGATAACCGTGCCGATCAGGACCAACCCCGCTGTCAATACCGGCCACAGCAAAGCACCATATTGCTCAACGAAGGTTGGCGGGCGGTTGATGACGAGCGTGTTCACCGGCAACGTCCCAGGATCAATGCGGAAGCGCTGCAACTGCTCGTAATCAAACATAAAGCGATTAGGACTTTCACGCTGAATGGGCACATCGCTCGCGGGCGTGCCGGCCAGGATCCGTTCCGCCTGGAAAGCCGCGGCCTGACCTTGCGAAAAGGCATTGGTCAATTTGCCGCCGACCATACCCCGCCCCAGATAAAAGTCCCACAATCCGTAGATAGGCGCCCGGGTGTTGGCATAGATCAGATCAATCGCCTGTTCATAAGTGTAGAAACGCTGCGCCCGGTCGCGGTTGAAGAGGATGAGCAGCACCAGATTATCTTCCGTGAGATTGCGCAATGCCACTTCCAACGCGCGGACATCCGTGTTTTCGTAATACACGAAATTGACGCGGCTTTGATAATCGCGCGCTACCTCACGAAACAACCGAGAGTAGACCAGGCCGGTCGTAGTGCCATCATTGATGACCAGAATCTCGCGCGTCTGAGGCCGCTGGGCCAACGCCACATCCAGGGTAGCGCGAATATCCACGTTTTCGACCACGCCGGTAAAGGTCGAGCGATGCCCTTCCAACATGGCATCCTCAAAAAAGTTGACGCCGCAGAAAACCACCGGCACACCGGGAAACAAACGCTCGTGATATTCCAGCATGAAATTGAAGGCATCGTTATCAGCAACGATGATGACATCCAGAGCCACCCCCGCGTACTTCTGTCGGTAGAGGTCATAGAGACGCTCATAGTAGGCGGCGCTTGGCGCGAGACGTTTGGTATCCATGTACTCGAAGTAGAGCTCCACCGGCTGGGTCTCCGGATCCAACACCGAAGTGATGCCGCGCACGATATTATCGCTCCAGCTCAAACCCTGGTGATAGGAGTTGAGCACCAGAATCTGCTTACGGGTGTCCTGAGCCAGCGAGACACGCCCGGGCCAGAGCAATCCGAGCAAAAAGAGCACCAACAAGGCTCTGCGCACCAGGCCGCTCCACCCACCATGTAGAAAATGTAGAGACTTCGCTCGTACCATACACGCGCTCCTGAATAAAGCCTCGGCTTCTCCGAGCAAGGTTGTCGCCGCCATCAGACTCTCGAATCCGACTCCAACGGTTCAGTACCCGGCAAGGGTGTCATGCGGATGGTGCCCACCGCGTTAAGCGCCCGCCCCAATTCGCGGATCGTCGCCTGAAGCACCATATCCACATCGCGGGAGGCGCGCAACCGATCCGAGACCTCTGCAATCAGCCGTTCGCGCGCCGCTCGACGCTGCGATTCCTCGTACAGACGGGCGCTCTCCACGGCTGTCGCCAACTGTTCGACCAACGTCTCCATCAAGGTAACTTCTTCTGGCGTCCATGCGCCAGCTTCCGCAGACTTCCGCCCATCAATGACGCCGATGACTTCACCGCGCACCCGCAGCGGCAGCGCCAACGTCAGCGCCGGATCCTCATCGCCGTAAGTGGGCGCGCCCAGATCCAGCGCCGCCTGCATCTCAGGTCGCCAGAGTTCGCGCGCTTCGACAACGTCGCCGCTGCTGACATAGCTGAGCGCGAAGTCTTGTTGCAAGACCTCTTTCCAGGTGACACGGCTCAAGTCAGCCAGGTTACGGCGTTCACTCTCCACACGGGCTTCGAGTCGCTGGAACAACCGAGCATTGCTGACCGCCACCGCCACCTGGTCGGCCAGGGCTTGCAACACCAACAGCTCTTCCTCATCGAATGCCTGGGGCGATTTGCTCTGCACATCCAGAACGCCGATAACGGTGTTGTGCGCGCGCAAAGGCAACGACGCCTCCGCGCGAGTCTCAGGCAAGTCAGGATTGTCGAAGAAGATGGCATCGGTTCCAACCTCCGAAGAGATGCGCGCGCGACCCTGCGCCGCGACATACCCGACCATGCCCTGCGCCCCCACCTTCATGCGATAGCCGCGCGCCAACATGCGCCGCCCACCTTCACTGGATGCCGCCTGCAACACAGCCCATTCCTCCGCCTCGTCGAGCAGGAAGATACCGACATGATAGAAGCCAAAGCTCGCCGCGATAACGCTCGCCGCCTTTTCCAGGAAACGCTGGGGATCGTCTTGGATCGAGGCTGCTTCTTGAGATATCGCGGATGTGGCACCAAGATAGCTGACGCGCCGCACCAGTTCTGCAGTGCGCTCAGATACCAGCGTATCCAGCTGCTGTTGCCGCGCTTCCAAGTCCTGCGCATACTGCCGCATCTGCAACAGCGCGTGATTCAAGCCGCGCACCGCCAATCCCAGGAGAATGGCGACGGTAAGGAAGATAGCAGCGTAAGTGACCCACTGCGTCACGCCAACCGGTTGCGCAAGCGGCGGCGGCAACAAACCGCGCATCTCGCCCAAGAGCAACAGCAAGAGCGCTGTCAATACCAGACCGGTGAACACCATCAGCCCCCGCACGCCGAGCAACAATCCCGAAATGACCACCGAAAGCACGAAAATAGAGACGATGGGGGCGCGTAGGGTGCCGGCAAAGTATCCCGAGCTAACAGCCACCCCAAAAATGAGGATGTTGAGGATCAGACTTACCAGCTGCACCTGCCCCCACCGCATCATGAACCACAGGAGCAGCGAAGCGAATGCCGCAATCACCACCGTAGCCAGCACCCCGGTCGTGGCGCCGCGCGCCGCCAGCGTAATCGCCGCAGCCAATAAGCCGATTACAATCAACGCTAACAAGATAACATTGAGCAGGCCAGCAATGCGCGTTTTCTCAGCGTCATCGGCAAACACCGGCGGCGCAAAAAAAGCTTTGAAGCGTGTCCACAACGTCATTGCGCGCCTCCTACCATTTCATCCTCCAGGGTCTCACCTCGTTGCGGCGGCATCAGGCGCACCACCACATCCTCCAGATTCAAAGCCTGGCGGATCTCGCGCGCAGAAGTTTTAAGCACGGTCTCGAGCAATAGCGATTCGCGCATCCGCGCCGTGACCTCGCCGATAAGGCGCTCGCGTACAGCGCGCAACTGGGTATCGTGATACAGACGCGCCCCTTCCAGGGCAACGCCCAACTGATCCATCAGCGTCTCCAGCAAGGCGAGTTCTTCAGGCGTCCAAATTGCATTCGCATCGGACTTGTGGACGCGCATAACGCCGACAATGGCATCGCGCACTTTCACCGGCAGCGCCACCGTCGCGGCATCAACCTGAACAACCTGTCCCAAACGTCCTACCTCCCGCAACATTAGCGCGCCATCCTGGTTTTCGGGCGCCGGCGTCTCTCGCAGATTTCCCTTGACATCTGCGCCATAATGCAGCATACGCCGTTCGCGCAGCAGTTGCCGCCAGGCTTGCTGCGAAAGCGCACCATAGGCGCGCCGCTCAGCCTCCAACGATGCCTGCGCTTCCGCAAAGAGATGCGCATTATCCAACGCCACCGCGATTTGATCCGCCATCGTCTGCAAAGCAAGGAGGCGCGCTTCATCAAAGGCATTGGGAAGCACATCCTGCACCGAGAGCGCCCCCAGCACCTTGCCGCGCGACCGCAACGGCAGCGCCGCTTCGGAGCGCGTCTCAGGCAAATACGGGTTAGAGAGGCGCACAGCATCCGCTTCTGCTTGCGAAGCCACGCGCGCGTTGGCATTGGCAATACTCCAACCAATCATGCCTTCGCCCACCCGCATCCGATGGTGGGCCGCCAGCATGGCCCGCCCGGCGGCGCCGGTGCCGGCGCGCAACTCCGCCCACTCTCCCGCCTCATCCACCAGGAACAGGCCCACGTAATACAACCCAAAGCGCTCGCGGATAATCTCCACCGACTCAGCCGTTAACATGTTGATATCCAAAATGGCAGCGGTTGCCTGGCTCACTTCCGCGCCGGCCTGAAGGTAAGCCGTGCGACGTTCAAGATCGCGCGTGCGCGCATTGACCTGCGCTTCCATCTCACTATAGGAATGCAAGATCTCTACCGCCATGCGGTTGAAAGTCCGCGCCAACAGACTCAGTTCATCTTCGCCAATTGCCGGAATCGAAACCTGGAAATCACCCTGAGCGAAAGCCTCCGCCCCAGTACGCAGCTCGGCCACAGGCCGGGAGATGCTGCGCTCCACAACCGCAGCCAGCAGCAGCGAAGCCAGAATCACCCCCACCATACTGCCAATGATGACGTTAAGGCGCCGTTGCGATTCTGCGCGCACCGCTGCATTGGCGACTTCCAGCCGGCGCTGGCTCTGCGTGACCACCCGTTCAATCTGCACGCTGATATCATTGCTCAGCCGTTGCGCCTGGAACTCCAGGGTAACAACCTGCGTAGCGTCGCCCGCCACGCGCGCCTGGCGAATCTCCAGAATCAGAGCCTCGTATGTGCGCAGGCCCTCGCGCAATTGCTGTACCCGCTGTTGCTGGCGAGGATCATCGAGCAAAGCCTGCGCCTCTTCTAGCGCTTCGAGCGCGCGCACCACATCATCGAGCGCCTCGTAGGGCCCCGGCACCGTATCGCGCAAGTAGCGCAGCAAATTGGCCCGAGACGCAGCGACCCGCACGGCGGCGCTGAGCAACAGCCGGTTAGCCTGCACATCCACATCCACGATCTGCTGTAGCTGCGCCGTCAAACTGAGATGGTCGAAGATGATCAGCGGCAGCGAAGCCGCCATCAACACGATCAGGATGATAAAGCCGCCGAAAATCCGCTGGCGCACCGACAGGCGACGTAAGAAACGGGTCATCATAGTCTCCTCATCACGAGCTAATCCGTTGTAGCCAGCTCCCAAATGGTATTCGTATACACCGCATCGGGAGGCAGCGCTCCCGATAAAATCTCATACCGCAACAGCGTATCTGTCACGCGCAACACATCCGTGCGCTCGGTGTACCCCAAAGGGCGCGTGGATGAAATCTGCACCAGTGCAGCGATTTCGCGCATCATCGAGAGCTGATGCTGGCGAGTCTGCATCCCGCTAACATCATACCTGAGCACAATGTCTACAGCTTCTTCGGGATTGTCAATCGCATATTGCCAGCCGCGCAACGAAGCCCGCAACATACGGACGCACAGATCCGCATTCTGCTCCACCATCTGCCGTGTGGTGAACAAAATGTCGCCGGGAAAATCTAACCCGTAGTTAGCATAATCAATGATGTTGAGCATATCCGGCGTCAACCCGCTCTCCAGAACCACGTAATATTCATTGTAGATCATCGCCGAAGCCACATCCAGATCGCCAGAAAGAAAAGCATCCATGCTGAAGCCCTGCGACACCTTCTCAAATCTATCCGGCGTGAGGCCCTGCTGCGCAGCCAGCGCGCTGAATTGAGCTTCCCAGCTGCCCACCCACACCCCCACACGCTTGTTGACAAAATCGGTAGGAGCATTAATGCCCGAATCACGGCGCGCGAGCAACAGCAACCCATTCTGCTGCTGGATCTGCGCAATGCTGATCACCGGTTCACCTTGCTGCACGGCCACCACCAGATCTGCCAACATGCTCGTGGCAAATTCAGCGTTGCCAGCGAGAACCGTGGAAACAGGAGAGATGTCTGGCCCACCGGGGCGAATCATCAGGTTGATTCCCTCATCCGCGTACCAGCCTTTTTCGAGAGCAACATAGTAGCCGGCAAACTGCGCCTGGGGCACCCACTGCAACTGCAAGGTCACGGTTTCTATCGCCGCAGTTGGCTCAGGAGTAGCAGGCCCGCTACAACCGACCAGCCAGAGCAACACAAACATCACCCCGCTAATGCTACGCCAGATTTTCAATGCAGATCCTCCTACACTACAAAACGCCCGGTGAAAAGGCAATGGCTACAATTCCAGAGCCGCTTCGCCCAGCCAGATCTCGGTCTCGACGCCCAACTCGCCAGAAATCTCGCGGACGATAGCCTGCAAAATCCGATCGAGTTCCAGCGATTCACGCATTCGGGCGGTAATCTCGCCGGTAAGCCGTTCACGCGCCGCGCGCCGCTGGGTGTCCTGATACAGCCGCGCGCTATCGAGCGCCGCGCCCAGTTGCTCAGTCAAAGTTTCCAACAATCCCATCTCCGCTGCAGTCCACGGCGCAGCTGCATCCTCTTTGGCAAGTTCCACCACCCCAATCGCCTGCCCACGGATGATGATCGGAACAGTCACAGTCGCCCCATCCGCAACAGGCGGCTCAGAGATCGGCTGCAGCTGTTTGTTGGCATAACTATAGCCAGAGGTCAATCTGGCGCGCAGCAATTGCGCCCAGGCTTCACGCTCAAGTTCACCGTAAGCGCGCCGTTCGGCCTCTAGCGCTGCCTGGTTGGCAGCAAACAGCCGGGCATTATCCAGGCCCACAGCAATCTGATCGGCAAGCGTTCCCAACGCGCGTACCATCATCTCAGAAAAGCCGCCAATCTGGATACTTTGGGCGCTCAACACTCCCAGCACACGGTTACGCGCGACCAATGGCAATACCATCGCCGAGCGTGTCTCAGGCAGCAGCACGGCATCATCCAGCTCGCCTGACGCACGTACATCCTGACGCAGTTGTATCTCGGTGTTCGCCACGCACCATCCCACCAGCGTGTCACGTCTCACTGGCAAACGCAATGCCGGATCAAGCAACGTTGCATGCGCCCCCGCATCTCCGCGCAGTTCCAGCCACTCGCCTTTCTCATCCAGGGTGAAGACAGCCACATGGTACAGCTCAAAATGCTGGTGAATGGACTCAACAGCCTGCCGAATCAGCCGTTCAATATCCAGAACCGCAACCGCGCGGCCAATTTCCGCCGCGGCCTGTAAATACGCCGAACGTCGCTCAAGATCAGCGGTGCGTTCCGCCACCCGTTGCTCCAGGGAATCGCGCAACGCCTGCAACTCGCGGTTGGTCATTGCTTGTATCTGCTCATGCTGATGCGCACGCGCCAACAATTGGGTCAAGCTATGCGTCATGAGAAAAATCATCAGCGCCGATAAAGAGAAAGTCGCAATCAGCGTACTCGCCATCGCTGCTGGCGTGATCACAGCCGGATCAATCGTAATCCAGCCGGCCGTTTCCGCGTGGCCCACAGCAAGCACAGCCGCGATGCTCAACCCACCAAAAATCAGGCCCACCCGGCCGCCCGAAAGCAGGCTGGCAATGGTGATAATGACAACAAACAGCACCGGCCCAGGCCCATTGATGCCGCTGTAGCCTATGGTAATGCCCAACACCACCAACCAGAGCAATGCCGAAAGTAACAGGGTTATCGAGCGCACATGGCCCCGCCAGATGGCAATCAACATCCCCACCTGGATCACAGCCAGAAAACCGTTGATTGCCCACGTAGGGCGCGGGTCAGGATTGGTGAAGGGCGAAGCAATGCTGCTGAGAAGCTCCAGGGTCAACGCGCCCAACAGGATAATGTTGAGCAGCGCCGCAACGCGGGTCTTTTCCTCATCGCCTTCGAACACAGGGCCGGCAAGAACTCGTCGCACTCGGTCGAGCATAGCAGGTTCCTTCACAAGTTATTTGTCCTTACGCCAGGGACAATTCTCGGCGTTTTCACATGTGGCGCAGCTGTGTTTGCCTGAAATATACGGCAAAATCACAAACGCCAGCACACAGAACAGCGCCAGCTGTACCACCGTCAACCACGAGAAGGCCGTTACCAACAGGTAGAGACCTCCAAGAGGGGGCACAAACCAAACCGGGAACAGGACCGCCACATAGCGTTTGAACTGCTTCGCAAAGCGAGCTGGCGACTGTGGCTTGAAAATCCCCGCAAAGACGTGATAGCCGCTGAGACACGTCCCCGCATGATAGCGGAAACAATAGGGGCAGATCAGCCTGATGAAGAGCAGCAACGAGAGTACGCAATAAGCCAGATACAGCCAGGTCAAGGGCAACCACACCGCAGAAAGGATCCACGCCCCCAACGCATACATGATAACCATCTTGGCATTGTCGCGTACAAAATCCACCGGCGAGGGTGATTTTGACATAGCGGCTTCGGTCATGCAGCACCCTCCGGATTCGATTGCGGCTCCACCAGGCGCACACTGACCCTGGATACCCCCAGGGCTTCTCCCAACTCACGCGCGGCCATCTGCAACACCCATTCCACATCCAGCGACTCGCGCATCCGACTTGTCACTTCGCCGATCAGCCGCTCCTGCGCTGCGCGCTGCTGTGTATCCTGATACAACCGCGCGCTATCTAGCGCCAGACCGAGCTGGTCAATCAACGTTTGTAGCAACGCGATTTCTTCCTTCGTCCACGCATGACCCTCAGCGTCGCGGTGCAAATTCACCTGACCGATAGTCGCGCCGCGCACAGTGATTGGAAGCGCCAGCGTTGGAAGCCCCTCATCTGCGCTTGCTGCTGCGCCTCGAAGAATAGGGATCACCTGCTGATTCACGTAGCTGTAGCCCAATAACAACTGCTCGCGAACTGCATTGGCCCACGCCTCGCGGCTGATTTCGCCATAAGCGCGCCGCTCAGCTTCCAACGTGCTCTGCGTCTCCGAGAACAAACGCGCATTATCCAGCGCCACCGCGACTTGATCGGCCAATGTCTGCAACACAGCCACCGCGTCCGCATCAAAAACGCCGGTGCGGTCGCTCTGCGCGCTCAGAGCGCCGATCACGCGCCCGCGCGCAATGAGCGGCAACACCGCCTCAGAGCGGGTCTCGGGCAAGTCCGGATGCCCAATCCGTTGACTAAAATTGCCGGTATCTTGCGCCACGCGCGCCTGCGTGTGCTTGACACACCAACCGACCATGGAATCCTCATCAACTTTGAGCCGGAATTTCTGCTCCTGCAGTAACCGCCCCACCTCGCCTGTGCCGGCGCGAAATTCAGCCCACTGCCCACTAGCATCCAGCAAAAACAGCGCCACATGATAGAGATCGAAACGATCACGGATCAGATCCACCACGCGCCGCAGTAGCAGCTCGGTTTCGAGAATCGAGGTCACAACGCGGCCAGTTTGCGCAGTGGCTTCCAGGTAAGCCGAGCGCCGCTCCAGATCCTGTGTGCGCGCCGCCACCTGGAGTTCCAGTGACTCGCGCAGCGCCTCCAACTCCTGATTGGCCCTGATTTGCGCCTGCTCATTGCGGCGGGCGCGTTCCAGCGCGGCAGCCAGGCTACTGACCGCATAGCGCAGTAGCAGGCCGATGATGACAAAAATCGTACTATTGGCGATCAAATCAAAGAGTGGGGCCTCTTCGCCAGGCGCGATCAAGCCGATTTCGCCGCCATACCACACTGCCAGAAGCGCCGCAACGCTCAAGATGAGCATAATCATCGTGGCGCGCTGGCCCAACAGCAGGCTGGCAATCACAATGCACAGCAAATAGCCCACTGCGGTCGAGTTACTCACGCCGCCAAAAGTGTAGAGCGCGAAGGTGATGAGCGCGAACACCAACACCACCAACGAAACACTGACCGCGCGCACATGGCCGCGCCACAACACAAAACGCAGCCCCAGCGCCGCTAACAGCAACATGCCCAAAATGGAGAGCGTAACCCAATTACTCAGAAAACTGACCGGCGATAACAGAAACATCCCCAGTCCCGCAACCAAAACACTGCCAAAGATCACATGCAGCATGACGCTGGTCAACTATGCCCGGCGCGTCTTTTCTTCCTCTGCGAAAACCGGCGCACTGGAAAAATTCCATATCCCGTTGAACATGGTTCTAGTCCTCATCTATCCCCAGCTGGACATCAACCC
>CAZDSF010000077.1:0-8477 GCA_964508025.1 uncultured Anaerolineales bacterium
TTTCATTGTATAAGAAAATCCCCCCAACGTCAATGGATCGGGGGGAGATATTGCAACAAGCTGCGCGGCTATTCCACCGTCACACTCTTCGCCAGGTTGCGCGGCTGATCCACATCCGCGCCGCGCCGCACCGCGAACGCATACGCCAGCCATTGCAACGGAATCACGTTCAGCACGGGGCTGAGATACGGCGAGCTGCCCGGCACTTCCAGCACGTAATCGGCGCGCTCGCGGGCCAGCGTATCGCCCTGCTGCACCACGGCGATGACCACGCCGTTGCGCGCGTGAACCTGCTCCATCTGGCTCAGCATCTTGTCGTAGACGCTGTCCTGCGGCGCCAACGTCACCACCGGCATCAGCTGGTCAATGAGCGCGATGGGGCCGTGCTTCATCTCGCCCGCTGGATAGCCCTCCGCATG
Organism: uncultured Anaerolineales bacterium; assembly: GCA_964508025.1. Lineage (GTDB taxonomy): Bacteria > Chloroflexota > Anaerolineae > B4-G1 > SLSP01 > JAAZNO01. The sequence goes on from CAZDSF010000077.1 coordinate 420, forward strand.
GATGTAGGAGATTTCCTTGAGCTTGAGCGCCCCTTCCAACGCGATAGGATAGTTGATGCCGCGTCCCAGGTAGAGGAAGTGCTCGCGCTTGTGGAAGATTTCCGCCAGCTGGTGATAGAACGGCAACTCCTCGGCGACCTGCCCCACGAGTTGCGGCAGCCGGGCGAGATCATCCACCGCCTGCCGCAAACGGGCGCCATTGAGCACGCCGCGCTTTTCGCCGAGCGCCAACGCCAGCAGATAGAGATCCACAAGGCTGGTAGTGAACGCCTTGGTCGAAGCCACGCCGATCTCCGGCCCCGCCTGCATGAGGATGTAGCCATCCGAGCCGCGTTGCGCCTGGCTGCCCAGCACGTTCACGATAGCCCAGAGCCGCGCCCCGCGCGCCTGCCCCTCTTCCATCGCCGCCAGCGTGTCCACCGTCTCGCCCGATTGGGTGATGGCGAGCACGGCACTCTCCGGGCCGATGAGCGGATCGCGGTAGCGGAACTCAGAGCCGTAATCCACCTCCACGGGCACGCGCGCGAGGTTCTCAAGCATGAACTTGCCCACCAATCCGGCATGATACGAGGTGCCGCACGCCACAATCGTGATCTTCCGCAGAGCGCGGGCCTCGGCTTCGGTGAGGGGCAGCGTATCCAGATGGATCCGCCCCGCGTGGAAATCCGCCCGCCCGCGAATGGTATCCGTGATGGCGCGCGGCTGCTCCGCAATCTCCTTCTGCATGAAGTGGCGATACGGCCCCTTCTCGGCAGCCACGGGGTCCCAAGGAATGGTGTGAATCGCGGGGTGCAGCGAGCGGCCCGCGGAATCGAAGAGCTCCACGCGCTCCGGCGTCAGCACCGCGAGCTGCCCACTTTCCAGGAAAATCACGCGACGGGTGTGCTCCAGAATTGCTGGAATATCCGATGCGATGAAGGCTTCGCCCTCGCCCAACCCAATGACAATCCCGCCGGCATTGCCCAACCGCGCCGCCACCAGGCAATCCGGCTGTTGCGCGCTGAGGAACACGAACGCGCTCGCCCCTTCGAGCTCCGGCAGCGTGCGCCGCACCGCCACCAACAGGTCGCCGCTGCCCGCGAGCGCCGCATCCACCAGATGCGCAATCACCTCAGTATCCGTCTCTGAGCTGAAGGCGATACCTTCGCTCTGCAAATCCTGGCGCAGGCGCGCGTAATTCTCGATGATGCCGTTGTGGACCACTGCCACGCGCCCGTTCAGGCCCAGATGGGGATGTGCATTCTGTTCGGTGACGCCGCCGTGCGTAGCCCAGCGCGTGTGCCCGATGGCGAGATGCCCGCGCAACGGGTCCGCATCCAGGCGTTCGACAAGATTCGCCAGCTTGCCCACCGCGCGCACGGTTTTCAGCTCGCCCGCTTCGGTCAACGCCGCCAGGCCGGCGGAATCGTAGCCCCGGTATTCCAGGCGCTTCAGGCCATGCACAACGATAGGCGCAGCCTGACGCGGCCCCACATAACCTACAATACCACACATGAGAAAGCCTCCTTATGGGGAAAATGCTGCTGCGTCAACCACGAGGCGCGCCAGGATGCCGCGTCTCACGGTTACGCTGTGGCCCTGCTGCACCGGCTGTCCCGGACGTCGCCGCCCGGATTTGGGGCGCAGCTTTCAGTTTCAGGAGGGGAAAACGAGGGAAGGGCCATTCCCTGGCGGCATCCGCCGAAGATTCGATGCTCCGCCACCTCGTCCTCCTGGCATTTGGATACCAGGAGCTGGCGCTAGTTTTCCCCATCGAAGCGTTGCATGTCTGCGGTTGCACCTCCTCCGAAATAGTAACGGGTAAGCAGTTTGGGCGCGACGTACTGCGTTCTGCTCACTGCTCTCTACAAACTATTTTTCGACAATAGCTACAAGTTGTGGGTAGGAAACCCTGTGCGGCGTGCGCCCGCGCCTCCGCCTTCCCAGCTCAGGACATTATACAAGCAACCTAAGTCGTCGCAAGCCCGGCAGAAATTGATGGAAATGTGGGTGAAGGAGAGTAGCCCCTGCACCCACACACCCCGCGCCGCTCAAGGCGCCGCCTTTTGCAGTTGTTGATTACACGTTCCAACGGCTTTATCCAGCTCCGTCTGCGCATTAGCGCCGCCGAGAACTACGCGGAGCATGTTGAAGATTACCGTGCGGCAACCATCATAGCCGGCGACGGCCGGCTCCACACCGGAATCGTAAGCCATAAAGCCGAGCGCCTTGGCATAGACAGGATTTTTGTCCAGGTAATCCTTCATGGCTTCGGCGGCGCTGGCGCGGATGGGCATATAACCCGTGCCGCTCGCCCAGCGCGCCTGTTGCTGCGGCTCGCTCAGCCACTTCAGGAAGATCCATGCGGCCAGCTGCGCTTCCGGCGTACCGGCGAAGATGAATTGGCTCGCGCCATAAATGTTCATACGCGGTGCGGCAGTGCTATGCGGCGGCGGATTGACGCTCCACGCGAATTTGGCGCCTTTCTCCACTTCCTGGCGATAAAAAGGCAATCCTGCAACAGTCCCCATCGTGAAGAGCACCCGCCCCGCGCCGAAATCAGCCTGATCGCCGTAGCGCTCCTTCGTCTGAGCGGCGCAGCCCTTAGCAACCAATCCCCGCCAGAAGGTGAGCGTCTCCAGCCCCACCGCATCGTTGAAGCTAAAGCCGCTCGCATCCGCGTTGAGCAGCTCGCCGCCTCGGCTGAAAACGAAAGTTGCAAAGCGAGAAGCATCTACCGCATACTCATAGCCGAGCACCGCCCCCGCACCGACCCTTTTTGAGAACGGCTGTTTCACTGCCTTACACGCCATCTCTTCAAACTCCTCCCAGGTCGTCGGCGGCCCCGCATAGCCCAGTTCCGCGAGCCAATCCTCGTTGTAGTACATGACCTCCATGGATTTATAGGTGGGCCATCCGTAACGCCCACCAAACTGAGGCAGCACATCTGCCGCAAGAACGATGGGGAAGAAATCCGCCAGCTCTTCCTCGCGGTAGCCCCACACCGAATCGCTCACATAAGCATCGAGCGGCGCCAACGCCCCCAGCGCCGCGTAGTTTGCAGCCTGGTTTTGGTACGCAAGCGCCAGCGTTGGCAGCTGTTGCTGGGGAATGCCCGCAATGATTTTAGCATACAGATCACTGTAGCCGCCCTGGCTCTCCTCCACCACCGTAATACGCCCCGGATTGTTATGATTGAAATCCTCCACCATCGCCGTGAGCAACCTTGCCGTAGCGCCGGTGTAGGGATGCCAGAATATCACCGTCTGCCCGCGAGGCTCGATCCCTTCGAAAGCCGAAGGCGGCGTAGGCGTGGGCGTGGGTTCGGGGATGGGCGTTGCAGTGGGAGTCAGGGTGGGCGACGCTGTGGCAGTGGCTGCAGCGGCTGCCGTGGACGTGGCGGTCGGCGCGACCGTGGGCATGGCCGGCGTGGGAGCGGCCGTAGGGCTACATGCCGCCGCAAGCGGCAACAATATGATGGTGATGAGCGTCAGAACAGAAAGAGCGCGCACCTGCATCAATATCCTCCTGACAAAGAAGTTGTGCTGAGGCTACCTGCCTCATGACTCCTGGCTGATGACTGCCAGCGGCCTTCCCAATCGCTCACCGAGCTCGCCCGCCGTGAATCCATCCAGCGTGCGGCCCTCCGGGCTACGGAAGATGACGTCGGGCGCGACAATCACATCGCCTGAATCCGCCGCCGTCAGCGCAGCCAGCAGATCCGCGCCGGCAAGCAGCCCTGCCACCGTGATTGTCTCGCCGAAAGCGTGATTGGCAACGGCGACCACCTCCGCCCCGATCCCCGTCTCCTGCCGGAACTGCTCCGCGTAAACGCGCAGCAGCGGCGCGAAGAGCGTTCCCGTCACCCAGGTCTGGCGCGCGCCCCCCAACGCCGCGAGCGCCGCCTGCGTTTCGGGCCAGTGCTCCATGAACAGCCGCACCATCCCCACGCCGTTCTCCACCAGCGCGGGCAGTAGGGCGTCGTAGGCTTCCAGCGGCGGAAGGGGATGCTGCGCGCGCAGGAACCACTCGTCCGAAGGGTAGACGAAGCCGCAGCCCAACGCGCCGCGTAGCCGCTCCTGATGCGCGAGCGTCTGCGCCAGCGTCACGGCTGCCTCCGCATCGGTGAACGGGCGTAGCATCGGCCTGTGCCAGCGCGTGAGGCCCACCGGAACCACACACAGCGAGCGCACTCCTGGATAGAGCGCCGCGAGATCCGTGATGGTGCGGTCGAGGCAGGCGCCATCGTTGCGCCCCGGCACAAGCACCGCTTGCGTGTGAACTTCGATGCCGGCTTCCACCAGCCATTGCAACTGCGCCATGATCTCGCCCGCGCGGGGATGGTGCATCAACCCCACCCGCACGTCGGGATCCGTGGCGTGAACGGAGATGTAGAGCGGGCTGAGGGCCTGTTCGCGGATCCGTTCCCAATCTGCCGGCGCGAGGTTGGTCAGAGAGATGTAATTCCCGTGCAGGAACGACAGCCGGTAGTCGTCATCTTTCACGTAAAGCGACGAGCGCAAGTCGGGGGGCATCTGCGCCACGAAGCAAAAATCGCAGTTGTTGCGGCAAACGTGCAGCGGCCCATCGAAGAGCTCCTCAGCGAAATCAAGTCCCAGCGGTTCATTATACCGCCGTTGCGCCGCCAACCGCTTGCGTCGCCCATCACGCTCTATGAGGAAGCTCAGCCGTGAAGCAGCGGCGTGAACCTGAACATCAATCACATCGCGCAACGGCGCCCCGTTGAGCGCCAACAGCGCGTCGCCGGGCGTAATCCCCGCCCGCGCCGCGACGCTGCCAGGCGCCACGCCAATGATCGAAGCCGGAAAATAAGTTGTCATGGCCGGTTGTTGGTTCAAGCCGCGCGTATTGCATTTCAAACAGGAAGCATTATAGAAGCACTTTCAACGAGCGCAACCCTGGCCCCCACAGGGCTATCGCATTTGGAGAACTCGTCCTATCACGATCCCTGTTACGCCGCTAAAGCGGTTTCTTATCCCTGGCCTTTAGGCCATATTGCTACCACAAGTGATCAAATGCGCTAACCCTATCGCCAAACCCCTTGCGATTTTAATAAGCCATGGTAAGATAATTTCATACCTGTGATTTATCAATTTTGCAAGGAGGTAAACTGTGGCAGATATGAACACGCAAACGAAGAGCCGCCGGGCGCGCTTTTGGGACGCTTTCAAGAATTTTGCCCTGCTATTCTCGTTCCTCGTGAATCTGATTCTGGTCGTCGTGTTGCTGCTCCTGATCCAACCCCTGTTCATGGCGAAAACCCAGATCGCGCAACCACTGCTGGGCGATCTTGACGCGGCTTTCGCCGCGCTGGGGCAAACCCACATCGTGACGACCGTCGCCATTGATGACAGCCTGCCTGTGGTCTTCGACCTGCCCCTCCAGCAAAACACCAACGTCGTGCTGACCGAGCCGGTGCCGCTGAGCGTGCCCACCACCTTCAGCCTGGGCAACCAGGGCACGATCTACGGCTGGGTAACACTGAACCTGCCTGCCGGGATGGTGCTGCCTGTAGCGCTCAACCTCAACGTGCCGGTGAGCACCACCGTGCCCGTGGTCATGCAAGTCCCGGTCACGATTCCGCTGGATGAAGCGGGCATGGGCCCGGCCATCACCCAGCTGCGGAGCGTCTTCAGCCCCATTCAAGCCACGTTGCAACAGCTGCCCGATTCTCCGCAGGAGATCTTCGCCCCACAATGAGCCAACGCCCTATCTGCAACTACGAAGGCTCGCGCTACAGCACCGAGTTCTGGGATAGCTCGCGCGCCTACGAGGATGGCGCCGAACGGGTCGCCCTACACGCGCTCCTGCCCCCGCGCGGACGCCGCATCATCGAAATCGGCGCGGGCTTTGGACGCCTGGCGGATCTTTACCAGGGCTACGAAACCGTCGTGCTCTTCGATTACGCCAGCACGCAACTGGAACAGGCCGTCGAGCGCCTGGGCGAAAGCGGCCCGGCTGGCGCGCCGCAGTACGTATACGTGATGGCCGATTTCTACAAGCTGCCCTTTGTACCGGGGCTTTTCGATACGGTGACGATGATCCGCACCCTGCACCACGCCGTGGATGCGCCTGCCGTGTTGCGTGGTCTGGCGCGCATCCTCGGCCCGCAGGGTGTCTTCGTACTGGAATTTGCCAACAAGCAGAACCTCAAGGCCCTGGCGCGCTATCTGCTGCGCCGCCAGAGCTGGTCGCCTTTCGATTTGGACCCCGTGGAATTTGTGGCCCTCAACTTCGATTTCCACCCCCGCTGGATCTGGGAACAGCTTGCCCAAGCGAGTCTACGCCGCGAGGCCGTGCGCACCGTCTCCCACTTCCGTGTGGGGCTGCTCAAACGCCTGCTGCCCACCGCCTGGCTCGTGGCGTTAGATCGTCTGGCGCAGCCCACAGGCCGCTGGTGGCAGTGGAGTCCCAGCGTCTTCGTGCGCGCCGCTGCCGGCAACCATACCCCCGCGCCAGAAGGCGCCTTCTTCGCCTGTCCGGAATGCGCCGCCCCACTGGGAGCGCCGCCGCAAGCCGCCTTCATCTGCACCGGTTGCGGGCGCACCTGGCAGCGGCAGGGCGCCATTTACAACTTCCGCGAACCGATATAGGCCTGAACCATGCAATGGGTACGTGATATCACCCCTGATGTCGAACGCCGGCGTCTCTACCACCGCGCGATCCTGATCACGCTGTTCGGCAACCTGGCGCTGGCTATTGGCAAGGGCATCGCCGCCTACTACTCCGATAGCGTCGCCGTCTACGCCGACGCAGCCAATTCCGCCTCCGACGTGCTCTACTCCCTGCTGATGATCCTGGGCCTGTGGATGGCAATGCAGCCCCCCGACTTCTCCCATCCCCAGGGGCACAGCCGCTTTGAGCCGTTGGTGGGACTCGCAGTTACCATCGCCATGACCTACGCCGGCTACGAGGCGGGCCGCGCCGCCATCGAGCGCTTCCTGGTGGGCGGCAGCGCCGTGGAACCGGGTTTGCCCACGCTCGCGCTGCTGGCAAGCGCCGCCGTCAAAGCCGGCATGTTCCTCGCTATCCGCCGTGTTGCTGAAACCCTCAGCAGCCCCGCCCTCGCTGTGACCGCCCGCGACAACCTGAGCGATGTCCTCACCTCCGGCGCAGCCTTTCTCGGCGTCTTCGGCTCCCGCTTCCTGCACCCGCTGCTCGATCCCATCGGCGGGGCGCTGGTAGCCCTGTGGATTTTCCGCGCCGCCTTCGAAGCCGCCCAGGAGAACCTGAAGTACCTCACCGGCGCCGGCGCACCGCACGAGCTGCGCCACGAAATCGCCAAAGTCGCCGGGCAGGTGCCAGGCGTCCTGCGCGTCCATCAGGTCATCACCGAGTACGTCGGCCCGCAGCTCGTCGCCGACCTCCATATCAACGTGGAGGGACACATCAGCCTCTACGAAGCCCATCACATCTCCGACGCGGTGCAAGATGCCGTGACGGCGCTGGCAGAAGTGGATCGCGCCTACGTCCATGTCGAGCCGGGTGAAGCCCTCGATGTCAGCGAAGCCTCCCAAGACGGTTGTTGATTCCCCGACTTGGCTTATAATGCCTGCGTTATGGAACAGACAATCGCGCCGGAACACACCAATCCCTGGATCGGCCCATGGGAAGGGGGTTGGCCCCTCATACCCTTAGCCGCCGTCATCGGCGGCGCGCTGGCAGCAGGCAGCCCCCTCGATGCAGAAACCCTCCCGCAACTAACCCTCGCAGGCGCGCTGGCGTTGATCGCCTGGGCGCCGCTGTGGCGCGCGCTCACCTACACCCCTTGGGCCGCGCCGCTCCGCCGCTGGAAGCAGTGGGAGCGTCACGCGCCGCTGCCGCAACTGCCCTTCGTCCAGCCAAACACGCCCGGCGCCGCTCTCACCCACGCCCTGGAACAAGCGCGCGCATGGTGGCAGGCTGAAGGCGCAACGACCCTCGCTGCGCCGTTGAGCTCTGCGGGATTAGCGCTGCTCGCCGGCATTCTGCTGAGCCTGCCGCTGGGTCGCACCGCGCTGCTGTTGACGCTGATCCACCTCGCGTGGGCGCAGCTGATGGCGTTGTGGAGCGAGGGCA
>CAZDSF010000077.1:8577-9884 GCA_964508025.1 uncultured Anaerolineales bacterium
CGCGCACTATCGCCGCGCCATCGCCGGGTGGCTCATCGCCATGCTGCTGTTGATGGGATGGGTGCTATAGGATGACCTGGGCAGCTTTGGTCGCCGGGTTGGCGGCGCTGGCAGCGTTCCTCTACTGGCAACTCATCATCGCCGAAGGAGCCTATCTGGGGCGGCGAATGGTCGCCTTCCTCTACGACCGCTCCGCGCGGCTCTACGACCGCATCAAGCAATACGATCCCGGCTACGAGCAGTGGTTCCTGGGGCTGCCGCTGAGCCGCGCCATGCAGCTCCACCCCGATCCGCTGCTGCTCGATGTGGCGGCGGGCACGGGGCGATTGGCGCGCACCCTCTTTCAACAATCTGGTTTTCGCGGGCGGATGATTTTGCTGGATGCGGCGCGCAACATGCTGAGCGAAGCCGTCCGCACCACCGCGCCGTGGGCGGAGCGGATTTCCTATCTCTGGCAAAACGCCGCGCAGCTGCCCTTCCCCGATGCCACCTTCGATGTGGTCAGCTGCCTGGAAGCGCTGGAATTCATGCCCGATCCCGACGGCGCACTCCGCGAGCTGCTCCGCGTGCTACGACCGGGCGGCTTGCTGCTCACCACCAACCGCATCGGTAAGCTCGCGCGGCTGATGCCGGGACGCACGATGAGCTCAGAAGCGTTCGAGACGCAGCTGCACGAGCTCGGTCTGGAAATGGTGCGCACGCAGCCCTGGCAGGAGGATTACGACCTCGTCTGGGCGGTCAAACCCGGCGCGATGGGGCCTACCGCCCCCCGAACGCTGCCCACGATCCTGCGCTGCCCGCGTTGCGGCGCCGCCATGCGCCAGGAAGCCAACGCCTTCACCTGCGAGAACGCCCATCGCGCCCCCATCGCTGCCGATGGCGTGATCGAGCTCGCCCGCGCGTAGGGGAGCTGGGGAGATAGGAAGCTAGGGAGCGGAGGAGCAGCGGCGCAGAGGGGCTGGGCTTTTCACCCCTTATCCATTACTCATCAGCCATTACCCATTCCAGCTCCCCTGACTCGTGACTTCTGACTTTCAAGGAGCTTTCATGGACACAAATGCTATTATCGCTGCCGTCGCTAACGATCTCCAACTGGCGCTGGAGCGGGTGCGCGCCGCCGCAACCCTCCTGGACGAAGGGAACACCATCCCCTTCATCGCGCGGTATCGCAAAGAGGTCACGCTTTCGCTGGACGAAGAACAGCTGCGCCAGGTCTCGGAGCGGCTGAACTACCGTCGCAACATGGAGGAGCGCCGCGAAACCATCCTGCGCAGCCTGGATGAGCAGGGCGTGCTCACGCCGGAACT
>CAZDSF010000077.1:9984-11638 GCA_964508025.1 uncultured Anaerolineales bacterium
CGCGATATCGTCGCCGAGGTCATTGCCGACGCGCCCGAGGTGCGCGGCGCGCTGCGAGACCTGGCGCAGCGGCGCGGTGTGCTCAGCGCTGCAGTCGCCGACGAAAGCAAAGACGCCGAGGGCGTCTATCGCATGTACTACAGCTTCTTCTGCGACGTGCGCGGCTTGCGGCCCCACCAGATTCTAGCGCTGAACCGGGGCGAGCGGGAGGAAGTCCTTAAGCTCAGTTTGGAGATCCCCGAAGCCGAAAGCCTGGGCATTCTGGCGCGCCACTTCCCTGCCGACGCGGGCAGCCCGCTCGGCGAGGAGCTGCGCGCCGCCCGCGAAGATGCCTTCACCCGGCTGCTCTTCCCCGCCGTGGAGCGCGACATCCGCCGCGCGCTGACCGAGATCGCCGATGCGCACGCCATCAGCGTCTTTGCCACCAACCTGCGCTCCCTGCTGCTGCAACCGCCGCTGCGCGGGCAGACCGTGCTCGGCATTGATCCCGGCATCCGCACCGGCTGCAAGGTCGCCGTGGTGGATGCCACCGGCAAGGTGCTCGCCGCCGTCACCATCTACCCCGACCGCCATCAAGCCGAGGCGGAAAAGACGCTGCGCCAACTGACGAAGGCGCATGGCGTCACCGTCATCGCCATTGGGAACGGCACTGCCAGCCGCGAGACCGAGGCGCTGGTAGCCCGGCTCATCGGCGAGGGGCTGCCGGTCAAGTACACCATCGTCAACGAAGCGGGCGCGTCCGTCTACTCCGCTTCGAAGCTGGCGCGGCAGGAGCTGCCCGACCTGGATGTGTCGCTGCGCGGCGCGGTCTCCATCGCCCGGCGCCTTCAGGATCCGCTGGCGGAGCTGGTGAAGATCGAGCCAAAGGCCATCGGCGTGGGACTGTATCAGCATGACGTCAACCAGAAAGCCCTCGGCGAGGCGCTGGATACCGTCATCGAATCCGCCGTGAACAGCGTGGGCGTGGATCTGAACACCGCGTCGCCGGCGCTGCTGGAACACGTCTCCGGCATCGGCCCGAAGATGGCGCAAGCAATTGTGGCGCACCGCGACGCGCAAGGCGCGTTCCGCTCGCGCGACGCGCTGCGCAAAGTGAGCGGGCTAGGCCCCAAGACCTTCGAGCAGGCAGCGGGCTTCCTGCGCCTGCCCGATGGAGATTCGCCGCTGGACAATACCCCCATCCACCCGGAGAGCTACGCCGTAGCGCACAAGGTGCTCGATCTGCTGGGATTGCCGCTGGGACACCCACAATTGCCGCAAGCGTTGCAGAACCTTCGACGGGAATGGGATCTCGAAGCCCTGGCGCAGGAGCTGGGAACGGGCAAGCCCACGCTGGAGGACATCCTCGACGCGCTGGCGCGCCCCGGCCGCGACCCCCGCGACAGCCTGGAAGGCCCCATCCTGCGCGGCGACGTGCTGCACATCGAAGACCTGCGCGAGGGGATGCGGCTCAGGGGAACGGTGCGCAACGTTGTGGACTTCGGCGCGTTTGTGGACATCGGCGTCAAGCGCGATGGGCTGATTCACATCAGCCGGATGGGCAGCGGTTTTGTGCGCAATCCCCACGACAAAGTCGCCGTGGGCGACGTCATCGAGGTCGAAGTGGTGGATGTGGACACGCAGCGCGGGCGCATCGGCCTGGCGCTGGTGGAGT
>CAZDSF010000077.1:11738-16186 GCA_964508025.1 uncultured Anaerolineales bacterium
TGCCGGGATTTGAGGATCTGCGCCGCGCCGCGAAAGCGCGCCGGATCGGTGATCTGCTTGCGCGCCGGGCGCTCCAGTTCAGGGACAATCAGGGTGCGCAGTTTGCACAGCGCCTCCGGTGTGACGGGGTCGGCGCGCAGGGCCAGCCCCAGCGCATAGTTGGAAGCGCCCAGCGCCCAGTCCCACTCCCGCCGAAGATAATCGGCTTTCACGTCGTAGGCGCGTTTGTCCCAGGCTTTGGCGGATTGCTGCGCGTCATCATAGACCTCGCGCAGCGCCGTCCCTGCCACGGCGAGAAGATCGTGCGCCAGCGCTTGCTCATTTTGCTTCAGCGTCGCGGGCAAATGCACGAGCAACAGCTCGGCGACCACTCTGAGTTGACGATTGCGATCGGTTATAGGCATAGATTTCACCAGAAAGTCGGGAGTAAGGGAGTAAGAAGTACGGAAGTAGGAGATCTCGCTGCAATGCCAATCTACTCCCCTACTTCCTACTACCCTACTCCCATCCAATTACCATGACAGCGCACAACTTACCACAGCCCAGTCGAAAGTCAACCCGCGCGTTGTGGGGCGCGCGCGGGGCGATCCTCGCCGTGCTGCTGTGGAATCTCTCCGCAGCCATTCCCTTCATTGTGACGCCGGCGACCTACGCGGGCGCGTTCGAGCTTGCGGGAACGGTGGGCGCCGTGCTCACCCGCAGCATCGGCATCCTCTTTCTCATGTGGATTGTGCCGTACATTCCGGCGCTCCTGGATCCGGCGCGCTATCGCGTGTGCCTCACCGTGATCCTCGTGCAACAGATCATCGGCCTGGCGGGCGAGACCTGGATGGCGCTGACGTTGCCGCCGGGGCACGCCGCCCTGCTGGCGACGGGCATGCGCTTCATCGTCTTCGACGCTGCCGGGCTGCTCCTGTTGATCGCGGCGCGACGGCTGACAAACGTCGCCCGCACCCATTGACAAATGTCATATCCGTGCTAGAATCAGTCTCAATACGCAAGCGCGTTGATGGAGAATAGTACGCAGTCCCACGCTTCGGACCAGCGACCTGGGAAAGAAAGGGTGGAAGCCCAGGAAGAAGCACGCTGCGGAACGCGCTCCTGAGCGGCGGCCGAAGAAAGAAGGGCGACCTTCAAGTAGGCGCGACGGCTGATCCCCGTTAGCGGATCGGAGAGTGTCATGCCGGGCCATGGGTGCGGCATGGAATTCGGGTGGTACCGCGGAAGTTGAAACTCCCGTCCCGTTGTGGGGCGGGAGTTTTTTGTTTAGCAGGAGGTCGGTAATGAATAAAGCAATACTGGCATTTTCAGGCGGGTTGGATACGTCATTTTGCGTGCTGTACTTGCAGGAACAGGGCTTCGAGGTGACGACGCTGACGGTGGACACGGGCGGCTTCACGCCTGAGGAGCTGGACGCCATCGCCGCGCGCTCGGCGGAGCTGGGCGCGGTCAAGCATGTGAGCGTGGACGGGCGACAGGCGCTCTACGACCAGATGGTGACGTATATCATTAAGGGCAACATCCTGCGGGGCGGCGTCTATCCGCTCTCCGTAGGGCCAGAGCGCGTGATCCAGGCGACGGCGCTGGTAGAGGCCGCGCGGGCCGCGGGCGCGATTGCCGTGGCGCACGGCTCGACGGGCGCGGGCAACGATCAAGTGCGCTTTGATGTCGCCATCCGCGCGCTGGCGCCGGACCTGCGAATTCTCACGCCCATCCGCGATCTGGGCCTCACCCGCGCGCAGGAAGTCGCCTACTTGCAGGCGCGCGGCTTCGATGTGCCGCTGGTCACGCGGGAGTATTCCATCAATCGCGGGATGTTGGGCACGACCATCGGCGGCAAGGAAACGAAGGATTCCTGGGAAGTACCGCCCGACGCCGTCTATCCGACCGTGACGCCTGTCGCGCAGACGCCCGATGAGGTGGAAACCGTGATTATTGGCTTTGAGCAGGGCTTGCCCGTGAGCCTCAATGGGGAAGCCGTCGCGCCGCTGGCGCTGATGGCGCAGCTCGATGCGCTGGGGGCGAAGCACGGCGTCGGCAAGGCCATCCACCTGGGCGATACAATTCTGGGGATCAAGGGACGGATTGCGCTGGAAGCTCCCGCGCCGCTGATCCTGATCACGGCGCACCGGGAGCTGGAGAAACTGGTGCTGACCAAACAGCAGCTCTTCTGGAAGAACCATCTGGCCGAAGTCTACGGCAACCTGCTCCACGAGGGGCAGTATTTCGACCCGGTGATGCGCGACATCGAGGCCATGATCAACAGCAGCCAGGCGCGCGTCACGGGAGAAGCCAAAGTGCGCCTGTTCAAGGGCAGCCTGGTCGTCGCGGGCGTTCGCAGCCCACACTCGCTGATGAACCGCACGGTCGCCACCTACGGAGAGGAGAATCTCCTGTGGGACGGACGCGATGCGCGGGGCTTCTGTCGCATTTACGGCTTGCAAGGGATGCTGGCGCGGGGGAGTTGAGAGTTGCGAGTTGTGAGTTGTGAGTTGGGAGTTGGGAGTTGAGAGTTGCTTGCCGCTTTCTCGCTTTTTCGCTGACTCGCTGACTCGCTTTCTCGCTGACTCGCTGATTCGCTGACTTGCTTTTTCGCATACGAGGTGAAAAGATGAACGTACATGTAGATAAAATTGCATCGGTAGCGGCGCGGTTACAGCTGTTGTCGGATGTGGAGTTGCTGCCATATATCGAGGCCCGGCCCGGCGCGGTCATCGCGGTGAAGGTGCTGGGAGAAAAAGAGGTCTACAATCAGCTGGAACTGGCTTCCGGCGAGATGACGCCGCTGCATCGCGGGGATGTGATTGTGGGGGCGTTGGGCGCGCGCAAGGCGCTCAAGGGCTTCGTCGGCGTGATCCCGGAAAGCATCCACGTCGGCGATACGCTGCATATCCTCAACCTCGGCGGCGTCATCGGGCTGGCGATCTCCGGGCATCCCGATGTCGGCCCGCCCCTGGAGGTCATGGTGCTGGGCGCCGTCCGTCCCCCGCTCAGCGCGAATGGGCATTGCGCCAACATTCGGGAGTACGGAATTCCGGCGCAGGCGCACCTGCAAGCGAGCGCGCCCGTCGTCATGGTCTCCGGCACGAACATGAACGCCGGCAAGACGACGGTCGCCTGCAAGATCATCGCCTCGCTGACGGCGGCGGGCTATCGCGTCGCTGCGGCCAAGCTCACGGGCGTGGGGCTGCGCCGCGATGTGCGCAACATGGAAGCGAGCGGCGCGGTCTACGCGCTTACCTTCGTGGATGGCGGGATCTCCTCGACCGCCAATCCCGGCGATGACGTGCTGCACACGGCGAAGGGCGTGCTTCACGCCCTCAATGCCGAGGCTGCGCCCGACATCATCGTCATCGAATTGGGCGATGGCCTGCTGGGCGGCTACGGCGTCCACGAGATTCTGAGCGACGCCGAAATCGAAGCGTTCACCAAGGTGCATGTGCTCTGCGCCAACGATCCCGTCGCCGCATGGGGCGCCAAACTGCTGTTCCAGGCGCGTTACGGGCGGGAAATTGACGTCATGTCCGGCCCGACCACGGATACCGAGGTGGGGATCGCCTTTATTCACCACGAGCTGGGTCTGGCAGCCGCGAACGCGCTGGCGGGCGAGCAGTTGGGGCAGCTGGTACAGGAGAAGTTACGCGCATGATCAGAGCAGCGATTATCGGCGGAAGCGGTTATGCGGGCGGGGAGCTACTGCGGCTGCTGCTGTGGCATCCCCAGGTGCAGCTCACCGCAGTGACTTCCAATTCTCACACGGGGAAGCCCGTGAGCGCCGTACATCCCAATCTCACCAAACTGACGTCGCTGCACTTCGTGGAGGAGGACCTGGACGCGATTGCAGCGAACGCGGATGTGATCTTCTTCGCGCTGCCGCACGGCGAGGCGCTGACGCGGATTCCCGCCGTCGTTGGGCGCGCGCGCGTGCTCGATCTGGGCGGCGATTTTCGGCTCAAGGATGCCGCGGTCTATACGCGGGCCTACAAGCTGCCCCACACCGCGCCGGAACTGCTGGAAGCCGCCGTCTACGGCCTGACGGAGTGGAACCGCGAGGCGATTGCCGCGGCGCAACTGGCAGCGTGCCCTGGCTGTTTCCCCACGGGCGCGCTGCTCGCGCTGCTGCCGCTGGCGCGCGCGGGATGGCTCGGTGGGCCGGTGGTGATTGATTCCAAGACGGGGTCCTCCGGCTCCGGCAACAAGCCCGTGGAGGGCACGCATCACCCGGAACGGGCGCACGATTTCCGCGCCTACGGGCTGTTCAGCCATCGTCACGCGCCGGAGATCAGCCAGGAGCTGGAACGGGCGGCGGGCGCTTCCCTGGACGTGACCTTCACACCGCACTCGGCGCCGATGGTGCGGGGCATCTTCACCACGGCTTATGCCTTCCTGCAAGAACCAATCACGCCGCCACAACTCACCACGCTCTACGAGACGGCTTACGGCGCAGA
>CAZDSF010000078.1:0-3742 GCA_964508025.1 uncultured Anaerolineales bacterium
GTCAACGTGGCGGCGCAGGAAGCGGATCCCGACTCGATGCTCGCGTTCTACCGGCAGCTGATCGCGTTGCGCCAGCGCACGCCCGCGTTGCTCGGCGGCGATTACACGGCGCTGCTTGAGGATCATCCCGATGTGCTGGCGTTCCTGCGCGCCGTGGAGGGGCAGACCTGTCTGGTGCTGCTCAACTATGCCGATGTGCAGCAGTCCGTGGCGCTCGACCTGGAAGGGGAAGCGCGCGCGCTGTTCGCGCACCCTGCGTTGCCTGAGACGCCGCTCGACCTGCGCGCGCTCACCCTGGCGCCTTTCGGTATCCTGATTGCGACGCTTTGAAACTCCTGGCGGCTTTGTGCGTATAGATACAGGAGGCGTGAAGGCGCAGAGGGGCAAAGTCTTTTTTCACCCTTCTGCCTTCATCCTTCCGCCTTATATTTTCGAGGAGGTACAAAGCCATGACTAAAGAACATTATCTGCGTCGCCAGAACGGCATTGTGGCGGGCGTCTGCGGTGGTTTGGCGGAGTTCACCGGCATCCACGTTTTCTGGTTCCGCTTGCTGTTTTTGATTCTGCTACTGCCGGGCGGATTGCCGGGACTCGTGCCCTACATCGCGCTGTGGATCATCATTCCGCGCCGACGCGCCGCGTGGCGGGCGCAACGCGCTAGCTGACGCGCATCCGCCGAGGGGACGCTCTCGCGCGGTTTCATGCTGCTAACGCAGCGCAAACAAGAGGGTATTTCGGCGCTTCCTCTGCGCGGAAATACCCTCTTTGACTTCTCCTCGCCGCGTCACCGCCTGATTCTAACCGTTTAACGACGCCATTTTCTCCGTGCGCCCGACTTGCGCGTTTGAGTTTCGGTAGGATACTTATAACAGTTGAAACTGGGTTTGATTGCGACTGTGCCCGTATCCTGAGCAAGTAGAGGCGAGTATGGGGTTGATTTTGCGGCAGGCAACGTTAGCAGATGTGAGTCGAATCATCACGATCTCCGCCCAGGTTTGGGATGGGGAGGATTATGTTGGCCGGGTGATTGATGAATGGATGGCCGACCCGCGTGGGGCGATCATTGTGGCGGTTCTGGATGGGGTGGTGGTGGGCTTTGCGCGTTGGGTTACGCTCTGGCCCGGTTATCTGTGGCTCGAAGGCTTGCGCGTGGATCCCGCGTGTCGCAATCAGGGGATCGCCAAGGCGCTCACCCGGTATCTCCTGGAATTGGCCCGGCTTCAGGGCGTTGCGCGGGTTGGATTATCCACCTACATTGAGAATCACGCCTCCATTCGCGTTATCGAAGCCTTCGGTTTTGAGCGCGTGTCCTCGTTTGTCTACCTCGAAGCCGGCAGTGATGCGCCCGCGCGCGCTTGCGCCGCTCTCGCGCCCGAAGTGCAGGCGCTGGATACCGGCTCCGCGCTGGATTTCATCTACAACTCGGCGTTTATGAAGGTCTCACGCGGGTTTTTTCCTCACGGTTGGAAGTTCTTCCCCTTTGCCATCGCTCCTGAGATGGTTTTTGCGCGGATGCGTTGGGTTTTGGGCATTTGCCGTGGCGCGGACATCGAGGCGGTGCTGTGCGCGGGACACCGGATTCGGCATCAACAGGAGTTCACGATTGATTTTGTGGATGGCGACCCCGACGCGGTCGAGACGCTGGTGCGGCACGCGCTGGCGCTCGCCCAGGATGCGCGTTCTGTGGAGGTGATGTTGCCGCAGACGCTTACGGAATCGGCGGCGGCGTTGCCCGTGTTGCAACGCCTGGGTTTTGCCGGTTGGAATGACTACGCGCCCGATGTTTTTGTGTACGAGCGGACGTTGAATTCGGGCGAGTAATGGGTGCGTGTGGCACTCGATAGGCTGTGGGGCTGCTGCTTGACAAGTGTAACAATGTGATTACACTGCATGGTGTTGGCAACTGCTGTGTTACACCGTGATTGGTTGATCCCAAAATTCCATGGAATGGAGATTTCAGATGGCTACGTTCACGCATACGCCTCGATATGATATTCGTAATGATGGCGTTGGGCCTTATGCGGTCTTCTACTGCGATGCTTGCAATCGGGAGTTTCGCAGCCAACCGGATGTCGGCGGCGCGGTAGCGCAAGATCTGGGGCGCCAGGCGTTGGGCGGTCTGCTGCGCAAGGTGCCCCTGGTGGGCAGCGCTGCCGCCAGCAATGTGCTGGGCGAGGATCCGCGTTACAGCTACAAGATGACGCCGCAACAGCTGGAATCCGCCTGGCGACAGGTGCAAGAGCACTTCCGCGAGTGTCCCACCTGCCAGCGCATCGTGTGTCTTTCGGATTTCGATACGCAGAGCGGCACTTGCCAGGAGGATAGCCCGCGCCAGGAGGAGATTGCCGAGGCGCGCGGCGCGCAGACCGGCGCGGCGCTCAAGGGTCTGGCTAGCGCCTTTGGATTGGGTGAGGCTTTCAAGCAGGTAGGCGAGACGGTGCGCCAGGCGCAGACACAGGCGCAAGCGCAGCTGGCCCGGTGTCCACAAGGGCACCTGGCGGCGGCGGGCACCAAGTTCTGCCCGGAATGCGGCGCAGCGATGACGCAACCCGTGGTGGATAAATGTCCCGCGTGCGGCGCAGAGGCTCAGGGCGCCAAGTTCTGTCCGGAGTGCGGGACGCGCATCGAGCGTGCGCCGGCAACCTGCCCTAGCTGCGGCACGGAGACGAAGGGCGCGAAGTTCTGCCCGGAGTGCGGCACGAAAGTCGGCTGAGGATACGATTCAACGCAGAGGCGCAGGGGCGCAGAGGGGAAATCAGATTATTATGTGACCGCCGGTTGGAAGAAGTCTTCCAACCGGCGGTCGTTTTTTGGGGCGGGAGCGGGTTTAGCGCCGTCGCTTGAGGGTGAGGCCGAAGGCCGCGACCAGCAGCAGCCCAAGACCCAGGCCCGGCGCGCCCTGCGCCGCGAAGCCGACCACGGTGGCGGCGGTGGGGCCTGTGGGCGTGGCGCTGATCGGCCCGTGGAACGTGCTCACGCCGAAGATGTCCACGTCTTCCAGGCGGTAGTAAGTGATGACGCCTGCTGTGACTTCAGCATCGAGCACCTCGTAGACCGCGCCGAAGACCGCGCCGGGATGCTGCGCCGGGATCAGCTCCGCGTTCACCCGCGTCCACGGCCCGGCGGCGTTCTCGCTCCGGTAGAGGTTGAAGCCGAGGTTGTCGAGCTCCATGGCGGTTTCCCAGGTGATGAGGATCGCTGTGCCTTGCGGCGCCGCCTCGAAGCGGATGAGATCCACGGCGGTGGGCGTCCAGTAGAAGCCGAAGTCTCTGTGGACGGCATTGCCATCTTCGTCGTTGTAGTCGTTATTCTCGCCGTCACCAATCTCGCTGAACAGGTAGGATTGGGGTGCAGCGTCTAGGGTCGTGATCTCGGTAGCGCCTTCGAATTGCGGCGCATTGGAATTGATGGAGGTCACATAGGTGCCCTCTGGCAGACCGGTAAAGGTGTAGGATCCGTCACCGGCAGTGGTGGTGGTGCCTAGCAAGGTGCTGCCCTGCCACAGGTAGACCGTGACGCCAGACAGCGGTAGGTCTTCACCCGATGTGTATGTTCCACCATTTCTATCTGGATCGTTGTAAACATAGCCGCTGATGCTGTATTCGCCAACCAGAGTGAAGGAGGAGTCAATGTGAAAGTCGCAGTTGGTGCAGGTGACAGTTTGCTCAACATTAGCGGCGTCGGTGAAGACGATTTGTGTGACTACACCCCCGGATAGGGTTACTTTTGCGGATGCGCCCAC
>CAZDSF010000078.1:3752-16108 GCA_964508025.1 uncultured Anaerolineales bacterium
CGCCCACACTCCCATTTCCATCGGCAACGTCTTGCGTGCCGGTGCTGACCGTGCGCATCATACCTGGCGCCGGACCAAACTCGATTGTCCACTCGCCGTCTTTCAGGTCGGCAAAGTAGTAGTAGCCCTCGATGTCGGTGGTGGTGGTGAAGACATAAGTCTGGCTGTCAATCGTAGCTGTAGCCGTGACGACCACACCAGCGATCCCCGTCTCGCCGCCATTGCGGATGCCATTGCCAGCTATGTCGAGCCAGACGAAATCGCCGATGACGCCGGTGGGCTGGTAGCCGAAGTCCGCGCCGAGGTAGACCTGACCAGGGCGGAGATTGACGATGTGCTGGCTGTCGCAGAACTGCAGGAAGAAGTAGTCGGGATCGCTTGGATCCAGGGTATTCAGGTACACACAGGAGAGACCGTTGGTGTCGGGATCGCCGGTGAGGGTTTTGCCAGCAATGGGGGCGCTGGTGGTATCCACGCGCACTTCGTACCTTCCAGCTGGCAGACTGGTGAACAGGTATTCGCCTTTTTCGTTCGTGTCCGTTGTGGCGTATAAAACCCACACCTCGGTTACTGGATCCCACGCATACAGGTTGACTGTCACCCCTTCGATGCCCGGCTCGTTCCAGTCCTGATCGGCGTTGCCGTTGGCGTCCCAGTAGATGGTGTCGCCAATGATGCCGCCGGGCGCAAAGCCGAAGTCGGCGTCGAGGTAGGCCTCACCTGCATCCAATTCCACATCGAAGAAAGAAGGTGTGCTGGGCACAAAACGCTTGCCGTAGCCATCGGTGGGCAGTTGTGGGTCTTGGGTATCTACCACCACGCGGTAGTTGCCCGGTGGCAGGTTGGAGAAGAGATATTGCCCATTAATGCCGCCGCTGGCAGCGGTGCTGGTTTCTTTGACGAGCTGATAGCCATTCCCATCGTCATAGTCCACATACAGCCAGACCGTGATGTTATTAAGCCCTGGCTCTGACGCCCCTTGCAGGCCGTTGCCGTTGTTATCCTGCCAGACTGTATCGCCGATGGAACCGAAGCCGTCGGGCTTGTAGCCGAAGTCCAGACCGGGCCGGTTGGCGTCGGTGATGGTGACGGTGGTGCGCCCGTCGCGGGTGGCATCAGGGTCTTCAGTCTGCGTGTACTGCGCGGGCAGACCGCTCTGATCTACGACAATGGTATAGTCGCCCGGCGGCAGATTGCCGAAACTATAGTTGCCGTTTTCGTCGGTATATGTCGTGGCGATGACCGCGCCGGTGGGAGAGTAAAGGGTGACGAGAATTCCCCGGAATCCCGGCTCGCCCGTGTTCCAATCGTTGTTGGCATTCCAATCGGCATAGACTTTACCGGAGAGGCTATAGGGGCCGGTGCGGTAGTAGCCGAAGTCGTAGGATCCGTAGAGATTACCGCCGGCTACAGTAATGGGATCGGATTGATGGTTGCCAGGCTTACCTTCAGGATCAACGGTGTTATACCAATCTGCACCAAGCGGAGTGGTGTTGTTGTCCACAACGACGTAGTAGGTACCGTTAGGCAAGTCGCTAAAGACATAGTTGCCATTAGCATCTGTGGTCACTGCGGAACCAACTTGTTGATCATCGCCATTACCATAAATGCCATCAGCGCCACAGTCATAAAGGCGCACCGTCACGCCGGAGATGCCGTTGTCGCCAGTATCCTTGTCGCCGTCGCCGTCCCAATCGCGCCAGACGTTTCCGTAGATGGTGTTGGGGACGGTGTAGCCAAAGTCGGCAGTGAGATGGTCATTGGCGTTGGTAATGGTAACAGTAGTCTGATTGTCGCACTGCGCGCCGCTGCAGGTAGCTCCGGGATAATCCGGGTCGCCAGTCTGCGTGAAGGTGGATCCCGGCAAGGTAGCGGTATTCACGCGCACGTGATACTGCCCGTCGCGCAGCCCGTCAAAGAGGTATTTGCCGTCTTCGCCTGTGACTGTGGTGGCGTGCAGCACCCAAGTAGATCCATTCCAGCGATCGAGATACACCGTAACGCCAGGGATGCCGAGCTCGTCGCCATTTTTCACGACGTTGCCATAGTTGCCGCCCGCGCCGTTATCGTTCCAGATCGTGTCGCCGATAGAGCCGGTGGGGTTGATGGTCACAGGCGCCTGCGCGTCGGCATCGTTGACCGCGCGCCCATTGCCGAATTCAGCGTTGCGCACCTTGGCGTAGTTGATGGTATTGGTTTGCAGATTGCTCGGCGGTTCGAGCGCCTTGAACGTGACCTGGATGGTCCGGGTCTGGCCGGCGGCCAGCGGCCCGACGTTGGCCCATGAGATGACGCCCGTGTTGGCATAGGGTGTGGTCGTGATCGCCGTCGAAGAATGTGGCGGATTGGCGGAGACGAATTGCAGTTTGCTGGCGTCATAGCTGTCGCTGAGGGGTAGCAGGGTGATGGTGCTGTCGCGCCCAGCGCAGACCTGATTGGTGGTGATGCGGAAACCCATAGCATCCAAGATTACATGATTTCCACTACCACTACCATCCTTGACACGTGAGAATCTCAATTGAAGATTGGATCCTGTAAAATCTGTCCAGCTCCAACTGGCACGATTACTGGTGAAATCCCAGGCAACAGTGGCTTTATTGACGGCTCCAACGTAAGGATCAAAGAAAGTGTTGCTTAAGCTAACAGAACTGCCCTGTTGCGTGCCGCTAACTAGAACCGCAACACTTGCTGTATCCTGAATGTCTAGGATCTGCGCCGAGACATGTAAGTTAATCAAAGCTTCAACTTTGGTGATTAAACCGCCCTGTATCGCTGCACTATACTGAGAGACTTGAATGGAACGAGTTTTAGCACTAGCGAAGTTAGCAGATGCGTAAGTACCATTGATGCCATCCGCAACATTGGCGTTAGTATTTCCTGTAAGACTGTTCCAGTCACCCCCATCAGGGTTCGTTACCCCTCCATTCGCCCAGAATGTGTAAGTACAGAACCCATCCTCATCGCTCGGCCCGCTGGGCAGGTTGTTCTTGAGCGTCAGGTTGAAGGTGACATTCTCCCCTTCATAAGCCGGATTGGCGGAAGTTAGGGCCTTCGTCAGTGTCAGCGCTGGGCCAAAGCCGAAGTCGGCCAGGAGATAGGCGCCGCTAAGGTTCTTGACCGCGTGGACAGCCGCTGTGGTATTGGTATAGCCGGTGGGGATGGCCGTGGAATCGCTATCCACTACGACGAGGTAATTGCCGGTGGGCAAAGTAGCAAAACTGTAGATGCCGCTGGCGTTGGTGACCCGCGTGCCGATGAGCCGATCGCCGTTATCCAACTCGCCATCGCCATTCTTGTCCCAGTACAGCCAGACGGTAACGCCCGCAATGCCTGTCTCGGCGCCGCCATCTTGGACGCCATTCGTGTTCAAGTCGCGCCACACAAAATCGCCGATGGAATGCGATCCCTGTACCATTGTCACATCGGTGGCGCAGGCGAACGGCTGCGCATCCCCCAGCCCGACGCAGGCGGTGTTCTCGATGAACGAGGTCCCCGTGTAACCGGAGGGAACCGTCGCCTTGAACTGTGCGTAGTGGCCCGTGCTATTCTTCGGCAGCGGTTGATCGAGCGACCAGCGGATGATAATCTTGTTATTCGGCCAGGTGCTGGTGGAGCCAACCGGGGCGGTGGGGCTCCAGGTCGCGCCGCTGTCGGTAGAGTAGCGGATTGTGGCTGTGCCGCCGCCGCTGAGAGAATAGGTGGCAGCTTCGGCCAACTGCATACCATTGGGGATCTCGTCGGTAATCGTCAGCGGCATATCCACGCCATAGCCGCTGCTCAAGGTCAACCCGGCATCGGCACCACCCGTATTGGCGAAGGGAATGTGATACGTTGTTGTACCGCCTAAAGCGATGGTGTCGGGGTCGCTGCTCTTGTCAATGGTGACTTCTGGCTCCAACGTGATAATCGGCGGAATGCCCGTGCCGTAGTCGCCGTTGAACTTCTCGTTGTCGAAACCAGAAGCGACCTCTTGATAGGGTGAGAGGTTCACATTGCACGGCCCGTTGAGCGCCAGGAAGGTGTAGTAGACCTCGCCGCGCACGTTCGTGTTATCCGGCGGCAGGTTGGTGAAGTAGAGTTTATCGGTGAAGCGAATGATCGTCGTGGGATTGCCGCCGCCGCGCGTGACGGTGAGCACGCCGCTGCTGCGGATCAGCCGGAAGCAGGTGGGATCGTAGTCCGCCTGACTGATGGGCTGGAGCCAGGCGTTGTAGTCGGGCGCGAAGTCGCCGTCGTTATCGAAGCCGAAGCGCACGTTGCCCAGGCTGTAGAGCACGCCGTTGGTGGTGATGACATCGCCCACGCGAACGGTTGCTTCATCCGTGTTGAACCAGTGCCCGGCGGGATTGCCGTTGGGCTGAATCTTGTTCGCCATGGCGCTGATCTCGTTGCGCATGGTCATCGTCCAGGTAACGGGCGCGCCTACGCCGCCCTGATCCGATCTGCCCCACGCTTGGAAATCCAGCGAGAGATCATCATTGGGTTTGACCGAGGTGCCCCAGGTGGGCTTAGAGCCGGCAGTACATGGTGTAGCAAACGCGCCACCAGGGTTATTATTAGTGCAGGCGGGATATTCGATCGTCCAGTATTGATGCACGCACTGTCCTGGGGTCAGCGTTCCAATGTAGCGGCTGGCGTCGCTTGTCGCGCCGACGTGGCGGTAGAAGTATTGCCCGCTTGGATCAATGGCCCAACCAGTCTTAACCGGATATGTGCCCGGCGTTGTGCCATCGCCAATGTAGCCGTAGACATTGGTCAGATCGGCATTCCCCGTATTGCAGAATTGCACGATGACCGTCGCCACGCGCGGGGCATACGTAGAAGGCGATGTGACGTTGGAGTCTACCACCAGGTTATAGGCGTTAAGCGGAGCGCCATCGGGCTTGTAGAGCGATACCGTCAACGTCCCCGCGGCCGCGACCGGCTGCGCCGGCGCCAACACTGTGATGCTGGTGATCACGAGCATCACGGCAAAAACGAGCTGTCTAACTTTGAAACCTAACGTTTTCCTATCCATATCTCTACTTCCTTTCTTGTAATGATTGCGACACTATGCGATTTGCGGCTCGGATACACTAATGTGCTCGATGAGCGCGACCAGATCGGTAAGGGCTTCGATCTGATAACTGTCCCCACGCAGCACCGTCATCACGCTCTGCTGCGTGCCCAGGCCAATGATCGGCAGGTTTTGCGGCGGACACAGCAGCGGCAGCAACGCCGGCGTCATGTCCTGCTCGGCCAGAACGACATCCGGCTGCAAAGCGCTGATGATGTCTACGGCTCTCGCAGAAGCCGGGATGATGAAAACCTCGAAATCCGGGTTCTGTTTCAGACATTCTCCGATGCCGGCGAGAAAAAAGGAGCCGCCGTAGATCACAATACGTTGTTTACCGTTTCGATCCCCGTTTGTCCTCAGTGTCGCCATAATGTCTTGGGTCGCCTGCCAGTAGTAGTTTTCCAAGGTTTTGCCTCTCTCTCTTCACACCCTTTTCTATCCTTAAAATCGTTACAAAAATCTTAAAGCTACGTTAAAAAAGTACAGTAAAAGTACAGGGTCTTAGATTTCGGTATGTACAGGGAATAAAAAAGGTGTCTTTGTGAGGGGCAAAACCCCAGCACAAAGACACCCTTCCCAAAACTCGGCCCTTGGCTTTAGAATTCTCTGCGCGTGCTCACCCTTTCGCCTCAGAACGGCAAGCCGGCGCGGCGCACGTAGGCAATGGCTTCCTTTCGGCTTGCCAGTTGCAGCCGTTCCAGAATCTCGCCCATGTGGTATTTGATGGTGCGCTCCGTGATGAAGAGTTTTAGCGCGATCTCTTTGTAGGTCATGCCCTGCGCCACCAGGCGCAAAATCTGCAACTGCCGCGGCGTCAACGTGTACACCGGTTCGGGGGCGGCGTCGGGATCATCCGCCGCAGCATCAGCCGACGCAGCGGAAGCATCTGGCGAAGGCGTTGTGGCTTGATGCTCGCTGAATTCCTGCAAGACGCGCGCCGCGATACCTGGCGAGAACACTACCTCGCCGCGCATTACGTCGGCGAGCATTGTCAGCAGCTCGTCGGCGTTAAGGCTTTTGAGCAGGTATCCGGAAGCCCCGTTTTTGAGCGCCTGATAGAGGTCCGCATCCTCTGTCGAAACGGTGAGGATCACGATCTTGGTGTCGGGAAATTCGGCTTTGATCTGGCGGGTGGCTTCCAGACCATCGCAGACCGGCATGTTGATGTCTATGGCGACGATGTCGGGGCGCAGCTCGCGCACCTGCGCTTGCGCTTCTTCCCCGTTGCGCGCCACGCCCACCACTTGCACGCCGCGCGATGCCAGCAGCGTGCGCAGCCCTTCCAGGAAGAGCGGGTGATCGTCGGCGAGCACCACGCGCGGCCCCAGATTGGATTCGACGCCATCCATCTGTGGCATAGTCGCGCGCGCGCGCGGCATCCGCACCGTCACGCGCACGCCTTTGTACGGCGCGCTTTCGACGCGCACCGAGCCGCCGACTTTGGCCGCGCGTTCGCGCATGATTTCCAGGCCGAAGTGGGGCGTGTCATCGGTGATGCGGTCTGCCAGCGGTGTGGCGTGTGGCCCGGCGTTGAATCCGCACCCCTGGTCTTCGATGATGGCCTGCAGTTCTCGTTCGTCGAGGCCGAAGCGCAAGCGCGCTTCGGCGACCCCGGCGTGTTTGCGCGCATTGGTCAACGCCTCCTGGATGATGCGCAGCAGTTGCAGCTCCACTTCGGGCATCAGCGCGTGTTCCAGAGCCTCTTCTGGCAGCTGGAGCTGCACCGTAAAAGCGTGAAGCCGCGCCAGCTCGTCCAGGTGTTGTTGGAGCGCTTCCAGAAACGTGGTGGAGGACTTCTGTGAGGGAATCACGGTATCGGTGCGGATGCCCAGAATGTAGTGGCGCAGGTCGCTGTGCGCATTCTGCGCTGCCTGCATCAGCTGCGCGAGAAGTCGCTGCGCTTGCGGCGTTTTGTCCTGCGCCAGCAAATCCTGGATCGCTTGTGTCTGAACGTTAATGTAGCTCAACACCTGGCCCAAATCATCGTGCAGGTCGCGTCCAATGCGCTCGCGCTCTTCCAGCGTGACCAGCTGGCGTTGTTGTTCCAGAAGCCGGTGTTCGGCATCTTTGAGCGCCGTAATATCGGTGGCGACTTCCAGCCGCACCCACCGCCCATCTATCCATTGAATCGCTTCATTGTGGAGGTGATACCAGCGTCCGTTGCGCGGACTTTGGTATTCCCGCATCTGCGGCCCGGCAGTTTCTCCGGTCGGGGTGAACAACTGGTGATCGGTGCAGAACGTGCACGGCCCGTTTTGCTGCTCGCCTTGCAGCACCTCCCAACAGCGTTGGCCCTCAATCACGCCGAAGGTGCGGCAAACATAGTGATTGACAAAGAGCAATTCGTAGGTCTCGATATCCGCCACATAGATAGCCGCCTGGAGGCTGTTGAGCACGGCGGCGAAGCGTTCCTCGCTCTCGCGCAGCGCCAGCTCAGCCTGTTTCCGGTCGGTGACATCCTGAATGTAGGCGACGTAATAAAGCGGCGCGCCTTGCGTGTCGCGCACTAGCGTGCTCGAAGTGAGGCCCCAGATGCAAATGCCATCCTCACGGCAGTATTGCTGCTCGAAAGTGGTTTGCTGCGCCCTATCCGCGCGGAGATGTTGCACGAACAGCGGGCTGACATCGCGGTAGGCGGGATGAACCAGATCGTGGATGCGCATCTGCAGCAGCGTCGTGGCGCTCGCGCCGAAGATCCGGCATAGCTGGCGGTTGACGCGGGTAAAACGCCCATCCAACGCCACCATGCACATACCCACGTTGGCGTTCTCGAATGCCAGACCAAAGAGCGCCTCGCCTTTGCGCAAGGCCTCCTCGGCGGCTTTTTGGGCGGTGATGTCCTCTTTGACGGCGACATAATGGGTGATACGTCCATTTTCGTCGCGTATCGGCGAGATGATCGCGCGTTCGTGAAACAGCGTACCATCTTTGCACCGGTTGATGAACTCGCCTTTCCAGACCTCGCCGCGTGCGAGCGTGGCCCATAAGGCGCGGTAGAATTCCGGCGGATGCTCCCCAGACTTGAGCAGGCGGGGGTTCTGGCCCAGGACTTCTTCGCGGGTATAGCCGGTAATGGTGGTGAAAGCCGGGTTGACGAATTCGATGTTGCCTTGCAGGTCAGTGATAATGATGCTGGCGGCGCTCTGCTCTACGGCGCTGGAGAAAAAGCGGAGTGCCGCCTGGCGGCGGGTTGCCAGCCTTTCCAACTCACGGTTGCGCTGGCGCAAGCTGCGGCGGTGTTGTTGCCGGTTGCTCTGACGCCGCCCTGCCAGCAACAACTCGGATCGAAAAGTGCGCTTTGTCACGTCCCCCCCCTCAGAAACCATACCTTCATTGAACAGTTACGTAAGCCCTGATTTTCATGCAAAGGGTGCTTTTCGTTGCTGTGCATAGCGTGGCAACAAAAAGCACCCTTGAGACACAGTTTGAGCCGCTTCTAATCGCGGATGGGTGAGAAAATGGGCCGAACCGCTACCCCTTCTCCTAATTGTAAAGCTAGGCCCACAATGGGCAAGCTGCTGTTTAGCCCTCTCCCAGGTTGAGCGCGCACTGGATGCGCCAGCGGCTCGCCTTGCTGCGCAGCTGCCGCCCCAGCAGCACGCGCTCCAACGTCGCCGGCGATTCGCGCAAGCGCCGCCCCGTGGCGTGCGCCACCGCATTGAGCAACGCGGGCGCGGTCGGGATCATCACCGGCTCCGCCAGGTTCTTCGCCCCGAAAGGCCCCCGTTCCCACGAAGTCTCCACGAAATGCGCCTTGATTTCCGGCACATCCACCGCCGTAGGAATCAGGTAAGTATCGTAGTTGGTATCGCGCGGATAGCCCTGATCGAAGGTGAAATCCTCCAGCAGCCCGTAACCCAAGCCCTGCGCGATGCCGCCATACATCTGCCCATAAGCGCCGATGGGGAACAGCAACTTGCCGCCATCGTGCGCGGCCCAGATGCCCACCACCTGCACTTTGCCCGTTCCCATATCCACCTCCACCTCGACCACCTGCGCGCCGAAGGAGTAGGTGTTGTAGGGCCGACCCTGGCCCTTTTCCATATCCCAGTGGATGTCGGGCATGTCCCAGCGCCCGGTAACGCTCAGCTGATAGCCCATTGCGCGCGCGTGATTCACCACCGCCTCGAAGGACGCCGGCTCTTCCGTTGGGCCGATAAAAGCCTCGCCGTCCCGGATGAGCTGCGCGGGCAGGCAGTCCAGCAGATCGGCGGCGGCGGCGTCGAGGAGCTGGCGCAACTGCTGCGCCGCTACGCGCGCCGCGTTCCCGCCCAATACCGAGGCGCGGCTGGCGACCGTCGGCCCGGAATCGCGGGCGGTTTCCGTATCGGGGCGCGGCATGTGAATGCGTTCGATGTCCACCCCCAGCACCTCCGCCGCGACGAGCGGGAAAACCGTGCGGGAACCTTGTCCGTAATCGGTAAGCCCCGATGTGAGGCTGAGCGAATTATCGGGATTGATGGTGAGCGTGCTCACGGCAAAATCCGCGCCCTCTGCGCCCAGCGATGTGCCGTGAGAGATGCAGGCGACGCCAATCCCGCGCCGGCGCTCGGCTTCGAGTGGCTGCTGCGTGTAGGCGGCGCGCTTGCGCTCCCAGTCCGAAGCCTCGCGCACCCACTCCAACGCCCGAACCAGCCCCACCTCGAAGTCCAGCGTGTTGCCCGTGGCGGCGCGGTCGCCCTGCCGCAACGCATTCCGCAGCCGGAACTCCAGCGGATCCACATCCAGCTGCTCGGCCAGCTCATCTATAGCCTGCTCGATGATGGCGCTGGCGTCGGTGTTGCCGAAGCCGCGAAACGCGCCGCTCCAGCCGTTGTTGGTGTAGACGCCGCGCACATCAATGTGGACGGCTTCGTAGCGATACGCGCCGCCCGCGTGCATCGCCGCGCGCCACCCGATGAAGGGGTTGACCGACGCATACGCGCCGCTATCCATCAGCAGATCAATTTTGGCGGCTTGAAGGATGCCCTCGCAGGTTGCGGCCAGCTGCACCGTGCCGGTGCTGGCTTCGCGCTTGTAGGAGGCGATCATGGATTCCTCGCGCCCAATCGCCAGGCGCACGGGGCGGCCCGCCTTGAGGGCCAACGCCGCCGCCTGCGCCGCCGTCTCGTAGCAGAAATCATCCTTGCCGCCAAACGCTCCGCCCACGAAGGCCGAAATCACGCGCACCTTCTCCTGGGGCAGACCCAGCACCCGCGCCAGCGTGTTGCGGTTGACGAAGGGGGATTGGTCATCCGCATACACCGTCACGCCGCCATCGGGGGTGGGGAGGGCCACCGCGCCTTCCGGCTCGATGTAGGCGTGCTCTTGGAAGGGCGTGCTGAAGCGCCCCTCGTAGACAACGGCGGCTTCGGCAAAGAGCGGATCGGGGTCGCCGTTGCGCACGATGTTGTGCGAGGTGAGATTGCCGCGCGGCAGCTCCGCCGCCTCCCAGCCGGTTGGCCCGACGATGGGCGCGGCGGGATCGAGGGCCCCGGCAGGATCGAAGACGCCGGGCAACGCCTCCAGCTCCAGTACGATGGCGCGCAGGCCGGCTTCGGCGGCTTCCGGCGTCTCGGCGGCCACGGCGGCGATGGCGTCGCCCACATACCGCACCCGCTCGTGCGCCAGCATGTAGTTATCGGCGATGGGGAAGCCGTAATTGCCGTGGTTGACAAAATCCTCAGCGGTGATGGCTGCCGCCACGCCAGGAACCTCCAACGCGGGGCCAACATCCAGCTTGACGATGCGCGCGTGCGGGAGGGTGCTGCGCAACACTTTGGCGTGCAGCATTCCAGGGAAACGATAATCATCCACAAAGCGCGCGCGTCCGGTCACTTTCTCCACCGCATCCAGGCGGCGGGTATGTTTTCCAATATAGCGAGTTTCGTTCATCTTGTCACTCCTGCTCACGATTCTCTACGAACTATTTTGCTTCTCCCGGCGCGCAGCAGCCGTGGCCTCGATAGCGTCCACGATCTGCTGGTAGCCGGTGCAGCGGCAGAGATTGCCGGCGATGCCGTAGCGGATCTCCTCGCGGGTGGGGTGGAGATCGCGCGCCAGCAACGCCTCTGCGGAGAGGATCATCCCCGGAATGCAGACGCCGCACTGCACCGCGCCATGTTCGATGAACGCATCCTGCAAGTCGGTCAGCCCGCCATCAGGGGCGCGCAAGCCCTCGACGGTGACGACCCGGCGGCCCTCGGCCTGATGCGCCAGCGTCAGGCAGCCCAGCACCGCCTCATCATCGAGCAGCACCGTACACGCGCCGCACTCGCCGCTGTTGCAGCCCTCTTTGGTCGAAAGCATCCCGAAACTGTCGCGCAGCACGGTGAGCAGGCTCAGCCCCACCGGTACCTCGGCGCTCACCGTCTCGCCGTTGAGGGTGAAGCTAAGCCGCTGCGGAGCGCCTGAATGTGCAATGCGGGTGTGGACTTGTTGGGCCGGGTCGGGCGGCCGCGCCTCGATGGCGCGCTCCGCTTCGCGGTGTAGATGTTCCATCCAGGTGAGCAGCTCCGCCGCCGCAGCCTCAGCGTCCTCTGCGAAAATGGCTTCCAGCGCGCGGCGCGTCAGCGCAGCAATGACCGGCTCCTTGTAGTCCGCCGACCAGCGCCGCCCGGAGATCTCGATCATCAGCGCCGCCATGCGCTCCCCTGCCGCCGCGAAGAGCGCGGGACTGGGCCGCTCGCCCACGAGCAACGCTTCCAGTTCCGGCAGCCGCCGCGTATGACTCAGCGCCGCGCCGGGCACCAGCCGCGCCTCAGCGATGCGGCCATCCGCATCGAGATGCCCCACAGCGCTCATCGAAAGCCGGGCGATGTTGAGCGCGTTGCGCCGGCCCACCTTGATGAACACGCTGCGGCCCGCCGGCGGCGCAAAGCGGAACCCCGTGATGATCTCGCCGGGTTGTAGCGTGTGCCGCCCCGGGCCCGTGATCAGCGCCTCGATAGCCGCCTCGCGGACGCCTGCCGGTCCGGCGATCTCGGCGCGGGCTTCCAACGCGATGAGCACGGGCAGGCTATCGGCGGCGAGCGCGGCATTGGCGATATTCCCGCCGATGGTGCCCATGTTGCGCAGCTGCACCGCGCCCGCTTCCGCCGCCATCTGCGCCAGAATCGGCGCGTGCGCGTGAATCAATGGATGCGCCAGCAGCGCGCCGAAGCTCACGCTCGCGCCAATGAACAGCTCGCCCTGCTCCAGCGCAATCCGCCGCAGCGCCGGGATCCGCGCGATGTCAATCACCCGGTCGCAAGCGATCTCGCCGCGCCGCAATTGGATCATAAAATCCGTGCCGCCCGCCAACAGCCGCGCGCAAACGCCC
>CAZDSF010000079.1:0-15858 GCA_964508025.1 uncultured Anaerolineales bacterium
CAAATCGCGGCTGGACAAAACGCGCGGCACGGCCGGGTTGCATTCCACTGACCCACGGGGGGGGGTTTTTTCCCCAAAAACCC
This sequence comes from uncultured Anaerolineales bacterium, assembly GCA_964508025.1. GTDB lineage: Bacteria > Chloroflexota > Anaerolineae > B4-G1 > SLSP01 > JAAZNO01. Next base: position 84 of record CAZDSF010000079.1, read on the forward strand.
CGCGCCTTAATGGCCCTTCCGGCCCTATTGGGCGGTTTTCCCCCGGGTGGCCGGGTGGGGGTCGCCCCGGGGGGGGGGCTGGGCCCAAACGGGCGTTGGTGTGGGTAATTAAATTTACATTGGGGGGTTTTAGCAAGCCGGTGTTTGAAGTCACAGTAACCCCAGAACGCGATGATCTGCTTCAGGGTGAGACGGCGCGCGCGCTGGTCGAGGCGACCTATCTCTTTGGCGGACCGGTGGCTAATGCGCGCGTGCGCTGGGAAGTGCGTCCGGAGCCGGCGCAGTTCATGCCTCGGGTCTCCGGTTGGTGGACGTGGAGCACCAGTCCTCACTCGTATTACTGGGAGCCGATTGCTAGCGGCGAAGCCGCCACTGATGCTGCGGGACGTCTGTTGCTAGAATGGTCGGCGATTCTGCCATTGGCGGAAGGGCAGCGTGAGCCGACAGCGCAGCGCTGGATTGTTGAAGCGACGGTAATAGATGAAACGCAGCTCCCGGTTGCGGGGCGCGGGGATTTCACCGTTCACACGGCGCAGTTCTACCTGGGATTGCAGCCGCGAACCTGGGTATTGTCGCCTGGCGATCCCTCTACCGTAGACTTGTTGGCGCTGGATTGGAGCGGCGAGGGCGTACCGGAGCAATCGGTTAAGGCAACGTTGGCGCAACGCAGTTGGGCCAGTGTGGCTTCGCCTCGGCCCTTTGCGGAGCCTACCTGGATCTACACCGATACGGTGATCTCGACCTTCAATGTGACGACCGATGCACGGGGCGCCGCCGAAATTGTGGTGACGCCGCCCCGTGGCGGCTCCTATGTGCTGATTGCGGAAGCGTCCGATGCCGAGCGCCATCCCGTGAGCACCGAAACGCTGCTCTGGGTGAGCGGCCCGGAAAGCGCCGCCTGGCAGATTCCTGATGGGCGGGTCACGCCGGTGGCGAATGCGCGGCGCTATCGTCCGGGGGATACGGCGACGATCTTCCTGCCCACACCTTTCCAGGGGCCGTTCCAGGTATTGATGACGGTGGAACGCGGCGGTATTCTGCAGGCGCGACGCTTTGTGGCGGAAACGGCTAATCCCGTGATTACCTTGCCGATTCCTGAGAGTTATGCGCCGAATGTTTTCGTTTCCTTTGTGGTGATTAAGGGCGTCGCGCCGGAGGTCGGCGTGATGGTTCCCGATGTGCGTGTGGGATGGGTCGAGCTGGCTATCGAGCCGGCGCCGCAGACGTTGCAGGTGGAGTTGCTGCCCGCGACGCCTCCGCCCTACACACCCGGCGAGAGCGTCCCCTTGACCGTGCGCACACTCGATGCGGCTGGGCGCACGGTGGATGCCGAAGTGGGTCTTGCGGTGGTGGATAAGGCAGTGTTGCTGCTTGCAGAACCGAATGCGCCCTCGATTCTTGAAGGTTTCTATGGGCGGCGCGGTCTGGGCGTTCGCACCGGAAACTCGCTGTTGACGTTGTACAGCCGTCTTGCGGCAAGTCTCGCGGATGTGGCGCGGGATGCTGCGCGTTTGGTCGCGGAACTGTCGGCGGGCGGATTGGGCGGCGGCGGCAATGGCGCGCCTTCATCTGTGGAGGCGCGGCAGGACTTCCCGGATACGGCGTTGTGGGAGGCGCAATTGCGCACCGGCCCAACAGGTGAAATGCAGATCACCGTGCCGCTGCCGGATTCGCTCACCACCTGGGTGTTGGATGCGCGCGCGGTCACGGCTGATACCCGCGTGGGCGCGGCGCGCGCTGAATGGGTGGTGAGTAAGCCGCTGTTTGTGCGCCCGGTGACGCCGCGCTTCTTTGTTGCCGGCGATCGGCTCGATGTGGCTGCGGTCGTGCATAACACAACCGAGCAACCGCTCTCGGTGCAGGCGAGTCTGACCGCGACGGGTGCGGTGGCCCTGGAGACGGATGGCATCCAACAGATTACGGTGCCGGCTGGCGGGCGGACGCGCGTTGCCTGGTCCGTGACGGCGACGCAGAGCGGCGATAGCGCGTTGTTGACGTTCTCCGTGGAGGGCGGCGGCTATCGTGACATTGCCCGTCCTGCTATGGGGCAGGCCCCTGATGGCGCGTTGCCCGTCTATCGCTACGAATCGCCGGATACGTTTGGCGTTTCCGGGGTGTTGGACGCCGCGGGCAGCCGCATGGAGGCGGTTTTCATCCCCGATACGGCTGGCCCGGCGACCCATTTGCGTGTGCAGCTGGAGCCTTCGCTGGCGGCGAGTATGGTAGGCGGCTTGACCTATCTGGAGACATCGCCCTACGCTTCGACGGAGGCGCTGGTAAGCCGCTTCTTGCTCAACGTGCTCAACTATCGCGCCGTGCAGGCTGTGGGCATGGCATCCCCAGAACTGGAAGCGAAGTTGCAGGTGCTTGTGCCGGATGCTCTGGATCGGCTGTATGGCCGGCAGTTGGCGGATGGCGGCTGGAGTTGGAGCACGGAAGGGCCGGGTGATTTGCAGCTTTCGGCTTATGTCGCCCTGGGGCTGTGGGAGGCGCAACAAGCCGGCTTTGCGGTGCGCGCCCAGACTCTCGAAACTACGCTGGCTTACCTGGATCAGGCGATCCTCAAGGAAACGCTGAATGTGCCGCGCGCGTGGGCGCCCAATCACGCGCTGGCATTGTATGTGCTGGCGTCGGCGGGGCGGGTGCGTTCCGGCGGCGCCGGGGAGGCGCTCTACACGGCGCGGGAGCAGTTGGGCCTCACCGGGCAGGCGTATCTGGCGCTGGCATTGGGCCAGCTCGAGGGCGAGACGGCCAAGATCACGACGCTGCTCGAAACGTTGCGCGGCGCGGCGGAGCGTTCCGCAACCGGCGCGCATTGGGAAGATGCCGATCCACGCTACTGGGTGACCGATGTGCGGGCGACCGCGGTCTCGCTGACAGCGTTCGTGCGTCTGGCGCCCGAAGATCCGTTGGTGCCGCAGGCGGTGCGCTGGCTGCTGACCGCGCGACGCGGAGATCGTTGGGCTACCACGCAGGAGACGGCGTGGTCGTTGCTGGCGCTGAGCGACTATCTCATTGCCAGCGGCGACTTGCGCGCAGCTTATGATTGGGGCGTGGCTTTCAATGGCGTGGCGTTGGGCAGCGGGCGTGCGACAGCGGAGACGTTACGCCAGACGCAGACCTGGGATCTCGATATGCGCGCCACAGATGCGTTGGGGCTGCTGCCCGGCAGAATGAATGCGCTCGAAATCGCGCGCGGCGAGGGCAACGGACGCTTGAGCTACACGGGACATCTCTATCTGGATTTGCCGGTTGCTTCAGTGGCGGCTGAGAGCCGGGGCATCACTGTGCAGCGGGAGTATTGTGTTGTAGCAAATGCGGCCCGCGCGCCGGAAGTGATGCAGCCGTGTACGCCCCTCACCACGTTGCGTCCCGGTGATCTGGTGGATGTGCGCTTGACGGTGATTACGCCCAAAGCGCGCTACTTCTTCGCGCTGGAGGATCCTTATCCGGCGGGATTGGAACCGGTCAACCCGGCGTTGCTCACCGAGCAGCAATATCAGCCTGCGCCGGGCTATGTTTCGGATTTTGAGATGGGGTGGCGGCGCTGGTGGAATCCTTTCGATCACGTTGAGTTGCGCGATGAGCGGGCGATCTTCTTCAGCCAGGCGTTGCCGGCGGGTACATACCAGGTCGCCTATCGTCTGCGCGCTGTGTTGCCGGGCGAGTTCCGCGTGCTGCCGGCGGTGGCTGCAGAACAGTACTTCCCGGAGGTATGGGGGCGTTCTGCTGGCATGTTGATCGGCATTCAGCCGTAGGGGGACTCGCTGCCGATGCTGGATTTGCTTGCGCGCACGGCGACGTATATGGCTTCTCGCCCTCAGGAGGTGCTGACGGCGCTGTTGCAGCATCTACGTTATGTTGCTGTGGCGTTGGGCGTGGGGATGCTGCTGTGCATTCCGCTGGGGGTGTGGACTTCTCACGCGCGGTCGCGGCGCACGGCAATGTCTGTGATCAATCTCTTCAGCAGCGTGCGGGTCATTCCCAGTCTGGCGATTCTGTTCCTGGCGTTGCCCTATTTTGGGTTATCTTTCGCTTCGTCCGCAATCGCCTTGACCATCCTCGCGCTGCCGCCGATTCTGGTGAACACGGATGCGGCTTTCCGCACGATTGACGCCGCCATCATCGAAGCGGCGCGGGGTATGGGGATGACCGCGCGCCAGACGCTACTGCGGGTGGAGCTGCCACTCGCGCTGCCGGTGATGCTCGCCGGCATTCGGACAGCGATGGTGGAAGTGATTGCCAGCGCCACGCTGGCAGCCTTCATCGGCGGCGGCGGGCTGGGCATTTATATTACGCGGGGCTTTGCCATGTACGACTATGCGATTCTGCTGACAGGGGCAATTCCCGTGGCGCTGCTGGCTTTTGCGGCGGAGCTGCTCTTCAGCGTCGCGCAACGTTGGGCCGCGCCGCCACAACAGCGCGGTCGGCGTGGCGCACAGCGCGCGCTTGAGGGTGAATTCTGCCGGTTGTGAATGGCACTTGTGCGTTTGAGGTTGCGGGTTATGAATTCCGACTTCGGAGTTGATTTGAGATCTTGAGGGGAGGTGTGATGATGAAACGCTGGATGGCGGTGTGTTGTATGGTGTTGGCGCTCTCGTTGCTAGCTGGATGCGGCGGCGGTAAGGCGCAGAAGATTATCATCGGTTCCAAGGACTTCACGGAGCAGTACATTGTGGCGGAGATGTACGCGCTGCTGTTGGAGGATGCGGGCCTCACGGTTGAGCGCAAGTTTGGCTTGGCGGGGACGCCTGTGGCGCAAGCCGCAATCACGGCAGGGGAGATTGATCTCTACCCGGAATATACCGGCACGGGGTTGCTGGTGGTGCTCAAATTGCCGGTGAGCAGCGACCGTCAAGCGGTTTACGAGGCCGTGGCTAAGGGGTACAAGGAGCAGTTCAACCTGGTGTGGCTCGATCCCGCGCCGATGAACAATACCCAGGCGCTGGCTGTGACCCAGGAAGTGGCGCAGCAATACGGCATTCGCACCATGTCCGATCTGGTCAAACATGCCTCGGAATTGGTGATGATTGGGCCGCCGGAGTTCGATCAACGCGAGGATGGTCTGCCGGGCATTATGAAAGTCTACGGCGACTTTCAACTCAAGGCTTATCTGCCGGTGGAAAAAGGTTTGCGATACAAGGGGCTGGTCGAGGGTAATGCGCAGGTCGTGGTGGCGTTCGGCACCGATGGCGAGATCAGCGCCTACAATCTGGTTGTGCTCGAAGATGACAAGAATATGTTCCCGCCGTATCAGGTTGCGCCGGTTATTCGGCAGGAGGCGCTGGATGCGACGCCGGAGATCCGCGATATCCTCAATGCGCTGACAGCGAAGTTGAATGATGCCACCGTGCGCCGCCTCAACAACGAGGTGAGCGGCAATAAGCGCGAGCCGGCAGATGTGGCGCGGGAGTTTCTGGTGCAGGAGGGGCTGCTAAAGTAGCGGAACAGGGTAGTGAGCACGATTCGTTTTGAGGCTATCAGCAAGCAATTTGCCGATGCGACATCGGCAGCGGTGGAAAATGTTACCCTGGAGATTCCCTCTGGCGCTTTTGTGGCGCTGTTGGGACCTTCGGGCTGCGGTAAAACTACGCTGCTCAAGATGGTCAATCGCCTGGTTGAACCGACTGCTGGTCGTATCACGCTCGATGGGGAGGATATTCGGCAACTGGAGCCGACCGAGCTGCGGCGGCGCATCGGCTATGTGATCCAGCAGGTAGGCCTGTTCCCTCACATGACGGTAGCGCAGAATATCGCTGTGGTTCCTGAACTGCTGGGCTGGTCACGCGAGCGGATCCAGGCCCGCGTGCGCGAGTTGTTGGAGCTGACGGCGCTGCCCGCCGAGGAGTTTTGCTCGCGTTATCCCGCGCAGCTCTCCGGCGGGCAGCAGCAGCGGGTGGGGGTGGCGCGCGCGCTCGCCAGCGATCCCAAAGTGGTGCTCATGGATGAGCCTTTCGGCGCGATAGATGCCATCACGCGCGCGACGCTCCAGGATGAGTTGCTGCGTCTCCAACGTAAGTTGCGAAAAACCGTGCTTTTTGTTACTCATGATGTAGAGGAGGCGCTGCGCCTTGCCGACAGAATCGTAGTGATGCGCGAGGGGCGCATCGTGCAATATGATACGCCCTTCGCGATCCTCACCCGCCCGGCAGATGCGTTCGTCAGCCATCTCGTGGGCGCAGAGGATATGGTGCGGCAGTTGGGCCTGATTCGCGTTGAGGCGGTGATGATATCGCAGATCGCGATCACGTCCGACGATATGCGGGATGCTTTCCCGACCATCGCTATAGACGCGGATCTGCGTCAGGCCCTTTCCCTACTGTTGCGCAGCGGCGCATCGTTATTGACTGTTGTTGCGGATGGAAAGCCTGTGGGGCAACTAACCCTGGAGCGTATCGGTGCAGCGATGCAATAGACCAGATGAGCTATCTTCTCTCTAATCCCGATGTGGTATTGGGCTTGTTGGGGCAACATTTGCTGATGACGGGGACAGCACTGCTGATCTCCGTGGCGTTGGCGCTGCCGCTGAGCGTGTTGGCGTATCGCTCGCCCAAAGCCAACACGGCATTGATGGGCTTGCTGGGGATTTTCTACACCATTCCCAGTATTGCTTTCATCATTCTGCTGGTGCCGATCTTTGGACTTAACGCGCGGGCGGTGATTGTGGCGTTGGTGGTCTACACGCAGGTGATTCTGGTGCGGAACTTCGTCGCCGGGTTGCAGGCCATTCCTGCGCCCATCCTCGAAGCGGCGCGGGGAATGGGGATGAGCGCCTGGCAGATGTGGCGGCGCGTCCAATTGCCGCTGGCGCTGCCGGTGATGCTTGCCGGTGTGCGGATCGCGGTGGTGGTCTCGGTGGCGATTGCGACGGTCGGCGCGAAATTCGGCGCGGGTGGGTTGGGCAAGTTACTCTTCGATGGTATCTCGCAGCCGGGGCGCTATGACAAGATTTGGGCTGGCGCGCTCGCGGTTTCTGTGCTGGCGCTGGCGCTGAATCGCGGCTTGCAGGCGTTGGAAGCCGCTTTTGATGTCGAACGCCGGATAAGGCAGGGCAACCCAGAGCATCAACCGTGTGGAAATTCGGGGGATAAGCGGCGCTTGCTTTGATTCAAAAAATAGTTTACAATCGAGTAGTGTAAGATGTTACCATTTGAGCAATGTCCAGTTTGTGGTAATGAGATGAGTAGAATGCCTCTCCAGCAAATTAGATAGAGTGCTGTGTCATGGCGAAGAAAAAAACTGAAATACGCGAGATGCCTCCTATCGTTGATCTCAACGATCCCCGGCTCTTCATCAACCGCGAGCTGAGCTGGTTGCAGTTCAACCATCGCGTGTTGGAAGAGGCGTTCAACGAGCGCCACCCCTTGTTGGAGCGGGTCAAGTTTCTGGCGATTTACGCCAACAATCTCGACGAGTTTTTCATGATCCGCGTCTCTGGGTTGTTGCGGCAATTGCACAGCACTGCCGTCACCGCGCCCCCGGATGGCATGTCTCCCAACGAGCAGCTCGCCGCCATTCGCCGCGAGGTGCGCTCGCAGCTCACACGGCATATGGAGTGCTGGCGCTATGATGTGCTACCCAAGCTGAAGCAGCAAGGCATTGCGGTGCTCTCTTACAGCGACCTCAAGGGCAAACAGCGCAAGTTGCTGCGGCGTTACTTCGAGCGCTTCATTCTACCCACCCTCACCCCGCTGGCGGTGGATCCGGGTCATCCGTTCCCACACATTTCCAATCTCAGCCTGAATCTGGCAGTGGTGGTGCGCGATCCCTTCCGAGGTGAGCGCTACGCCCGGCTGAAGTTGCCTGATGAGGTGCTGCCGCGCTTGCTGGCGATTCCCGCCGAGGAAGAAGCCGAGCAGCATTATGAGCTGATGGGCCTGGCGACCAACGGCGCCTCGACCACGTTCGTCTGGCTGGAAGAAATCGTGGCAGCGAATCTCGATTTGCTTTTCCCCGAATTGGAGGTGGCGGCGGCGTATCCTTTCCGCGTGACGCGCGACGCGGACATCGAGATCGAAGAGGACGAGGCCGCCGATCTCCTGAAAGCAATCACGCAGAGCGTGGCGCAGCGGCGCTTTGGCTCGGTTGTCCGCTTGGAAATCAGCGAAGCGATGCCGCCCCGGATCCGCGACTGGCTGGCCGCCAATCTCGATGTGCAGCCTTTCCAGGTGGATACCATCGAAGGGCCGCTGGGACTTAAGGATCTGTTCAGCCTGGCGCGCATCGAACGCCCGGATCTCAAGGATGCCCCATTTGCCCCGTGGATTCCCCCACAACTCAGCCAGCCCCGCAGGATCTTGGATGCCATCCGCAAGCAGGATTTTGTGCTTTATCATCCGTATGATAGCTTTGCACCGGTGGTGGATTTCCTGCGCCAGGCGGCTGCCGATCCTGATGTGTTGGCGATCAAGCAGACGCTCTATCGCACTGGCAACAACTCGCCAGTGGTGGAGGCGTTACTGGCGGCGCGCCGCAACGGCAAGCAGGTGGCGGTATTGGTGGAACTCAAAGCGCGCTTCGATGAGGAAAACAACATTGACTGGGCGGAAGAATTGGAAGAAGCCGGCGTCCATGTGGTATACGGGCTGGTGGGCTTCAAGACCCATGCCAAGATCTGCCTGGTGGTGCGCCGCGAGGGGAATGACATTCAGCGCTACGTCCATCTTGCCACGGGTAATTACAACGCCGTGACTTCGCGTATTTATACCGATTTGGGTTTTTTCACGGCGGATCCCGATTTCGGCGCCGATGCCACAGAGTTCTTCAACGCGCTCACGGGCTATTCGCGCCAGACGCAGTACCGGAAGCTCCTGGTTGCGCCGAACCGTCTGCGAGAGGAGATGATTGCGCGGATTGAGCGGGAAATCGCGCGGCATGGCGAGCACGGTGATGGTTACATCGCTTTCAAGATGAATTCGTTGGTAGACAAGGCGTGTATTCAGGCGCTGTATCGCGCTTCGCAGGCGGGTGTGAAGGTGGAGCTCCAGGTGCGCGGCATCTGCTGTCTGCGTCCGGGGGTGCCGGGCGTAAGCGACAACATCACGGTCACTTCGATTGTGGGGCGTTTCCTGGAGCACCCGCGGCTCTACTACTTCCGCAATGGCGGCGATGCTGAGGAGCTCTTCCTGGGCAGCGCAGATCTCATGCCGCGCAACCTCGATCGCCGGGTGGAGACGCTGTTCCCCATCGAGGATGCCGCGCTGCGCGCGCGCCTGCGTGATCACGTTCTGGCGGTGCATTTGCAGGATAACGTCCAGGCGCGGCAGCTGCAAGCCGATGGTTCGTATGTTCATCGCCGCCCGGAGGAGGGACAGCCGGAGATGGATTCCCAACAATGGATGTTGGAGCATCGCGGCTTGCTGAGCACCCAGGGTTGATGTTGGGTTGAGGTTCTGATGCGCATTGCTATCCTGGCCGATATTCACGCCAACCTGCCCGCGTTGCGGGCAGTGATGGCGCACGCTTCACGTCACAAAGTTCGCGCGCTGTGGAACCTGGGCGACGCGGTGGGCTACGGCGCGTTCCCTGAAGAGGTGGTGCGGACGCTGCGTGAGGACGAGACGCTTAGCATTGTGGGCAACTACGACCTCAAGGTGTTGGATTTCGAGCAGCATTTGGGCAATTGGGAGCAGGTCAAAGACCCCGACAAGTATGTGGCGTTCCGGTGGGCTTATGAACAGCTTTCGCCGGAAAGCCGCATTTATCTACGCACCCTGTCTCAGCAACTGCGATTGCGCGTCAAGGGGCATCGTATTCTGTTGCTCCATGGCAGCCCAGCTTCTATCGAAGAGGGGCTGGACGCTGAGACGCCCAAGGCGCGCTTGCGCGAGCTGGCGGCGCTGGTGAAGGATGACATTGTGCTCTGCGCGCACTCGCATCGGCCCTTTGCGCGCCGGGTGAAAGGCGTGTGGTTTATGAACCCGGGCAGCGTGGGCCGACCCGACGACGGCGATCCGCGCGCTTCGTATGCCATTCTCAAGCTCCAGCGGGGGCTGTTCGAGGTCAAACATTACCGGGTGGTCTACGATGTGGAGCGCGCCGCGCGCGCGATCCGCCAGCAAGGCTTGCCGGAAATCTTCGCGCAGATGGTGTTACAGGGGCGGAATCTCGATGAATGTGTGAAGCATGAAATGTGAGGCGTGAAACGCGAAGGTATTTTTACGTCTCACGCCTTGCACTTCAGGTTTGCTGCTTCTTGTTTTTCTTCCGCTTGTCTTTTCCGCGTTTCTTTTTCTTCTTGCCATTGCGGGCATCGGTCAAGACGCTGATGTTTTGGGTGACGGTGTCGGGCTTCTGCGCTGGGGCGCGGTAGCTGAGCTCCCGGCTCAGCAAGGTGGTCAAGGTTCTGAGCACCGCCACCCGCGCAAAGCGCCGATCCGTACCCGCGATGACCGTCCACGGCGCGAGCGCGGTGCTCGTGCGCAGCAGCAGATCCTCGGAAGCCTCGGCGTAGGCTTCCCACCGGGCATTCTCCGCCCAATCCTCTTCGGTGAGACGCCACAGCGCATCGGGTTGGCTGCGGCGCTGCTCCAACCGCTCACGTTGTGTCTCGCGGCTGATGTGGATGAAGAACTTGGCGACCAGAATGCCGAAATCCAGCAGCTGATACTCGAATTCGTTGATTTCGCGGTAGGCGCGCTTCCACACTTCTTCGGAGCAGTTGCCTTCGACGCGGTCTCGCAGGACGCGCCCGTACCAGCTGCGGTCGAAGATGAGCACTTGCTTCTCCTCGGCGGGCCGAAGCAGCTGCCAGAAACGCCACAGATAGACGCGCTTTTGCTCCTGACCGCTGGCCGGCAGGATGCGGAAAACCTCGTAACCGCGCGGGTCGAGCTCGGTGGTGATGCGCTGAATGATGCCGCCCTTATCCGAAGCCTCCCAGCCTTCCACCACAATGATGAGGCTGCGCCGTTGATCGTAGAGCTCGCGGGTGAGCGTTCGCAGCTGGCTTTGCAGACGCGGCAGCGCTTCGGTGTACGCTTCAGCGGAGAGCTGTTGGGTGAGATCAATTTCCTCAAGCATTTGCCGCCTCCGATTCCTCGCGTTCCACGGTGGGGAATTCCGCATTCTCTGCCTGCGCTGCTGTTGATGCGGGGCGCTCTGGGATGGGCAAGCCGCGCGCCTCTAGCGCCGCCTCCATGCGTGTGATGAGCGTGGTCAGGATGCGATAGCGCGTCCAGCGGCGGTCGGTCGCCGCGACAATCGTCCATGGCCCCCATTCCGTGTCGGTGCGTTCGAGCATCTCGTCAATGGCGGTGACGTAGGCATCGTAGTGGGCGTGATGTTCCCAGTCCTCCGGTTGCACATACCAGCTGGTGAGCGGGTCGGCTTCCAGCTGCCGGAAACGCTGCGCCTGTTCGGTTTTGCTGATGTGCAGGAAGAACTTGACGATGGTGTAGCCATCATCGGCCAGCAGCCGCTCGAAATTGACAATATCCCGATAGGCGCGCCGCCACTGTTCCTCCGGCGTGAAGCCTTCCACGCGCTCGACCAGCACCCGTCCATACCAACTGCGGTCGAAGATGGCGATCTCGCCGTAAGCGGGAATCCGCTGCCAGAAGCGCCATAGCCAGGGCAGCTGCTGTTCGTGAGCGCGCGGCGCCTGCGTGGCGTATAACGTGAAGCCCCGTGGATCGAGGTAGCGCGTGAGCAGCTGCACCGACGTGCCTTTGCCGGCGGCATCCCAACCCTCGAAGACGATGAGGGTGGGAATCTCGGCGCGCCAGCTGGCTTTTTGGAGATCGCTCAACCGTCGCTGTAATTCCGGCGCCGTTGACCGGTATTCGCTTTTTTTTAGTTTTATGTCGAGATCAACTTTTTCCAACATCGGCGCCTCGGTAGGATGCGGTTACACAGCTGCCCGACAGATTTGCCCTTATCGGCAGAATGTGGCTGAAACCGTGTGCTTCGCTTGACAGTTACAGGTCGCTGACAGCCGCGATGAGGGCTTGCGTCACGGCATCAATCGGTTGATCGCCGTCAATATCCACCAGCAATCCCCGTTCTCGATAGTAGTTCACCAGTGGGCTGGTTTGCTCCCAGTAGACTTCCAGGCGGCGTCGCGCGGTGGCTTCATTGTCGTCGTCGCGCTGGTAGAGCTCGCCGCCGTCGAGATCGCAGACGCCCTCGACCTTGGGTTGCTTGAAGAGCAGGTGATAGGGTTCGCCGCAGGTGCGGCAGAGCCGCCGCCCCGTGATGCGGGCGATCAACGCCTCATCGGGCACGATGATGTTGAGCACGCGATTGATGCCGCGTCCCTGTTCGGCCAACGCCGCGTCGAGAGCCTCGGCCTGCGCAATTGTGCGCGGGAAGCCGTCGAGCAGCGCGCCAGGCGCGCAATCGGGTTGCGCCAGCCGGTCGAGCACCATGGCGATGGTCACATCATCGGGCACCAGCGCGCCCTGATCCATGTAGGTTTTGGCTTTGAGGCCCAATTCGGTCTGGTGGCGCAGGTTGTAGCGGAAGAGATCGCCGCTGGCGACGTGCGGCAACGCGAGGGCGTCGCGGACGATGGCGGCTTGCGTACCCTTGCCGGAAGCCGGCGGGCCGAGCAGAATGATGGTTTTTGCTTGTGTGCTCATGGAAACTCCTTATCGTAAAGTATGAAGGCTGAAGGCGGAAGGATGAAAGCCTCCGCTAAATAAAACTCTGTGATCTCTGTGGTTTTGTGGTAAAAAATCTGCGAAATCTGTGTAATCTGCGTGCATCTGCGTTACACTTACAACGCTGCGATGACCTCCGCCACAAGACGGGCGAATTCTGCCCCGTTGAACTGCTCCCACAGGGACAAGAAGCCGTCGCGGCGCTGCTGCAATTCCACCTGCCGCGCCGTGAGGTAAGCCGCTACGCCCGGCGCGACGACAGGCTCTTCCGGCAGCGCGGGCGTCTCCGCGTGGCCCCATGTGCCCCAGACGAGGAAGTCCCGCAGCAGGTTGCTGGCAACGACGGCATCTTGCAAATCGCCGAGATGATCTTGCAGCAGTTTCACCTGGTTGATGAGCGGTTTGGCCGCCGGGCCTAGGACTTCCGCGAAGTATTCGAGCGCGTAGCGCAGCCGCTTGCTGGCGATGCGCAGCCGATGGTAGCGGGTGAGCGGCACATCGGCTGCGCGCATCCATGGATCGTAGGCGCGGACGGCGGCGACGCGCTCGGCGATGAGGATGGGGGCGACATCTCTGACGCGCTGGGGCAGGGCCTCACCCTTGAGGTTGAACGCAGGCGTGGGCGGCGTCCAGGGCGTTTCCAGGTAGGCGGCGAAGCGTTCGCGGAAACGGCGATAGGCGTTGCTATCGAGATACACGAGCATTTGTGCGCGCGCTTGCTCGCGTGCGCGTTCCCAAACCCGGTGCAACGGGCTGAGGTCGGGGCGCGGCTGTCCCTCCAGCGTCTCCAGGAAATGCTCGGTTTTCTCCCAGAAGACATCGAGATCGCGCACCGCGCCGAGGGTATCGCCCGTGCGGCGCAAGCCCTTGATGAAGGGGCGCAGCGTCTCGTTGTCCAGATGCGCGGCGAAGACCTGCGCCGCCGTGCGCATCCGCCGGCTCGCCACGCGCATATCGTGCAGAGCTTCGATGTCGTCGCCCAGCCGGGCGCCCGGCTCGTGGTACAGCATCCGCTGGAAGTGGAAGAGGAAGGTCTTGCGCGCCGCCTCGGTGACGGTGTCATCGAGATTGATACCCGGCGCGGCGGGCAACGCGATGGATTCCGGCGCGCTGCTCGCCTCCGGCGCCTGGAGCAGGTGCGCGAGCAGTTCGGTGGAGCCTAGCGGCGGCGTCTGAAAGTGGACGGGGCGGTTGAAGATGCGCGCCCACAGGTCGGCTTTGAAGTTGGCGCGCTCCGCGTCGCTGCCGGCGACAGGACCGGTAACAGTGATGGCGAGACTGCCGTCGGCGGCGTTCTCTTCGATGGCGCAAATCTCGGTGCTGCCCGTGTGTCGAAAATCCAGCCCATCTGCCATGCGCAGCAGGGCCGCGAGCACCAAGGCGCGATGTTGCGCCTCCAATGGCAGCGCGGCGAAATCGGTGTGATCGAGCAGGGCTTGCAGTGTTTTGGCTTTGAGGCGGCGCGAGTGCAGCAGCGTGACGATGGCGGCGATGCGCGCGTCTTCGGGCGCGAGCTGCGCCGGCGGCTGCGCGGTGAGCTGCTCGTAGCCGGCGAGGTCGTGTTGCTCCGGCGCGATGTTCACGCCCACGTCATGCAGCTGCGCAATTTCGCACAAGAGTTCCCGGTCGGCGGCGGGGCGGGCGTGCCACGGTTGCAGCAGATCGAACAGGGCTGCGGCATGATGCCGCACCGCATTCAGGTGGACGAAGTCCACCTGGGGAGCGTCTGCCGGGGAGACGGCTATCGGCGTTTCCATCGCTGCGGCGGGGGCAACGGAGGCTTCAGCGGCGGCTGTTTCCGCTGCGTCCGCTTCGGTGGCGGCGGTCGTGGGCGTTGCGTGGCGCAGCTTTTCGGGGAAGATGTCCAGCCGCTTCTGACGCCATTCGGCCAGCCAGTGCCGCACGCGCCGTTCCGACATTCGCGCTTCCTCGGCGGCTTCGATTTGCGTGGCGCCGTTGGCGAGCAACAGCAGCGCCTGCGCGCGGCGCCCATACATGCCGGGCTGCGCTGCCAGTGCGGCGAGGAGCGCGTGTTCGGCAGCGCTCAACGTGAGGCCGGGGGCAGCAGGCATTTCCATCCCAAAAAAGGCGAGCGCGCGTTGCAGTTTGGATTCGGGGTCGGGGCGCAGCTGCCACGTCTCTTGTAGGGCGGCCATGATGGCGGCGAGGTCGGCTTCTGCGCCGGTGGGCAGCAGCTCCGCTTCGAGGACGTAGAAGTGGGTGCTGCGGGCGGCGCCCGTGGGGGCGGCGTCCGTCAGCGTCACTGCGTCGAGGCTGAGCACGCTGACGGCGCGCTCTTCGGCGAGTACGGTGCGCTCGTGGCGCGTCTGGCGCAGGTCGAAGAGCGGGAGGATGGCCTGTTCGCCGGCGATTTCGAGGACGCGCTCGCGGGCGGCGGAGGGGGGCCACAGGGCGGGCGGCGCCGCTTCTGGCAGCGCGACTTCCAGCTCCTCGCGGCGCTTCACGGGGCCATCACCGCCGTCGAGGGCTTTGAGCGTCATCACGAGCGCGCCGCTCTTTTCGCGGCGGCGCAGGGCGTAACCCGCGCGCCAGATAGCGCGATCGGCGGTGTCGAGATAGGTGTCGTGGAGAGCCGCGACGCGCCCTTCTTGCAGCCGAAATGCGCCCAGGGTTTCCAGGCGTTGCAGTTCCTGGAAGACCTGCTTCGAGGGGATGGTATATTTGGCTTCGATTTCCATGGTTTGATTATACCCCATCCCTCAAGGGTGGGCAAGCGCGCCGTTCCACGAATGCGTTCACGAATACACGAATGACTGCACTGAAAAAACCGCCAAGTCGCCAAGAACGCCGGGGGGCAGGTACGCGCGCCGTCCGCGAATGCGTTCACGAAACCACGAATGGTTGCCAGATGCGGTAAATGATAGAAAAAGCAGGGCGGGCACGAATGCCCGCCCCACTTTTCTTGATCAGGAACGCGCTCTGCGGCGTTTAGTCCATAGCCATCCGAGGGGGATGACGAGCGCCAGGCCGAAGATGGGATTGCGCGCGTCGAAGGTGAGTAGCGTGACGGCGCTGGGTTCCGTGGGCGCGGCTTGAACCGGCCCGTGGAACGCGCTCGCGCCATGGATGTCCACATCCTCCAGGCGGTAGTAGGGGAGCGCGCCGGGGGTCACATCGGCGTCGAGCCACTCGTAGCGCGCGCCGAAGACCGC
>CAZDSF010000080.1:0-15741 GCA_964508025.1 uncultured Anaerolineales bacterium
TCACTGGTTATGAACTTCTCTTATACCACAGGGCCTATTTTTGGCGAAGGTATTGTCTTCTAGAATGCCGTAGTTTACTCCCTTTTCCGAGAATGATAAGGCCCTAGTCACCGCCCTGCTTTCTTGACAATCCCCCCCGCCGGGCTATACTCCAAATGCGGCCTTTCACGCACAAATGGAGTACACCCATGAGCATCGAAGCCCTACTACAAGAAAAGCGCGCCGAGATTCTGCGGCTCGCGGCGCAACATGGCGCCAGCAATGTGCGCGTCTTCGGCTCGGTTGCGCGCCGCGAAGCCGATGCTGAAAGTGATGTGGATTTTCTGGTCACATTGCAACCAGAACGCAGTTTGCTGGATTTGGGCGCGCTGCTCATGGATTTGCAAGACCTGCTGGGCCGCGAGGTGGATGTCGTGACAGAAGCCGGATTGCGCGTTCGCATCCGGCAGCGCGTGTTACAAGAAGCGAGGCCGCTATGAGAGATGTGCGGGAACGGCTGTTGGATATCCAAGAGGCCATCGAGCGTATTGAACGCTATGCGGCTCAGGGGAAAGGTGCTTTTGAACAAGATGAGCTTATCCAGAACTGGATGGTCTCGCATATTCAGATGATTGGAGAGGCTTGTCGCGCCCTGCCGCCAGAGATACAGCTGCGCTATCCCCAAATACCCTGGCGTGCGATTGTGGGGATGCGGAATATCCTGGTGCATCACTACTTCGAGGTAGATTTGGATGCGGTTTGGCAAGTCATCGCTCACGACCTACCCGATCTCAAGCGCATTGTAACCGCTATGTTGTGTGATACAGAAGCTGTTTCAGAATCGCTATAAGCAAGGAGTCCCCCATGCCCCGCAAAAGCACCAGCGAATCCGTCCCGGCCGCGTTGCAGGAAACTTTCGACGGCATCGTCGCCCTCACGGATGCCTTCTGCGCCGAGCATCTCAACGATGAGTACGCCCAGCTCTGCCGCCAGATGACCGCGACCCTGGCGCGCAAGCGGCCCTCGCCTCTGCTGGCGGGCAAGGTCAACACCTGGGCTGCCGCCATTGTCCACACCATCGGCAGCGTCAACTTCCTCTTCGATAAATCCCAAACGCCCTACATCCGCGCTGATGAGCTGGCCGCGGCCTTCGGCTTGAGCAAGAGCACCGTGGGCAACAAGTCCGGGCAGATCAAAGACCTGCTCAAAATCGGAATTTTCGATTCCAATTGGACCCTGCCGAGCAAGATGGACTCAAATCCGCTGGCGTGGATGATTTCCGTCAATGGGCTGCTTGTGGATGCGCGCAGTATGCCCCGCTTTATTCAGGAAGAGGCGTACCGCAAAGGGCTGATCCCCTACCTGCCCGACGAACGAGAGTAGATCGCCCACACGCCAAAACACCCCTGCGCCACTTGCATATCCGCGCCCCCCATTCTGTTCCAGGGGGCGCGGCGTTTTTCCCCCAACGCATTCCCCCAATTAGGGGATGACAGCTCCCCTACAGCCAGGGTATAGTAGGACTTGAGGATCGAGATATGGAGCACGTAACCCTGATGCGCCCCCGCTTGCTTGCCCGGCTCGATGAAGCCCGGCGGCACCGGCTGACGTTGCTCAACGCGGCGGCAGGCTACGGCAAAACCACGCTCCTGGAGCAGTGGCAGCCGGAGACCGTGTTTCGGCTCACCTGCACCGAAGCGGACCGCGATCCGCTGCACTTTGATATGCACTTGCTGGCAGCCATCGAGCGACGTTATCCCCAGGCGCGGGCGCGGATTGTCGCGCGTGAGCACGCCCACTTGCCGGCGGAGCTGCTCAACGCGCTGGCGCTGTGTCACCAGGAGATCACAGTGATCTTCGACGGCTACGAACACGTACACCATCACACGCTCATCGAACAGGCCGTGGAATACGCGCCGCCGACGTTACACCTGGTTATCGCTACACGCCGCCGTCCGGCGTTGCCATTGGGCCGGCTGCGGGCGCGCGGGCAACTGCTGGAACTGAACGCCGCCGATCTGGCTCTCACGCCGGAAGAGACGGCGGATTACCTGGCGCAGACCTGCGGCGCAACGGGCGAGATCAGCGTCGCGCTGCACAACCTCACTGCGGGATGGGGCATGGGATTACGTCGCGCTGCCGCTTTGCTCGCAGAAGGGCTATCCACAGGGGAAATCATGCGCCGGCTGGAAAACGACCCCGCGCTGGCCTGGCACTTCGACGCGGTAGCCTTCGGCAACGAACCGGCGCCCGTCCGCGCGGCATTGCTCGCCGCCGCACATACGGAGCGCCTGGAGACAGCGCGTTGCGACGCCGCCGTACTGGAGCGCCTGGAAGCGGGACATCTCTTCATCACGGCGGAAGAGGGCGGAATGGGGTACCGGCTGCACCCCCTCTACGCGGCTTTTCTGCGCGGGCGCGCCGCACTGCATCGGCAGGGCGTGGCTTTTGCGCTGTATGTGCTCTAAATTCGGGCAAACTGGTCAGAAGTCGAGGCTGCAACCCGCCCGATCGATGGTTGTTTTGAAAAGAAGGTTAGAGTATAGTTTACATAGAATTGACTGAGCCGTGACCTGATTTCGATATTCCAATTGCCATTCGCCATTCGCCATTCGCCATTCGCCATTCGCCATTCGCCATTATGAGGAGCACGTTATGAATGCATCATCTGTGATTGTGACGCAAGGATTGACCCGGCGCTTCGGAGATCTAACAGCGGTAGACGCCCTCGAGCTCGATGTGCGCGCGGGCGAGGTGCTGGGCTTTCTGGGGCACAACGGCGCCGGAAAGACCACCACGGTGCGGCTGCTCAACGGCGTCTTGACCGCCACCGCCGGGACGGCGCGCGTGCTCGGCCTCGATCCCGCCGTCGCTGGCGCGGAGCTGCGCCGCCGCACGGGCGTGCTCACCGAGACCCCCTCGGTGGATGAGCGCCTCACGGCTTATGAGAATTTGACCCTCTACGCGGAGCTCTACGACGTCCCCGCCGATCAGGTCGCCGGGCGCGTGCGCGCGCTGCTGGAAACCTTTCAGCTGGCCGACCGCGCCGCCGACCGGGTGAGCGGGTACAGCAAGGGCATGAAGCAGCGGCTCGCCCTGGCGCGGGCGCTGCTCCACAAGCCGGAGCTGCTGTTCCTCGATGAACCCACATCGGGCCTCGATCCCGTTTCCACGCGCCAGGTGCACGCGATCGTCCGCGACCTGAGCCGCAACGGCGGGCACACCGTCTTCCTCTGCACACACAACCTCGAAGAGGCGCAGCGGCTCTGCGACCGCGTCGCCGTGATGGAGCACGGCCGACTGATGGCGCTGGGCACGCCTGCGGAGCTGGCGCGCAGCCTGTGGCAGGGCGTGCGCCTGGAATTGGAAACCTCCACAACCGCAGCCGCCAGAGCGCTAGAGGTGTTGCGCGCGTTCCCCGACGCCCGTGATGTGGCCCAAGTCGAAGGGCAGCCGGTGTTGCGCCTGGCATTGCCCACGCGAGAACACATCCCGCAACTGGCGGCCCAACTGGTAGCGGCGAATGCGCCGCTGTACCGGCTCACCCCACAAGAGCCAACCCTGGAAGATGTCTATTTCGCCTTGCATGGCAACGAGGAGGTGCAGGCATGAACTGGCGCGCGATTAAAGCCATCGTGCGGCGAGATGTGCTCGCCGTGATTCGTAGCAAGGGCGTGATGCTGCCGCTGATTCTGGTTCCGCTGATCATGATGATCCTGCTGCCGGGCGTGATGGGCCGCTTCGGTCCGGCGCTGAGCGATTTGCCCGGCGCGAACATGCCCGATATCAGCCGCTTCCTGGAGCAGATGCCGGCTTCGATGCTGGCCCAGTGGGAAGGCTACACGGCGGAGCAGATGCTGCTCATCTTCACCCTGGTCTACATGCTCGCGCCGATGTTCCTGATCCTGCCGCTGATGGTGGCGAGCGTCATCGCGGCGGATAGTTTTGCCGGCGAAAAGGAGCGCAAGACGCTGGAAGCCCTCATCTACACGCCGACCACCGATCTGGAACTGTTCATCGGCAAGGTGCTCTCCGCCTGGCTGCCGGCGCTGCTGGTCTCACTGGTGGGCTTCGTGCTCTACGGCCTTACCGTCAACATCGCGGCCTGGCCCACCATGCAAGAAATCTTCTTCCCCAACGCCACCTGGCTGGTGCTGGTCTTCTGGGTGGCGCCGGGCGCCGCTGCGATGGGGCTGGGCGCCACGGTGCTCGTCTCCTCGCGCGTCAACTCCTTCCAGGAGGCGAACCAGATCGCAGGGGTGATCGTGCTGCCCATTCTGGCGTTGGTCATCGCGCAGACATCGGGCGTGATGTATCTAAGCACAGCGCTGACGGCGGCGCTGGGTGTGGTGGTCTGGCTCGCGGCGGGCGCGCTGCTGTGGATCGGCGTGCGCACCTTCCGCCGCAGCGAAATCATCGCGCGGTACTGAAAGCAACCATGGCATGACGCGCCATTATCCAGGGAGGAGACAATGCGACGGCTAAAACTCTGGCTCACCCGAGGCTTGCTAGGTTTTCTGGGACTATGTAGCGCCCTGATGCTTCTTTCCGCTGCCAGCAATATCGGCCTGCAAACGGCGTCGGCAGAGCCGGCGCAGCTTGGGGAACTGGAACAGGCGCGGCTGGCGGAAATCTTCCACCTGCGCGAGAGCCTTGGCAATGCTGTTTGGCCTGGCTGGGACGAAGCCGACATTCCCGCCATCGTCTACAACGAGCGTTACGCCTTCCTGGTCGGTCTGTCCAATCCGGCGTCGGGATGGTTGAAAGTCCCCAACCTGCAGCCGCACGGCGGCCCGTGGGAGAGCCTGCCCGACGCGACCTTCGCCGGACAGCCCATCTACCGGCAGGCGCTCCCCACCGATGTGCAGCCCGAAAACTTCACCGTGCTGGTGGGCGACCGGTGGACTTCCAGCCTGATGACCAAGGAATGGATGCGCATCGCGCTGGCGCAGCAGTTCCGCGAAAGCCTGCCGAATTTCCTGCGCCCCATCTTTCCTTATCGGCTGGCGATAGCACTTTTCGTCGAGAGCAGTGATTTCTACATCTCCGCGGTGCTGCACGAGGCTTTTCACGCTTATCAGGGAATGCGGGCGCCGGAGAAACTCGCCGCCGCCGAAAACGCCGTTCCGCGCTACGAGAATCGCTATCCCTGGGAAGACGACGCCTTCCGCGCCGCCTGGCAAGAGGAGCTCGACTTGCTGGCAACAGCGTTGCAAGCCGAGACGCCGGAGGCAACCGAGACCCTGGCGCGCGCGTTCCTGGCGCAACGGGAAGCGCGCCGGGCCAGCCTCTCCCCCGACATGGTGGCTTACGAGCGCCAACGCGAGTGGCAAGAAGGGCTGGCGCGCTACACCGAGTTGGAAATCTGGCGGCAGGCGGCGACCACACCGGATTACACACCGGCATCCGCTGTGCATGAGGATCCCCAGTTCAAGGATTACCGCACGTTTGCCCGGCGCTGGTCGCGGGAAGTAGGGCAGCTGCGGCGCATGGCCGGGGATCGCGGCGATGGACGTTTCTACGGCAGTGGGATGGCCCAGGCCGTGTTGCTGGATCGGCTGGCGCCTGGCTGGAAGGCGCGCGTCTTCGACAATGGCGTATGGCTCGATACGCTGCTATCCGAGGCGCTGAAGCGATGATGCATGCCCAGAGGCGACACAGTAATTTTTCTCTTACCTCAGATGAGGTTATGATTGGGTTTGCTTCCGCGCCAATGACGGCGGCGGAGTGCTGGAGCATACATCATTGTCGTTCTGAAAGGTAGCCCATGTCACATCACACGAAAGAACATCGCGCGGTAAACCTGCTCTTCCTCATCGTCCTCCTGCTGCAGCTCTCCAACGCCCTGCTGCTCTGGATGCCGCAATATGTGCGGCTCATCCTCAATCAGGCGTTCTTCGTCTTCTTGCCCGCCTACCTCTACCTGCGGCTCACGCGACAACCCATCGGCGAGCGGGTGCGCTGGACGTGGCCTGGGTGGCAGGTCGCGGCGTTGTCCTTGCTCATTGGCATGGCGCTCTACCCCCTCGCGGCGGTGAGCGGCAGCGTCCTGCAGCAGCTCCTCAATTACAGCCCCGTGCTGCCCGACGACATCATCCCCACCACGGCGCTGATGGGCGTTCTGGCGATGGCGGCCTACGCGGTGATGACCCCCCTGTGCGAAGAATTCCTGTTCCGGGGCGTGCTGCAGCCGGTCTACGAGCGGCGCGGCCCTGCATGGGGCGTGGGCTTCGTCGGAGCTCTGTTCGTCATCTTCCACCTATCGTTGATTCAGGGAATCAGCATCATCCCACTGGCGTTGGCGCTGGGCTTTATCAACTATCGCGCGCGCTCCCTTCCAGCGAGCATCCTCACCCACGTGGGCGCGAACGCGCTGGCGGCGCTGGTCGTGACCGACACGGTGTTCCCCCTCGGCGCGCCAAGCGCGCTGTTCTCTGCGCCGGTGATGATGGGCAGCCTGATAGCGGCGGTGCTCGCGCTGGTCGCCTTCACCCGGCTCACCCGAAGCGCGGCGCCAGAAGCGGCTGCGCCGCCGCCCGCTGCGCTTCCAGCAGAGCGCGCGTTTCCCCTCTCTGCTGCGTGGCCCCTGCTAATCGCCGGTTTGCTTTATGTGGGGATCATCGGCGCTGAAATTTACACCATTGTGAGCGGGCCGGGCCTGTTTGCCGCGCCGCTGAATCTCCCTGCGGCGGAATGGCAAAACGCGACGCAGTGGCAGTACGAGATCTACAATCCTGCGGATGAGCGAGTGGGAGACGGCGAATGTCTGTTGACCCCGGACGGCGCGCTGATTGATCTTCAATGCACCTCCACCGTGCGCGCCTACGAGGTGCGGATCGGCAACAGCTTTTGGAGCAATGCGGGCGGCGAGCGCCGGGATCACTTCCGGTGGCGAACGGACGACGGCAGCCTGGTTTCCGGGCAGACCGTGATGGATTTGCAGGAGGGCGCGTATCACGCCGACATCCGCTGGGTGGCAGACGCGGATGGCATCCGCGTGCAGATCGCTGTGCGCGGCGAGCCGGAGCGCGTCTTCGAGCTGCCCTGGAGCGAGACTCCGCTGGCTGACGACGCCGCGCTGCCCCTGTTGAACGACTATGCCGCCCCCTGGCAACTGGCGACGCTGGACCTGAAACCGGGAACGTGGGGGCAAACGGCGCGCTTTCATCCCTTTGTGTGGCGGCAGGAGACCCATGATAACGGCCCGGTCGCGGCGCAGTGGTTGGTGATGGCGACGGGGCGGGAGAAAATCGCCACCCCGGCCGGCGAGTTCCGGGCGTGGAAAGTCGCCTTCGGCAACCACCAGACCATCTGGCTGGATGATAGCGTCAAACCGGCGCGGCCCGTCCGCTTCTTCAACGGCGTCGAGACGTGGGCGCTCAAATGATCGCAGGCAGATGATGAAACTTTCTTGGAAAAGACTCCGGTTATTTTTGGCGATAGGCCTCGGCGCGCTCGTCGTAGTGGGGGCGCTGGGATTTCTCTATGTGCGGAATAGCGATGTGTGGACGATGCTCAATCTGTTCAGCGACGAGACCAGAGCAGAGAATTTCCGCAATTTCCACACGCTCTTTCCTGCAGGCCCGATCACGCCGGGGGATTCCGTGTGGGCTTTTGAATCCAATTCCAGGGCCTTGCCGGAGTTCTACACTTTCGAGGGCGAACAGCGGCGGATGGATGAATTTCTGGAACGGACTGAGACCACCGGCTTTGCCGTCGCCAGGGATGGGGAGCTGCTGGTCGAGGCCTACTTCAACGGGTATACGGCGGATTCCTTGCCCACATCCTTTTCCGTCGCCAAGTCCTTCGTCTCGGTGCTGGTGGGAATTGCTATCGAGCAGGGAGCCATCACTTCGGAGTGGGATCCGGTCGAGAAGTATGTGCCGGCGCTGGCCGGTACGGACTATGGCCCAATCCCGCTGCATCACCTGCTGACGATGTCTTCTGGCGTGAATTTCGATGAAGATTACGCCAATCCACGCTCCGATGTGAACCAGTTGCCCATGCGAATTTTCGTCTTCAGAAACAGTGCGCTCGATCTCGTCAAGGGCGTGGAGAGGGTTCGGGAGCCAGGCGTATACAACGAGTATAGCAGCAGTGATACCATCGTCTTGGGGCTGGTGCTTGAGGCGGCTACCGGGAAGTCGCTGGCGCAATTCCTGGAACAGGCCCTCTGGCAGCCCGCCGGCATGGAGCATCCCGCCTACTGGGGTACGGATTTTCACGGGAACACGCTGGCGTATGGCTTTCTCTCCGCTTCCCTGCGGGATTATCTGCGCTTTGGCCGGCTCTATTTGAACGCGGGGCGGCGAGATGGGGAACAGATCATCCCCGCAACGTGGGTGGCGCGCTCCGTCAACCCCGAAGAGGCGCATTTGCAGCCGGGGGATAATCCGCAGAGCCATACGACCTTCGGGTATGGGTATCAGTGGTGGATTCCGGAGAATCCGCAGGGAGATTTTTGCGCCATTGGCATTTGGGGGCAGTACATCTATGTGCATCCGGGATACGGCGTGGTGATCGCCAAAACCAGCGCGGATGAGGATTTCGATATGCAAGATCACGAAACGATCGAAGTCTTTCGCACGATAGCAGAATGGGCAGGAGCGCAATGATGTCGAAGCAATTTCTCAATCCATTTCAGATCGCTGTGGATCCGATGGAGCGGTTGCTCCTGATCAACTTCGAGAAAGACCCGGATACCACCTACGTCGGCTTTGAGCCGCAGGTCTTCGCTGACCCGGTCAACGGCGCGGGGCATCTCGTCATCGGCTGGCGGCGGGATGGCAAGGTGGATGTCTATCACCAGCCCGGCCTGCACCTGGACGCCGCCAAGTACGACATCGCCGGCAAGGGGCTGGCGCATAAGGTCGCGCGCGAAATGCCGGAGGCGGCCTACACTGTGGATGCTTGCGGCGTGCAGGCGCATTACGCCTTCGAGGACATTCACGACCGGTCTGTGACGATCCATATCAGCGAACGCAACCCTAAACCGCGCAAGCTGTTTGGCCTGCTCGCGCCGATGGGCGCTGCGGCGGAAGCCCCCTCGGCGCTGCCGCTGGTGCTGCTGCACGATTTCTACTTCGTCAGGCAGCGCCACACGGTTTTCGAGATCAACATTGA
The DNA here is from genome assembly GCA_964508025.1 of uncultured Anaerolineales bacterium. GTDB lineage: Bacteria > Chloroflexota > Anaerolineae > B4-G1 > SLSP01 > JAAZNO01. Next base: position 9,103 of record CAZDSF010000080.1, read on the forward strand.
CGGTCAACGGCATCAGCCGGATATTCTCCCCATCCCGATGGATTTCACGCGGATGACTTTCACGCGCTACAGCCCCAGGCCGCTCATCGCCACGCTCAATCCGGCGTTCGAGGGTGAACTCACGCCGCTAGAAGTCGCCGCCGGACAGGCCGAGGTACAGGCGGGGGAGACGACACTCACGCTGGCGTGGATAGCCGGACAACCCGCGCTCAAGCGACTGACGCGCCACAATCCGATACATCCGCTGGAACTGCGCTTCGAGCCGGCGTTCCCGGCCCTCCCAACGCTGGCGGAGGATACGCGCCACGCCGGGCGCTTCGAGATCGCGGGGCACCCCGCGACAGGGCGCGTCGCCGGGGAATACACCGTCGAGAAAGCGGGCGAGCGTATCACTGTCACCATGATCCCCGCGCAAGGCTGGCTGCCGCGCCCCACCAAAGCTTCGTTGCGCTTCCTTTATACTGTGGCGAGCATCTTCAGAAAATGGCCCACCACCTACGAATGGACGGCGCATCTTCAAGCACAGGAGACCGGCGCATACACCATGCGCTCATCCTGGCGCAGAATCCAGAAAAAATAGTTCGCAGAGAGCAGTGAGCAGAACGCCGTTCACCACGCGCAAACTGCTCACTTCTCACTGCTCACCCATTACTATCTTAGAGGAGCATCGAATGTCAAGCACAGATAAACTTCACCAGGTTAGTCAGAATGCTTGCGCGGGACGGGTGCTGTCGTGCGCACAGGGGCCAGGCGAGTTCTTCGCCAACAACCCGCTCGCCTACGCGCTGTCGCTTTCCGGCGCGGGCACGGCGGTCGGTCTCTTTGCAACCCGCGCAGCAACCTCGCGCGGCCTAAAGCGCCTGGGGTGGGCGCTCCTGTCCGCGCTGGAGGCCATCATCTTCATCGGCATCATCGTCGTCACGGAAGAAGCGAAGCGGGCGGCAGCATCTCACTAACACGCACGTTGGCGTGTGCGATGAGCGACACACATCCAATGAGGTTGTCTAATTCTATGGTGCTGCGGGAGAAAAGCGTCAATGCTTGAACAGAAAAAATCAAAACTGCCCGATGTTGTGGGCTTGTTGGGCGTTTCGTTGTGGGTGCTGACCATATGTCTCAGAGAGACGTCAGTCGTTGATAATCCCAATCTCCAGTTCTGGTTGGGCATCGCCCCCAACTTTGGCGTGGGCTTGTTGCTGCCCATGCTGCTCGTCAATTTCTATCCGGTTCTGTTCAAGAAAGACTTGAACTACACACAGTTTCTGTATGGTCTCGGCTTGATTTTTGCCGCGCTCTTGATGTCGGAGATCGTCCACGCGCTGTTCTTGAACAGTAGATTCGATGTTTTCGATCTGCTGGTGAGCTTGTTGGCGTTGGGTATCATGGCCTGGCTGTATCGGCGATTGTAAATTCAACCCAAACGAGGTGATTGTCGTGAAAATTTTGAACGCGCTGGCGCTCTCGGTCATCTTCACCTGGTTGTTTTTGAAGAGCGATGGCAGTACGGTAATGGCGATTATTTTGCATGGCGGGGTCAACGCCGCGCTAACCTTTTATCCGGGCATGTCCAACATCACGACAACATGGGGGACGCTACCCTTCTATGCGCCTATTACCATAGGCAGCTGGCTGATCGCGGGGCTGTTATTGGTGCTGGATCGAAAGCGCTTCTGTAGCAGCGGGATTTGATAGACTTACGTTGAGCCGGAAGCGCCGTCGGTTGGCAACCTGGTTACAATGACAAGGAGGTTTTCGAGATGAAAATTCTAGTTTACGGGGCAGGCCCGTTGGGAAGCTTATTCGCGGCCCGGTTGACCGAGGCCGGGCATGATGTGGCGCTTCTAGCGCGTGGGCAGCGGCTCGCTGATCTTGGCGAGCATGGCGTAATTCTGGAGAACGCTGTCACCGGAGCGCGCGAGATTACCCCTGTCAAAACCGTGGAGGCGCTCGCGCCCGATGATGACTACGAGCTGGTCATGGTCGTCATGCGCAAGAACCACGCGCTGGCGATTCTGCCCACGCTGGCCGCCAACCGGCGCGTCCCCACGGTGCTGTTTATGATGAACAACGCCGCCGGTCCCCAGGCCCTCAGCGAGGCGGTAGGCAAGGAGCGGGCGCTGCTCGGCTTTCCGCTGCCGGGCGGCAAGCGCGACGGCCCGGTGATGCGGATGGTGCCCGATAGAGAGGGGGGCTGGGAACTGCCCATCGGGGAGGTGGATGGGCGCGTCACCGCGCGCACCCGGCGCATCGCAGCCGTTCTGGCCGATATGCGCGGCTACAAAGTGGCTATCCGCACCGATATGGACGCCTGGCTGCGCCACCACGTCGCCATCGTCGGACCGTTGGCAGCGGCGCTCTGCGCTACGGACGTAGATCAAGCACGATTGGCGCGCACCCACGACGCCCTCGTGCTGGGCCTGCGGGGCATGAGGGAAGCTATCACGGCGTTACAACGGGCCGGGTTCCCCATCACGCCGCCCGTCTTGCGCGCCCTGCTCTACATCCCTGAACCGCTGCTCGTGATGCTGCTCAAGCAGATTCTCAAGCGCGAGGACTTGAGAGCCAGCATCGAAGGCCATGTGCGCGCCGCCCGCGATGAGATGACGCAACTGGTCATGGAACTGCGGGAAGTGATCGAGACGACGGATATGGAGACGCCCGCGCTGAAGCGCCTCTATCCACACCTGGATCCCGAAACACCGCCGATTCCCGATGGCAGCCAGAGCCTTCCGCTGCGCTGGCAGGAGCTGGCGTTGCCCGCGCTGGTTGCGGTCGGGACGGTCGCCAGCCTCGCGCTGGTTTGGCGCTTGCTCCGCCCGCGCGCGGACAAAACGTAGCTGCGCCCGGTGGTCATTCGCGCCAAATTCAATAGGAGTGTTAGCGAATCTGCGGTACAGCCTCGCGAATGAAAATCATTAACGCAGAGGCGCAGAGGCGCGGAGGAGCAGAGATTTTCCTTTTCATCCTTCCGCCTGCATCCTTCATAATTCTCAAGGAGATAACAATGACGACAACCGCGATACCTTTTGTGTTGAATGGCAAGCCGGGCGAGTTAGAGGTGTGCTACGAAACCAATCGCAGCCTCACCGCCTCTGGCTTCGACCTGCTCGCCGGCTGCGGCTTCGATGTAAATCTGTGCCTCGGCTACCCGACGATGCGCGCGTATGTGCGCCATTATGAGGGCACAGGCTACTACACCGCCTCAGCCTGGATTCAGATCATCACCCGGCGGGAGTTTGCCTCCGTAGAAGCGGAGACGCCCGCCGCCATCGTCGCCAGCGTGGATGTCAACGACACGCTGGGCGAGTTGGGCGTGCCGTTCTTCGCCATGGGCTATCCGGCGGAGATCTACGACGCCCCCTGCAACAACCTCGGCGACTGCGGCAAGCTCGAGTGGCTGGCCGACACCTTTCTGGTGACGATGCCCAGCCGAATCAATGACAACACCATCGCGCCGCTGGCCGGGTTCAGGTGGGGCTACACCGAGTACGATCTGAACGGCAAGCGCCATGTGGAGATCCACCCCCTGGTTGTGCCGGAGATTTCGCAGTGGCAACATCACCTGCCCTTGCTCAGAAGCGAATGCGGGAATTGGACATTTGCAGAATAATCAGCAAGCGCACAATACGGCTACGGTCACGCCAACGAGGATGAAAATGTAGCGCAAGCCTCCGGCTTGCACCGCTTACAAGCCAGAGGCTTGTGTTACAAGGTGATGCTCCAAGGAGAGAAAAATGTTAAGATCACGAGAGAAACAATTCAAGATTAGAAACACCGTACTAAGATACATTGACACCGTAAAAGGCGACAAGGTACTCGTGATAATTCTAGGGTTAAGCGAGGGCCTCAAGCGTGTCAAGGGTCAAGCCTTTGCATTAGGTCTCTATTGCAAGGAATTTGCAAAAGACTATAGAGTGCTATTATTCGGCAGACCCGATGAGATGCAAGATGGGTACGGCACGCGGGAGATGGCGCAAGATGTAGTTGAGGTCTTAAAGAGTATCGGGGTAAATAAGGCGGATTTCTTAGGAATCTCCCAGGGCGGTATGATTGCGCAATATATCGCGATTGACACCCCTGATATTGTCAACAAACTTGTCCTCGCAGTGACTGCCAGCCGCCCTAGCGAGACATTAATCCATGCTGTCAATGGCTGGATAGATATGGCGAAGCATAATGATTACGCAAGCCTTGTTGAGGACACCATGTCCAGAACATACACAGAAAAGCACGCGAAGAGGTATAAATTGCTCATGCCTGTTTTTAAGAGAGTGAGCAAGCCCAAGTCCTTTGATAGATTCATCATTCAAGCGCTTGCAGTGCGTAATCACAATGCTTACGATGAGCTCCATCGTATCACCTGTCCCACCCTGGTTATTGGCGGCGATGATGACAGAATCACCGGCAAAAGAGCGCTTGAAGATATAGCAGAAAGAATCCCTAATGCTGAGCTTGTGCTCTATGAAGGCTTTGGTCATGGCGCCTACGAGGAATGCAAGGACTATAACAAAGACATCCGCAGATTCCTTGCATCCCAGAATTGAATACGAGGATTGTGTTTACAAGCGCTTCTAGTGCGTCAACGGTGAATTCTTGGATAGGTCCAAGCAGGCAAAAGTCACTACTTTTCAAGGGAGAAATCCATGGCTAAAGATAATCAACGACACACCGATAACCTCACTGCGGAATCAGCGGCTCTCAACGCGCGGTTGCAGACGCTCCTGCAACAACTGGCGGCTCCCAAGTCCATCCATCACGCCGTCGTTGCCGTCGAGAAGGGGGACGGCTCCTTCCGCTGGAGCGGCGCGCTCGGCGAGGCGCATCCCGATGGCGCGCCCATGCGCACCGATACGCCGATCTGCATTGCCAGCGTGACCAAGCTCTACATCGCCAGCAGCATCCTCAAGCTGCACGAGCGCGGGCGCGTCCGCCTCGATGCGCCGATGTCCGCCTACCTGCCGCAAGCGTTGATCGGCGGGCTGCACCGCCTGAACGGCGTGGATTACACTGAACAGATCACCGTTCACCACCTTCTCGGCCACCTCAGCGGGTTGCCGGATTACTTCGATGCCCGGCCCAAAGGCGGCAAGGCGCTGATCGAGCAGGTGATCGAGCGGGATTTTGCATTTACCATCGCCGATACGCTCGATATGGTGCGCCGCAACCTGACCCCGCTCTTCCCGCCGCAACCGCTGGACGCGGCGCATCCGGCTGGTGCGGCGCGCCCGAAGGTCAGTTACAGCGACACGAACTTTCAGCTGCTCATTGCCATCATCGAGGCCGTGACCGGGCAACACATCCACGCGGCGCTGGCGGAGCTGATTTTCGAGCCGCTGGCGCTCGAGCACACCTGGCATCCCGCCGCGCAACCCGCCTCGGTCACACCGGCGACGATCTGGGTGGATCAGAAGCCGTTGCACATTCCGCTGGCAATGCGCTCCTTTGGCGATCTGACCAGCACCCTCGACGACCTGCTGAAATTCATGCGCGCCCTCATTCAGGGCGAGGTCTTCGACAATCCGGCCACCTTCAACCTGATGACGCAGCGCTGGCACACTTTTGGCTTCTCGCTCAACCCAGTGCGCACCTCGCCCGGCTGGCCCATCCAATACGGTCTGGGAATGATGCGATTCCACATCCCCCGGCTCTTCTCCCCGCTGCGCGCCACCCCGCCGGTGATCGGGCACAGCGGCGCGACCGGCTCCTGGCTCTTCTACTGCCCGGAGCTCGATGTGTACCTTGCCGGGACCGTCAATCAAGTGGCCGGCGCCGCCGCGCCGTTCCGCTTTGCGCCGAAGCTGCTGCACGCGCTGGCTTCAGCGACCTGAGCCGCATTTGGTAGACGAAAATCTACGGAGATTCACCGATGCAATTCAAGGAATTTGGCGATCACAATAATCCGGCGCTCATCCTCATCCACGGCTACGGCATTTCGTGGAGGATGTGGCTGCCGCACATCGAGCGCTTCCGCGACACCTATCATGTCATCGCGCCGGCGTTGGCCGGGCACGATATCGAAACCCTTTCAGATTTTGAGTCTGTCGAAGCCTCGGCGGAAGCCATCAGCAGCTACGTTGAAAAAAACCTGCACGGGCGAGTCTTTGCCATCTGTGGGGCCTCGCTTGGAGCGACCATTGCCATCCACATCCTCGCACAAAACCGCATTGCGGTCGAGAAGGCGATCATTGATGCTGGCCCCCTGGCCCCTTCGAGTAAGCTCTACATCGCGCTCGCCGTATATACGCGCCTGTTCCAAAACTGGCTATTACGCAAAGGGTACAAATTCGCCACGAAGGCCCTGTACAACTCATTCTTTCCGAGAGAGGCGGCGGAAGATGTGATCGTCGTCTGCTCGCGGATGTCCGCGAAAACGTGTAGAAATGTGCAACGTTCAGCCTTCTCTTATGCGCTGCCGATCTCCATCCAGGAGAGCCAAACCGATATCGTCTACTGGCATGGATCAAAAGAAGCGTTCTTGATGCAGAAATCGTTAGACCGGTTTGCGAAGACGCTGCCCCATGCCCGCATCGAGCGCTTCGAGGGCTACGATCACGGGGAACTGAGCATTGGCAACCCGGATATTTTCGTGGCAAAGGCGCGGGAGTTCTTCGCGCGCTAGATCGCACAGTTGCATCCATT
>CAZDSF010000081.1:0-15458 GCA_964508025.1 uncultured Anaerolineales bacterium
CGCGCGCGTCCCGGAAATGTTGCGCGGGCACGTCGCTGTCAGCGCGTGGGATAAGGACGGCAAGCTGCTCGACGCTACTTCCATCCAGATTCCCGGCGTGCTTGATGACCTCTTCTTCTACGACGGCCCGCTGGGCGTGGTCTACGAGGGCGACACGCCGAGCCTGCACCTCTGGGCGCCGACCGCGCAATCCGTGACGCTGCATCTCTTTGCGGATAGCGACCCGGCGACCCCCGCCACGACCTATCCCATGACCCGCGACGCCGCAACGGGCGTGTGGAGCATCACCGGCGACCCCGCCTGGACCGCGCAGTTCTATCTTTACGAGGTGCAGGTCTATGTGCCGAGCACCGGCGCTATCGAGCGCAACCTCGTCACCGATCCGTACTCCTTCAGTCTATCAATGAACAGCACCCGCAGCCAGATCGTGGATTTGGCTGCCGCCGCCCTGCAACCGCCGGGCTGGACGACGCTCGCCAAGCCGCCGTTGGAGGCGTTCGAGGACATCGTCATCTACGAGCTGCACGTCCGCGACTTCAGCGTGAGCGATCCGGCGGCGCCGGAAGCCTACCGGGGCACGTTCAAGGCGTTCACGGTGGCGGATTCCTACGGGATGCGCCATCTGCGCGCGCTGGCCGAGGCGGGCCTCACGCACATCCACCTGCTGCCCGTGTTTGATATCGCCAGCATCAACGAGGATCGCACCACCTGGGCTGGACCAACGTTCGAGGAGCTGGCCGCGTTTGCGCCGGATTCACAAGCGCAGCAGGCCGCGCTCGAACCCTACCGCGACCGCGACGGCTTCAACTGGGGCTACGATCCCTTTCACTACACCGTGCCGGAGGGCAGCTACAGCACCGATCCCGATGGCGTGACCCGCATCGTGGAGTTCCGGGAGATGGTGCAGGCGCTCAATCAGAGTGGGCTGCGGGTAGTAATGGATGTGGTCTACAATCACACCAACGCCAGCGGGCAGAGCGCTAAATCTGTGCTGGATAAGGTGGTGCCGGGCTACTATCACCGGCTCAACGCTGACGGCTTCATGGAGCGGAGCACCTGCTGCGAGAACACCGCCACCGAGCACGCTATGATGGAGAAGCTGATGCTGGATTCGCTCGTCACTTGGGCGCGCGCCTACAAGGTGGATGGCTTCCGCTTCGACCTGATGGGCCATCACATGCTCGATAACATGATCCGCGTGCGGGAGACGCTGGACGCGCTCACGCTGGAAGCGGACGGGGTGGACGGACGCAGCATCTACATCTACGGCGAGGGCTGGGATTTTGGCGAGGTGGCGGGCAACCGGCGCGGCGTCAACGCCACGCAGCTTAACATCGCCGGGACGGGCATCGGTGCGTTCAACGACCGGCTGCGCGACGCGGCGCGAGGCGGCGGGCCGTTCAGCGGCTTGCAGGAGCAGGGCTTCGCCACCGGGCTGTATCACGCGCCCAATGCGGTAGAGCAGCGCAGTGAAGCCAAGCAGCGCGAGCGGCTGATCGAGTACATGTACTGGATTCGTGTGGGGCTGGCCGGCAGCTTGCGCAACTATGAGATGCTCAATGCCGCTGGATTCCCCGCCAAAGGCACCAATATCTTCTACAATACCGCCCCTGCCGCGTATACGCTCGACCCGCAGGAGGCCATCAATTACGTTTCTGCACACGATAACGAGACGATTTTCGACGCCATCCAGCTCAAAGCCCCAGCGGAGGCCACGATGGACGAGCGGGTGCGCATGAACAACCTGGCGCTGAGCCTGGTGATGTACGCGCAGGGCGTGCCCTTCTTCCACGCGGGCGATGAGTTGCTGCGCTCGAAGTCCATGGATCGCAACACCTACAACTCCGGCGATTGGTTCAACCGGCTTGATTTCACCTATCAGCACAACACCTGGGGCGCGGGCTTGCCGCCCGGTGGGGAGAATCGCGGCAACTGGCCCGTGATGCAGCCGTTGCTGGCCGATCCCGCGCTGCAGGCGACGCCGGAGCATATCCAGAGCGCTGTGACCGCTTTCCAGGAAATGCTGCGCATCCGCAAGAGTTCCCCGCTGTTCCGCTTGCGGACGCAGGAGGAGATTCAGCAGCGGTTGCACTTCCTCAACGTTGGCCCGGAGCAGCTGCCGGGGCTGATTGTAATGGCGTTGCGCGACGAGGCGCCCGAACTCGACCCCAACTACGGCATGATTGTGGTAGTCTTCAACGGTGCAAACACAGCGCAGACCTTCCGCGCAGGCTGGCTCCAGCAGGCGGACTTCGATCTGCATCCAGTGCAGGCAGCTTCCGCCGATCCGGTGGTGCGCGAGGCGCGCTTCGATGCTACGGCGGGCAGCTTCACCGTGCCGGCTTACACCGCCGCCGTCTTCGTCTCCGAGACCGCGCCGGAAATCACGGATACGCCGCTGGTCACGCCGGAACCCACGGCTGCTCCCACCGAAGCGCCTAAGCCGATCCCCACCGCGACCCCCGTCCCGCCTGTCGTGGAGGAGCCCACGGAAGCTCCCACCTCCGCGCTGCCCTGGCTCGCGGGCGGCGGGGTTCTTGCTGCGCTGGCGGGCGCTTATTGGTGGTGGAAGCGGAGAAGCAGCACATGATCCAATGACATTGGCAAATGGCTTCCTCTCGCCGGAGTTTGAACAAAGGGGAGACCAGTATTTTGATTTAGAGGAGCTAAATGGGCGACGAAATCATCACATGTCGTCAGTGTGGGCGGCCCTTTACCTGGAGCTCTGGCGAGCAGCAATACTATAGGGAGCATGGGCTGATGCGTCCGAAAGATTGCTCGGATTGTCGCGCGCAACGGAAAGGGGCGCAACGCTCTGGAATGCGCGGCAACTCTCCCCTGCCTGATATGCCGGCGCCGCTACGAAACCCAACGGCAGTGAGGGGCGACGTCCGTGGCGGGCGCCCGCGACAGGCGGAGCAACCGGTATGGCGTTTCAGCATCATCGCTTTGGCTGCTGGCGTCATGCTGGCGCTGGTGTTGGCAATGGGACTTGCCCTCGACGGGTTGGCGGCGTGGCTGCTCAGTATCAATCTCGTTGCCCTGCTCATGTATGGCTACGACAAATCTGTAGCCGGATCAAGGGCTATGCGGGTGCCGGAAAAGGTACTCTGGTTGCTGGCTCTGGTGGGCGGGACTGTGGGAGCGTTAGCCGGCATGTGGCTGTTTCATCACAAAACGTCGAAAGGGAAGTTTCAACTCGTTTTTTGGGCGATCGCTGTGGCGCAGGTTATCCTGATTGTGGTGGTGTATACGCTCGGTCAATGATGCGACTTGGGTGCAACGCAGTTCGCCGCGCCAAACTGCTCACCCCTCACTGTTCACCTGTAACCATTTGAGAGGAGGAACTCATGTCAGACTCAATTCTTATCGCTTATGCCACCCGGTATGGCTCCACGCAGGAGGTCGCCGAAACTATCGCGGCCACCTTGCGGGAAAGCGGCCTGAAAGTGGATATGCAGCCCGCCAGGGAAGTGCGGACGCTGGTCGGCTACCGCGCGCTAGTGCTGGGCGCGCCGCTCTACATCGGCAGCTGGCTCAAGGAGGCGCAGCGCTTTCTCACGCGGCATCAAGCCGCGCTGACGGAAATGCCCGTCGCCATTTTCTCGCTCGGCCCGACGCGCGCCGATAAGGGAATCGAGGGGGTGCGCGCCTCGCTCGATGTGCAAGTGGGCAAGTATCCCTGGCTCAAGCCGATAGCGGTGGAATTGTTCGGCGGCAAGTACGATCCGGCCACACTGCGCTTCCCCGATACCATGCTCAAAGCCTTTCCGGCCAGCCCACTCTACCAGATTCCCGCCAGCGACCTCCGTGATTGGGAAGCCATCCGAGCATGGGCGCGCGGCCTGGCCGGAAAACTAGCCTGAAATATGTTAGCGCGTATTTCAACCACACTCAACTGTACGGCGGAACAGCTCTGGGACGAAATCAGCCGCCCGGCTTCGCTGCACTTTGTATCTGCGCCGCTGCTGCACTTTGCGCCGTTGGTCCCCGGCGCCCTCGATAGCGAGTGGGAGGTAGGCAAACCCTATCCGCTGCGCCTATCCTTATTCGGCTTCTTGCCCGTCGGGAAACACCACATCACGGTCGTCAATATAGATCGGGCAGCCAACTTGATCGAGAGCCAGGAGCGTGGCGCGCTTGCGCGGGTCTGGAATCACACCATTCGTTTTCGTCCGCTGGAGAACGGCAAACTGCATTACACCGACGAGATCGAAATCCAGGCCGGGCTGCTGACCGGGCTGATTTGGGCTTTCGCCAACCTGTTCTACCGCCATCGCCAGCGGCGCTGGAAAGTGCTCCTGCGCCGGAAAATTGATCAGGGCCAGCCCTGACTTGGCCGACCTGGCGATGAATCGTCAGGCCGCTATGCGTAAGCCTGCTCAAGCCGGCTCTTCCAGTCGGCTTGAGCCGACTTAGCGTAGCAGCCAGCGGATGAATTCGCTGGTGAGGTTTAATGACATTGCAACATCACCTCGCCGGCATCAGCGCAATAGACGAGAGGAATTCCGCTACAATCCGGTTGAACGCTTCCGGGTTGTCCATATTGGCGCAATGCCCGGCGTTGGAGATAACCTGCACCTGGGCGTGCGGCTCGTGCGCTTGCCACTCACGCGCGTGGCTCAGGATGATAGGCAGATCGTGGTCGCCTACCAGAATGAGCAGCGGCTGGGTCAGGGTCTTGGGCGTTTTTTGCAGAATTTTCCCCATGCCCGACATGACCGGCAGCGAGCGGCGTGTGAATTTCTGCATGGCCCGGTAGAACACTTCGCGCTCAGCCTCGACGATGTTGGTATTCTCCACCGCATAACGGCGGAAACCATCCATGTTGAACAGCATCAGGAAGAAAGCCTTGAAGATCTCTCGATTCTGAGCTTTGCTGATGGCCGAGTTGTCGCCGAAGATACTGTAGCCGCCAGTCGCAATGACGCTCTTGACCAGATCGGGATACTTGTCGGCCACAGCCTGCGCCAGCAGCGCGCCGAGCGAGACGCCGACCAGGTGCGCGTGAGCGTGGCCCTCCGCCGCGATGACTTCCGCGACCAGATCAACGGTTTTCTCAAGGGTGACGTTCCCGCCGCGCACCTGTGACTTACCGTGCCCCAGTATATCCACAAAGATCAGGTGATAGTCGTTGGCGAAGGCATCCACCTGATGATGAAAGCAGGTGTGGTCGCCATAAGCCGGGTGGATGAGGACAATCGCCTCGCATTCCGGCTTGCCGGCGGTGTAGTAATACAGGCTGTAGGTGGCTTTTTCCAGTTGTTTCTCTTGCAGGGTAGTCATAGGGTCTCCTCTTTGAGCGTAGTCAGCAGCGCTTTGCGCCAGGCAATCAAGTAAGACAAGAACCATGAGGTGCGATAAAGCGGGGGTAAAACATAACCCTCGCGGTATAGATAACTACGAGGGTTACTGTCGGGGCGGACGGATTTGAACCGTCGGCCTCACGGACCCAAACCGTGCGCGCTAACCAAACTGCGCTACGCCCCGTCTACCCGCATTATACTCCAAAATCCCCGCGCATCAAGGCGACCAGGCAAGGCGTTGATTCTGCCAGTTCGGCATTTCGATGCCCAGGTCAAGAATGCGGCGGGGATTTCTCCCGTCGGGATCCACAATGTAGATGGCCCACTTGCCATCGCGGTTGCTGAGGAAAGCGATGCCGCTGCCATCGGGCGCCCACACGGGCAGTCCCTCATCAGAAGTCTCATAGGTCAGCTGCGAGATGCCGCCGCTCGTATTCATCACCATCACATCCCAGTTGCCCGTGATGTTGGTCATATACGCCAGCAGGTTGCCGCCGGGCGCCCAACTGACCGCCGTATCATCACTGCTGGCGGTGAGGCGCACGCCGGGCTGGTCATCATCGGGATTATCCAGGATGATACCGCAGCCGGTGGTATCGCAGCCGGTGTAGGCTATCTGCCCGGTGGGCCCCCACGCGGGCGCCCATCCCAACCCCAGCCGTTTCGGCTCGCTGCCGCCATAGGTGTTGGCGATGTAGATGTTCCAGTTATCATTGGCATCAACAACAGCAAACGCAATGCGCTGCCCGTCGCGTGAAAGCGTGGGCCACGCGCGACCATCCGGCGCATAGAGCTGCTGCGGCACGCCCTCTTCCGGCAAAACCATAGCAATCGTGCGCTGCGTCCGATCGCGGTAGATGACGCGCCCGGTATACCACTCCCACCAGGGATGATCGGCATTGGCGGCCACACGCAGAATCTTGCCATCGGCGTAGAGGGCGTAGAGATCATAGACGCCGGTTGTAGCGTTGTAGACGGGATAAGCCAGCCGCCCCACCGTGAAGCCCGGAATCGCCTGTGGGGTGAGCACCGGCGAGGCGCCATCCTGCGGAATCGGGGTAGCGATCAGGCAGGTCTGCGCCGCCAGCGCGCGCTTTTCCTCCACGCTCCCGGTGGAGACCAGACGCAGCGCTTTGGTGTAGACGATCTCTGCCGGGCACATCTCGCCGATGCCGCTGAGAAAGTTGCCATATTCCACGTTAGCGTTGTAGAGTCGCTGGAAGACGTCCTTGTAGCTGGGCGCTGTCGCATAGAGCGACTCGAGCTCGGTAATCGCCCGCTCCCAATCTACGCCCCAGAAGCGCAGCGCCGCGCGATAGCGCGCCGCCAGCGAACGCTGATTCACAGCCTCCAGATCCAACGGGCGCAGGGCCACAGCCTGATCAAGATAGAAGATTCCTTCCTCTAGCTGATCCTGTTCGAGGAAGGCCATCCCGGCGTTGTAGAGGCTCTCGAAGAGCATGGCTTCAACATCAGCGGCGTGATAGTCGCGATCCAGGGCGCGCAGTTGCGTGAGCGTGCTCGCGGCATCGGTCCAGGCTTGCGCCTCGTAAGCGGCGCGCGCCTGCTCAAACAGAATCTCGGTGAGGGATTGTACCGCTTCGGAAGTAGGCGTGGGCTTCACCACCAGACGAGCCTGTGCTTCTGCCAACCCCTGCGCCGCAAGCGAGTTCCCAGGATCCAGTTGCAGAATGTACTGGAAATGGGCGCGGGCGCGGTCATAATCTCCATTGTTGAGAGCGATCAAGCCATTTTGATAGTGCTCATCGAGCGTGGCCTGGCGTTGGGCCTCGCGGTCGCGCTCACCATAATATAGCCCGGCGTATCCTGCCCCGGCAACCACGCCGACGAAGAGGATAAAGGCCAGCAGCCCCGTGAGCACACGCCAGAGCGTGCGGCGCCGGGAGCGGGGTGCAGGCGCGGTATTTTCATCCACGGCTGCGCCGCAGGCCGAACATGCGGCGCCGGGATGTTGGTCCCCAGCGCCACAGGCGGGACAAGGGATCCTCAGGGATTCTTCCACGTTGAGGATGCCTGAATCGGGGGCGGTTTCGCCGACAGGGGGTTCCGTCGCAAACGTCACGCTGAATCAGTCCCAGTGGAAGTCTTCGAGCGCCTGTCCGCCAATGAACTCGCGGAGGATCGAATTTTCCGGCACCACATCCGCCGTCATCGGCTGGAACCATTGCAGAAACGCAAACAAGCGCTTGGTCTCCACCCGCTGCGGCGAAAGGGGATCCACCTGCAACAACAGCGGCTCCACAAAAGGCTTCAGCACCGCGAGCTCGTATACCAACGCCGAGTTGAACATCACATCCGCGTATTCCTGGTTGGGGAAGATGTAATTCTTCTCGCCGCGCCGGACGCTTTCCCAGCGCGCCAGCGTATCGGTGGCGGAGTAGCCGCGCGTGCGCGCATCCCGCACGATACGGCGAATGAGACGCGTATCCGTGGTGGGCACGCGATTATGGCGATCCAGATTGAGCTGGGTGAGCGCCGAAGCAAAAATGCGGAACGTGCGCTCCCAGGGAATCGTGTAGACCAAGCGCGGATTGAGTCCGTGGATGCCTTCCACGATGACAACGTGCTCAGGCCCGAGCTTGACCAAAGGCCCCTCTTCCCGCTTTCCGGTCTTGAAATTGAAGCGTGGAATCCGCACTTCATCGCCGCGCAGCAGGGCTTGCAGCTGTTGGTTGAACAGCTCCAGATCCACGGCTTCCAGCGCCTCGAAGTCATACTCGCCGTTCTCATCTCGCGGCGTGGCTTCGCGATTCACAAAATAATTATCGAGTTCCAGAGCATAGGGGCGCAAGCCGCGCGCCAACAGCTGCACCGCCAGCCGCCGCGAGAAGGTGGTCTTCCCCGAAGAAGAAGGCCCGGCGATGAGCACCACCCGCACATCCCCACGCCGCGCCCAGATCTGCCCGGCAATGTCGGCGATGCGTTGCTCGTGCAGCGCCTCGGAGACCAGCACGATCTGCCGGAAGCGATCCTCTACAATCGAGGCGTTGAGCTCGCTGACGTTCTCCACACCGAGCAGGCGCAACCAGCGCCCGTACTCGCGGAAGACGGTGACCAGTTGCGGCGAATGGCGAGGTTCGAGCAGCGCCTGGGGCTGGTGCCGGCGCGGAAATTGCAGGATGAAGCCATCGCCCCAGCGCAGCAGCCGGAAATAGCGCAAATAGCCCGCCGAGGGAACCATGTACCCGTGGAAGTAATCCCGATAGCCTTCGAGGTTGTAGATCCGCAAGTAGTCCTTCACATTGCGGTTGCGGGTCTTGAAGAGCGCGACTTTGTCCAGCTCATTACGCGCCTGGAAGATGTCAATTGCCTCGTTGAGCGGCACGCGCTCGCGTTGGATCGGAACGTCGCGTTCGATGAGGCGTTGCATCTCTTGCGTCACATTGCGCAATTGCTCTTCGGTGAGCGGCGGATGCTTGGGAGTCTCGCAGAAGTAACCGCCGAAGGGCAACGAGTGATCCACGAAGATCTCGATGTCCGGGAATAGCCGGCGCATCGCCGCGATCATCAGAAAGGTGAGCGAGCGACGGTAAATGCGCACGCCATCGGATTGGGAGAGATCAATCGGCGCACCGGTGCAATCCCGTTTCACGGGCCAGGTTAGCTCGCGCAGGTCGCCATCCACCAACGCTGCAAGAAGCGGCGCGGGAGGATCGGGGTAGGCGGTTTGGAAAAACGCTTCGATGGTCGCGCCCACATCGCCTTCGAATGTGCGCCCATCGGGTAACGTCATCTGCACGTTCTGCCGAGGTTCGGCTAACCTTACCTGATTATTCACACTCATGCTCTCCCTATCCTGATGGTTTGAATACATCAGACCTCTCACGGTCTACACCGCGCATCAGAAGCGGAGAAAGTATACCTTGATTGGCCTGGATGTAAAGCGCTAGATGAAAGCATTTTGCGCTTGGCAGGGCTTGTGAAACTGCTATAATAGGGGTACAGTAATCTAGCAATGCCTGTTGTCAACGCTATTCTTGGAGGATATGATGAGCCTGGCCCAACCCACAGCCGCCGACCGGAAGAAAGCCGACGTTCTGTATCAAGAGGCGCTGGAAGCTTACCAGCGTTGGGATTTGGAGGAGGCGCTCAAGCGGCTCCAGGCGGCTGTCAAACTGGCGCCCAATCGGGCAGAATATCACCTGAGCCTGGCGCAAGCCCTCGCCCGCGCCGGCGATTTCGACCGCGCGCTGCGGGCGCTCGCCAACTATCTGCGCCTGGAACCCAACTCCCCCGTGGCAAGCCGCGTGGAGCAGCTCTTCGCCAGCGGCATGGATCCGGTAGAGCAGCACCTCACCGCCAAGATGAAGGCGGCGCAACTGCCGCTCGACCTCATCGGCGCGGCGATCCAGATGTGGATGGAGTTCCGCATCACGCTCGGCGCCGAGCCGCTCAGCATCCCCAAACCCGAAGCCTGGGCTGCCGCGCTCGATTACACCGTGCGCAAGTTGAATTTGCGCGACGTGCCGTTAGCCAAACTTGCGGCTTATTACGACATTTCTGCGGATACGGTCAGCAAACATCACCAGACGTTGATCAAAATGTTGGATATTATGCCCTGCGACTATCGCTATTTCACCGGCGAGCAGAACCCGCTGGACAAGCTGGTAGAAGCAGCAGAGCTGTTGGATCAACTCGAGGCCCGCTTCCGCGAGGCTTGAGCCGCGCCGTTTACTTCACGGGGGCTGCAAAGCCCCCGTTTTTCAATCACCAGGGTAATGAGGTTTTGAATGCAAGTGACGTATCGCGATAAACAATTCACCTTCGAAGAAACGATGACGGTGCAGCAGCTGCTCAAAAAGCTGCGGTTATTGCCGGAAAGCGTGCTCGTCGTCCGCAACGGGCAACTAATCACAGAGGATCACCACCTGGCACCGGAGGATGTCGTCAAAATCGTCGCTGTGGTCTCAGGGGGCTGAGCGTGCGCTGTCGCAACTGTGGCATCCCCGCCGTGGTCAACATGCGGCAGCACAAGCTCTCCCTGTGCGCCGAGCATTTCTCCGACTGGATTCTCCGCAACACCGCCCGCGCCATCCGCAAATACCGCATGTTCGGCCCCGATGAACGCATCCTGGTCGCCGTCTCTGGCGGCAAGGATAGCCTGGCGCTCTGGGATGTGCTGCTCCGTCTGGGGTATCGCGCCGATGGGCTGTACATTGACCTGGGTATTGACGCCGGACTCGCCTATTCTGCGCAGTCTCGGATCAAGGCCGAAGCTTTCGCCGTCCGCTGCGCCGCGCAATTCCCGAAAACGCGCCTCTGGGTGGTGGATCTGCCCGGACAGTACGGCGAGAGCCTGCCGGCGCTGGCGACGCGCAAGCACCGCGAGGGCCGCCCCTGTTCGCTCTGCGGGCTGGTCAAACGCCACGAGATGAACCGCATGGCGCTCGAGCTGGGCTACGATGTCCTCGCCACGGGCCACAATCTCGACGATGAAGCTGCGACGCTCTTCGGCAACGTGATGCGCTGGCAGACGGGCTATCTCGTCCGCCAGGATCCTGCGCTCCCCGCCGATGGCGAAGGGCTGGCGCGCAAGGTCAAACCCTTCTGCCGCATCTATGAGCGCGAAACGGCGGCTTATGCGCTGCTCCAGGGTATTGATTACATCGAAGCGGAGTGTCCCTACGCCAAAGGCGCGACCAGCCTGCAATATAAAGAGACGCTCACGCAGATGGAGCACGACGTTCCCGGCACCAAACTGCAATTCTATGGTAAGTTCTTGCAAGCCAAAGCCGCCGGGCTGTTCGCGGAGACTGCCGGAACGCCAGAACTCCATCCGTGTTCCGTGTGCGGGCAGCCGACCACGGCGGATGCGCAGTGCAGTTTCTGCCGACTCTGGGATAAGTGAGGTTGAGATGACAGGTCCCCTGGTGCCTTCGACGTTTCGGGAGACAGCGCTGCGCATCGAAGCCGAGATCGCGCGCGTGATCGTGGGGCAGCGCGACGTGGTGCGCCACACGCTGGTTGCGTTGCTGGCAAACGGCCATCTACTGCTCGAAGGGCTGCCCGGCCTGGGCAAGACGATGCTTGTCCGCACGCTGGCGGCAGCCTTGCAATTGGACTTCACCCGCGTGCAGTTCACCCCCGATCTGATGCCGGCTGACATTCTGGGCACGGATGTGCTGGAACTGGGCGACGGCGAACGCCGCTTTCGTTTCCATCGCGGGCCGGTGTTCACCAATCTGCTGCTGGCGGATGAGATCAACCGCGCTACGCCCAAGACGCAATCGGCGCTGCTGGAGGCGATGCAGGAGCGCCAGGCAACGGTGGGCGGCGTGACCTATCCCCTGCCAGCGCCCTTCCTCGTGCTGGCGACGCAGAACCCCATCGAGCTCGAAGGCACGTATCCACTGCCAGAAGCGCAGTTGGATCGTTTCCTCTTCAAAGTGCAGGTAGGCTATCCCAGCGTGGAGGAGCTGGCGGAGATCACTACCCGCACGACCGGCGCGACAGCTCCCACCACGACGCCCTGCGCCGACGCCGCGACGGTGCTGGCGATGCAGGCGTTGGTGCGCGAGGTGCCCGTCGCCACAGTGGTGAACACCTACGCGGCGCGGCTCGTCGCGGCGACGCAGCCCACCGCGCCCACCGCGCCAGAGCTGGTGCGGCGATACGTGCGCTATGGCGCCAGTCCACGCGGGGCGCAGGCGTTGCTCGTGGGCGCCAAAGCCACCGCGCTGCTGGCGGGGCGCTTCAACGCGGCGATAGAAGATGTGCGCGCCATTGCCCCCGCCGCCCTGCGGCATCGCCTCATCCGCACCTACGAAGCCGAAGCGGATGGCATCACCCCCGACGCCCTCATCGCCGCTGTGTTGGAAAGTAATACGTAATGCGTAATACGTAATGCGTAATACGTAATGCGTAATGCGTGAGGCTTCTGTTTGACAGAATTTTACGCAGTACGAATTACGCATTAGATCCTATGTCCCAACAACCTGCTTTGATGCCGCAAAACGATCTCGCCTGGCTTTCGCGCCTGCGCTTTGTGCCGCACGGACGCAAGGGGTGGGGCGCGTGGGGCGAACGGCGCTCCGCCCGGCGCGGCGCGGGCCTGGAATTCGCCGATTTCCGCGAGTACACCCCCGGCGACGATCCCCGCCGCGTGGACTGGAACCTCTACGCCCGCTCCGACCGCGCCTACGTGCGGCTCTACGAGGAGGAAGCCGATCTCGCCGTAGTGGTGGCGCTCGACGGCAGCGCCTCGATGGCGTGGGGCGAACGGTGGGCGGCAACGCGCGCGCTCGTCGAGGCGCTGGGCGCGATTGCGCTGTTTGGCGGGGATGCGTTGCGCGGCGCGCTGTTGCAGCCACAAGGCGCGACGGCGCTCTGGGGGCCGCATTCCGGCGGCGAGCGGCTGCGCGAGTGGCGCGAATGGCTCACGACGCTGACGCCCGGCGGCGCGACGGCGCTCGATCCGGCGTTGCGCGATCTGGCGAGCCGCCTGGCTGCGCGCGCGCCCCGTCCCGCGCTGATCCTGCTCCTCACCGACGGCTATGACCCGGAGGGGCTGGATACCGGCGTAGCGACGTTGGCTGCGCGGGGCCATGAAGTGGTGCTGCTGCACCTGCTCACGCCCGATGAACTCGCGCCCGACCTGCGCGGCGAGCTGCGCCTGGTGGACGCCGAAACCGGCGCGCGCCGCGATGTCACCCTCGACCGGGCGACGCTCGCCGCGTATCACGAACGCCGCGAGGCGTGGCAAGCTGGGCTGCGCAAAGCCGTGAGCGACCGCCAGGGGCGCTATCTCGGCTTGAGCACGGCGACGCCGCTCAAGCGGGTGGTGTTGGAGGAATTGCGCCGCGCGGGGGTGCTGCGCTAATGTCGGAGATGGGGTGATGGGGAGCTGGGGTGATCTTGCGGATTTGGGCGCGGCGCGGAGATGGGCGGCGAGGGAGTTGGCGGCTATCGCCGAGAAGCCGCTCCTCGAGGCGGAGCTGCTGCTGGCGGCGCTGCTGGAACGCAACCGCGCCTATCTGCTGGCGCACCTCGATGCGCCGTTGCCGGGCGCGGCGGCAGCCGTCTTCCGCGCGTGGGTGCTGCGCCGCGCTGCCGGCGAGCCGTTGCCCTACATCACCGGGCGCATCGAGTTCTTCGGCCTTGATTTCGCGGTCTCGCCGGCGGTGCTCATTCCCCGCCCGGAGACGGAATTGCTGGTGGAAACCGCGCTCGCGCACGCCGGCCCGGCGCCCCTCATAGCTGATGTGGGCGCGGGTTCGGGCTGCATCGCGGTGACGCTGGCCCTTCACCTGCCGCAGGCGCGGCTTTACGCGATAGACCTCTCGCGGGAGGCGCTCGCGGTGGCGCGGCAGAACGCGGCGCGACACGGCGTCGCCGAACGCATCCGCTTCCTCGAAGGGGATTTGCTCGCGCCGCTGCCGGAACCGGTGGATATCCTTGTGAGCAATCCGCCCTACATCGCCGAGGATGAATGGGAGCGTTTGCCCGTTTCCGTGCGCCGCGAGCCAATGATGGCGCTCCTCAGCGGGAAGGATGGCCTCGATGCGGTGCGGGGCTTGCTGGCGCAGGCGCCCGCCAAACTGCGCCCCGGCGGGCTGCTGCTGGTGGAAATCGGCGAGCGGCAGGGCGCGGCGGCGCTCGCGTTGGCGCAGGCGGCTTTTCCCGCCGCCGAATGCCGTATCCTCGCCGATCTGGCGGGCAAAGATCGCGTGTTGTGGGTCAGACAGCCGCCGTGGTGATTTCCAGCAGCTGCCGACGCACGCGCAAGCGGGGCAGGGGCAGCGCGGGCGCGGGATCGCCAAGCAGATAGAGGTGCAGCTGCGGCGGCAGGTAGTCGAGCATGAGGCTCAGCGCGGCGTGGATGGCGGGCGCGGTGATGACTTCGTAGCCCGTGATGATGAGCGCCAGCGTCTCCGGCGCGGAAGCCAGGACATTGAGCAGCTCGATGAGCGCATCTTCCGGCGGGAGCTCTGGAACGGCTTTCGGCAGAGCGATTGAGGTCAGCGGTTGCAGCGCCGCCGTCAGCGCGGCGATGAAGCGGGGCGCGGCATTGTGGACAGGCGTGAGGCGCAGCCATCCCACCGGATGGCTGCGCGTGGTCATCCACTGGCGGAGCGCGGTTTCTGCTTCCGCGCCGCCGATGAGGGTCAGACGCAGGCGCATCCCCTCATCCAGTTGCGCCAACAGCGTCTCCAGCCGTTGATTCATCACACTCCATCAAGCGCGCGGCGCGTCGTCCCTTGCAGCGGATGACGCGCCGCGCGGTTTTGACGCAGGTTTACCGCAGGAAGATGCTCGCTGCGTAGGGCGCCAGCGCCAGAAGCGCCATCAGCGGGTGGCCCCGATGGGTCTGATTGCGCGTGTCCCAGTTGAAAAGGTAGATCGAAAGCGCGAGCGCCAGAATCCCGCTGAGACCCAACGCTGCTGCCGAAACGGGCAGGTTGAAGACGGTAGGCTGATTGTAAGCCCACCCCGTGAAGAGCTGCATCGCTTGGGCGGTGGGCAGCAGCGCGGAGAACGGCTGCACAGCTTCGGGCAGAACATCCAGCGGCATCATCAGCCCGCCGATCAACATCGAGGGGAGGAAGATGAGCTGCGACCAGAGGACGGTGGCGCGCGAGTTCGCGGCAATCACGCTGATCAGCAGCCCCAGGGCCGCGCAGGTGAACACCGTGAGCAGCGTGATCCCCACAAAGGCGCCGAGGTTCTCCGGCGCATGTCCGCCGAAGAAGAGCGGCGCGGTCAGCGTGATGATACCAGCGGTGATGAGCGCGTGGAAGCTGGTGGTGAGACCGGGGATGGAGAGGATCGAGAGCGCCGGCACGCCGTTGATTCTGTAGCTGCGGAAGATGCCGGCTTCGCGCGCCTCGACCAATGGGCCGGGCATTCCCAACACAGTCGCTGCCACGATGGTGAAGATGGTCATCGCCGGCGCCATGGAGGCCTCGAAGAGTGGATTGATGGCGGTCATCACAAAGCCCATCATGACGTAAAAGCCCAGCGGGAAGAGATAGTTGATCATCAACAGCGAGGGGTTGCGCAACCCCGTCTTGAATTCATACGTGAAATGATGCAGAAAAGCGGTCATGGTAGTGTGTCTCCTCTGAAATAGTAATGGGTGAGCAGTGAGTAGTGAGCAGTTGGATACGGCGAACTGCGTTCTGCTTACTGCTC
>CAZDSF010000082.1:0-15444 GCA_964508025.1 uncultured Anaerolineales bacterium
TGCGCGACCGGCAGGGGGAACACGCGCCGCGCATCGTGGTCTTCGTGGATGAGGTGGCGGATTTGGTGGTGCAGAGCACGCGGCGCAACGGGCAGGCGGAAATCGAAACGCTGTTGACGCGCTTGGCGCAGCGAGGGCGCGAAGCGGGGATTCACCTGGTGGCGGCGACGCAGCGTCCCTCGGCGGCAGTGTTGAGCGGGGTGCTGCGGGCGAATTTCCCGCTGCGCCTGGTGGGGAAGGTGGTTTCGGCGGACGATGCGCGGGTGGCGGCGGGGCGCGCGGGCACCGATGCGCACCTGCTGAACGGGCGAGGCGACTTCCTGGCGGTCGGGGGCAGCGCGCAACCGCTGCGCTTCCAGGCCGCCTACATCGGCGAACGCGAGGCGCAAGCTGAACTGGCGGCGCAGCATCGCCGGGCGTTGACCGCCTCCACGGTATTTGATGCGGCGTGAATGGGGAAGGGAGCGATGCGCGAACAAGAATCACTGGGCCGGCGACTGGGGCGCTTTGGGCTGCTGGTGGCATTGATGGCAGCCGTGACGGGCGTTGTGGTCGTGACCCAGCGTCTCAGCGATGATGCGTTGGCTTTGCTGGTGGGCTTGAGCTGCGGCGTCATCGTGCTGTTGCCGGCGTTGGCGTTGATGATGTGGCTCTGGCGACGCCAGGAGGCGCATTTGGATGCGGTCGCTACGTCTCGCGCCTCGAATGCCAGCCCACCGGTGATCGTCGTTGCGCCGGCGTTGCCTCCGGGCTACGGGATGCAGCGTCCCGCTTTGCCGGATGAGACGCTGTCATGGGCTTCGCGTGAGGTGGAACGTAAGTTCACGGTTGTGGGAGGGGAAGACTGAGCCGTTACGAGGCTTATATCCATTGAGATTTTGCCCCGATCCCACGTGAAATCGAAGCGCCCCTGCAAGCAGGGGCGTTTCGATTTTGCGGCAGCCGAGCACTTTTCGCGTAGCGACAGGGCGTTGGATACCAATACGGGGTTGCCACCTGCGCATTTCGCGTTATACTGGCCTCCTCAGACCATAAAGGATGGTTGCTTCGTATGTGGTATCTCTACATTCTACGCTGCGGCGACGGCTCGTATTACACCGGTTCCACCCATGATCTTGCACACCGTTTAGGCGAGCATCAGAGCGGCCGCGGCGCTGCCTATACCCGTTCCCATCTGCCCGTGGAGCTCGTGGCGGCGTGGCGCTATGCGGATCACGCATCGGCGTTGTGCGCGGAGCGGCGCTTCAAGGGCTTGCCGCGCGACGCGAAGCTGACGTGGATCGAAGGACGCTGGCCTTTCATGGGCGCGCCTTTTGCTTTTGAGGCGGTGGGCGAGGTGCAGGGGCATCATTTCTGTCCGTGTTGTGGGGGGCCGCTGGAGACGGCGTCCGCACAGCCGCCAGCCGTCCAGGTTTGTGGGGTATGTCAGCGCCCGCATTATCGCAACGCCAAGCCCTGCGCGGGCGTGGCGATTTTGCGCAACCATCACGTGCTGTTGGTGCGTCGGGCGTTTGAACCGGGAAAGGGCTTGTGGGATATTCCTGGTGGTTTTTTGGAGGAGGCGGAGTTGCCGGAGTTAGGGGCGCAGCGAGAGGCTCAGGAGGAGACCGGGTTGGAGGTCCGGTTGCTCGACTTTTTGGGTTTCTATCTCGATACCTATCTGTTTCATGGGGAGCAGTTCACGATTCTGAACATCTATTTTGTGGCCGATGCGCGCGGCGAGCCTTTGCCCGGAGATGACGCGGATCTCTGCGCCTGGTTTCCGCTGACGGCGTTGCCGGAAACGATGGCTTTTCCACACGAGATGCAGGTGTTGGGGGATCTGCGCGCCTGGGCGGCGCGACGTGGGCAGGTGGGGCCGTTATTCGCCGGGCTGGATGACAGCAGTTCACAGGGGGTAGATCTATGCGCGTAGGCATTGATTTTGGCACAACCAACTCCGCCGTCGCTCATTACGACGGCGTCACTTTGTCCCCGGTGGAGATTGATCCGGGAAATGATAACGCCAGGGTGTTGCCTTCTCTCATCTACATCAAGCGCGATCACGAAATCAGTCTGGGCAGCGCGGCGGCGGCTGAGTATTTGGAGCAGGAAACCGGGCGCCGCCCGGTGTGGGAGCGGCGGCACATGGGCGCGATTGAGATCATTGTGGGCGGCTCCGGGTCTGGCCCGATTCAGTACATGCACGATATTTTCGATCAGGTGGATATCGCGGCGAACGGACGACTGTTGCAGTCGGTCAAGACGGTGTTGCGCGATCCAGAGTACGAGGGCACGGTGATTTTTGATCGCTATTATCCGGTGGATGAGCTGGTAGCGATTCTGCTGCGCGCCATGCGGGTGCGGGCCGAGCAGCAATTCGGCGAGACCTGCGATGCGGTGGTGCTGGGCCGTCCGGTGAAGTTCTCGGAGTCTCCAGCGATTTCGGAGCGCGCGGAGGAGATCCTCTACAAAGCCGCGCGGTTTGCGGGTTTCAAGGAGATCAGTTTTCAGCTGGAACCCATCGCCGCAGCGCATCTCTATCATCGGACTGCGCCGCAGCGCGCGCTGGTGCTCCTCTTCGATTTTGGCGGCGGCACGCTCGATCTTACCATTGCTGAGGTGGGCGGGGCCGAGCCGCCGCGTGTTTTGGCGACGCGCGGCGTGCTCGTTGGCGGCGACGATTTGGATCGCCGGGTGATGGAATCCTTGCTCAAGTATTTCGGAGCCGGTTCCGAGGTGGAAGAGGGGGTGGACTTCCCCTATACCATGCTGGATCTGCTGAAGACGTGGCAGACCATGCCGGAGCTCTCTCGCCCGCAGGAATTGGGCAAGATTCGGCGTTTTCAGGAGACTGGCAACAATCCGCAGGCGATGCGCGCATTGGAAACCCTGGTCACGGCGAACGTGGGCTTCTCGCTCTTCAAGGCCATCGAACGCGCCAAGGTGCAACTCTCGACCAATCTGATCACCAAATTGGAGTTTTTCTACCAGGCTATCGAGATTCGGGAGCGGATTTTGCGTCGGCGCTTCGAGGAGTTGATCGAGGCGGAGGTGGCGCTGGTGGAACGGGAGGTGTGTGCGGTGTTGGCGGAAGTCGGGTTGACGCCGGAGCAGATCAATGTGGTCTTGCGCACGGGCGGCAGCTCCCAGATCCCGATCTTCGTCGGTTTGCTGGAGCGCATTTTTGGGTATGAGAAGCTGCGCGCCATGGATCCGCTCACGTCGGTGGTGGGGGGGATGGCTGTCGTCGCGCATGAAGGCGCGGGGCGCGCGCCGGGGGGCTACGCGGCGCGCTATGTTTCGCCCATCAGCGGGGCGCAGGTTGCCAGCAGCCATCGTTACCGCCGCAGCTATCTGCGCTCTTTCCGCCCCGCCTATACGGATCGGCCCTATCCCATCATGCGGCTGCCGTTGCCGCTGAGCGGGCTGCCCAGCATTCAAACCGCGGACCTCGATTATGAGGCGCGCCGTGAATCGTTCCTGCACTTCTACCTCGACCGCCCGGCAAAAGTTTACGTGGCGTACTTGGCGACAGCAAAGCATCTCCCCAACTGGCTGCGGACATTCTCCCCGGAGCCGATGCACATCGAGATAGATTATCCCGGTGGACGGATGATGTTCCCGGTTTACAGCCGCGATTTCCCGGCAGGCAAGGTGACGTTGGGCGGCAACCAGGCGCCGGGCAGCATGGGGCCGGCGTTCATGAATTATCTGGTGGCAGCGCGTCCAGAGGTATAGGGTGCGCCGGTAAGGAACTATAAATGACCACATTTGCAGAACGCAGTTTGGCGCTTCACGCGCGATATCGGGGCAAGATTCAGGCGGCGCCGAAAGTGCCCGTCACCAGTTTAGCAGATTACAATGTGTGGTACACGCCAGGCGTGGCGGAGCCGTGCCTGGCGATTGCCGCCGATCCAGAGCGGGTGTGGGAGTTCACGAATCGCGGCAACACCGTTGCGGTCGTGTCGGATGGCACGCGGGTGTTGGGCTTGGGCGACATTGGCCCGTTAGCTGGGCTGCCGGTGATGGAAGGCAAGGCGCTGATCTTCAAGCTGCTCGGCGGGGTGGACGCGATGCCGTTGGTGTTATCCGTGACGGAGCCGGAGGCTTTCTGCGCTACGGTGGCAGCACTGACGCCTTCTTTCGGCGGCATCAACCTGGAAGACATCGCCCAGCCTAAATGTTTTGGCATCCTGGCGCAATTGCGCGCGGCATTGGATATTCCTGTCTGGCATGACGACCAGCAGGGCACGGCGACGGTGGCGCTTGCGGCAGTGCTGAACGCGCTCACGGTGGTGGGGAAATCGCTGGCTGAGGCGCGGATTGCATTAGTGGGAATGGGGGCGGCGAATGTGGCGGCTTATCGGTTGTTGAAGGCGGCCGGCGCTTCTCCCGGCGCTATCATCGCGTGTGATGTGGCCGGGACGTTGCATCCGGGACGGCATGATTTGGAAGCGCAGGCCGAGATTGCGCCGCAATGGGCGATCTGTTTGGAGAGCAACGCCGAGCGGGTCGTCGGCGGCATCACGGAGGCGCTGCGCGGCGCGGATGTGTTGTTGGCATTCAGCCGTCCAGGGCCGGGCGTTATCGCGCCGGAATGGGTAGCGACGATGGCGCGAGATGCGGTGGTCATTCTTGGCGCGAATCCCACGCCGGAGATGCTCCCTGCAGAGGCGTTGGCTGCCGGCGCGCGCATCGTCGGTACGGGACGGAGCGATTTCCCGAACCAGGTGAACAACGCACTGGCTTTTCCCGGCATCTTTCGCGGGGTGCTTGATGTGCAGGCGCGCACGATCACCGATACGATGGCGGTTGCTGCGGCGCGAGCGTTGGCGGATTGCGCCCACGCTCGCGGCTTGAGCGCGGCTCATATTCTTCCAACGCTGGAGGAGTTGGATGTGGCGGTGCGTGTGGCTGTTGCGACGGGGTTGGCAGCGCAGGCTGAAGGGCTGGCGCGTCGTCCCGGCTCGGCGGCGGAGCTGGAGGCGCGGGCGCGCGCGGCTATCGGCGCGGCGCAACGTCTGGCATTGGTAGAGTAGGGCGGTTTGGCGCAAAGAGAAACCCCACACGGCAGCGCTGCCGTGTGGGGTTTTTTGTGGGGTCGGATCAGTCTCCGCCGAGGTAGGCTTCCTGCACTTGTGGATCAGCGGCGAGCGCTTGCGCCGGCCCGGTTAGCTGGATGGCGCCGGTCTCGAGCACATAGCCCCGGTTGGCGATGGAGAGCGCCATGTGCGCGTTCTGCTCTACCAGCAGGATGGTCACGCCCAGCCGGTTGATCTCCTGGATGATGTTGAAAATCTCCTCCACCAGGATCGGCGCCAGGCCCATGGAAGGCTCATCCATCAGCAGCAGGCGCGGCTTGGACATCAGCGCCCGGCCCACGGCGAGCATTTGTTGCTCACCGCCGGAGAGGGTGCCGCCGGTTTGGGCCACCCGTTCCCTCAGGCGTGGAAATAGCTTGAAGACCTGCTCCATGCTTGCGGTGACTTCTTGTTTGTCTTTGCGGGTGAAGGCGCCCATTTCCAGGTTCTCGCGCACGGTCAGCGGCGCGAAAATTCGGCGCCCTTCCGGCACGTGAATCAGGCCCATGCGCACAATCGCATCCGCGCCCACGCGGCTGATCTCTTTGCCGGCATAGATGATCTCGCCGCGATCCGGGCGTAGCAGACCGGAGATCGCCTTGAGGGTGGTGGATTTCCCCGCGCCATTGGCGCCGATCAGGGTGACGATTTCGCCTTCTTCGACGTGGAAGGTCAGCCCGTGTAGGGCGCGAATCGCGCCATAAGAGACGTACAAATCATTGACTTCGAGTAAGCGCATTCCGGGCCTCCTACTTGAGAATGGCGGTTTGCCGCCCCAGATAGGCTTCGACCACCAATGGGTTATCCCGCACTTCTTCCGGCAGTCCGCGCGCGATGACCTCGCCGAAATCCATCACGGTGAGCCATTCGCAGATGTTCATCACCAGCCTCATGCGGTGTTCTACCAGCAGGATGGTGAGATTGAATTGCTCGCGGATGAAGCGAATCAGCGCCATGAGTTCATCAATTTCCTGCGGATTCATGCCGGCGGCCGGCTCGTCAAGGATCAGCATTTCTGGATCCGTTGCCAGGGCGCGGGCGATTTCCAGCCGGCGTTGCAGGCCGTAGGGCAGGCTGCCGGCAATATCATTCTGGCGTTGTTGCAGGCCGAAGATTTCGAGAAAGTCCTGGGCGCGCGCGGTGAGTTTTGTCTCTTTGTCCTGATACGTTTTGTTGCGGAGAATCGAATCCGCGAGCTTGTAGCCGGCATGGGGGTGGTAGGCGATACGGACATTGTCGAGCACGGTTAACTTGGAGAACAGGCGAATGTTCTGGAACGTGCGCGCGATACCCAGTTGGATGATTTCATGGGAGGGCGTGCCGATGAGTTCCATGCCCCGGAAGCGGATACTGCCGGCGGAAGCCTGGTAGACGCCGGTAATCAGGTTAAAGACGGTGGTTTTCCCCGCACCGTTTGGGCCAATGAGTCCTACCAGTTCACCTTCCTTCAGGGTGAGATCGAAATTGTGTACGGCGCGCAGATTCCCGAAGAACTGAGTCAAGCCCTGGATTTCCAGTAACGTAGGACGCGCTTCTACTTCTTGTGGCAATCCATCCGGTCGTCCGTTCATTGCAGCACTTCCTCAATAACGATTCCCTCTTCCTGGCGGGAGAGGATGGTCTTGGTGCGCAGCTTTGCCAGCGGGCGCTCCAGGAAAGGCAGCTCATACTGCCCGAAAAGCCCTTCGGGGCGCAGCAACATCATGATGAGCAGCACCAGCGGGTAGGCGACAAAGCGCCACGTCTCAAAGCCCTGGGGCAGGAACAGCCGCAGGGCGCCTTCGAGCAACAGAATCCACAAAAATCCGGTGATCATGGTGCCGGTCATGCTGCCCAGCCCGCCGAAGACGACGATGATGAGGGGGTTGAAGGATTGGATGAAGCTGAAGGATTGGGGATGCAGGAAAGCCAGGTCGTGGGCGCGGATGCCGCCCGCGAAGCCGGCGAAGATGCTGCCCACCACGAAAGGCAGGAGTTTGGCCTGGGTCACATCAATGCCGACCAGTTCGGCAGCGCGTTCATCTTCGCGCACCGCGAGGATCGCGCGCCCGGTGCTGGAGTGTAGCAGGTTACGCATGATGATGACCACCAGCATGAAGACGAGGAAGACCCAGGTCCAGGTTGTCCATTGCGGAATGCCCACCATGCCGCGCGCGCCTTTCATTTCGGGGAAAGGCAGAATGGTATCGGTGTTATCCAGCAGCACTTTGACGATGATGGTGAAACCCAGCGTGGCGATGCCGAAGTAATCGGAGCCGAGGCTCAACACGGGGATGCCGAAGAGGAAACTGGCGATCCCGGCGAGCAGCGCGCCGCTGAGCAGCGCCAGGAAGAAGACGATCTGCTGGGTGATTGCTGCTGGCAGCGGCAGTAGCAGCGCATTCAGCACCGGTTCGAGCAACGGGCGCAGCCCCACTACCGCGATCCAGTAGCCTAATGCCGTCGCCAGCAGGTAGGCCAAAAAGCGGGTGGTGACTTTGATGTTGTAGAAGCGGCGCAGCAAGGCCCCGACCAGCATGTACAATCCCAGCACCACCAACGAGCCGAAGAAGCCGACGACAATGCCCGAAGGGTCATCTTCGAGCCAACGCCAGGTGATGTCGGCAGCGCCATAAGCGCCAATGGCATAGAAGCCGTACTGTCCCAGCGAGAATTGCCCATTGAAGCCGTAGATCAGATTGAGGCCCAGCGCCACCATCGTGATCGCCGCGCCCCAGAAGATGATGCCGCGCCAGAAGTTGTTCAGCAGGCCGAAACTTAGCAGCAGCTGAATCACGATATAGATCGCTAGCATCATCCCGAAAAAGCTGAGGGTGGATTTCTTGATGTTTTTCATGTTCTTTATTACACTTTCTCACCGGGAGGCTCGCCGAAGAGGCCCTGGGGACGGAACAACAACACGATGATGAGCAGCGAGAAAGCGATGGCGTCGCGCATAGGCGTGGAGATGAAGGCGGCTGCCAAAGTCTCTGCCTGGCCCATAATCAATGACCCGACCAGGGCGCCTGGAATGCTGCCGATGCCGCCCAGCACGGCGGCGACGAAGGCTTTGAGACCGGGGATAATGCCCATGAGGTGGTGTACCTGTGGGAAGGCGGTCGCATAGAGCACGCCCGCCGCGCCGCCGAGCGCGCCGCCCAACGCAAAGGTGGCCGTGATAACCATATCTACGTTGATGCCCATGAGCCGCGAGGTGGGTTTGTCATAGGCGGTCGCGCGCATGGCCTTGCCCAGGCGCGTTTGGGTCACGATGTACTGCAAGACCACCTGGAGCAGGATCGAACCTGCCATGATGACCAACATCACATTGGATACGGAGAGATTCCAAACTCCGCGCGCAGTTTCGATGTGCAGGGTGGTGAGGGTGAGGACGACAGCCAGGAAGCCGCCAAACATCATACCAAATTGCAGGATGGGGTTGCGCGCCCAGATCTGGGCGTTGATGTTGCCGCGCTTTCCCAGGATCCGCAAGGTGATGGAGGCGCCTACCGATACCACGAACAGCAGCCAGAGCGCGATGACGATACCTACGGGAACGCTATCGGTGGCGAAGATCATGATGTCAAAGGGCCGCTGATAGGTGATATAGTTGTTGGTTAGGGTGAAGGGCAGGGCGCCGAAGTATTCCAGGAAGAAGGAGACGCCAATGGCGGTGATCAGCGCTGCAATGCGGGGTTTTTCACGCAGCGGCCGGTAAGCGAAACGTTCGATGACGACAGCCAGGGTGCCCGAAACGAGCATCGAGAGCAGGATGATGGTCATGGCGCCCAGAATGGTGCTTAACCCTGGCGCGATGCCGGGGAAGAGTGTTTCGGGCCACCAGTTGAGTTGCATGAGTCCAATTGCGTAGAAGCTGGTGAAGGCCCCGATCATGAATACATCGCCATGGGCAAAGTTGATCAATTTCACGATACCGTACACCATCGTGTATCCCAACGCGATGAGCGCGTAGATGAATCCGAGTTGCAGACCATTGAGCATTTGTTCGATGAACAACGAGGGGTTGCGCAGCAGTTCGCGTCCCAAAACCAGCACTACACCTGCTCCGCCGAGCGCAAAAATTACCGAGCTGATGGTATTCAAAATCTGCCCATTGCGGCGTTCCAGAATGGCGCTGGCTTTTTGGCGCGAGTGTTTAGTTAGGGTCATAATAGCCTCCTCATTCCTGCAAATTCAAACACAAGGACCGGGTTCAACTTCCGGTTCTCCGGGCCATTGTGTTCAGTGGTTGTTAGACCGTGGGCTTTAAGGCTCGATCGAGTCTACGAACCGGATCTGTCCGCCCGTGACTTTCAGCATGGCGGCGGCTTTAACCGGATTGTGCTGGGTATCGTACACAATCTCGCTGGAAACGACCGGGAAAGTGCCGCCCGAAATCGTCTTGGCTACCGCGACAGGATCCGCGCTGCCGGTCTGTTCGATGCCCTTCAACAGCACGGTGGTCGCATCATAAGCCAGCGTCGCCAGCGCGTCTGGCACGGAGCCGTATTTCGCCTGGTACCGCTTCACGAAGTCCTGCACCTCAGGGCGCGGATCTTCGGGGGAGTAGTGGTTGGTGAAGTAGCCGCCCTCCAACGCCTTCACATCCAGGTCGGGGGAATCCCAACCATCGCCGCCCAGGAAGGCCGCGGTAACACCCCGCTCGCGCGCCTGCGCCGCGATCAGGTTGACCGTGGAGTAGTAGTCCGGCAGATACAGGATGTCGGGGTTGGCGTCTTTGGCCTTGCTGATGATAGCGGAGAAGTCTGAATCGTCGCCGGTGTAGGTTTCTCTAACGACAACCTGCCCGCCGCCAGCCTCGAAGGCCGCGATGAAGAACTCAGCCAGGCCGCGCACGTAGTCGTTACCCTGATCCAGGAAGACGGCTGCGGTCTTGGCATTGAGGTTTTCGAGCGCGAATTTCGCGGCTGCCGTGCCCTGGAAGGGATCAATGAAGCAGGCGCGGAAGATGAGGCTCTTGGTGTTCCCGCGTGAATCCACAGTCACAGCGGGGTTGGTGGAGGTGGGGCTAATCTGCAGCACGCCCTTGGCCATCGCAATCTCGGAGATGGGAATGGAGGCGCTGGAGCAAACCTCGCCGATGATGAACTTGACGCCGTCCTGGTCAATGACCTTGTTGGCGGCACTGACCGCGGCCTCGGCGTTGCACTGGCTGTCTTCGACCACAACTTGGATCTGCTGTCCCAGTACGCCGCCCTTGGCGTTCCACTCGTCAATTGCCATCATCGCGCCGTCGCGGGTGGACTGCCCGAAGGTTGCCACATCGCCGCTCAACGGGGCCAGAATGGCGATTTTGATGGTGTCGCCGCCCGATTTACCGCAGGCGGTGAAACTCAACAGGGAGATCACCAACATCACACCTAACAAAACCGATCGTGTACGCATTTCTCTCCTCCTCAAGATACTAGGTTAATGCATCACTGCAACATGTTGGGGTTTGCATTCGGTATTGGATTGGCTATGATACCTCCTTACATTAAAAAGAATACGTGGCAGAGAAGGGGGTGTGCTCTAGCTACTTACTGCCACGCTTCTACATTGTAGCAAAAAGCGTGGACATGTCAAATTTGACCATGATGAAAAGCCGGATATAATAGGAGCATTGTAATAAGTTAGGCTGTTTCAAGGAGGAATCATGCGTAATCCCCGTACCCGGTTGATTGTTCTCATTGTGTTGCAGATCATCGCTGTGAGCCTTTATCCTCCGGCGTTCTTTGCTCGCGCTCCACAAGCCGCATTATTGCCCCCCGTGTTGTTGCTCTTGTTGTCCTTTGCGCTTGTGGGCATGAATGTGGGCGTGCTTACCCCAATTTCTGGGCGCACGGCATTGATTTTGGTGCAGGGACTGAACATTGTCGTACGCCTGATTATGTTCTTTCCAAATTTGAAGGTTGCCGGTTCCTGGGATGTGCTTTTGGCGCTGTCGCAGCTGGTGGGGATGGGGCTTTCATGGTTCACCATGATGAAGCTGGAACAACTGCCGCAGACGGAGCTGTTATTGCGCGCCGATAAGGTGCAGTAGATCAGAACGCGGCGCGGCATAGTGCGCCTCTGGTGAGCAGGATTAGCGGTTGTAGCCATTCCTTTCGGCGTAGTGTAGGCGTGTTGGGCGCAGGATGTGCTCCGATTGCCGTGGCTTAGCGCGTTTGACAATGCTCAAGATTGGGTTACAATATCGCTGCCTGGTCGTGGGCCGCATAGTGGTGCGGCCTTTTTAATTTCGATTGCGCCGGAGCTGCGCCAGGCGGGTGAAGTCATTTACCTGGCGGGCTGATTGCCCCGAAGGATTTTGTGAATGGAGGAGTATTGATGGAGCGAATTCAAGTATCGGCCTCGCCCCGTACTGTGATTGGGAAGCAGGTCAAGCAATTGCGTCGAGAAGCGCTTACCCCAGGCGTCATTTATGGACACGGTTTCGAGCCTTTGGCCGTGCAATTTGCCAGCCGGGAACTGGAGGCGGCCCTGATGCGGGCCGGTACCAGCACCTTGTTGTATGTGGATGTGGCAGGTGTGGCGCAACCTTATACTGTGATCGTGCGCGATCTTCAACGCCACCCGCTCAAGCGTTATGTCACTCATGTGGATATGCAAGCGCTTAACATGAGCGAGACGGTGCGCGTGCCGGTGTCCCTGGTATTGGTGGGCGAATCGCCGGCCGTGCGCGACCTTCACGGGATGCTGTTGCACATCATTACCGAGGTCGAGGTTGAGTGTTTGCCTTCCGCCTTGATTCCCGCCATCGAAGTTGATGTTTCGGGGATGAAGGAGCTGGGTGCGGTGCTGACGGTCGGTGATCTGGCAGTCCCAGAAGGCGTCGAGATTCTCACCCCTGCGGATGAAATTGTGGTGCAGGTCAGTGAGCCGGAAGCGGAAGATCTTGAGGCGCAGACAGTTGCTCCTGCTGCCGAGGTGGAAGTGGTGCGCAAGCGCAAGGCTGAAGAAGCCGAGGATTAGCGTCCGCCGTTTTGGCGCTGCATTTTGATTGCTACGCCGACCGGCCCACACAGGGGGCTGGTCGGCGTTTTGTTGTGCGGCGCAGAAAGCAGTCGCCTGGTGAGATCGAGCTGCGTTATGCGCCAAACGGAAGTTGGCGCAATACCAGCCCTTCGTGCGGGCGCAGTGCTAATGCGGCAAGGTTTACCCTCCCGCAGCGGCGCATATCTGTTGCCACGGCGATCTCTGCCTGTGGCGCCGCCGCGCTCAGGTCAAGCGCGTGTGTTCCTTCACCAAAGTTGAGTACGATGAGGAAACTATCGCTGCCGGGGGCGGTGCGCGTGTAGGCGTACACATCCGCGGCGCCGGTCTCGACGGTGGCATAATCGCCTACTGCGAGCGCAGGTTTGGCGCAGCGCAACGCGATCAGCGCGCGGAAGAGCGCGAGCAGGGAATGGGGGTCGCATTCCTGCGCCGCGACGTTGTTTTTTGCGTAGTCATTCGCTACTGGCAACCAGGGTGTTGCCTCTGGCGCGGTGAAGCCCGCGTTAGGGGAGGCATTCCACTGCATGGGTGTGCGTTCCGGATCGCGGCCCAGCACATCCGCGAGTTCCGGTTGGCGCACGGCGGGCGGATCCTGGACGAATTCCGACGGGATGGGCGCGTTTTCCATGCCGATCTCGTCGCCATAGTAGCAGGTGGGCGTGCCGCGTAACGTGAGTAGCAGCATTTGCGCTACGCGCGTCTGCGCGCCGCCTATCCGGCTGGCGATGCGGGGTTGATCGTGATTGCCCAGGACGTAGTTGGGCCAACCGCCTGCCGGTACACCCGCCTCGTAGAACTCGACAGCAGCACGCACCGCGGCGGCAGTCCAGGGCGCGCGGATGAGATCGAAGTTGAAGGGCAGATGGCATTCGTCGAGCGCGTCGCCGTAGTATTGCAGGTATTCGCCCGTGAGCCACGTCTCGCCGATGAGCACTCGGTCTCCAGGGTAGCTATCCAGCAGGCGGCGCATGGCGCGGACGATCTCGTGGACTTCTGGCTGGTTGCGCGAGTAGACGGGGCTGAGGCTATCGGCGGGGTTGATGCCGTCCCAATCGGGATTAGGGGGGTTATCGCGCAGAGCGGCGTCCTTGATCATCATGGTGATGACATCCACGCGGAAGCCGTCCACGCCTTTGTCGAGCCAGAAACGCATCACGTCGAGCATTGCCGCGAGCACCTCCGGGTTACGGTAGTTGAGCTCCGGTTGGTGGGGATCGAACTGGTGCAGGTAGTATTGGCCCGTTTGTGAATCGAGCGTCCACGCGGGGCCGCCGAAAGCGCCGCGCCAGTTGTTGGGCAGACTGCCATCGGGCCGGGGATCGCGCCAAAAGTACCAGTCGCGCTTGGGATTATCGCGGCTGCTGCGGGATTCGAGGAACCAGGGATGCGCATCGGAGGTGTGATTCGGCACGAGATCGAGAATCACCCGCAGACCGCGCGCGTGAGCTGCTTCCAGCAGCCGGTCAAAATCTGCCATCGTTCCAAACAGAGGATGGATGCCCGTATAGTCGGCCACATCGTAGCCGAAATCGTGCATGGGCGAGGGGTAGATGGGTGAGATCCAAATCGCATCCACGCCCAGGCTGTGAACGTAATCCAGCCGTTGTAGGATGCCGGGCAGATCGCCCACGCCATCGCTGTTGCTATCCTGAAACGAGCGCGGGTAAATCTGGTAGATGACGCCGCTTTGCCACCAGGGGATGTGAAATGTCATGGTCGCCTCCGCAATCGTGAATGGAAAATCATGAACCGTTTGTATTGTAGCCACAGCCGCCGAAAAAACAACTGCATCTGCTGGCGCATTGGCGGGAGCTCGCCGTTACCTTTTTGTGTAACTTTGTGGTAAGATGGAAGTGTGACGCGCGTTTTTGAAATCGGAGCGCTCATTGAGGAACCCATGCATACGACTGCTGTTGCCATCAAACGCCCGTTATCGGTGTGGATCATTACGTTGTGGAACATTCTTTTCGCTGGCATAATTCCGCTGCTTGTGACGTTGAGTGTGCTCACGCTGGATGCTCAGGCCATGGGCGCGCAGCTGCCAATCCCGGCGGTGCTATTCTCGTTGGCGTTGGCGCTCGGTATGCTGGTGTTGAGCGCCGGGGCCTGGCTGGGCAGAGAATGGGGCCGACGGGGGATGTTGGCGCTGGTCGTGGTGCATTATGGCGGCTTCGCCTATCGCAATCTGGTGTTGGGGCTGGAATACGGCGCGGAAAGGCGTATCTTTTTTGCGCGGGTGATCTTGGGCCTGTTGTGGATTGGAATGACTTTCCTTTATATGTTACACGCCAGGGTTGACGCTTTCTTTCGCGCGCGGCGCGATGTGGGGGTAGCTGCCGAGACCTGTCGCCCAAGATCGCAGTGATTCGTGAAACGTGGTACAATTGGAAGCTGATTTATCAATGGCACCTATAAAAAATACATGGAAGGAAGAGTTGATCCATGGATCCTTCGCGGATTCGGAATTTTAGCATTATTGCGCACATAGATCACGGCAAATCCACGTTAGCGGATCGGTTGCTGGAAGTGACGGGCACACTAGATGCGCGGCAGATGTCGTCGCAGTCGCAGGTGCTTGATAGCATGGATCTGGAGCAGGAGAAAGGCGTCACCATCAAGGCGTCGGCAGTGCAGATGCGTTGGCAGGCTGCCGATGGCGAGACTTACGAGCTCAACCTCATTGATACGCCTGGGCACGTGGACTTCGGCTACGAGGTGAGCCGGGCGCTGGCGGCATGCGAGGGCGCGCTGCTGGTGGTGGATGCGACGCAGGGCATCGAGGCGCAGACGTTGGCGAATCTCTACCTGGCGCTGGAAAACGATCTGGAGATCATCCCGGTCATCAACAAGATTGATCTGGTAACAGCGCAGGTCGAAGCGGTCTCAACCGAGGTGGCGGAGCTGCTCGGTGTGCCGTTGACTGATGTGGTCGCCGTTTCGGGGAAGGAAGGCACCAACGTGCCCGCACTGTTGCAGGCGATTGTGGATCGCGTCCCGCCGCCAACCACAGCGGATGCGGAGGCGCCGTTGCAAGCGTTAATCTTCGATTCCCACTATGATCCTTACAAGGGTGTGATCGCTTATGTGCGCCTCTATACCGGGCGTGTGGATCGGAACACGTCGCTGTTGCTGATGGCAACCGGCGCGAAGACGGAGCCAGTGGAAGTGGGCGTGTTCACACCGGGGATGATGCCCGTAGCGGAGCTTTCGGCGGGTGAGGTGGGGTACATCGCCACCGGGCTGAAGTCTGTGCGCGAAGCGCGGGTGGGCGATACGATCACCGATATCAAGCGCCCCGCGGCGGCGCCATTGGCAGGCTACCGCCCTGCCAAGCCGATGGTTTTCGCCAGCCTGTATCCTTCGGAGGCGGATGATTATGCCAGCCTGCGGGATGCGCTGGAGA
>CAZDSF010000083.1:0-15443 GCA_964508025.1 uncultured Anaerolineales bacterium
GAGTTCGAGCTGCTGGCGACGCTCATGGCTGCGCCGGGGCGCGTATTCTCGCGGGCAGCCCTGCTCGAAGCCGCGCAGGGCGTGGCCTTCGAAGCCTACGAGCGCACCGTAGATGCCCACATCAAAAACCTGCGCCGGAAGATCGAGCCTGATCCGGCAGACCCGCAATACATTGTCACCGTGCGCGGCGCGGGCTATCGCCTGGAGGAACCGGAAACGCCATGAGCCTCTATCGGAAGGGCGTGTTGGTTTTTGCGCTGGTCATTCTCATCGCCGTGGCGACGGTGCTGCTGCTGGTGAGCCGCCAGACCGAGCGCGAGTTCCGCCAGTACGCCCTGCTTTACAGCGGGCGCGCACAAAACATCGGTGCGGGTCTGGCAACGTATTATCGCACTTACGGCTCGTGGGAAGGTGTGCAGGCGGTGTTGCCTGCGCTCGCGCCGGTCGCCGGCGGGCCGCAGGGCCAGGGCGGGCGCGGCGCGGGGCGCGGCAGCGGGCAGTTCGGAGAACAAGGCGCGGCGGAGTCCTGGGATTTCCGCGTGGCCGATGCTACCGGGAAAATTGTAGCGCACCTCGAAGGCGCCCCCACCGGCGTGCTGACCCGCGCAGAATTGGCGCGGGCGCTTCCTATCAGCGTGGAGGGGGAAACGGTAGGCTACCTGCTCCCCGATGCGGTGGTAGCGCGCACTGTAACGCTGGGCGGCCCGGAGCAGCAATACCTGAACCAGGTGCGCGCGGCGCTGTGGACGGGCGCGGGCGTGGCCTTCATCGCCGCGTTGCTGGTAGGCGGCTTGCTCATGCGCGGCATCGTCGCGCCGGTGCAGCGGCTCACCCATGCCGCCGAGCGCATCGCGCAGGGCGATTTGGACGTGCGCGCCGCCGTCGTCGCCCGCGACGAGATCGGTCAGCTGGGCCGCGCCTTCAACACGATGGCCGAGAGCCTGGCCCGCGCCCAGGCCGCCCGTCGCGCACAGACCGCCGACATTGCCCACGAGCTGCGCAATCCCCTGGCGGTGCTGCGCGGCACGCTGGAAGCCATCAGCGATGGCGTCTATGCGCCCACGCCGGAGAACCTCGATCCCGCGCTGGCGCAGGTGCAGACCCTCACGCGCCTGGTCGAGGATCTGCGCGTGCTGGCGTTGGCGGATGCGGGCGAGCTGCGGTTGGAGCGGCGCCCGCTCGCGCTCGCGCCGCTGCTTGCGCGCGTGGCCGAAGCGCATCGGGCGACGCTGGCCGAACAAGGGCTGACGTTGACCTGCACGTTGCCGGAGTCGTTGCCGGATGTGGCCGGTGATAGCGACCGGTTGGCGCAAGTGGTGGGCAACCTGCTCGCCAACGCCGCGCATCACGTCCCGGCGGGCGGCGCGGTGCGGCTGAGCGCCAGCGCTGAGCCACATGGGGTCACGGTACAAGTCGCCGATAATGGGCCGGGTGTGCCGGAAGCGGAACTCCCCCGGCTCTTCGAGCGCTTCTGGCGCGGCGACCCTTCCCGCAGCCGCGACACCGGCGGCTCCGGCCTGGGCCTGGCGATTGCTCGCCGCATCATCGAAGTCCACGGCGGGCGCATTTGGGCCGCTTCCACGCCCGGCGGCGGCCTGACGGTGGCGTTTTGGCTGCCCCGCTACAATCTTCCTCAGCGTGGGATTGGCGATA
This sequence comes from uncultured Anaerolineales bacterium, assembly GCA_964508025.1. Taxonomy (GTDB): domain Bacteria; phylum Chloroflexota; class Anaerolineae; order B4-G1; family SLSP01; genus JAAZNO01. The sequence goes on from CAZDSF010000083.1 coordinate 1,654, forward strand.
GAAGCCATTGAACATGCTTCGACGGCGGCGGATGATGCCACGGAGGCAGTAGCCAAAGCGCGCGCGTTGGGTCTGTTGTAGCCGCCCAGTCAAAGCCACGGCTTCTCCTGACCTGGCCCGCGCGCCCAGGTCTTTTGCTTCCCCCCAAATCACCCCCCCAATGGTTCTTTAGTTGGATGTCAAACAGCTCTTTTGCGGCTACACTGATCATATCTCTGGCGCCAGCTATGGCTACACCACCGAGCAAAAAGCCTCTTATCCGCTAAGAAAGGAGCCTGACATGACTAGCCTGACCGAAGTAAGCAGCTTACGCATCAAACCCATGCCGTTTTGGCCAGCCCTACTTTATTTTGGCCTGCCCGCTCTTCTATTTTGACTCTCGCTCTTTTGACTCTCGCTCTACCGAGGCATACCCGCACTGATCCATTTAGGGCCGCCCCCATTTGAAGCCCACGCTGTGGTTGCTCTGGCATGTCGCCTTTTATCCCTGGCAGATTTTCGCCTTACTGCCCATCTGCCTTGCTCTGCCCTACATCGCGCAGCGGCGGCAGAATACCTGGGTTGCGATTATCATTCACTCGGAGATACAGGGGCGGGTGATGACGCTGCTCTTGAGCATGGCTGCCGCCGCCGCGCCGCTGAGCCTGCTGGTTGCCAGGCCGGTGGTAGACGCGCCAGGCGCCCCGTTCTGGTTCATTCTCGGCGGCCTGCTGACATTGCTGGTGGGGAGCGCGGGTTTCTTCATTCCGGCGCTGCTGCACATCGAAGCGCAGCGCGCTGCGCCCGCAAGCCTGGCGACCCCTTCGGACTGAGTTACATCATCTTTCCACCGTTCCTTCATCAAGCCTTCACATACTTCCGTTATGATGACATCGAGTTCACAAAACGGAGGTGTTATCATGAAAGCGAAGTTGAATTACCTGGTGGATGCGTTGATTGCGCTGGCTTTTCTGCTCTCGGCGGGCACGGGGGTGCTGTTCCTGTTCCTGGGATCGGGCGGCTATCAGGGCGGCGCGAATGCTGCGTTTGGGAGCACATTCCTGGGACTGAGTCGCTGGGTGTGGAGCGATTTGCACACCTGGGCCAGCCTCATCATGATTAGCGGCGTGCTGCTCCATGTCGTATTGCACTGGAAGTGGATCGTCTGCGTGACCCGGCAGGTCTTCGCCAGGCCGCAGCCCCGCATCGCGCGGGAAGAGAGCTGCCCGGCGTGAATGGCGAATCAGCGAATCGGCAAATCAGTAAATCTGCAAATCACAAAATTACAGAAGGAGGTCTGAAATGTTATCGAAAATCACTGTAGTCTTGGTAGGAATTTTGGCAGCGGCCCTGGTAGCAGGGATGGGATATATCGTCTTGCGGCCGGAGAGCGCGACAGCGCACGGCGGCGGAGAGCGAACTGCGCGGGCAGCAGAGCGTACGCTCGAACGCAGCAACAGCAATGGTTTTGGTCGGAGTGTGGCAGAAGCCGCGCGGGGTGGCGGACGCGGGCGGAGCGGCGCGGTGCTGGAAGCGGGGCGCGGCGGCGGACGCGGGCAGAGCAATGCAGCGGGCGAGACGCTGGGGCGCAACGCCAACAGCCCCATCGAGCATGAGGTGGGCGCGCTGGAGACTGTGCGCGGCGTGGTCATCGCCAGCGATAGCGAGATTCTGGTGCGCACCGGCGACGGCAGCGAGGTGTTGGTGGGATTGGGTCAAGCCTGGTACCGCGAGCAGGCAAATTTCACCGTGGCGGTGGGCGATGAGGTGATCGTGGTCGGTTTCCACGAGGATAGCGAATTCAAAGCCGTGACCGTCGAGAACCTGAGCACCGGCGCAAGCATCACCCTGCGCGACGCGACCGGTCGCCCCGCGTGGGCGGGACAGGGCAATCGGCGCAATAGTCAGCCGTAGATACTGCACGCTGGTGAGATCGCTGCCAGACCTTGGCCTGCGGCGGTCTACTTGCCAGGAATTTCGAGGAGGGGGTGTTGCTACGCAGCAACACCCCCTTTATTTACCGCGCTAGCTGAAGCGCGCATTCCCAAAATCGCGTTGCAACAGGCCGCGCCGTCATATCCCGAAATATCCACGCGGCAATGGGTTTCCCGCCCGCTTTGCCCGATTCCCTCATCTTTTTTCCAAAAAGCTCTTGACACGGTTTCAAAGTTGTGCTAAGATAATCGTGACCGCTCACGTTATCGCTCACGATTACACACGAAACGATCCTCACATGACTGAGAAAAACAGAGCAACGATCTATGATGTAGCGCAAAAGGCGGGCGTCTCCCGACAAACGGTCTCGCGCGTGCTGAACAATCGTCCAGATGTGTCCAGAGCAACGCGAAAACGCATTCTCGGCATCATGGAGGAGCTGAACTATCATCCAAGCGCAGTAGCCCAGAGCCTGAGCCGTCAGAGGAGTTATCTCTTCGGTGTCGTGACGGCAGGACTCAAGTATATCGGCCCTTCCAGAACGCTGAGCGGCATCACCTGCAAGGCTGAGGAACTGGGCTATGGCTTGCTGCTCAAGGAGCTCGCCAGCTTCAACGCTAACAATGTTCACCCATTGTTGAGATGGTTTCAAGCGCATCAGGTAGACGGCATCATCTGGGCGGCCCCGGAGGTTGGTGATAATCGAAACTGGTTAGAGCAACTGCTGCCCGAAGTTGATATTCCCATCATTTTCTTGACCATGGGCAGACGGGACGGCGTTTCGATTGTCGCTGTAGATAATTATCTCGGCGCGAGGACGGCAACTGAACATCTGATCAATCTGGGCCGGCGAAATATCGGTCACATCAGCGGGCCGCTCGATTGGTGGGAGGCGCGCCAGCGCAAGTTGGGGTGGGAGCATGCGCTGGTGGATGCCGGCTATGACCTTGCAACGCAACAATGGGTCGAAGGGAATTGGTCCTCCAGAAGCGGTAAGACGGCCTTTTTGAAATTGTCGCAACAATTTCCAGAAATGGATGCGATATTTGTTGGAAATGATCAAATGGCGCTAAGCGTGTTGCAGGTTGCAGCCGAGCAAGCGAGGAAGGTACCTGATGATCTGGCAGTTGTGGGCTTCGATGGAATCTCCGAGTCCGAGTTCTTCCATCCCCCGCTATCAACCGTGTATCAGAACCAGGACGAGCTGGGGTGTATCGCGGTGCAAGAACTAGGCGCGCTAGTGGAGCAGAAGTTGCTATCCGATGAGATGATCGAGCCTAAGCATATCACCATCAAACCGGAATTGGTCATCCGCCAGAGTTCACTTATGCCATAGAAGGAGGCGCCTATTGAGCCATAACGGTCGCCATCAATGCACTCATCGGCGGCGCCGGGTTTACCGCCTGGGGGCCGCAGATAGCGATGTCGGTGGTCAGCCTGATTCCATTGCTCATCAGCTTCCTGATCTTCCAACGGCGCTTTATGGAGAATTTCTGGGCGCTGATCAACGCCATCCATGAACCCTGATCCGGTATCGGCGCAACACCAGAGCCAGCCGATGACTGTGGAGGGAAGTGCGGTATCCAGGATAAACCCGACCGAGGATGAAAACGCGATGAAATTTTTGTCCGCTCGGCATTCGCGGCTATAGAACAGGAGACGACCATGCACCCAATCGCCATCCAATACGCCATTACCGGTGGAAAAACCGCTTTGGGCATCGAACTCGGCTCGACGCGCATCAAGGCGGTGCTCATCGGCGACGACCATGCCCCGCTCGCCTCCGGCAGCCACGAGTGGGAAAACCGCTACGAAAACGGCGTCTGGACTTATAGCCTGGAAGATGTCTGGGCGGGTTTGCAAGATGCCTTCCGCAACCTGCGCGCCGATGTCAAAGCCCGGTACGGCGTCCCGCTCCAGACCACCGGCGCAATCGGGTTCAGCGCTATGATGCACGGCTATATGGCCTTCGACAAGGATGGCGGCCTGCTCGTTCCCTTCCGCACCTGGCGCAACACCAGCACCGGCCAGGCCGCCGAATACCTGACGCAATTGTTCCAATTCAACATCCCCCAACGTTGGAGCATTGCCCATCTTTGCCAGGCCATCCTGAATGGTGAAGCGCACGTCAACGCCATCCATCACCTGACCACCCTGGCGGGCTACGTTCACTGGAAATTGACCGGGCAAAAGGTGTTGGGCGTTGGCGAAGCCTCGGGCATGTTCCCGATTGATAGCGCCGCCAATGACTGGGACAAAGACAGGCTGGCCCTGTTTAACGCACAACTTGCGGAAAAGAACATCGCCTGGAAACTCGAAAACATCCTGCCAAAAGTCCTCGTCGCGGGGGAAGATGCGGGTATCCTGACTGCCGAAGGCGCGCGACTGCTCGACCCGGCTGGCGAACTCAAAGCCGGAATTCCGCTCTGTCCCCCGGAGGGCGACGCCGGAACCGGCATGGTCGCCACCAACAGCGTCGCGGTCCGCACCGGCAACGTCTCCGCCGGCACCTCTGTTTTCGCCATGATTGTGCTTGAAAAGCCGCTTTCCAGGCTCTACCCCGAAATTGACATGGTCACCACCCCGACCGGCAAACCGGTGGCGATGGTGCATAGCAACAACTGCACCTCCGACCTGAATGCCTGGGTCGGTCTGTTTGAAGAATTCACCCACGCCCTGGGGCTGGAAGTCAGCCGGTCTAAACTGTTCGAGATGCTCTACCAGCAGGCCCTCAAAGCCGACGCGGACGCGGGTGGGCTGCTGGCCTACAACTATGTATCGGGCGAGCACCTGACCCACTTCGAGGAAGGGCGCCCGCTCTTTGTCCGCACGCCGGAGAGCCGCTTTACGCTGGCAAACTTCATGCGCGCGCACCTGTTCGCCTCGCTTGGCGCGTTGAAAATTGGCATGGACATTCTCTTTGAGCAGGAAAACGTGGGACTTGACCAGATTCTCGGCCATGGCGGCTTCTTCAAGACGCCCGAAGTCGGCCAGAAGGTGATGGCGGCGGCGCTCAACGTTCCCGTGTCGGTCATGTCCACTGCCGGGGAGGGCGGCGCCTGGGGCATGGCCCTGCTGGCCGCGTACCTGCTGAACAAATCGGGCGGCGAATCCCTCGAAGCCTATCTCAACGAAAAGGTCTTTGCGGGCGAAACCGCCCTGACCATCGCCCCCGACCCGGCAGACGTGGCCGGATTTGCAGCCTTTATGGAACGCTATAAGCGCGGCCTGGCGATAGAACGGGCGGCAGTGAAAGGACTGAAGGCGTAATTCAATAATTCGTTATTCGAGTATTGAATAACGAATATCGCCCTGCCGGAGAATCCATGCTCGAACAACTCAAAGAACAAGTCTTTCTTGCCAACCTGCAACTTCCCCAACACGGACTGGTCACATTCACCTGGGGCAACGTCTCAGGCATAGACCGGGCGCAGGGATTGGTGGTCATCAAACCTTCGGGCGTCTCTTATGCGACGATGAAAGCCGCCGATATGGTGGTGGTTGATTTAGCTAGCGGCAAGGTGATGGAAGGTTCGCTCAAGCCCTCATCCGATACGCCGACGCACCTCGAACTGTATAGAGCTTTCCCCAACGTTGGCGGAATTGTGCATACCCACAGCCGCTGGGCGACCAGTTTTGCCCAGGCCGGGCGCGGAATCATTCCGCTTGGTACCACCCATGCCGATTACTTCTATGGCGAGATTCCCTGCACGCGCAAGATGACCACGGCTGAAATCCGGGGCGAATACGAAAGAGAAACCGGCGCGGTGATTATCGAGACCTTTCAGGGCAAAGACCCCGATGCCATTCCCGCGGTGCTGGTTTACAGTCATGGCCCGTTTGCCTGGGGCAAAAGCCCGGATGATGCGGTGCATAACGCGGTGGTTTTGGAGGAAGTCGCGTTTATGAACTTCCACACCCTACAACTGACACCCGAAATCCCGCCGATGCAGCAGGAATTGCTAGACAAGCACTATTTACGCAAGCACGGCGCAAATGCCTATTATGGACAATGATTCAAAATCAGTGCGCGGATAAACGCGGGTAGCGCCTTAAGACCTTAAAAATCCGTGTTTTTCCGTGTAATTCGTGAAACCTGTGTACAAAAAGGAGCTGTAATTATGATTGACTTAACCCAATACGAAATCTGGTTTGTGACCGGCAGCCAGCATCTCTACGGCCCGGAGACGCTCGAGCAAGTGGCGGCGCACTCGCGTGAGATCGCGGCAACGCTAGATGCAGCAGCCTTAATTCCGGTCAAGATCGTCTTCAAACCCGTACTCACCACGCCAGAGGCCATCCACAAACTGTGCCTGGAAGCCAATGCCGCGCCGGACTGCATCGGGTTGATCACCTGGATGCACACGTTCTCCCCCGCCAAAATGTGGATCGGCGGGCTGACCGCGCTCAAGAAGCCCTTTGCCCATCTGCACACGCAGTACAACCGTGAAATCCCCTGGGCGGAGATTGATATGGACTTCATGAATCTCAACCAGGCCGCGCACGGCGACCGCGAGTTCGGCTTTATTTGCAGCCGCCTGGGACTGGAACGCAAAGTCGTGGTGGGGCACTGGCAGGATGCGGATGTCCAGCTGCAACTGGGCGATTGGGCGCGCGCCGCTGCGGCCTGGGCCGACTGGCAGGGCATGAAGGTGGCCCGCTTTGGCGATAACATGCGCGATGTAGCCGTGACCGAGGGCGACAAGGTCGCAGCGCAAATCCAGCTCGGTTATGATGTCTACGGGTACGGCGTGGGGGATCTGGTACGAGCCGTCAACGCTGCCGGCGCAGCCGAGATTGAGGCGCTGGTGCAGACCTACCTCGACGAGTACGATGTGGCCCCGGCGCTGCGACCCGGCGGCGAGCGTCACGCCTCCTTGCGCGAAGGCGCGCGAATTGAGGCGGGAATGCGCGCATTCCTCCAAGCCGGCAACTTCAAAGCCTTCACCACCACCTTCGAGGACTTGTACGGTCTGGCGCAGCTGCCCGGTCTGGCCGTCCAACGCCTGATGCGCGATGGCTACGGTTTTGGCGCAGAAGGCGATTGGAAGACCGCCGCTCTGGTCCGCGCCATGAAAGTGATGAGCGCCGGGTTGCCGGGGGGCGTCTCGTTCATGGAGGACTACACCTATCACTTCAGCCCCAGCGGCGACAAGGTTCTCGGCGCGCACATGCTCGAAATCTGCGCCTCCATCGCCGCCAGCCGGCCCCGGCTGGAAATTCTCCCCCTCTCCATCGGCGGCAAATCCGATCCGGTGCGCCTTATCTTCGACGCCAACACCGGCCCCGCCATCGGCGCTTCGCTCATGGATATGGGGCAACGCTTCCGCATGGTGGCGAATGTGGTGGATGTTGTCCCCACCGACGCGCCGCTGCCCAAACTACCGGTCGCGCGCGCCCTGTGGCTGCCTCGCCCCAACCTCAAGATCGCCGCGGCTGCCTGGATTTACGCGGGCGGCGCGCATCACACCAGCTTCAGCTACGCCGTTACGCCTGCGCACCTGCGCGATTTCGCGGCAATGGCGGGGATTGAATTCCTGCTCATTGATGAGCATACCCGTGTGGAAGCCTTCAAGGAACAGCTGCGGTGGAACACGCTGTATTACATCTGAAACAGGCATACGTCCCACAAGAATATCAGGCTTGACAATGTAATCCAGGCCCAGAGCAGAAGCCAGCGCATTTTCTTCCCGGACTATGGATTCCAATTCCTCAAGATGACGATATTGATCAAATGCGGAGATGGTCAAGTGGGTGGAATAGCGCCACTCTCCAGGTCGCAGCGGTCGTAGCAGTTCAAAAGCCGCTTCCAGAAAGTGACATGTGAGTACCTCGAAACGCCCCCCAGAAGTCTGCCCCGAAATAACGCCGACATGGTGCGCATACTGTAACCGCTCCAAAATACCCCAGGCGATTTTGGTACTGGCAACGTTACTTCCATCAGCAAAGTTAGGATAGCGCTTGTCTTCCTTTTCCGTAATCCGAATAATCCTGGCACAAATCTCCTGCTGGTAATTCTCACGCAATGCTCGTAGGGTGGTCATCTCATTTTGTTCCTCGTATCAGGTTTGTAGAACCCTATGACAAATTCTTCATGCATCCGCTGCTGAATCTGCGACTGATGATCTATGCGGTTGCCCGCGGGCATCATGCGCCGATCACGATCCAATCGGCGTACCCCGATGTGAGGAACCGCGAAGCCTAGTTGCGCACCGATCTCAGCCAGACAATCTTGCGTTACTGTATCTATCCCGCGCATCACCGAACTTCCTACTACCACAATGGCAGCCTTACCCGGTTTGAGCACGCGGTACATTTCACGTAACACACGGGTCATCTCAGAATAATAGCGATGTAACACCTGGCCCTTCTTGCGATCCAAAAGCGAGATTCGGCTTACCAGTAAGTGTGTCTCAGGAGGCAGAGGTTCAAAAGCAATCGTCGAGATCGCCTCCCCTCCCACATACTGCCCCCGGGTCTCTCCGAGGGATTGAATTCCATGCCCCAACCATACCAGCGAGAACTTATGCGCGCGCATGTAATCAATCGCATTCGAAGCATACGGCGGTGAAGTGACAATCAAATCCACAGAATGGTCGGCCAATGGCGCGCTCTCTGCATTACCGAAAACGATCATGCTGGCATCATTGGCCCAGGTAACAGCGCTCAATCCTTCTACATTGATCTGTAACCGTTTTCCAAATTCGACCAACGGTGAACGTAACACTTTTGTCACATATCGCGCCCGCGCCGTATCCGCAACATTCGCATCCGTATACAGCACATGACCCTCTGGCGTTTTTACAATTTTGGCGCGATGCGGGCGTGTATGCGCCAAGTCAAGCGCCAGTGATACGCCGCCAGACTTAGTGATGATCACCGCCGAAACCACAAGTTCCAGGAATGCGCGCAACGTGGCATCGGAGATTAAAGCGATTTCCTTGAGCAGCGCCAGCAGTTCCAACTGCGTTTGGGGCAAGAACCAGTAATTTACAAATTCCCGCGTCGGCTGATCCCACCGTATTGCCAGTTCTTGCTCCAGATCGGCGCGATGATGGGAAATCTGCTCATAGGCGCGCTGCACTACCGCATACCCTGTTTGACTGGCTTTGACGAGATCGAGAGCCTGCGTCTTGACTCTGGCAATGCGCACCGCGAGGGGATCTATATCGCTCCCCAGGGCGCACCGTCCCAACAACAATGCTTCAACCAACGTCGTGCCCGACCCCATCATAGGATCATAAACACACTCTCCCGGATGCGTCAATGCACGGATAAACTGGCGCGGCAATTGTGGGGGAAATTTCGCTGGAAAGGAATGGAAATTATGCGAGGCGTATTTGCTATCACCGTCATGAAAGTCCAAATCGCCTGACAACAACGCAGACAAAGCCGCATAATATGAAGGCTCGCCGGCAGTCCAAATATGTTCTTCGAAAGGTAATTTTTGCTGAGCGTGCATCCGTCCGAGGCCTTTCTAATGTTCCAAACCATTATACCACAGTTGACACTTCCGCTCTTTTCATTACAATCTCTCTACAAATCCAACACTTGAGGAAAAAAGCCATGTCCCAAAAACCAACCAGCGCCGAGATTCGCCAGGCCTTCCTGGATTACTTCGCCGAGCGCGGACACACCATCGTGCCCAGCGCCAGCCTTGTGCCGCAGGATGACCCCACCCTGCTCTTCACCAACGCCGGGATGAACCAGTTCAAGGATGTGTTCCTCGGGCTAGGCAGCCGCCCCTACACCCGCGTCGCCGATACGCAGAAGTGTATGCGCGTCGCCGGTAAGCACAACGATCTCGATGATGTGGGCCGCGACGGCACCCATCACACACTCTTCGAGATGCTGGGCAACTGGTCGTTCGGCGATTACTACAAGAAGGAAGCCATCGGCTGGGCTTGGGACCTGCTCACCCGCGTCTACGGGCTGGATAAAAGCCGCTTGTGGGCCACCGTCTTCAAAGACGACAAGGACATCTTGGGCGCCGATGAAGAAGCCGCCGGATTCTGGCGCTCTGAGACCGACATCATCCCAGAGCAAATCCTCTATTTTGGGCGGAAGGATAACTTCTGGGAGATGGGCGAGACCGGCCCCTGCGGCCCCTGCTCCGAAATCCACTACGACCGCGGCCCCGCAGCCTGCGACAAGCAGCACATCCCCGGCCACGTTTGCCGCGTCAACGGCGATTGCGCCCGCTTCACGGAAATCTGGAACCTGGTCTTCATCCAATACAACAACAAGGGCAACTACGATCTGGAAGTCTTGCCCGCGCAGCATGTGGATACCGGCATGGGCTTCGAGCGGCTCACGGCTATCCTACAAGGCGTGGATTCCAACTATCGCACCGACCTCTTCTGGCCCATCATCCAGCGGACGCAGGCCCTCGCCGGGCAGAGCGACGCTGAGCGCGAGGCCGAGTTCACGGCTTACCGCGTCATCGCCGATCACATCCGCGCCTGCACCTTCCTCATCGGCGACGGCGTGCTGCCCGCCAACGAAGGGCGCGGCTATGTGCTGCGCATGGTGCTGCGCCGCGCCGTCCGCTATGGGCGGCGGTTGGTATTCAACCGCCACTTCATGGCGGAGCTGGCCGCGCTGCTGATTGAGATGATGGGGCATCAGTTCCCCGAACTCCCGCAGCGCGCCGATTTCATCACCGCCACCATCACCGGCGAGGAGGAACGCTTCCTCCGCACGCTGGATCAGGGCCTCGCGCGGCTAGATGAGATCATGGCGACCCGGAAAGCTGCCGGGCACGCCGACATCCCCGGCGGCGACGCCTTCTTCCTCCACGACACGCTGGGGCTGCCCCTGGAGGTGACGAAAGACATCGCCGAGGAGCACGGCTTCACGGTGGATGAGCCGGGCTATCACGCGGCCCGCGAGGCGCAGCGCGCCCGCGCCCGCGCCGCCGGCGACTTCAAGATGGAAGATGATAGCCGCGCCCGCATCTACACCGAGCTGGCCGCAGCCGTGGCCGCCCGCCATCCCGAACCGCTGGGCTACGATCCCTACGGCCCGCTGGAAGTGGAGGCCGAAGTGGTGGGCTTGCTTGCCGGCGATACGGTCGAGCTCGTGCTAAGCCACACCGGCTTCTACGTGGAATCCGGCGGACAGGTGAGCGATACTGGGCTTATCCTCGGCCCGAATTGGGAGGTGGAGGTGACGGACATGCACCGCCCGGTGGAAGGGCTGATCGTCCACAGCGGGCGGGTGGTGCGCGGGCAGCCCAAAGTGGGGGATCGCGTCACGGCGCAGGTGGATGCCGCGCGCCGGTGGGACATCCGCCGGAACCACACCGCCACGCACCTGCTGCACCGCGCCCTGCGGCAAGTCCTCGGCAGCCACGTCGCCCAGGCCGGGTCGCTGGTGACGCCGGAGCGCCTGCGCTTCGATTACAACTTCGAGAAGCCCATGACGCCCGACCAGCGCGCCGAAATCGAGCGGCTGGTGACGGAGGCGATCATGGCGAACTATCCCGTCACGGCGCGGCAAGAGGCGTACCGCGACGCGCTAAGCCAGGGCGTGATCGCGCTCTTCGGCGAGAAATACGGCGAGGTGGTGCGCGTGCTGCGCGTGGGCGAGCCGGAAGCGCCCTACAGCCAGGAATTATGCGGCGGCACCCACGTTACCCGCACCGGCGATATTGGCCCGTTCCTCATCGCCTCCGAGAGCGGCATCGGCGCGGGCATCCGCCGCATCGAGGCTGTCACCGGGCGCGGCGCGCTTCAGGCCGCGCAAGCCCTGCGCGCGCGGCAAGAAGCCGCCATCGCGCTGCTGGGCGGGCCGACGGAAGAACTGCCGGAGCGCGTCCACCGCTTGCACGAAGAGCTCCGCGCCGCGCACAAAGAGATCGAACAGCTGCACCGCGCGATGGCCCGCGCCGATTTCGAATCGCTGCTGGGGCGTGTGGTCGAGGTGCAAGGCGTGCCGGTGCTCGCGGCCCGCGTCGCCGCGCCGGATGCGGACACGCTCCGCGAGATGGCCGACTGGTTCCGCGACAAGATGCGCGGCGGCGTCATCGTCTTGGGGACGGTGATCGAAGACAAGCCGCTGCTCATCGCCGCCACGACGAAGGAAATGAACGCGCGCGGCATCCACGCCGGCAACTTGGTGAAGCAGGTCGCGCAGATGGTGGGCGGCGGCGGCGGCGGGCGCCCCGACATGGCCCAGGCCGGCGGACGCGATGCGAGCAAGCTGGATGCGGCCCTCGCGGCGGTTGTGGGGCTGGTGGGGGAGATGGTGAAGTAGGAAGGCTGAAAATCAACAAAAGCGCAAAGGCTCTTAAGGCCTTTACGCTTTTGCGTATGTATGGGGCCTTTTACAGATAGTAAAGGCGTTGCAAACGTAGCCGTTTTGTGCTACAATAAGCATGGAGGTGAGAAATGAACAAAACCGCAGTGGTACGCGCGCGCATCCAACCGGAACTGAAAGAAGATGTCGAGACCATCCTTGCCCCGCTTGGCCTGACAGTTTCGGATGCCATCAGCCTCTTTTTGCACCAGATCAAACTCCGGCAGGGATTGCCCTTTGTGCTGACCTTACCCGAACCCAACGCCGTCACCCGACGCACATTCGAGAACACCGACGCCGGGCGCGAGGTGAACGCCTATCCTGATCTGGATGCTTTGTTTACTACCCTGGATGAGGCGGTTCATGCGCCTGATTAAGACTACCGGGCAATTCGAGCGTGATTACAAACGTCTGGCGCGGCGTGGCTGGGCTATGGACAAATTGAAAATCGTGATGCGACGCCTCGCCGAAGGTGAAAAACTGGAACCGCGTTATCGCGATCACAAACTGGTTGGCTCTTATGCCGGGCGACGCGAGTGTCACATCGAACCGGATTGGTTGCTTATCTATGTGCTAACGCCTGCCGAGATTCTCTATGAACGCACCGGCTCTCACGCGGATTTGTTTGAATGATTCGCCTGAATCAGCGGTAGTTGTGGAGTTAGTGAGGGAAAGGCTAAAGTAGGAAGGCGAAAAAGCGACGCCGGAACGCAACTACACCCAGGCCGTCAGCACTGCTGGCGGCCTGGGTTTTGTCTATCAACCGCCCTGACGATGAATCGTCAGGCTGCTACCCAAGTTGGCTCAAGCAAGCTGCCGCACTTATCAAAAATGGCGAAATCGCTGCACAAACGGCCTCTTTTGTGTTACAATGAACAGCAAGGCAGGAGATGACAAAATCACGGTAGTGTGCGCGCCGCAGCGATTTTCATCCTTCCACCTTCAGCCCTCATACTTCACAAGGAGATCACCATGCCCAAACAAACCTACGCTCTCGAAAAAGGCGGCCTCAAACGGCTGGAACTGGAATGGAAAGGCGCCTGGAAGAATCTGACGGTGCGCCTGGATGCGCAGGAGGTCGGCGTCATCCCCAATCAAAAAGCGCTACGCCAGGGACAAACCTTCACATTGCCCGATGGCTCCATGCTGGAAGTGAAGCTCGTCCAGCAATTCACCTCGGTCAGCCTGGAACTGCGCCGCAATGGGCAACCGCTCCCCGGCACCTCCGCCGATCCAGAGCAGCGCTTGCAGGGCGCGTATGGCGTCCTCTTCCTGCTAGGGGCGATCAACATCGTGCTGGGGCTGATTGCCGTATTCTTTCAGGTAGAATTCCTGCTCATGTTGGGGCTGAATCTGATTTCCGTCATCATGGGCTGCATCTGGTTGACATTGGGCTTCTTCGTGCGCCGGCGCTCGCTCGCCGCGTTGCTGCTGGCGTTGTGTCTCTACGCGCTGGATAGCGTGTTGTTCCTGGTCAGCGCCGTGGATATGGGCGCCAATCCCACCAGTGGCCTGTTCATGCGCGTGATTTTCTTCATCGCGATGGCGCAGGGCGTGAGCGCGCTCAAGGCGCTCAG
>CAZDSF010000084.1:0-15097 GCA_964508025.1 uncultured Anaerolineales bacterium
TCGCCCTGACCCAGCTCACAGAACACGCCCTGGCGGACTGCCTCGAAATAGTCCCAACCTTCGGCGGCGGCGCGATGTCCAATTTCCGGCTGGTAGTCTTTGAAGTGGAAGTGCCAGACGCGGTCGCCGTGCCGGCGCAGCCCTTCCAGCGCATCGCCGCCGCCGAAGCGGTAATGCCCCGTGTCGAAGACGAGACCCAGCAGCGCCGGATCGGTGAGCCGCAGCAGCATCTCGATTTCGGCGGGCGTCTCCACGTAGCCCGCGCAGTGATGATGGAACGCTGTGCGCAGCCCGGTTTCGCGCCGCACCGCCTCGGCGACGCGGGTCGCGCCCTCGGCGAAGATTTGCCATTCCGCATCGCTCAATCCCAGCGCCGGGGTGATGCGCCCGGCGTTCTGAGTGCGCGCCGGGACGCGCCCATTCTCATCCGCCAGGACGATGAAGGGCAGGTCGCCTTCCACGGCAGCCATTAGTCGGGCAATGCGCACCGCCGTCTCGCAACCGGCGGCGTGTGCGGCGGGATCCTTCAGAAAAACGGGGACGAAAGCGCCCAGCAGCGTCAACCCGCGCGTGTGCAGCGCCTCGGCCAGCGCCTTTGGCTCCGTGGGCATGAAACCCCAATCGCCGAGCTCCGTACCCGCGTAACCGGTCGCCGCCATCTCATCGAGCACCTGGATGTAGCCAGGCGTCTCGCCTTCCAGATCAAATTCCAGTGCGCCCCAAGAACACGGCGCGTTAGCGATACGAATCATCGTGGCGTCCTCCTATAGTCAAGAATTGCGCGTCCAAGCGTCGAAGCGTCCAAGCGCTGTGATTTCTCCCTATCTCCCTATCCCTCCAGCTCCCCCGCCCCCTAGAACGCGCGCGTCCACGTTTGGAGCCAGCGTTCGACGACGACTTTGGTCTGGGTGAAGAATTCGACGGCGTGCTGCCCTTGTCCGTGGAGGGCGCCGAAGAAACTCTCCTTCCACCCGCTGAAGGGGAAGAAAGCCATCGGGGCGGCGACGCCGATGTTGATGCCGATATTGCCGGCTTGCGCTTCGTAGCGGAATTTGCGCGCCGCGGCCCCGCTGACGGTGAAGATGCAGGCCATGTTGCCGTAGGCGCCGCTGTTGACCAGGGCGAGGGCGTCTTCTATCGTGGCGACGTGCAGGATAGACATCACCGGGCCGAAGATCTCGGTGTGCGCCAGCACGCTGCCCGGTACGACGCCATCCAACACGGTGGGGCGCAGGAAGTACCCGCGCTCGCAGCCGGGGATGCGCGGCTCGCGCCCGTCTACCACCAGCTCTGCGCCCTCGTCCAGGCCCGTCTGGATCAGCCCTTGAATGCGCGCTCTGCTCTGCGGGGAGATCACCGGCCCCATCTCGATGCCCGGTTCCAGGCCGTTGCCCACGGCGCGGCGCGCGGCGGCTTCTGCCAGCAGCGGCGTGAAGCGTTCGCCCGCGCCTTCGACCATGACGATGTTCGCCGCTGCCAGGCAGCGTTGCCCCGCGTTGCCGAAGACGCTATCGGTGACAATACGGGTAGTCAGTTCCGGGTCGGCATCCGGCAGGATGAGCAGTGGATTTTTGGCGCCGCCCTGCGCCTGCACGCGCTTGCCGTGCGCCGAGGCGCGGCTGTAGACGTGCCGCGCGACGGGCGTGGAGCCTACGAAGGTGATGGCGTGGATCAGCGGATGATCGAGGATGGCGTTGACCGTCTCCGGCCCGCCGTGGACGAGGTTGACCACGCCCGGCGGCAAGCCGATCTGCTCCAGCAGCCGGAAGACCTTGACCATGGTGAGGGGCGTGCGTTCGGAGGGCTTGATGATCACGGTGTTGCCGCAGGCCAGGGCATAGGGCAGGTACCAGAAGGGAATCATGCCGGGGAAGTTGAAGGGGCAGATCGAGGCGACGACGCCGACGGGCTGCCGGATCATGTATTCATCCACGCCGTGGGCGATATCCTCGGCGAAGTCGCCCAGCAGCAGGGTGGGGATGCCGCAGGCGACCTCGACGTTCTCGATGGCGCGACGCAGCTCCCCGCGTGCGTCATCCAGCACCTTGCCGTTTTCGATGGTGATCGTCCGCGCCAGTTCCTCGAAGTGTTCTTCCAGCAGCGCCTTGAGTTTGAACAGGTATTGGACGCGCTGCACGGGGGGCGTTTGGCGCCATTCGCGGAAGGCGCGTTGAGCCGCCTCTGCCGCTTGCGCCACTTCCTCCGGCGGCGAGAGCGGCGTCTGCGCGAGCCATTCGTCCGTTGCCGGATTGCGCACCTCGCGGGATTCCGTAGCCCCGGAATGCCGCCACGCGCCGTCAATGTAGTTTTGTAGCATCTCGTTCTGCATTGTTGCCTCCAGTAAGTCACAAGTCACAAGTCACAACCCCATCTCCCCATCACCCCATCTCCCCATCCCCCCGCGCCCGCTTGCTTCAGCCGGGATTCGGCAGCATGAAGTCGCGGATGAGGGCGAGCAGATCGCGGTAGGCGCCGATGAAGGAGCGCAGCGTGCGCACCGTCGGGCCGTAGGCGTCGAATTCGACGGGCGTGAGGCCATCGGCGTCGTAAGCGCGGCGAAAATCGGCGAAGCTCGCGTAGAGCGCGGCAACGATCTCCGGCGGGACCGGGTTCTGGAAGCGCGGCTTGACTTCGATGGCGGAGGCGTTGAACTTACGCTGCCATTCGTAGGGGATGGTGAGGACGATGTCGCCGCCGATGAGCTCCGACCAGTGCAGGTGATGGCGATAGGCCGCGCCCAGCAGCCGGGTGCGGTAGCCGCGTTCCTGGTAGAGGGCGTAGGCTTTCTTGAGGCAGGCGATGCCCGCCCAATCGGGATAGCCCGGTGGGACGAGGATGCCCTCGCGTTGTTCCTGCACGTGCAGCCAATCATCCAGGCGCCCAATCATCAGCGTGCAGACGGGGCGCATGTCGGCGATGGGCTGCCCGGCGGCGGCGCGACGTTCCAGACCCCGTTCCACCGCCTCGGCGACGGCGAGCGCCTGCGGCACGGTGAAGCACACGGTGGCGTTGATGTTGACGCCGTGTGCGGTCGCTTCCTCGATGGCGGCGACGCCGGCCTGGGTCACGGGGATTTTCACCTGCATGTTCGGCGCCAGCTCGTGAAAGTGGAGCGCTTGCGCGGCGATGGCTTCGGTGTTGCGATAGAAGACGGGATTGGTCTGAATTGAGAGCCGCCCCTTGAGTCCGCGCTCGCGCTCGAAGACGGGGAGTAGCAACCTGGCTCCGTGCGCGGCCATCTCTTCGACCAGCCGCCAGGTGAGTTCCTCTTCGGGCCAGGTGGGGTAGTCGTCAATGAGTTGGTGGATGCGCTCCTGCCACAGGTGCATTTCCTTTTTCAGGACGCCTAACACGATGGCGGGATTGGTTGTGGCGCCCACCGCACCGCGCTCGATAGCGTAGCTCAACTCCTCCACGGAGCAAGAATCGTTCCAATAATCGGTGGGCGTCGTCGCTGCCATCTCGTGCAGCGGGCCGTTGAAGGTCTGGTTCATGGTGTCCTCCTTTCAGCGCATGAGCGTATCAGCGTAATAGCGTAATAGCGTAATAGCGTATTAGCATAGGAGCGCATGAGCGTAGTAGCGAGTTGGTGATGAGTGCATCGGTCGTTGGTCGTTGATCGTCGGTCATGCTTCATCCTTCCGCCTTCTGCCTTCATCCTTCCCCAAAGAAGTAGCGCTCGCGGGCGCGTTGTGTCTCCCACTGCTGGCGGGCGGCTTGCACCGAGGGCATCTCACTGACCTCGGCGACGGGCACATCCCACCAGCTCTCGTAGCCGGGGACGCTTTCGTAGCGGTCGTTGCGGATGACGATGACGGTGGTGCGCGTAGCAGCGCGCGCGGCGGCGATGGCGGCGACGTAATCCTCATAGGTGACGCATTCGATCACATCCGCGCCGAGGCTGCGAGCATTGGCGGCGAAGTCAATGGCGAGCGGCGTCGCTGCATCGCCCGCTGCATCGCCGACCAGCACGCCCTCCTGCGGATGGATGAAGCGCGTACCGAAGCCCTCTTGTCCCATGGAGCGGCTCAGCGCGCCGATGCTCTTGAAGCCGCCATTGTCCCAAAGGATGATGATGAGTTTGAGGCCCTCCTGTACGGCAGTCGCCAGATCGGAGGAGAGCATGAGGTAGCTGCCGTCGCCCACGATGACGGTGACTTCACGCTCCGGCGCCGCGAGCTTCACACCCAGCCCGCCCGCGATCTCGTAGCCCATGCAGGAGTAGCCGTATTCCAGGTGGAATTGTTTGGGATGACGGGCGCGCCAGAGCTTGTGCAGGTCGCCGGGCATGCTGCCCGCCGCGTTGACCAGGATGCCGTCGGGGTCGCCGTGCGTATCCAGCGCGCCGATGAGCTCGCCCTGACTGGGCAGCGGCGTGTGACGGATGGCGTAGATGCGGTCAACCTCGGCTTCCCAGGCATCATGCAGGGCCATGGCCTCCGTGCGGTAGGCTTTGTCCACATGATAGCCTTCCAGCAGCGTCAGCAGCTCTTCCAACGTGACGCGAGCATCGCCCACCAGCGGCAGGGCGTGGTGCTTGTGGGCGTCGAATTCCGCCACGTTGATATTGATGAAATGCACGTCCGGGTGTTGGAAGGCGGTCTTCGAGGCGGTGGTGAAGTCGCTGTAGCGCGTACCGATGCCGATGATCAGATCGGCGTCGCGCGCCAGCCGGTTGGCGGCGAGCGTACCCGTCGCGCCGATGCCGCCCAGGGCCAGGGGATGATCGTAGCGCAGGCTGCCCTTCCCTGCCATCGTCTCGCCCACAGGGATGCCCGTCGCCTCGACAAAGCGGCGCAGCGTCTCCGTGGCTTCGGCATAGATGACGCCGCCGCCCGCCACGATGAGGGGGCGCCGGCTGGCGCGGATGCGGGCAGCGGCTGCGTGCAACGCGCTCACGTCGGGGCGGTTGCGGGGAACGCGCCACACCCGTTTTTGAAAGAAGGCCGTGGGATAAGCGTAAGCCTCGGCTTGAACATCCTGCGGCAGGGCGAGCGTCACGGCGCCCGTTTCGGCGGGGCTGGTGAGCACGCGCAGCGCCTCCGGCAGCGAGGTGAGCAGCTGTTCTGGGCGGCTGATGCGATCCCAGTAGCGGCTTACCGGCTTGAAGCAGTCGTTTACGGAGATGTCCTGCGTCTGCCCGGATTCGAGCTGCTGCAAAACGGGCGCTACGTTGCGGCGGGCAAAACTATCGCCGGGCAGCAGCAGCACCGGCAGCCGGTTGATGGTCGCCGTTGCCGCGCCCGTGATCATGTTCGTTGCGCCGGGACCGATGGAGGAGGTACAGACCAGGGTTTGCAGGCGATTCTTCATCTTGGCATAGGCGGCGGCGGCATGGACCATCGCCTGCTCGTTGCGGGCTTGATAGTAGCGGAACTCCGGCATCTGCTGGAGCGCCTGCCCGATTCCGCCGATGTTGCCGTGCCCGAAAATGCCAAAGCAGCCGGCAAAAAACGGTTGTTCGATGCCATCGCGTTCCACAAATTGCGCCTTGAGAAACGCGATCAATGCCTGAGCCATCGTAAGTCGAATCATCTGGGTCATGTGCGCCTCCGAATGTGAGTCACGAGTTGAGAGTTGAGAGTTGGGAGTTGCGCGTTGTCGCTTCTCCCCATTACCCCATCACCCCATCACCCCATCTCCCTATTTCCCCATCTCCGCCGCGCGCGGATCAGGGTCGCCGTAGGTCGCTTTCACCCAGGCGTAGGCGGGATCATCATAGCTGGCAAGGCTCTGGGCGCTGCCGGCGAGGATGTTGAGGTAGTAGGTGGTGTAGCCCACGGGACTGGCAACGGGATGGTAGCCTTCTGGCACCAGGACGACGTCGTTGTGCCGCGCTACGACGGCGGCATCAATGGGATAGCCTGCCTGTTGCAGCGGCGAGGTAGGCCCCGTGTAGATGCGTTGGAGCGCGTAGCCTTCGGGGCGATCCAGCCGGTAGTAGTAGATTTCGTCGAGATCGGCTTCGAGCAACTGCCCCGCTGCATCCGTGCGATGAGCATCGTGTTTGTGCGGCGGATAGCTCGACCAGTTCCCGCCCGGCGTGAAAGCTTCGACCACGACGAGGTGCTCACACGGGAACCCTGGCGGGATGATGGTGTGGATTCTGCGGGTCGCCTGACCGCCGCCGCGAATCTCGACGGTCACATCGGCGGGGGTGACGAGCTGCGGCGCGTAGCCGCCGGTAGCCGGCGTCCAGGCGAGCGCGAACTCGGCGTCGCTTGCAGCGGTCACAGTGAAGGGCGTGGAGGGGGGCAGATAGAGCGCGGTGGGCAATCCGCTGAAGACGCTGGCGCGTTCTCCCAGCCTTTGCCAGCTGCCGCGCGCGGAGTCCACATCCAGGCTGCCGCTCAGTATCACCAGCGCCAGCTCGTGCGCGCCGGTATCGAAGCGCCGGCTGTGGCCTCCCGCCAAGCGCCGCGCCTGGAAGTGAATCGTCTCCCAGCCCGCGTCTTCGGGCCGCACTTCCACAATTACATCGGGGTCTGTGCTGTTGCCCGGATGGATGATCAGATTTTCAGCAGTATATTGACGCATGGGTACCTCCCTTGAGAATAAGACAGGTTTGTGTAAGGCGCTTTAGCGCTGTCAACACCGCGCTAAAGCGCATCACTACGAACATGGCTGTTACATGGCCTGAGCGGTGCTCTCGCGCACGACGAGCTCGGTAGGCAGGATGTGATTCTCCACCGGCGCGCCCATCAGCAGTTGCAGCAGCAGCTCCATCGCCAGCTGCCCCAGGCGCAGCTTGGGCTGGTGGATGGTGGTGAGCGCAGGGGTGACGTATTGCGCGAGTTCGATGTCATCGAAGCCCACGATGCTGAGCTGCGCCGGCGCGTTGATGCCGCGTTCGCGGCACGCCAGCAGCGCGCCTACCGCGAGCATGTCGTTGTAGCAGAAGACGGCGGTGACGCCGGCATCGAGCAGCGCGGGCAATAGCGCTTGCCCGTCGGCGACGTCATCGGAATGGTAGCGGTGATCGGACGGGGCAATGCGGATCCAGGCCGTTTGCGGCGTGATGCCCGCCGCGCTCAGCGCGTCGCGGTATCCTGCGAGCCGCGCGCGATTGGAGCCGGGGCGATTTCCTGCGCCGAGGTAGCCGATGGCGCGATGTCCCAGTGCCAGGAGATGCTGCGTTGCTTGCTGCGCGCCGCTGGCATCATCTACCGCCAGGGTGTGAAAGCGCGGATAGGGCGCCTCTGCCTGGGGATTGATGAGCACGGTGGGGGTGGTGATGCGCGCCGCGCGCTCTGCCTGCTCGGCGCTTAGTCGCGCAGCGGCAATGATCATCCCATCCACCCGGCGGCGTTGGAAGGTTTCGAGCGCGGCGAGTTCCTGTTCGGGGTCGTTGTTCGAGACGGAGAGCAGCAGGCTGAAGCCCGCCTCCTGGGCGACCGCCTCGATGCCCCGGACGACACGCCCGACGAAAGGGTCGGCGATGGTGGTGACTACGAGACCGATGGTGTGGGTCTGCTGCGCCTTGAGGCTTTGGGCGACAGCGTTGGGCGTGTAGCCCATCTCGCGAGCCAGCTGTTGAATCTGCGCGCGCACTTCAACGCTGATCAGTGCGCTATCGCGCAGCGCGCGGGAGACGGTGGTGTGCGAGACGCCTGCCGCGCGCGCAATATCACGGATCGAAATGGGACGGTTCACGGGCCATCATTCGCTTTCCTGTTTATGCACACGTGAACATTGTACCCGGCAAGGGTAAAATGTCAAGAGGTTGATACGAAAGAGGATTCTCAGTGTCGCTGAAGTGTAGAAGTAAAGAAGCGTTCCTGAAAGGCGGTGAGCGCGAAGATTTGCGCGTCCGTGAAGTGCATCCCTTCCGGCGCGACGATGAGCTTATTGTCACAATCATCCGTGCGGTGGATGACGGCAATGCAGACGCCGGTGAACTGCGCGAGCGGCGCGTCCACGCCGAGCACGTAGGCATCCAGCGGTTCGCCGTCGCCATCGGGAAGAATCACGCCGGGCAGGTAACCGTAATTGACGGGATAGACGAAGCTGTGCTGCGGATGCCGCGATCCCAGGGGGCGATCAATCGTGATCGTTACTACCCGACCGAGAAAACTCGCGGCGTTCGGAGGTTTGGGGGTGAGTTCCATGCAGCGATGTTTTTGCGGCGTGCGATCAGCCCGCGCGTTGGGTGATGCGGTGCAGCAGGAACGTCAGCCAGGGAGAAGGGACCTTCTTCTGGCCGAAATCCCAGTCCTTCCACGCCAGCCACACGGATTCGGGCGTGAACCGGTCGTCGGCGTTGGCTTTGGCCTGGGCGATTTCCAGCATAGCCCGCAGGCGCGGATCGGCGTGGGTCCAGGGGAATTGCGTGAGCACCTCCAGCACGTGAACGAGATCGTACCACACGAGGGGCGCTTTGAGCTTGCAGAAATCGGCGCCCATGAAGAACATGTACGGGTGGCGTTCGCGGCGCGCATCCCACATCGTGAGCGCGCTCTCGACGCCGGCGCGGGCGACTGGGCTTTCGCGCCACTCCTCGAATTGCGCCAGCGCCTTGAGCATGATGAGGTTGGCGTAGGGGCAGGGATCGTCTTTGCGCCCCGGCCCGCGCCAGCGCCCCAACTCCGGTGAGACGGCGCAGGGCCAGCCGTTCTCGCGCGCCAGCCCCGCGAGATGTGCGATAGCGGTACGCACGCGGGGATCTTCGCGCAGCCCGAACTTCGCCAGGGCGTACACCAGCGACGGCGCGTCGCAGAGCGCCCAGGCCCAGGTCTCCTCGCCCGTGCCGCCGTAGCTGGGAGAAACCTTGCTCAACATCTGAAAAGGCCCTTGCGCGCTTCGATGTTCCATCACCAGCTCCGCGATGGCGGCGATGGGTGGATCTTCGATGCGCAAGCCCAGATCGGCGACAAAGGTGAGTTTGTGGAGCGCATGTCCGGCGGATTTGTGCCCGACGAGGACGCCGCCGGGCCAGCCCGCGAGCTCGGCGAGCAGCCCCTGGATAAGGGGATGCGCGAGCAGTTCGGCGCGGGCTTGCTGCACCTCGGGCGCGCTTTCCGGCTGATGGAGCAGGTCAAGCCGGGTGCGGTAAGCCGTCCACGGATTGCTGGAGAGGAGCCAGGTTTCAACCATCGAATTTCTCCTTGGACCATCCGAGCGGCTAAAGCCGCAAATTTAGAGTTGGTTTTCCGCGGCCGCGCCCCGCGCGGCAGCGAAAAACCCATCTTTTTAACTCATTATAGGCTCAGTTGCCGAATGTCAAACTTTTGGGGCTGTTCTGAAAGTGGGTGATATTCGGTGCGGCGTGTCGCGCCGCACCGAATATCACTGTATTGTCTTTAGGGGGCGCTGCGCAGCACCAACGGCAGGTAGACTTTGCGCGGCTCGATGGTGACGCCGCGCTCGCGCTGGACGCCGCCCGGCGTGCAGGCGTTGACGGCGACGACCCGCACGGCCTTCGACCCGGCGGTGGTGTAGGTGTGCGTCACCGAGGCGTTCGTGGTGGTCGTCGTGGTCCCATCGCCGAAGGTCCAGGTGAGGCTGACGGGCATCGTCGCGTTGTACGGCGCGTACGATCCGGTGAACGTGACCGGCGCGTTGACCAGCGGCGGCGTGGGCAGGTAGGTGAAGTCCACGCTCGTCAGCGGCGTGCAAGCCGAGCTGATCGAAATGGTCAGCATTTTGGAGCTGGTGAAGCCGCAGTCATCGGTGACGGTGAGCGTGACGATATACATGCCGGGCGCGGCAAAGGTGTGGGTGGGATGCTGCGCTGTACTGGTGGCGCCATCGCCGAAGTTCCAGGCCCAGGCGACGATGGGGCGGCCGTTCGTGCTCGAATTGTCGGTGAAGACGATGGGCGTTCCTTGCACCGCGCTGGTCGCGCTGGCAGTGAAGTCCGCTGCCAGGTTGGGCGCGAGCACCTGGAGGCTCACCGGTGCGCCCACGGCGCTGGTGACGCCCTCCGCGCTGCTGATGACGGCGTAGCCGGCGTTTATGAAGGCGCCCGTGGTGCAGGGCAGCACGCCGCTGAACCAGCCATGCCCCACGCCGCCGAGTTTCGCCAGTGTGGCAAACGTCCACCGCACGGAATTGCCCACCTGCACGCCGTCGCTGGCGGTGTAGGTGAAGTCGGCGGGGAAGGGATCGCTCAGCACCACGTCCGTGCCATCCACGTTGCCGATGTTGGTCACGGTGAGCGTGTAGGTGATGGGCATGCCGGCGACGCGACTGCTTTCGTAGATCTTGCTCACCTCGAAGTAGGGCAGGGTGATTTCGAAAGTCAGGCTGTCAACGTTGTCGCTAGTGTCCCACTCGGCGTCGAGTTCCGGCTCACTGCTGCCGATGGCGACTGCGTTGGTGAAGACATCCAGACCGGTGGCGGTATCGGGGACGCGCATGGTGACGCGAATCTCGTTCCATTCCTGCGGGTGGAGCGTCCACAGATCCCAGATGGCTTGATCCCCCTCCCAACGATCCGGTTCGCGGTCGCACCATTCATCAGGCCCGCCGCACCAGTGCTGTTGCGCGCTGATGTATTCGAAGCCCGCCGGCAGCGTGTCTGTGAGGATTGCGTTGCCTTGCATCGTCCACCATTGCGCGTGGCCGACCTGTTCGTTGCCGAAAGCCAGAGTGAAGGTGATGAACTCGCCCGGTCGCGGCTCGCCCGTGATCCCCTTCTTCACCCATAGCATCGGCCCGGTAAACAGGGTGAAGTCCGCGCTGTCGTCGGCAGGGTTGGTGTCGCCTGCGACCGGCGCAGCGCTGACGGTGTTGGTGAGCGCCAGCCCTGGTTCCACCGGCTCTTCCATTGTGGTGTTGAAGCGGAAGTCGAGCCGGTAGCCGGGATGCACATCTTCGAGCAAGAAGGCGAACCAGTGCTCCGCCGGGTTCTCCGTGTAGCCTGCCACGCGCCCCCAGTCGGTATCCACGCTGCCTTCCAGCGCCATCAGCAGTGGATAGGTGTCGGTGATGGTCGCCTGTGGAATCTGAACATCGCCCACGTTCTCCACGCGGAACTGGTACCAGGCGTGTCCTGGACGGTCGCCGTGCCAGTCGCCCCATTTCGTTACGCGCAGGTTCGGGCCGTGATCGAGCAGGATCTCGTCCCAGCGGGACCCGTTATCCTTGCAATCCTCCTCGCCAGGGAGGCAGGTGATCTCGGCGACGTTGCGCAGGAGCGTGCCGGGGATGGCATTGCGATCCACGCGCAGCGCCACCTCGAAGCCATAGGCGAAGCCGTTATCCAACCCATCGAACTCCCACACCACGAGTTCATCGGTGATGAGAATGGGGACGACGGGATGCTGATTGCCGTACATGTCGCCCTGCCACGCGCCGAGGAAGGTGGTGCTGACCGGCAACGTGTCGGTGATGCGGAATGTGCCCACGGGGATGTTGCCCGTGTTGTTGTAATTGATGTTGTAGCGCAACTCGCCGCCGGGAACGAGCTGCCCCCAGTTCCACCATTTGTCCACCAGGAGATTGAGGCGCGCTTCGTTCACATGGCCCCACCACCACGCTTCATCATCTCCGGTGCTCAGGTCGTTGGCGGCAGCGATGACGGCGTGATTCCACAGCTCCATGCCGGGCCAGGCATCCGCATCCACCGTGGCGCGGATGTAGACTTCCTGGCACCAGTGTCCGGGGACAGTGGGCCGCGAGACGACCAGCTCGTGGGCGCTGCGGCTCACTTCGACCCAGCCGGGATACTGTCCCCACCAGGTTTGCAGCGTCAGCGAAGGATGCAGCGTGTCGGTGAGGACCACTTCGGTGCTGGCGGTGGCGCCAAAGTTGCAGGTGTTCACCGCAAAGACCACGTCATAGCCGGCGGCGGGATTGTCTGTCCAGGCCCACTTGCCCACGTTGAGGTGCGTGTCGTTCTCCTGAACGTCGCCGCTCCACTCGAAACGCTTTTCCCATTCATCGCCCTGATCGTAGGGATTGCTGGTGACGATCTCGACCGTATTCGTGACGCGCTCGCCGGCCGCCGCCGTGATCTGCGCGAAGACGAAGATGTGGCCCCGCTCACCCGGCGCGACCGCGCCCATGTGGATGGCGACCTGGTTGCCGCTGCCGGTGACCGGCAAGCCAGACGTGTCGGTGATGTACGTCATCCCTTGCAGCGTGTCGGTGATGATGACATCCTCGGCGGGAGCGTCGCCCTGATTGTGGTATTGCACATGAAAGACCGCGTTGCCGCCCTCGCCGACGGCGTTGCCATCCAGCCATTTGTCAATGCGCAGGTGCGGCGCAGGATTTGCGGGGTGGAATAACACGGAGTTGCCCTCCGGTTCCGTGTAGCGCACGGCCACGTTTTGCCCCGGCGTGATATCCCATAGCCCGCTGAAGTCGCAGAAGAAGGCGCCGCCGTTGGGGGCCACATCGAAGATCTCGATGCCAGGCCCGTTCTCCTGATGAATTTCGCAGCTGACCCGCAGCCCTTCGGTGAACCAGGGCACATCGAGCGTGCCAGAAACGATGTCGTTATCCGCATCCACCTCAGCGTGGATGGTTCCCACCCGGACAGTAGTAGCATAGCCATTGTCCATCGCGGCGTAGACGAAATCGCCCGGCTCGATATCGGGATGCTCGGGGAACCACTGGTGATGGTGCGTCGAGAAACCGCTGTTGCCGCCCCACCAGGGCCAGGCGGCAGTGGTGACTTCGACCGTGGCTTTGATCTCTGTCGTGATGTTGCTGGTCACAGTGACCCATCCGGTGTGCCCTGGCGCGTAATTGGCGTCCACTCCTTCGTGGCCGTAATCTACGCTGATGACCAAATCAGGGTTCACCAACCGGTGATGGAAGCCGACCTGTGCGTAGACAATCTCGGTCCAATAGCTCACATCGCCTTGTGCGCCGCGCGGGATGTCGGAATAGGTCGCACTGTAATGGCCCTGAGCATCCGTCTCCACCCATTGCGTGGGGAAGCCCCACAGGTCAACCTGAACGGTCTCGTGATCTAGCGCGCCAACCTGTCCCCATACCGTATCGTCGCTGGAGGAGATGTGGCCGGTGAAGGGATCGGGGACGCGGATGACAATCGGTTGTAAGCCCGCGCCTGCTGTGATCGTGATGACGTCGCCGGGATCGAAGGTGTCAGGAAAGTTATCCTCGTTCCAGCAGTGGTCCCAAAAGACCATCTGCGCCTGCGCGGTCGTCACGGTGATTGGGGTGCGCGGCGCGCAGCCCCAGACGCGCGTGCGGTAGACGTCGAAATCTATCCATTCCACCTCCCCGCCGCTGAAAGCCACATCCTCGTAGACGTTGTCGGCGGGATCCGCGTCGTCATCATCAAGGGTGATCTCCACGGTGTTGGTGAACCAGCGCAGCGGGACGCCCGGCGCATCCAGATTGGCGTTGAATTCGAGGTTTACGTATTCGCCCGGTTGGAGGTCGGTGAACTGCCAGGCGAGCACATCGCTGTTGAGCGATTGCGTCACCAGCCGTCCCCAATCCCAGTTAAGATTCCACCAGCCATCCCAGGCGGTTCCGCTGGGCAGTGTGTCGGTGATCCAGAAAGGACTCACCGCCTCGTCGCCTACGTTCCAGAAATGGACGCGATAGCCGAGCTGTCCATCGCCGTTCCACCAGTGCTCTTTGGTCACGCGCAGGTTGGGGCCGGGCGCGTTGAGCACCACGGTATGGCAACTGCTGTTGTCATCAGGAGTCGTTTCTCCTTGATCGGTTCCGACAGTGGCGCAGTTGGTGACGCTGTCGCCGGGCGCGAGCGTATCGGCGATTGCCATCTGGACGTGGAACCAGCGGCTCCCGTTGACGGGCAACGCGCCCAGATCCCACACCAGTTGGTCGCCCACGATGGCGGGGTCGGGCAGCGGCTCGTTTTCGCCCGGTTGCCCGCCGCCCCAATGCGCGTATTCGAAGGTGAGACCGGCGGGCACGGTCTCTGTGACCCACACGTGGGCGGCGGCGTTGCCCTGGTTGCCATACCAGATGAAGTAGTTGCTCCAGCCGCCGGGAACGAGCACGCCCGCGTGCATCGTCTTATCCAGCCGCAGGTCGTAACGCGGCGGACTGACGCGTGCATCCTGGTTGAGGCGCTCGTTGTTGTCGAGGTACACGTCATCGGCGATGGTGAGCTGCACGTAGTTGCTCACGGTGCTGTTCTGCGGCGCGGCGGCATCGAGTAGCAGGCGCAGATGGATGGTGTCGCAGAAGTTGCCGGGGAAGCCTGGCGTCGTGAGCGCGAACATTCCCGCCGGCGCAGCGATTTCCTGCCAACCCACGGCCCAGGTGCTGTCGTGATGCCAGCTCACCGCTGAGGTGTGCGCCGGGAGCGTATCGCTGATCACGATTGGCCCGGCGGTTGCGCCGCGATTGTTGCAGACTTGAATGTCGTAGATGAATTCCTCCCCCGGCGTGGGGTCGCCGGGATTGGGCCATTTATCCACATGCATTTCCACGTCGTCATCCCACACCTCCACCGGCCCGCTGCACGCCTGGTCGTTATCGGGATTGGGATCCCCCGGCGTCGTGGTGCTGATGGCGATGCAGTTTTCGGCGAGTGTTGTCCCAGAAACGACCGCTGCATCCACGTGGAGGGTGAGGACGAACAGATGGCCCTCGCCCGGATTGAGATTGCCCACCTGCCAGGTGATGACACCGTTGGCGCCAATCTCCGGGGTGAAGCCGCTGTTATCGCCGGCATAGGTGGTGGAAAGCGGCAGGGTGTCCACGAGAAGCACATTCTCAGCGACGGCGCCGCCGCTGTTGTCGTACCAGATGCCGTAGTTGATCACGCCGCCGGGTCGCGCGTGACCGGGCGGGTTCCATTTGCCAATATCCACATCGGGAAGGTCTTCAGCAAGCAAGTTTCTAGTTGTACGTCCGGTCGTGTGTAGGATAGAATCAGGCGGTTGAACACCTGTCTGGAAGGTGTTGATGCTGCTTGAGGATGGCGCTACGGGGGCGGCAAACGCGACATCTTTTGCGGGGAGCGTTGTCGCCGGCGCTGCAGCGGCGAATGCTGGCGGCGCCTCCTGCGCTGCCAACTGCGCCACTGTGGTGGTATGATTGAGGAGCAGGCTCAGCCCCAGGAGCAGGCTGAGACCGAGCGCGACGGCCCAGAGGATGCGGGCCGTCCGTCTGAAAGGCAAGGCGCGATTCATGATAAACC
>CAZDSF010000085.1:0-15024 GCA_964508025.1 uncultured Anaerolineales bacterium
CAGCAGGACTCCTATCCAAGTTTGTGCGAAAAATACTCGCTCTTCAGAGCTGTCACCTCGCCCACTGCGTTGATTTTTCCCATCGCAGAACTCGTCCGCCGCGCGCGGGAACAGGGCATTCTCACCGTCGTGGATGGCGCGCACGCGCCAGGGCAGTTACCCCTGCACCTGGAAACTCTGGAAGCAGATGTCTACACGGGCAATTTGCACAAATGGGCGCTGGCGCCCAAAGGCGCGGCATTTCTGTATGCCCGGCGCGAGGTGCAACCCCTACTGACGCCGCTCGTGGTGAGTTGGGGCTGGGAAGCCGAACGCCCCGGCCCCTCACGTTTCATTGATGAGCAGGAATATCAAGGCACCCGCGATATTGCCGCGTATCTCAGCGCGCCGGCGGCGATGCGCTTCATGGAAGAACACGATTGGCCCGCCGTGCAGGCGCGGTGTCGCACGCTGCTCTATGAGGCGGGCGCGCGCCTCACGGCCCTCACCGGCTTGCCGCCGCTCGCGCCGCCCACCGAGGCGTGGTGCGCGCAGATGGCAGCCTTCCCCCTGCCGCCATGTAACCCGGATGCCCTGAAGCAACGGCTCTACGACGAGTTCCGCGTAGAAGTGCCTATCATCCTCTGGAACGGGCAGCCCTTTGTGCGGATCTCCGTTCAGGGGTATAACACACAGCAAGACATCGAAGCCGCACTGGCAGCGTTACACACCTGCCTGCATTTGTAGCCCGTTCACCACAACACAATGGAAAACGAAAACCATATCCACATTTCACCATTGCAACACAAAGGGCGCAGAGATCTCTGCGCCCTTCACTATCGCGGCTTGAGCGGTTCACGCTGCCGGAGAATCAGCCTTGATCATCCGGCACCGGCCAGAACTCGAACAGCGCCCCAACAGATTGCCCCATCACATTGCGGCGAATAACTTCGCCAAAGATATGCGCCACCGAAAGCACCTTTAGCCGTTGGGGACGCCGTTCCGGCGGAATGGCTACCGTGTTTGTCACCACGATTTCATCAATTTCGGGGACGCTGTCGAGCTGCTGAACTGCCATGCCAGCAAAGATGCCATGCGTGCCCAGAACTGAGACCTGGTTGACCCCCAGCCCACGTAGATACTCCACCACCTTGACGATGGTGCCGCCCGTGGCAATTTCATCATCCACGAGCAGAACCCGTTTGCCCCGCACATCGCCCATGATGCCATCAATCACCACGCGATTATCGCTCAGGCGCCGCTTCTCACCTGCCGCTGCCGGCACCCCCAACGCTTTCGCCAATCTGAGCGCGCGTTTGGCGTGCCCAATATCGGGCGAGACCACCACCACATCGCGCATGTCCGGCAGATTGTCCCTGAAATACTTCACAAATACGGAGTGCGCCGTCAGGTGATCCGTGGGGACGCTGAAGAAACCGTGTACCTGCGCCGAATGCAACGTCATGGTGATGACATGGGTTGCCCCAGCCGTCACCACCAGATCGGCGATCAAGCGCGCGCCGATGGAAATACGCGGCGCATCTTTCTTGTCGGAGCGCGCATAGGAGTAATAGGGAATCACGGCATGGATGGAGTTGGCGCCGGCGCCGCGCGCGATATCGAGCATGAAGAACAGCTCCATCAGATTATCGCTGCATGGCGGTGAAATGGGCTGCACGATGAAGACATCTTTACCGCGCACGCTGGTGCCCAACTGCACGTAGTAGTTGTCATTGGTGAATTTACGAAGCGTCGTCGGACTGAGCTGGAGGCCCAGGTAGTGCGCGATCTCCCCTGCCAATCCAGGGTTGGCTGAGCCGCTGAAAACCAAGATCTTGCTCTGCGTCTCTCGATCCAGAACCGGTTCCATTTGAAACTCCTTCAAAAAATAGCGAATGGCGAATAACAAATCCTGCCAACGGCAAGCGTACCGCAAACTTCAGTTTCAGTTTCAGGCTCTAGCCCCACGTATTGTGATGCACCCGCTCCGGGTTGTAGCGTTGCGCCGCACCCTTTTCCTCAGCAGGATAGCCCAAAGCAATCAGCGCCATCGGGATCACTTCGTCTGGTAAGCCCAACAACCTGCGAAGACCGGCGACGCGCTCCTCGTTAGGGTAACATCCCAACCAAACCGAGCCAAGGCCCAGAGCGCGCGCTGCCACGAGCAGATTTTGCGTCGCTGCCGAACAATCCTGCACCCAATAGCCGCTGTGCCGGGCAAGCCGCGTGTCGCCGCAGACAAGAATCGCCAACGGAGCCTCTTTGAGCATCTGTGAATAGGGATGCAGTTCTGGAATGGCGTCCAGCAGCTCGCGGTCATCAATGACGACGAATTGCCAGGGCTGCTGATTCCCCGCCGAGGGGGCCGCCATCGCCGCCTCCAACAGTTGCGTGATGAGCGCTTCGGGAACCGGCGTCCCCGTGTACCGGCGAATGCTCCGCCGGGTCATGATAGCTTCCATTGCGTCCATAGATTTGCGCCTCCTTAACGCTTTACGTCCCTACACCATACCGCGCTAACAACTCCGCTTCAAGCGCGGCAATTTCTGCCGTAATCCGTGGGATGATTTCCTCCAGCGCGACCGATTCGCGCTCCTGGCGGTCGCGGCGCTTGAGTTCCACAGCGCCAGTGGTCAGCCCGCGCGGGGCCACAGTCAGCCGCAGCGGCAAGCCGATCAGGTCCGCGTCATTGAACTTAACGCCGGGCGTAACGTCGCGGTCGTCATAGAGCACCTCCACGCCAGCCGCCTGCAATTCCGCATACAGCCGCTCGGCGACGGGACCCGCATCCACCCCCTTACCGCCCAATACCACGAGATGCACCTGATACGGCGCGATAGCAATGGGCCAACACAACCCCGCCGCATCGTGATGAACTTCAGCCACGCACGCCAACAGCCGCCCGACGCCAATGCCATAAGATCCCATGACTACCGGCTGCATCTGCCGGTCGCCGCTCTCGAAGAAACAGCCCAACGCCTCACTGTAGCGCGTCCCCAACTTGAAGATGTTGCCCACCTCCACGCCGCGCTCAGCGCGCAACGGCGCGCCGCACTGCGAGCAGGCATCGCCGGCATTCGCCGCCGCGATGTCGGCAATCATGTCCGGCGTAAAATCGCGGCCCACATTGACGTTGCGTAGGTGAAAGCCAGGGATATTCGCGCCCGCAACCAGGTTGGGCGAGCTCGCCACAGCCTCATCCACAACGATAAGCGCATCATGCACCCCCAACGGGGAGCCATAGCCCGGTTCCGCGCCAATCGCCCGGATCTCCTCCTCCACGGCGGGGCGCAGCGCCTTGGCATGGACGACATTCGCCAGCTTGGTCTCGTTCACATCCATATCGCCGCGCACCACAGCGAAGACAAAGCGCGCGACCTCTGTCTGCCCCTCCGCCACTGTCGCTACCATAAACACCGCCTTCGCCGTCCGCGCCGCCGGAATCCCCAGGAAAGCCGCCAGCTCTGCAATAGTGCTAACATTCGGGGTAGCAATCTGCTCAAGCGGCAACGGCGCTTCCGGCGCAGCTGCGGGCTTGCGGAACGTCGCCACCTGGCGATTGGCTGCATAACCGCAGGCGGCGCACAACATCAACGTATCCTCGCCAATGGGCAGCAGCGCCATGAACTCATGCGCTTGCGCTCCACCCATCATGCCCGTGTCCGAGGCCACAGCGACCACATCCAACCCGCAGCGGTGGAAGATGTTGAAATAAGCCTGGTAGTGCGCCTGATACTGCCGGTCAAGCCCCTCCCAATCGGCGTCGAGACTGTAGCTGTCTTTCATGGTAAACTCGCGCACGCGGATCAGTCCGGCGCGCGGACGCGGATCGTCGCGCCACTTGGTCTGGAGGTGATAAAGCAGTTGGGGCAACTGCCGGTAGGAACGGATCTCCTTGCGCACCAGGTCAGCGACGACTTCTTCGTGCGTCATCGCCAGCACCATGTCGCGGTCGGCGCGATCCTTGAAGCGCCCCATCTCCGCGCCAATCTGGTACCAGCGGCCCGTTTCCTTCCAAACGCTGGCAGGATGCACCACCGGCATGGTGATCTCCTGCCCGCCAATAGCGTCCATTTCCTCGCGGATGATGCGCTCAATTTTGTTCAGCGCGCGCCGCGCCAGCGGCAGATAGCTGAAGATGCCCGTCGCCAGGGAACGGATAAATCCGGCGCGCAACAGCAGTCGATGGCTCACGGCTTCGGTATCTGCCGGCGCCTCGCGGAGGGTCTGGGAAAACAAGCGACTCATGCGCATCGTGATCTACTCCCCAAAGAAAGCGTCTCGTACAACAATTCTACCACAAACCTGGAGATAGCGCTCACAGTTCGGGGTTATGTTCCCAGGGATAGATTTCGGTACCGCGCGCCGCCTCACGCAAGGCGGGATCGGCGGAATAATAGCCGTGACGTTCCGGCGGAATCAAGGCCGCGATGTGGCGCATGATCTCGTGCCCCACCGCATCCAGGCGTTCGCGCCGCTCACGCCCGCTTCCCTCGACATTGAACGGGCCGCAGGCTTTCCCGATGCGCGCCGTCACCCTGGCGCGGCGACCTTTCCGCAGCATGGGGAAGAGCTCCGTCAGCCCATCGAAACCCATCGGAATCACAGGCGCGCCCGTGCGAGTAGCGATAAAGGCTGCGCCAGGACGCGGCGGGCGCAAGACAGTCGCCCAGCTCCCCCCTTCGGGCGCCAATCCCAGCAAGCCCCCCTTTGCCAGCACCGCTTCGGCAGCGCGCAACGCCACCCGCGAAGCCGTGCCACGGAACACAGGATAGACGCCCCACAGATGCGCCAGCCACCGCACGTGAAAGGGCGCATTCGGCATGATGGGGCTGCCCATGAACTCCATGGGCCGTGAGACCACGCGGATCATCAGCACCGGGTCGAGATAGCTGAAATGATTCATCACCAGCAACGCCGGCCCTTCAGCCGGAATGTTTTCCTGCCCCTCGATGCGCAGGTCGGCGAGCAGCGCGAAAGCGACGCCGATGAGGGCGCGCATCACACCGCGAAGGGTCTGCCGTCTGGGAAAGGGAAATTCATCCTTCATGCGTCAACCTTCCGCTTCGGCCCGCTTGGGATTGGCGGCAAACAGCAGCAGTAAGCCCAAGAACAGGAAGGCGCCAATCGTCAACACCGCCAGGCGTTGCCCGTTCTGCTCCGCTGCCAGGACGGCAAGGCCCTGCGCTTCGAACCACAGCGCCGCCCGGTAAGCCACAATCCCGTACAAGGTAGGCCCGACGAACGAGGATGCGTGTCCGGAGACGGCAAAGAAGCCGTAGAACTCCGCGCTCTGCCCCTCCGGGCCGAGAATCCCCGCCAACGTGCGGCTGAGCGATTGGATACCCGCCATGGCGAAGCCGGCTACCGCCCCCACTATGAAGAACATCCACATCTGCCGGGTGAAGAAGAGCCAGATGATGGCGCCGATCATGGTGAGAATGGCGAGCACCAACGCCTTTTTGGGGCTGGAACGATGCGCCAGCATTCCAAAGAGATACGCGCCCAGTACGTTAGTTACCTGCACCAAAATCACAAAGATGATCAGCTGTTGCTGGGACATCCCAAAGAGCACCGCGCCAATGATGGCGGCGAAGTTCATCGTCATCATCACGCCGCCGTTGTAGATGAGGAAAGCGGCTACAAAACGGGTGAAGGTTTTGTGGCGGCGCGCCTCACGGAGTGTCTTGAAAATCTGCCGGAAACCCACGGTGAGGTAAGTTTCTCCGGGCGGCAGCGGCAAAGGCTCAGCGCGCTCTTTCAAATTACAAAAAATGGGGATCGAGGAGAGGCCGAAGAAAATCGCCGTGATAACCAGCGCAAAGCGCACCATAAACGCGCCCTCGGTAAACATGATGAGCGGCAACACGATGAGCAAACAGAGGATGCCGCCGAAAGAACCTAGCGCCCAGCCCGTGCCTGAAACGCGGGCCATTTCTTCGGGGGCCGCAATTTCGGGCAACAGCGCATCGTAGAAGACTTGCGCGCCGCGATAACCGATCTCCGCAAGAATGAAGAAGAACATGCCGATAAAGACATCGCCCGGCTCAACAAAGAATAACAGCGCCGTGCAGATCACCACCAACACCGTAAAGACGAACAAAAAGCGCTTCTTGCTGGCAGAAAAGTCAGCGATCGCGCCCAACACAGGCGAAATGAGCGCGACCACGAGCATGGCGATGCCCACCGCCCACCCCCACAAGCGCGAGCCTTCTGCGCCGCCCACCACCTGCCCTTTGAAATACGCGGAATAGACGGCTAACAACACCACCGCCGCATACGCAGAATTGCCAAAATCGTACATATACCAGGCCCGGCGTTCGCGCGAGGTAGCGCGTGAGCGCAACAATCCCACCCTGGCTCGTATCGCTGTTGTTCCCACAATATCGCCCCCTTACAAAAATACCTCATGGATTGACGCGGATGTCGTGGATTAGAAATGGAAAGAAATCTGCTCAATCTACTGACGAAATTTTCGTCCTCGTTGGTGTACCAAAAGCGCATGGCGGCCCCTTCGAGAATAGAAATCGGTTCGTAGGCTGAGGAGTCAGTGATGCAGGAAAGCAATACACCGACACATTGTATCTAGTGTAACATGGGATAAGCATAAAACAAATCCGGGCCGCGGGGCATTTTGGAGAACAACGCATAACAGAGTATAATGCGGCAAGCACGAAAATGGAAATCCCCGCCTTACGGAGAACGGCAATGACAGAAGAGAATACGCTAATGGAAACAGAGATGGTTCCACCCGCCCCAGATCCGATTGCGGATGATGCCCTGAATACGCGCATCACCGAACTCACCGCGCTGGCCCGGCAACATCTGGCAAAGCGCAAATGGGCCGAAGCGGAACGCGCCTACGAACAAGTGCTCATGCTGCAACAGCAGGTCGAAGACCGTATCGGCATTGCGCGCACCAAGAACGACCTGGCGAGCCTCTTCCTCGTGCAGCGGGAATGGCAAAAAGCCATTGACTTGCTGGAACGTTCACAAGCGATCTTTGAGGCAGCCCACGATCCAGAACAGGAATCGGTGGCGCTCAACAACCTCGCCGCCGCCCAATACGAGCTCGGGCTTACCGAACAGGCGCTCGCAAATTACGAAACGGCGCTGGAAATGCGGCACAACATGGGCGATCTGGTAGGCGAAGCCAAGACCCTGCGCAATCTCGGCATTCTCTATGCCAAACAGGGCAACAGCATGAAAGCCAAAGCCTATCTCAACCGAGGTATCGCCGTCGCCCGCCAGGCCAATGCCAGGGAACTGGTCCAGATCATCCGTAAATCGCTTTCCCAGCTACCCCGGCGCTGAACGCCCAGACACAAAGAGAGGGCTGTTGCGCGCCAGCTCGCGCCCTGGCAACAGCCCTCTCCCGCAAACCCCCACACCTCATTCGATGACGATGCCGTCCAGGTCAAACGCCGGCTCTGGATAACGCATCTCCAGCCGCTCCAACGTCTCCACAATCACCTGACCGATGACGAGATTCCGATACCACTTGCGGTTAGCCGGGACGATGTACCAGGGCGCCCAGGGCATACTGGTTTTGCTGAGCACATCCTCATAGGCGTGCATATAATCGCCCCACAACGCGCGATCCTTGAGGTCGCCCGGATTGAACTTCCACCGCTTATGCGGCTCATCAAGGCGGGATTGCAGGCGCGCCTTCTGCTCTTCGGGGCTGATGTGCAAGTAGAATTTCAGGATGGTGGCGCCCTCGTCCGCCAACAGCCGCTCAAAGGCGTTGATGTGATCGAAGCGCCGCCCCCAGACATCAGGCGACGCCAGCCCATGCACCCTGACCACCAACACATCCTCGTAATGGCTGCGGTTGAAGATCATGATCTCACCCTTGCCCGGCGTCTGCTTATGAATCCGCCACAGATAATCGTGCGCCAGTTCCTCCGGCGTAGGCACCTTGAAGTTCGCCACTTTGACGCCCTGCGGATTCACCCCATTGAACACATGCCGAATCACGCCATCCTTGCCGCCCGTATCCATGGCTTGCAGCACGATAAGCAACTTATGCTTACCCTCAGCATAGAGCAATTCCTGTAACACCTCCAGTCGCCGGTTGAGCTCGACAAGCGCCGTCTGTCCTTTGGATTTGCCGCCCTCAAAAGCCGCCTTGTCATCAGGATCCCAAGCCGAAAGATCCACCCGCGTTCCGGGTCGTACTCGATAACGATCCATCATAACCTCCTCTCAAGTAGTAACAGGTGAGCAGTGAGTAGTGAACGGTCAGACGATTGCCCGCTACGCCTCATGCTGCACGTTTTGCGCATTTACAACGCCTGCACCAGCGTCTCCGCCAGAGCCAACACATCCAGTGAGCCTTCATAGCGCTGCATGGCGGCGACAAACTCCGGGGGCAACCGGGCCAGAAGTTCAGCCACCCTTCGACGCACCCGCCGTTGCACCGGATAAACCGTTCTCTGATCCTGCAAAACCGGCAACAGGATTGCCAATGCGCCAACAACATCGCCGGTTTGCGCGCGCAGTTCAGCCACCTCCACAAAAGTGTACAACAAGGCCCCAATCCACTGCGCCGAGGAAGCCAGTTCCAACGCCTCGCGTAAGTACGCCCGCGCCTCATCATAACGCCCGCACGCGACCGCCACGCTGCCCAAACCACGTAACGCCGCAGCCAGTCCGCCCGGTCCCCCTTGTGCCAGCCGCAATTGCCGCGCCCGCTGGAGAAGGACTTCCGCCTCTGCGGCCCGCGCCTGCATCACCAGGAAAGCAGCCAGGCATTCCAACACATCCGCAGCGCCGGCTTGATGGCCGCTGGCCTCAAAAAACGTCAGCGCCTCGCGGTAAGTTGACTCGGCTGCGGCATCCCGCTCCAATACTTCAAACGCATAGGCGCGGTACAGCAAGACATAGCCCTCACCGTTTTGGTCAGCGCCGTTGCGATGCAGAGCCAGAGCCTCCTGCAAGAGTTGCAAACCCAACTCCGGTTCCCCCAAATCCGTCACCACCACGGCGAGATTGTGCAATGTGTTGGCGAGCGCGCGGGGATTGCCGGCATCCCGCTGAAGCGTCAAAGCCTGCTCCCAATAACGGCGCGCCATCTGGTACTCTGAAGCGATCACCGCCAGCACAGCCAGATTGTTCAAAGCCAGGCTAATGGCTGGCAACGAATCAACCTCACGGGCCAGTTCCAGACTACGCAGGTAATACTCACGGGCGATTTCCGAGCGCCCCAGGACCTTTTCCACATTGCCCCGCAGGCGGATGGTATGCATCTTGAGCCACCAATCGCCGATTTCCTCTGAAAGGGCAAGGCTTTGGTCGAGATACACTCCGGCACGGAGATAATCACCCAAGAAGTAACTGGTCTGCCCTAGATAGTGCAGGGCATCGCGTTGACAGAGCCGACAGTCAGTTTCCACGCTCAGCTCGTAGAGGCGCTGCAAATGTGATAGCGCCAGGTTGAATTGTCCGCGATTGAAGGCGATCAGCCCTAAACCAAGTTGCACGCTGCCTTCCTCATGGCGCACTTGATGCTGCACATAGAATTCCAACGCCTCGGCTAACAAAACCTCAGCCTGATCGTTCTGCGCCCGATGGGCCAGTAGAATGCCCTGCGCCACGAGACAATCCATCAACGCCTGCTGAGCCACGGATTCCGCAGTAGGGTTCGCCGCAAGCGCGGCCCGCAACAAGGTCGCCGATTCCGCAAATAGTATCGCGCCATCCTGAAAAAGCCCCCGCAAAAGATAATAGTTAAATAAGCCTAGAAAAGTCCCGTGGATATTTGCAAATCGTCCCTCGCGACATGCCCAAAGCCAGGCGGCGCACATATTGTCCATATCCTCCGCCAGACGCTCCAGGACCGTCCGCTGTTGCGCGCTCCAAAGCATCGGCTGTTGCTGCCACAGGGAAGCGAGATAGTACAATCCATGCTGCGCCTCGAAAGTTGCCCGC
This sequence comes from uncultured Anaerolineales bacterium, assembly GCA_964508025.1. Taxonomy (GTDB): domain Bacteria; phylum Chloroflexota; class Anaerolineae; order B4-G1; family SLSP01; genus JAAZNO01. Next base: position 9,913 of record CAZDSF010000085.1, read on the forward strand.
TGCTCAGAGTCGGCGTTGAGTTTCGCTTTGGCATAATGGAACAACAGGGGATGCAACTTGTAGCGCTGCGGAGTGGGCTGGAGCAGCATGGATTTCTGGACCAGGGACTGCAACACCGCAGGCGTAGCCGCAATAACATCCTGCGCCGCCGCTTCAGAAAAAGCGCCATGAAACACCGCGCAGCGCGCAAAGGCTTCCCGTTCTGCGGCAGGCAATTTTTCCCAGGTATACTCAAACACGGCGTGCAGGCTGCGATGACGCGGTGGAAGATCGCGCCGTGTGGTTGCAAGATAGCCCAGACCATGCTCAAGCGTTCGCGCCACCTCCTCACACGAAAAACTGCGCACCAAAGTCGCCGCCAATTCCAACGCCAGAGGCAGCCCTTCGGTCATCTCACAGATAGAGATGATGGCAGTGCGCGCACTCTCAGCCACCGCAAATAGCGGGTCGGCGCGCATAGCAGCCAGGAAGAACAACTGCACAGCGTCGAAACACTCATAGTTTGCCACATCCTCAGGCCGGCTGCGGCGCGGAAAAGACAACCCTTCTAACGTATACAGCTGTTCTTGAGGCAAGCCCAAAGGCTCACGAGAAGTCACCAGTAGCTTTAGGCGCGGCGCCTGCGCGAGAATCTCTACCAGCAAGTCCGTATCCGGCAACAAAGACTCATAATTATCCAACAATAACAACAACGAACGCCGGCGCAATTGATTGAGCAATTGCGTTCGAGAATCCAGCCGCTCACTGAAAGGGATCCGCAACGCCTGAGCGATGATTGAAGGCAACAATCCGGCAACAGAAATCGCTTCGCAGGGAATGAAAAAAGCGCCCTGCGGAAAATCGCGGATCGTTTCCGCCGCAATCTGCAAGGCCAACCGGGTCTTGCCGATACCGCCCGCTCCAGTCAGCGTGATCAGCCGCATATCAGGCGCCCGAACTCGCGCCATCAATTCCTGCAACTCCCGCGAGCGCCCCACAAAATTCGTCGTTTGGACGCGCAAGTTATGGGGATAATACGAGAGAGAACGCAAGGGCGAAAATCCATCCACCTTCAAAGCAGGGTGTTGTAGTTGATACAATGGCGCTGGCGGGGCCAGATCGGCAAGCATGAATACACCCAACGCTTTGGCGGAGGCTTCGGGAGGCAAGCCCACCATCGAGACATACTCCTGAGTCAACAGAATCTGTCCCCCCCACGCTGCCTGGGCGACATAGCGACTGCGCATCGGCCCCGCACCGAGCAGCAAATATCCCAGGCGTTCATAAGAGCCAACATGCAGCGCCATCCCCACAGAAAAACCTTCGGGGATGAGATGTGTATGCAGTGCCAGGGCGCATTTCAGTGCGTCACCCTGATGAAAAATCGCACAGCCGGTCGTAGAGGTCCAATCGAAGGCAGCTGCTCCATAATCGGCCATGAAGGATTCCAGCACCGTGACATGCGCCGATAGATAAACTTCTGGAGCAGCGAGGCAAAGGAAAACGGGCATACGGCCTCCAACAATATCATAGATGCCGTAAAGTATATGCCGGGCGCCGCGAAAAGTCAAAATAGCGGAAACCAATTTCCACTGGAGACAAACAAAATCGAGCCAACGTTGGTAGACGCCGGCTCGATAAGGGACGCAAGAAACCCTGTGACAAGACTCAAAAGAGACTGAACCAATCCGTGCCCGTACAGGTAGAACAGACCAGAATCACAAAGAGAATGGTCAAAATCACGCCGCAGCCAATCCCCGTACACGAAAAGCCGCGGCCAAAGCCAAAACGCTCCTGCAACCAGTCAAACACCACGTTCAAGAAAGCCAGCTTGAACAAGCCCACCAGGCAACCAGGTCGTCGGTCCATAAATCCCTCCTCTCCGTAAATTTCCGTAAATTATGGAAGATGAAGGCGAAAGGATGAGCATTTCTCGCCTCTACCTCATTACAGCCATGTTGATTGATGTCCCACGTCTGTGATCTATACGCAGAATCACGTTCCTGGTTGTGTCATCGGGCGACGCGCCCCCATCACAGAGGATGCACGCCGCTCAATGGGAAATGGCATTCAGGTCAGCCCAGGTCTCCGCCGCCACTTTGACCGCGCCCCCGCGCGTGAGGGTGCCCTCGTAATCCGATTTCCCGTTGCCGGCGGTCCAGCCGCTCAACACCAGCGGCCAACGCGGATGCTCGGCAGCCATCCACACGCCATTGTAGCGCCGGGCGAAATGCAGGTGCGAAGCATTGGAAAAGCCGCCTTCACACGAGGGATGACCTATCGGATCGCCCGTCGCCAGCAACGTCCCTTCAGCAACCCGCCCGTCGGAAGCGATATGCATATACAGCAGCGCCCATCCACTGCCGACAAAATCATCGCCCTCCAGGTCTTGCAGTAGCATCCCCTGCTCACTGAACACCACGCGCCCCGGCGCCGCCGCCGTGACCCACTGTTTGCTGACCGCGCATCCCAGAAAACGCTCCCCGGTGACAAAATCCAGCGCCGCCCAGGAGCTCCCCGAATCCCAACCGCCGTGCGGCCCGCCCGTGAAATACCAGACCTCGCCTTTAGGCCAGGGCAAGGTCAACGTGGGCGCCGGAGCGGTGGGCAACAATGGCTCTACAGCATAGGCAAAAGGATCGCCCCACAGCCGCCGGTAAACGGCGCTGAATGTTTCCAAACGCTGCACGAAAACCTCATAACTTGGCGCGCTCAACGCCAGAAAACGCTGCACTGCCGCCGTGCCCGCATTGACGTTGAGCGCAATCTCCACATGGGCGCCATCCGCAAGCGAATATGTCCAGACGCGCTCTTCCAGCCAGCCGTAGAAACCGGCGTTCAGGTTGTTCGCCGCCCACGCCAGTTGCCGCGCCAGACCATCGAAGCCATCCCGCTGATACCCCAGCGGATAGAGCAACGCCGCTGGCGCGGGCGCAGGGTTGGTCAGCCAGCCACTCTCCATCTCCATCAACGTCAGCAGCACGCGCGGGCCGACGCTGTAGCGCAGCGCCGTCAGCTCCACCAGCTCTGCGCCGGTGCGGGAGATAAACTCAAAGGATTCTACAGCATTGACAAATGGGCCGGGAAAGTCAGCCGTTGCCTGCGCCACATCGAAGCTCGCGAACGCGGGGCCATACACCAACTCGCTGTCGGGAATCAACAGCGTTGTTGGCCCTTGATGTTGCGCCTCAAGCGAGAGCTTCAACACCTGCCCCACCGAGAGCATGTTGGCATTGCTCAGCCCGTTGATACGCATCAACATATCCACAGGCATCCCCACCGCCGCGGCAATGCCCGAAAGCGTATCGCCCGCGCGCACGGTGTAAGTGCGGGTCAGCACCTCCGGGCGCTGACGCGTAGGCGTGGGTGGAAGCGGCGTCGGGTAAAGCGCCGGCGCAGCGTTCTTATCCGCGGGCGCCGGTACCGGCAGCCCCTCAGGATGTCCGATGAAACTATCGGGATCGGCCAGCACCGTCGCAGCGGGAATCGGCTCGTGGGCTACAGGTGCGCCACAACCCGCAAGCATCGCCATCAACAACAGCGCAGCCAACACCCCCAACCGCAATCGCATTCCAGTTTGCACCATATTACTCCTCAAAGACAGTCATGGGTGAGCAGTTTGGGTGCAGCAAACTGCGTTCCGCTCACTGCTCACTAATCTCTATGAATTCCTGTCGCGCCGAATCGTCTCCAGCCCGCCCATCCACGGACGCAGCACTTCCGGCACAGTGATGCTGCCATCGGCTTGCTGATAGGTCTCCATGATGGCAATCATCACGCGCGGCAACGCCAGCCCCGAACCGTTGAGCGTATGCACAAAGCGTGGCTTCGCTCCCGGCGCCGGGCGATAGCGAACATTGGCCCGCCGCGCCTGGAAATCGGTCACGTTGCTGCACGAGCTCACTTCCAGCCACTCATTCTGTCCCGGCGCCCACACCTCCAGGTCGTAGGTCTTAGCCGAGCCAAAGCCCAGGTCGCCGGTGCAGAGCTCCACCACGCGGTAGGGCAGGCCCAACGCCTCGAGCAGCCCCGTCGCGTGCGCCGTCATCTGCTCCAGCGCCACAGGACTCTCCTCCGGCGTGGTGAACTTGTACATCTCCACTTTGTCGAACTGATGCCCGCGCTTGATGCCGCGCACATCCCGCCCAGCGCTCATCTTCTCGCGGCGGAAGCATGCGGTATAGGCCACATAGCTCAGCGGTAAGCGTTCCGCTTCGAGGATCTCATCGCGATGCATATTGGTCAGCGCCACCTCGGCGGTGGGCAGCAACCACAGATCATCCTCCACATCCCGGTAGAGATTGTCGGCGAACTTGGGCAGCTGCCCCGCGCCCACCAACATCTCGCGGCGCACCACAAAGGGCAGATACCACTCCGTGTAGCCGTTGAAGCGCGTATGCACATCCAGCATCCAGAAGATGAGCGCGCGTTGCAAGCGCGCTCCGGCGCCCTTGAGCACGTAGAAGCGGCTGCCAGAAAGCTGCACCCCCCGCTCAAAATCGAGAATATCCAGCTCCGGCCCGAGATCCCAGTGCGCCAGCGGCTCAAAGCCGGCGGCGGCAAAGTCGCGGGGCGCGCCCCAGGTGCGCACCACCTGATTGTGGCGCTCATCCGGGCCAACCGGCACAGAAGCATCAGGGATGTTCGGCAACCAGAGCTGCTTATCGTTGAACGCCGCCTCAATCTCACGCAACCCCTGTTCCAGAGCCGCGATGCGGTCGCCCACCTCGCGCATCTCCAGGATGCGGGCCTGTCGCGCCGCCGGCTCCTTCATCTGCCCGATCTCTTTGGAGACGCGATTGCGCTCGGCCCGCAACGTCTCCACTTCCTGCAGGGCCTCGCGGCGGCGCTCATCCAGGTGCAGAATCTCATCCACAAGATCGGTGCTATCGTTGCGCTTGCGCAACGCCTCGCGCACCCGCTCAGGCTCATGACGAATCAAGTCCAGATCTAACATGATCTCCCTCCGAAATCATAGTCATAGGTAAAGGGTAATGGGTGCAACATGTTCGCCGAGCGTCAATCTTGTTCCAAAATCCCACGTCCTGCCGTGGGCAACAGATTCTCGGCAAGTTCGCGCGCCTGTTTGAGAATTTCTAGCCGCGCAAGGGTCAAAACGAAAGAAAAACCAAA
>CAZDSF010000086.1:0-14988 GCA_964508025.1 uncultured Anaerolineales bacterium
GTGACCCAACTGCTCACTATTCACTGCTCACCTGTTACAATTTCAGAGGAGACTGCATGACCATCATCGAAACGTTGTTGCAGGAAGTTGCGCCCCAAGTGGCAGAAGCGCAGCCGGTGGAAATCGCTATCGGCGCGTACTGGACGCTGGCAATGGTAGCCCATCGCGGCGTGTTATATGCGGGCCTCGCCTCGACGCTCGGCAGCGGAGATGAACATCACCACGGCGGCGGCTATCCCGTGCAGAATGCCGGGCGACTTTTGCAACTGCCGATGGACGAGCTGGCAGCGCTGGCGCGCTCGAAGAGCCAGCTGGAAGCCAGCATCGGCCTGGCGACGATCAACGCGCTGCTCGATGTGACGCCGCACGCGGGCGTCAACGTCAACGCAGCAGACATCATCGCCGAACATGGCGCCGGCAAGCGGGTCGCCATCGTGGGCCATTTCCCCTTCACGCCGCGCATTCGAGAAGTCGCGGCGCAGTTGTGGGTGCTGGAGCTGCGCCCTCGCCCCGGCGACGAACCCGCAGCGCGCGCGCCGGAGCTGTTGCCGCAAGCCGATGTGGTCGCCATCACCGGCACAACGCTGCTCAACGGCACTTTCGATGCGCTGCTATCACACTGCCGCGCCGATGCCTACGTGATCGTCTTGGGAGGCACCACGCCGCTTTCGACGGGGTTTTTCGCGGTGGGGGTGAATGCTGTCGCCGGGACCCGTATCGTGGACCCACATGCCGCGCGCGAGAGCATCCTGCAAGGGGCGACGTTCAGACAGATTGCGGGGAAGCAAGCAGTGACGCTGTTCCGCGCGCCGTCAATCCACAGCGCAGAGACAGATGTGAATTCCTGACCGCCTCAAGAAATTCGTGCGATCTGCACGCATCCATGAGCAATTCACGCTCATACGAACGGCACAAAGGCGACGCCGCCGAGATCCTCGCGGTGCAATTCCTCTCCGCGTTTGGTGATTCTCCAGAGCGTTTGGTAGCCGCCGTGCGGCCCCACCGGAATGACCAGCCGTCCCCCCTCCGCGAGCTGTTCGGTGAGGGCTGGCGGAATCTGGCTCGGCGCGGCGGTGGCGATGATGCCCGTATACGGCGCGTGCTCCGGCCAGCCGGCGTTGCCGTCTCCCAGGCGTAGATGAATCCGGTCGGCGTAGCCCAATTCCTCCAGCAACGCGCGCGCCGCCTCATGCAGCGCGGCCACGATCTCTACCGTGTAGACTTCCATCCCCATCTCGGCGAGAATCGCCGCCTGGTAGCCGGAGCCGGTGCCGAGTTCCAGCACTTTATCGCCGGGCTGGAGCGCCAGCGCCTCGGTCATCAGCGCCACGATGTAAGGCTGGGAGATGGTTTGCCCGTGACCGATGGGCAGCGGATAATCGCCGTAAGCCTCGGCGCGCAGATGCTCCGGCACAAAGCGATCTCGCGGCACGCGCGCCAGGGCCTCGAGCAGGGCAGCGTCGCGCACGCCGCGTTGGCGGATGAGCGCGACCATGGCTGAACGAGATTGCACTTCCATAAAAATCACCAGGGGCGTGAAACACGCCGCAAATTGTCAAACGTCCAATATTGCGCTGTATAAGCAGCTTTTTGGAGGGTGTTTTTGTGGCGGGGCTGCGCCCCGCCACAAAAACACCTGATTTCTTCCTGTCTTTAGACCACAAACACCTGGCTAACGCCGGCGTTTGCGAACGAAGACGAAGCTCACCGGCGCCAACACGAGCACGCCGCTGAGAAGCGCCAACGCCGGTAGTGTGGCCCCACTGTGCGCGACCAGACTGCCCAGCGTGAGCGCGGTCGGTGTGCTGCGATAGGCCACCGTCCACAGGGAGAGCGCGTGAATATTGGCGCGGGTGATGGTCTCAGCGCCCACGGTGGTATCCGCTTCCTCGCCGCAGTCCCAGTCGGGATCTGCCCAACGGCACAGCTTGTTCAGCGGATCCGTCGGCACCGTCCCAAGCGGAACGCTGAGCGTCACCGTGAACGGCGCGCCCGGTTCGCAGCCCTCCTGCGTGATCGCCCAGTGGCGCCCGGTCTGGAGATGCGCCTCGGTCGCAAACGGATGATCCTGCTCGAACTGCGTCACCATGAGGCTGCTCAAGCAGTTGTTCGGGCCGCGATCCACCACGTCAATGACCACTGGCAGCGGCTCAAAGGAGACCGGCCCCAGATCATCCACCGGCTCGATGACGGTGTACGAGAAGTATTCCTGCACGAACACCGCCGTGGTGCGCGCCGGAATGGTGAAAGTCCCGGTGTCGGGGTCGAAGGCAGCGGTGCGCACTACCGGATCGTGGCTGGCCTGCTGGATCGGGTGCAGGGTCAGCCCCGCGTTGATCAAGAACACTTCGCCGAAGACCACCGGCTCATCCGTGGGGTTGAAGAGCACGACGATGCGGGCGTAGTTGGGATCCACCTGACGCAGCGGGTCAGAGAGGCTCATCACAATGAGGCCGGGGATCTGATCCGGGCCGGTGTTGTGGAAAGCCAGATACTCCTGCACCTGAGCGGCGGTCTGCAAGCGGAAGAACGGCGAGCTTTGGCGGATCGCCAGCATCTCCTGCAGGTGGTGGACGTTGCTGAGGATGTCGGCAGGGGCGGGTTTGAGCGCGGGATTCGCCAGGCGCGGCGCGATCAGCGGCCAGTTCTCCTGGTTCTTCTCCGCCACGGGCAAGCCCACGCCCCAGTTGTTGTCCTGGTAGGTGAAATCGAGCTTGTTGAACCAGTCGCCAGAGTTGTAGCTATCGCGATCCATGGACTTGGAGCGTAGCATATCGCTGCCGGCGTGCAAGAACGGCACACCCTGCGAGAGCGTCACGATGCTCAAGCCCACGTTCTGCGCCCGCACGCGCTCCTCCATCGTCGCATCTTCCGGCATCTTGTACTGGTTAATGTCGTAGAGCGTCTGGTTATCGTGCTTGGAGATGTAGACGATGTGCTCCTGTGGATCCTGCGTGTAGCCGCACGGCGAGCCGTTATAGTCCACCTGCGCGCCAGTGACGAGATTGCCATTCCGATCCACGAAGGTGTAAGCCGCCAGGTTGCCTGCCAGCCCTACACGGATCTGATCGGCGTTGAGCAGCAGCGCGTCTTTCTCCGCTTGCGAGCCGGTGTTCAGGCTGTTAGGATCGTAGTAGAGGCCGCTGATGAAGCCCTGGCGCCGGATCAGGTCGTTGCCGCCGTCGAACGGCCCGCCGCCGCGCACGGCGTCGCGCAGCCGGTCGCTGAAGGTACCGATGCCGGTGCCCGCCATGTTCAGCTGCGTCGCGTTCACGCCACGGGCGTTGTTCGCCACCTCGCCGAAGTTCCAGCCTTCGCCATAGACGTAGATCTCCGCGCCATTCACGCCATCATCCGCGAGCGTCAGCGCATCGAGCGCGGCGCGCACGTTGAGCATGTTGGACTTCATGTGATGGCCCATCAGGTCGAAGCGGAAGGCATCCACTTTGTATTGCGTGGCCCAGAGCACCACCGAATCCACCATCAGGCGTTCCATCATGTTATGCTCGGTGGCGGTGTTGGCGCAGCACGTGCTGTTTTCCACTTGCCCATTGGCGTTCAGGCGATGGTAGTAGCCCGGCACGATGCGATCCAACACGGAGTTGGAGCTTTGCCCAGAGGCGTTGGTGTGGTTGTAGACCACATCCACCACCACGCGCAGCCCCATCTCGTTGAGCGCCTGCACCATCTCGCGGAATTCCACGATGCGGGTGACGCCGGTGGGGTTCGTGCTGTAGCTGCCTTCGGGGACGTTGTAGTGCAGCGGGTCGTAGCCCCAGTTGAAGCCGTCCTGATCCGCCGTGGCCGCAATCAGCTGTTGCTGCATGGGAGAATCGGGCGGATACGAAGCCAGTGTGGCCCAATCCGGCTCCTGCCACTGCGACTTATCCTCGTTGATGGTGGCGATGTCGAAGACGGGCAACAGGTGCAGGTGGCTCAGACCGGCATCAGCCAATGCCTGGAGATGTTGCACGCCGTGGGTGCCTTCCAACGTGAACGCCTTGAACGTGCCGCGCAACGCCTCCGGCACCGAGGCATCATTCACGCTGAAGTCGCGGACGTGGAGCTCGTACACGACGATGTCTTCTGGCGCAACCAGCGGCGGCTTAGCGAGCGTGTCCCAGCCCGCCGGGGCCAGCGCCGGATCGTTCAAGTCCACGATCTGGCTGCGGGTGCTGTTCATCGAGAGACTCACCGCGTAGGGATCGGTGACCATATTGTGCTCGACCTGCCCGGTGCTGTGGACGTAGACCTCCACTTCGTAGAGATAGTATTGGCCGTTCCAGCTCGGGTCGCCGGCGACGCTCCACACGCCACTGCTGGGATCGAGCGTCATGGGATAGGTGGTGCTGGGAGTAGCCGGCGCGGCATCGGGGAAGACGTGCAGCGTCACGTTCTGCGCGGTGGGCGCCCAAAGATACAGCGAAGGCGTGCGGCTACTGTAGGTGACGCCAAGCGGGCCGTCGTAGGTGTAGAGATCATCGAGCACGCCGGGGATCTGCAAGCCGGTGGCGTCGAGCAGCTCGCCGCCCCGGTACGCCGCGATGGCGATCTGCCCCTTGAGGATGGCGGGGACTAGCGCCAGATCATCAGCCGGAATGGCGAAACCGGGGATGCCCGTGAGGTGCGGGAATTTGGCCGCGATGTCGCCGCCAATGGGAGCGGCCGCTTCCAGGATGATGTAATCGCCGCCGGTGACGCCGCTCTCGCCCAGCGTCATACCGCCGGCGTAGGCGTAGTGCAGGCGAACTTCGGCGCCGCTGATATCGGCCTGCGCCTGCCAGCCGATGGTGTCCTCACTCAGCCAGTAAGCGCGCTGCTTGCTGAGGTCGCCATCTGCGCCGCACACCTGCTTGATGACATTGTGCGCGATGGCGGGATGGACGTGTTGCACGCCGTTGTTGTTCTGGACGATCCAGATCTCGTAGCCGGTGGTCGCCAGGTCAAGCGTCTGATCGGCGGGCACGTCCTTCTCATCGCCGCGATGCAGGATGTAGTTGAGCTCCATAGCATCCTCAAAGAGCGGCACATCGAAGTAGATGCCGAAGCCGTCTTGCCCGTCGGGGCGGCGCGGGGTGGTCCAGCCGGGATCCGCAGCGCCGGCCCAGGTGTGCAGGCCCCAGAAGTCGTTGAAGTTGGCGCTGGTGGAATCACCGTAATCTCCGGCGCAGCGATGGTAGTGGATGGTGGCGACGTTGAGGGCGGCGCCGAGTTGGCTGTAGACCGTCGCGTCATCGTCGTAGAGCCAGAAATCGGCATAGCGACCAGAAATGTCCACGCTGCGGTCGTTCTGGCTGCCGCCGTCTTTGTCATTGCCCTTGTGCATGATGAAGTTGAGCGGTTTGTTGTAGTCAACATCCACGGGGCCGCCGAGCAGCGCCTCAAGGCCCGCCGGGGTCACGCTGTAGAGCTTGCCGAAATCGGTGTCGCCGGTAGCGCGGTAGGGATTGGGCCAATCCGTACCCCAGAGGCCATTTTGCCACAGGTGCAGGCCCCAGAAGTCGTTGAAATTGGCGGAGCCGAAATCGCCGTAATCCCCATCGGCGCGCTGATAGTGGAAGTTGACCCGCCCACAGCCTTCGGCCTTTGAGGTGTATTGCGTCTCATCGCCGGAGTGGATCCAGACCTCATAACCAGTGGTCAAGACGTTCAGCGATTGATCAGCGGGCACATCCTTGTCATTGCCGCGATGGAAGATGTAGTTCACCGGCTGGGTAGGATCCACCACGCGCAGCGCGACATACGCGCCGCATGCATCCACGCCGCTGAAGCGCACCGGATCCTCCCACGCGGGATTCAGGTCATCGGGATGAATGGCGTTGCCCCAAACGTGCATGCCCCAGAAATCGTTAAAGTCGCCGGAGGAGAAATCGCCATAGTCGCCATCGGGCCGGTAGTAGTTGAAGATGACGTACTGCGTTTCGATCTCGCTATCATCCACCACGGTGCCGGCGGCAGCGGCAGCGACCGGGGTGTTGCCGCACAGATCGTTTACCACCGCCTGGAAGACCAGCTGTGTATCAGGCGCGTAGCCGCTCACGTCGTAGAAGATGCGGTAAGGCGCGTTGTCATCGGTGCCGATGATGGTGTAGTTCTGCCCGCCGTCGGTGCTCACCGCGAAGGTCACTTCGGCGTAGCCGGATTGGCTGAGCGTCGCCGCAATCTCAGGGCGTCCGGTGAGCGCGCCAGGGACGCTGATGGAGACGGCGGGAGCTTCGGCCCCGCAGGGCATGGGTGCGCGGGCCTTCCAGATGGAGACGGCGAGGGCGGGGCTGTTGACGTTGAGCGTCCCGCTGCCGTCGCTGATCAACAAGTCGCTGCCCATCGTTGTGCTGCTGTAGATCAGGTCGAAGATGGTATTGGGCGAGCCGGTAGGAATGGCAGCAGCATCGGTGGCAATACTGTTGTTCAGCACCACCAGATATTCCACGCGCTCCGTGCGATCCACGCGCGAGAAAGCGTAGGTGCCAGCCGAACCCTTGCTGAAGCGGTGGAGTTGCGCGCCCGTGCGCAGCGCGGCATGAGCCGCGCGCACGCCCGCCATTTCCGCAATGGCAAGGTACAGCGGATGGGTCTCATCGAAGTTGTCATCCGCCACGGTCGCATCGGTGCCAATGAGATTGTTGCCGAAGAACTCAGCCACCTGGCTGGGGAACATATCCTCGCGGGCGTTCTTATCGCTGCCGCCGCCCACAAAGCCCTGCTCATCGCCGTAGTAGACGATGGGGAAGCCCCGAGCGAAGCTCATCAGCCCATGCGCCAGCGTAGAGCGCGCCACCAACTGCGCATCGGGCGCGCCGGGGTTCTCGTTGCGCAGATGATAGCCCAACCGCTCCAGGCCGCCATCATGGTTGCTGATGAAGTTGCCCAGGCCATAGGCATTGCTATCGGCGTCAATGTAGTAGTCATCCTTGGCGAAGAAATCGCGCAGGTTGTTGGTTGCGCCGTTCTGCGACGCCAGATTGCGCGCCGCGCCCCAGAGACCAAAGTCCACCAGACCAGGCATGGCCGCGGCCGTGGTGTAATAGCTCAGCACCGACGGTTCGAACTCGAAGACCTCGCCGAACATGTAGAAATCGGGCTTGCCATTGTTCTGCGCATAATCCATCACCGCGGGGACGAATTGCTGCCAGAACTCGGTATTGACATGCTTCACGGTATCCACGCGGAAGCCGTCAATGTTGAACGTATCAATCAGATATTGCGCAATGGCGATGAAGCCGTTGACCACGTCGGGGTGCTCGGTGAAGGTGTCATCCAGGCCGAAGAAATCGCCGTAGAGCGAGCTTTCGCCGGCGAAGGTGCTGTTGCCCCGGTTGTGATAGTAGATGGGATTGTTGAGCCAGGCGGGATTCTTCGCATCCTCCATCCCGGCAGGAATCACCGGCGTATAGGGGAAGCTGATGGCGGGATCGAGGTCGGGGAACGTAGCGCCGCCCGCGTAATCGCGGTCGTCGAAGACGTTGCCATCGGCGTCCCGGTACGGCCAGTTCGCCTTGGAGCGATAGGCGTTCGTGCCCTCGGCGTACTGGATCACATCGGCAGTGTGGTTGACCACAAAGTCGAAGTAGACTTCCATGCCGCGTGCGTGCGCTTCATCAATCAGCGCCTGGAGCTCGGCATTGGCGCCCAGGTGCGGATCGGCATTCTCGAAGTCGAGAATCCAGTAGCCGTGATAGGCCCCGCCGATGCCGTAGGCTGTCCCGCTATCGGGCTGCGTCGCCAGATTGACGTAGGGCGGCGTGATCCAGAGCGCGGTTACACCCAAGCCCTGGAGATAATCGAGCTTGCTCATCAGCCCGACAAAATCGCCGCCGTGATAGAACGACTTGTCCGTCGGCAAGTAGCCGGTCTGCGCAAGCGTGCCGCCGGGGAAAGCGCCTTCGTTGTTGGAGGGATCGCCATCCTCGAAGCGGTCGGTGAGCAGGAAGTAGAAGAAGTGGTTCTGCACATTGTACGCGACAGGCGGCGCGATGAGGGTGGGATCGGTGGGCAACACGGTGGATGCGGGAGTGAAGACCGCTAAACGCCCGCTATTGCCATCGAAGTAAAGGTTGAGCGGATCGCCAGCTGCGTGGGTGGTAAAGGAGATTGTGCTGGCGTTAGTGCCACGACCATCCGCGCCCACCTGGTTGGCCCAGTCATTGTGGGTGATCTTGACTTCTGAACCACCCGCCATAGCAATGGCATAAACGAGGGCCTTCTGATTGTATCCCAGGTCGGTCAGAGCGGTAGCGGGGTTGCCAGGATTCCATCCCTGCCAGGGACCAACGGCGATAAAGGGATCGGGAATGTTATCCCAGGCGTTGACGATGTTGGTTGTGGGATAAAAGGGCCAGCCGGTATCGCCGCTGTAGTCGTTGACATCGAAGGTGAATTTGACGACCTGGTTCGGCTGAGTGGTAATGACCCAGGCGTTGCTGCCGGGGTAACTCGTGCCCCAATTGCAGGCATTGATCTTGAATTCGTAGCGTCCCGCCGTCTCGATGACCACATCCCGGCTAAAGACGCCATCGCCGCCGATCAAGTCGCCATTGGCGCCGCTATCATTCAGCGGGAAGCCGTCCTCGCTCCAGCCATTGAAGCCGCCAGCCACACACCACGTACCGACGCCTGCGCCGCTTGGCACAACAGCCAGCCGCCCCGTGATGAGATTGAGATAGAAAGCCATCACCGTATTATCTGCCGGCACATGGAAGACCTTGGTGGGGGCGTTCACATTGCGGCCATCAGCCCCAATCTGATAATCCCAATTCCCGGTAGCGCTGACTTTGGCCTCATAGTTACCGGCTGTGGCAAAGGTGTAAGTGAGAATGTGGTGCCCGTTGCCCAGATTGGTCATGGCAGTAGCCGGATTGTCGTTGCCCCAACCCTGCCAGGGCCCCACAACGGTAAAATTCTGGGCTGGAGCATCGTCGCCCCAAACGTTAACGATATTGGTTGTTGGAGTGTATGGCAACCCAGCGTTACCGCTATAGTTGTTGGTATCAAATGTGATCGTGACTTCGCCTGGAGCTGTCAGCCAGATCCAGGCATTGTCGCCGGGATAGGCATTGCTCCAATTGCCACACTCGACGACTTTGAACTGGGTGCGACCAGCCGTGGCGATTTCCAAATTGCGCGCATAGATGCCGTCGCCAGCGAACAAATCGCCATTAGAGCCATCATCGTAGATGGGGGTGTTGCTATTGTTCCAGCCGTTGAATTCACCCGCCACGCACCAATTACCGGCGGCAGCCTGCGCGACCGGCAGCGGCGCCACCGTGGGGATGAACGGCGTGAACATCCCAATTAACAGCACCAGCGCTGTCATCAACGATATGAGCTTGCGGTTCATTGGACCTCCTGAACTGATAGAACATTTAGAAAACATTGGACTAATGATATACCAATTGAAAACAAGACAAAAGTTTTTGTGTTTTCGATGAACACCTCCTCTACAGTTGCGAAAGACAAAGGTGGAAGATTGAAGAACTTGGGCGTTGCAGGCTTGCCAAAATGAAAACTCTCATCCACGAACCCCTACTGACAGCGTTCCGGCGCCGGATACGCGATCGTTCCCTGCCAACGCGCAATCTCCGCGCCAGAGGCCACAATCAGCGTCAGCGGGAAATCGGCGCAACGTTGCCACTCGAAAGCCAGAGTATCCCCTGTGATTTCGGTATCCGCGCGGATGGCATCCCGATAGAAACGGTACGTTCCCGATCCGCCGTCAGCTTTCAACATCAACGCGCCACGCCACAGTTTCATCAGCGCATCCTCTGTCCATTCCTGCAACTCTGGCGCTAGAATGGTCAGCGGCGTTGCGGGCGTTGGCGTCGGCGGCGTTGCTATTGTTGGGACAGGAGTGAACGTCGCCAGATCGCTGATGGTAAGCGTGAAAGCAATCGGACTGCTGATAGCGCGCCCATCGGGTAACTGCACTTCCCACACGGAGCGCACTGCGCCGGGCGTCTCAGGCGCGCGCAAATAGAGCTGTAATTGCACTTGATCGCCGATGACCAGCGGTCTGAGGAGGACGCTGGTTGCTGCTCCCAGGGCTTCACCAGAAGTCAGCGCCAGGCGCGTATCTACAGGCCAGGCGCACGCGCCGCCGTTGCGTAGGGTAATGTCGGCGCGCAAGGTCGCGCCCGGCGGCAAGATGCTATCGGCGGGCGCCGTATGAATGCGCAACACTTCTGCTCGATGCACACAGTTTGCCGCGATGGTCGGCGTGGGGGTGGCGCGCGGCGCAGGCGTCCACGTCGGCGCAATTTGGCGTGTCGGAGAGGGCGTTTCTGTTGTTTCAGACAACGCGCCGACGGATATGACCGCCGGAACAGCCGGCCCCGACCCTAAAAGCTGTTGCAGAAACGGCGGTACCTGTCCAATAGCGGCGCTCCAACCCGCGAGGCCAAACAGCAAGAGCGCGCACAACGCCGCCGCCCACCGCAGAACACGCGTCAGGCGTCCCCGGCGTCTGGAGGCAGCCTCCCCGGAGGAATCGGGCGGATTGGTAGGCCGGGGCGTCACCCGCCGGAGCAGTGGTTGTTCGGGTTCATCGCCCTCCCCCGGCTCCGGCAACGTAGAAGGGGGCTGCGTGCCGCTATTCGCCGCGCTACTCTGCCGGGGCGCGATGCGCGAAGCGGTAGTCGCATTCACCACCGCCGAAGCCGGCGCTTCCCACCCCATCACCCCGCGCAACGCAGCGGCAACGTCGCCGGCGCTGCTCTGGCGTTGCTCCGGCTGCTTTGCCAGCATCCGTAAAATCACCGCCTCCAAACCCGGCGACAGAGAAGTGACCAAGCGTGAAGGCGGCGGCACCGGATCGTTGATGTGTTTCATCACCAGCGCCATGGGCACTTCGGCATCGAAGGGCAATTGCCCGGTAATCATCTGATACAGCACCACGCCCAGCGAGTAAATATCGGAGAGCGCCGTGCCCGGTTGCCCGATGCCGATTTCTGGAGCCATGTAAGCCGGCGTGCCGACCATCGCGCCGCTTGCAGTGAGGCCCGTGAGGCTCAACATGCGCGCGATGCCAAAATCAGTAAGCACGGGTTGGTTATCTTCCGTGAAGAGAATGTTAGCGGGTTTGATGTCGCGGTGGACCATCTGCCGCCGGTGCGCATATTCCAGCGCATCCGCAATCGCCGCCGCAATGCGCACGCCCTCCTGTTGGGAAATCTCAGCGCGCTCCAGGCGTTCACGCAGCGTGGGACCTTCGATGTACTCCATCACCATGTAGTAGACGCCGAACTCCTCATTGAAGTCGAAGTCGTAGACCTGGACAATGTTCGGGTGCCGCAACGTGGCGACAATGCGCGCCTCCCGCTGAAAACGATTGACGAAACCCTTTTCTTCTGCCAGGAAAGGATGGAGGATTTTGATGGCTACCTGGCGATTCAAGTGTACCTGTTCACCCAGATACACTTCTGCCATGCCGCCATGTCCCAAATGCCGCACAACTTGATACTTGCCGAGCGTCTTACCGATGAGGAAATATGCCGTACTCACACACCACTCCGCATCTTAACGGATTTCAAACCACGAGCCACCAACACACACGAAGCACAGCTACACCGCCGCCCAAAACAGCGGGCACGTCACACCGAGGGGTCTTCCAGCAACTCCGCAGCTTCTTCAGCCTGACAGGTGCGAATCAGCCGGCGCAGGGCTTCCCAAGCGCGCTCAAAATCTTCAGCAGGAACGAAGAAGTGATCACGAGAGAAAGCAGAAACCGGATAGATGCTCACCCCTACCTCTGCAACAGCGCCGGCCATGAGCGCCAGATAGCCTACCAGCCCCAGATCCAGGGGCAAATCGAAGGTAATCAGGCGATACTCCGGCGACTCGCCGATGATCTCGAATCCCGGACGCCAGGATTCCCACGTCTGGACCGGCAGAATCAGGCTCAGCTCATCTTTGTCCCACGTCAGACAGACCAGCGGTGAATGCAATTGCTTGATCAACATTGCCGCTTCAGGGACCTGCGTCAGAGGCAACCGGACGATGACATAGTTCTGGGCATCAGTAAACAAACGTGTCTGAGCAACTACATGTCGCAATCCCGGTGGTAAAGACATCGCAGCACCTCCTATCCTAATTATGAAGGATGAAAGCAGAAGGATGAAAAGCCTTTGCCTGCTCCACTGCCAACATCAGACCATTTTCTGACAAATGAGTCGCGCCGCGAGAACGGGTTGGTGAATTCATGCTCTATCTATATTATAGCCATGAATAGGACAAGGACAAGAGCTTAATCTTCCTGCACGTAGAAGTTCACCTGATTCGGGCGCTTTCTGGTATAATACCGGTGTTATGGCGCTATTAACCGTATCCAACCTGAGTAAATTCTACGGCGCAGAGCAAATTCTGGCCGATATCACCCTCGAAGTTCACGCGGGGGATCGTATCGCCTTGGTCGGACTCAACGGCTGCGGCAAGAGCACCTTGCTGGAAATCATCACCGGACATCTGGAACCGGATGCCGGTGCGGTGTATCGCGCCCGCCATACCCGTCTGGGCTATCTGCCGCAAAATCCCGATTTCGACGGCGCCGGCACGCTCTGGGAAGCCATGGAAGCCGTCTTCGAAGGGCTGCTGGAACAATCCCAGGAGCTGCGACGCCTGGAACAGCGCATGGCTGCCGGCGATGAGGCAGCATTGGAGCGCTACGGGGTGCTGCTAGAGAGCTTCGACAATGCCGGCGGCTTCAACTACGAAGGCCGCATCGGCCAGGTGCTCGGCGGGCTGGGCTTTCACAAAGACGAGTTCGAAATGCCCGTGGCCCACCTCAGCGGCGGGCAAAAGACCCGCGCGCTGTTGGCCCGGCTATTACTGGAAGAACCCGATCTGCTCCTGCTCGACGAGCCAACCAACCACCTCGATATCGAAGGCATTGAGTGGTTGGAGGAACAGCTGCGCAGTTGGAAGGGCGCGTTGATCGTGGTCGCGCACGACCGGGCCTTCCTTGATGCAGTGGTCACGCGCGTGTGGGAACTCAGCCGCACGCAGATAGATGCCTATCGCGGCAATTACACCGCCTATACGGAACAGCGCACCGCGCGCCGGCAACAACAGCAGGCGGCGTTCGCGGCGCAGCAGGAACACATCGCCAAGACCGAAGACTTTATCCGCCGCTACATGGCCGGTCAACGCAGCACCCAGGCCAAGGGTCGGCTCAGGCGGCTAGAGCGCGAAGCGCGCCTCGAACGCCCACAAGAAGCGCAACACATCCGGCTCGATTTGCATACGAATATCCGCAGCGGTAATCTGGTGCTGGGCCTGTACGATCTGCAAGTCGGCTACGAAGCCAATGCCCCGCTGGTGACAGTAGAAGCAGCCGAAATTCATCGCGGCGAGCGCGTCGCCCTGGTCGGTCCAAACGGCTCCGGCAAGACCACATTGTTGCGGACGATTCTCCAGACACTGCCGCCGCTCGCCGGACGGGTGCGCATCGGCGCAGCGGTACGGCTGGGCTACTTCGCGCAAGTCCAAGCCGATCTCGATCCCACGCTCACGGTGCTGGAGACGCTCGCCGATGCCGGCGTAGATCTGCTTAGCGAGGGACGCGCCTTTCTGGCGCGGTACGGCTTTCGCGGCGACGATGTCTTTAAGGAAATCGGCGTACTCTCCGGCGGCGAGCGCGCACGTGTGGCGCTGGCGCTGCTGGCGCTGCAACGCGCCAATGTGCTGCTGCTCGACGAGCCAACCAATCACCTGGATCTGCCCTCGCAAGAGACGCTCCAGGAGGTAATCGCACACTTCCCCGGCACGGTGCTGCTGGTGAGCCATGATCGCTATCTGATCCAACAGATCGCCACGCACGTCTGGAGCATCGCCGATGAACAGTTGCACATTTTCGAGGGCTACGCAGCCTATGCGGATTGGCATCAGCAACGCCGCGAGGGTGCGCCGCAAGCGCGGCAAGTAGCGGACAAAGTGCGCGAGCAGCGCGAAACCGCACGCCAGGCCGAGCGCGAACGCCAGCGCGCGTTGGCGCGGCAGCAGCAACAGCTGGAGACGCTCGAAACTACGATCCATGAGCAGGAGCAACGGCTGCAACAGCTCACCACTGCCCTGGATCTGGCAGGGCGCGCGCAAGACATCAGCCGCGTCGCCAGGCTTGGTGCGGAATATCGCCAGGTCGAAACGCAGCTGAATGCGCTGCTGGAAGAGTGGGCTGCGGTCGCCGGCGCCGTCACAAGTCATGGGGCATGAGCCAGGAGTCAAAAATGTTGTGTGAAGAACACTCGCCAGGACTACAAAGGGCAACTCCCAACTCCCGACCCTACCGTATCGGCCTGACCGGCAACATTGCCACAGGGAAATCCAACGTGGGGCAGCTGCTCAGCGAATGGGGCGCCGCCTACATTGATGCGGATAAAGTGGCGCACGAGATGATGGCGCCCGGACAAGCAGCCCACGCAGCCGTGATCAAGCACTTCGGCGCGCGCATCCTCGCGCCCGATGGCAGCATTGACCGCCGCGCGCTCGGCGCCATCGTCTTCAGCGATCCAGAGGCGCTGCGTCGGCTCGAACAGCTCGTCCATCCGCCCACCATCGCCGAGGTCGAGCAACGCATTCAGCGCAGCGGGGCGCGTGTGGTCGTCGTCGAAGCGATCAAACTGTTGGAAAGCGGCATGGCGGAGACCTATGATGCTATCTGGGTGACAACCTGCGCTGAGGAAGAGCAGGTGCGCCGCTTAGAAAATAGCCGGGGCCTCGCCCGCGCCGAGGCGCTGCGGCGTATCCATGCCCAGCCGCCGCAAGCCGAGAAACTCGCCCGCGCCGATGTCATCATCCATACCAGCGGAACGCGAGCGGAAACCCGCGCACAAGTGCGCGCGGCATGGGAGAAAATCCCGTGCTGCGCCGAGCGGGATGCGTAGAATTTTTCCTTCTTGTTTCGCTGCCAAAACGAACGTCCCCGCTCGGACAGAGCGGGGACGTTTTGTGGACCTGAAGGGATTCGAACCCTTGACCTCTTCAATGCCATTGAAGCGC
>CAZDSF010000087.1:0-14988 GCA_964508025.1 uncultured Anaerolineales bacterium
AACACATCTTGTAAAGGGCTTTAGCCCAAAATCTATGCCTTGCAATGGAAACCTGAACAGTTATTTATGAGGCTGCTGCAAGGTGCGGTAGCCCTCCTATGTCATTGGCCGGTATTGTCGAAAAAGGGTTGTGTGCGCTGGATAGCGGCAGATGCGGCTTCGGACACCGAGACCCGGCCAAAAAAGGCTTGTTCGATGTCCTGACTGGCGGTGTCCTCGATGATCGGCCAATTTGCCATTAGCGGTACGGCGCGCACTGTCGCCATCGTATCCAGAAAGACACGACTGCGGGTCGGCGCCAGTCCTGGTTCGAGGAACGCGGGTGACTCGGCCACGGCGCGCAATGAGGGGACGGTGCGTCCCGTGCGCGCCAGCAATTCTTGGCCGGTCGTCGAGTTGGCGAACTCGATAAAACGCCAGGCTGCCTCCTTTTCTTTGCTGGTTGCTGCCATGCAATAGCCATCGCTATGTATTACGCCCGCTTGTTGCGCGCCGCGTGGCAGGGGGGCGACATCCCACACAAAAGTCTTGATCGTGCGATAGGTGGGAACGCCGCGCCGGCTGTTGAAAACCATGGCTAAGGTCCCGTTGAGAAAGCGACTCTCGTTGCTTTCTGCGCTTTGCGCCACGGCATCTGGCACGACGCCGTACTGGGTTTGCAGATTGACAAACCATTGCATCCCGGCCTGCGCTGCGGGACTATCCAGCGCCAGCCGGGTGGGATTCTCCAGGTCATCCACCAGCTCGCCGCCCGCTTGCCAGATGAAGGGCGCCAGCCGGTTGAGAGTCGGCTCGATGCCGGCGCCGTATTGATCGGGGCGCCCGTCGCCGTCTGTGTCCAGCGTCAGGCGTTGCGCCGCCGTCAGAAAATCGCCCCACGTCCAACCATCGGCGGGGTAGGGCACCCCCGCCGCGTCGAACAAGTCCTGGTTGTAGTAGACCACCAGGCTGGACATGTTCTGGGGAATGCACCAGAGCTGTCCGTCGAAGCGGAAGGATTCCAGCACCGGTGCGTAGAAATCGGAGGCGTGCAACAGCGCGCTCTGCGCCAGATAGTCGCCCACCGGCTGCAAGCCGCCCTGCCCGGCGAAAGTCGCAAAGCGGCGATAGTTGAGCAGCATGACATCGGGCGCCGCGCCTGCCGAGAAATCGGCTGCCAGTCGCCGGCGATATTCTGCCTGATCGGGCACGTAGCGCAGCTCGATCACCACCTCAGACTGCGCTTCGTGGAAAGCCGCGACGAGGCTTTCATACGCAGCCAGTTCCTCTGGTCCACCGAAGATCATGAAGGACACGGTAAGCTGGTCAGAGCGCCCGCAGGCTGCCAGGAGCAGCGCGAGCAGGAGTATAAGTATATGACGTTTGGGCATCGTTGGCCTGGTTCTTCCAAAAGTGATTGGTGCGGATTCCCGCAGAAAACCGCTGTCTTCTTACATTGGTACGGTTGCGATGTCAGGATGCTGAAGAATAGCTCGATTATATAAAAGATTAGTTTTATGTCAATAGCAAAATCTCGGAAGCGATCTTGAAGGCCGCGTTGTTGCTGGATCAGCCTTTGTCCAGCAATTCCGAGAGCGCGTGATCGCTGAGAAACAACGGTTGTAGCAACCAGAAGAGCAACGCCATTGGCAGTGTGACGACGACGGCGCCGGCCATCAGCAAAGACCAGTTGGTGGCGTCCAGTTGCTTGAGAATCTGCAATCCCACCGGCAATGTGTACGTCGAGGGCCGATAAAGGTAGAGCACCGGATTGGTGAAATCGTTCCAGTAGAGCGCGAAAGCCAGCACGATGACGGCGGCTACGGTGGGGCGGGCCATGGGCAGCGCGATTTTGCGCCAGGCGGTCCAGGCGTCTGCGCCTTCGACGCGGGCAGCTTCGTAGAGTTCCGCCGGATTGCGCTGAAAGGTCCAGTAAAAGAGCAGCACCAACAATGGACTGCCGGCAGCAAACGAGGGCAGAATCAGCGACCACAGCGAGGTCAACAGGCCGAGCCAGCGGAGCAGCTGGTATCGAAACAACCAGACGGCGGGCGCGGGAATCATCATCAGGGCGATGGCGGCGCTCAGCCCGCGCCTGCGCCACGCGCCGCGCAGCTGTGAGAGGCCGAATCCCGCCAGCGATGAGGTGAGCAGGGTCATGGGCACGGCTACGGCGACCACAAGCGCGGAGTTGAGCGCGTAGCGGCGCATGGGCGCCTGCCGGAAGATCTCGGCGTAGTTGTCCCATTGCGGATCTGTGGGGCGCCATTCGACGGTTTTAGGCGGCGGCAGGTTCATGGGGCGCAGCGAGGCTACGATCATCCACCACAGCGGCAGGATGAACAGGAGCAGCACGCCTACCGTGAGCGCGATATGCAGGCCTCGGCGCAGGTTAGTGGACATCACTGTGCTCATCCAGGCCGATCAGATTGATGATGCCGACGACCAACATGCCGGTGAGGATGTAGGAGACCACCAGCAGGGCTGCCGCCAGGCCGAAATCAAAGAAGTCGAAAGCCAGCTCGTACAACAGCAGCGGGATGTACGTGGTGGCATAATACGGCCCGCCGTAGGTGATGACGAATGAGGGGATGAAGGTGTTCTGCAGGCTGACTACCAGATCGCGCAGGGTCAGCAGCAGCAGCCAGGGCAACAGCAGCGGCAGCGTGATGCTGCGGAAGGCGACGAGCGCGCCGGCGCCATCCACGCGCGCGGCTTCATAATACGCCTTGGGGATGGTCCGTAAGCCCACCAGCAGCACGACCATCCCTTCGCCAATGGTGAAGAGGGACATGAGCACGAAGGCCATGCGGGTCGGTTCAGACGCTACCAGCCATTGTGGTTGCGGCAATCCTAACCAGCCCAGAATCAGGTTGAGCGGGCCGAAAAGCGGGTTGAGAATCCAGAGCCAGAGCAGCGCGTAGGCGCCTTCGGGGATGATGGTGGGCAGGTAAGCCGCTGCGCGCGCGTAGGTGAAAAAGCGCCCGCCGCGATGGAGCAACATCGCCATGCCCAGCGCACCGAGCACGCGCCCCGGAACTGCCAGAAACAGGAAGTGCAGCGAGCTGCGCACGGAGACCCAGGCCAGGGGGGAAGCCAGCAGCCGGCGGAAGTTCTCTAGGCCCACCCAGCGGGGTGGCTCAATGGCGTTGTAGCGGGTGAAGGCGATGCCGACTGTCACCAGCGCCGGCAACACGACCAAAAAGAACGAGCCGAGGAAAAACGGCGCCAGAAACAGCTGTACCTGTGTCGTGTAGGAGCTCAGCCATCGGGGGCGGAGTCGCTGGAATACGGGCGCACTAACCGCCGGGGTTCTCGATAATGACGCAGACAAAGTCGCTCCTGTGATAGATAAGCTCACAAACGGCTCATCCAAAGTGGATGCATTATACCATTTTTCGGCAGTTATGGGAGTAAAGCCGCGCCCACGGCGGCGAAATCCAAATCCACGTAAGGCGTTCCCTGCTCGATGCGGCGCAAGCGCTCGTGCGCCATGAACTTCCCCACCCATGAGGTGGTATCCGCCGGGTCGTGATGGGCTGCCACCTGGGTGAAGATGGTGATCTCCAACAGTTTCAGGAAATGGGGCAGCTGCGCCACCCAGAAAGCCTCGAGCGCTTTCTCCTGCTGATACCCGGCGATGAATTGCTTCAGGAAGTGTTCGGCAAAGGCGCTGCGATCCTCGCGCGGATAGACCACCAGCATATCGAAGAGCGCCATGGCAATATCCATGCCATACCAGCCGTAGGAGCAATCATCGAAGTCGAAAACCGTGATCGTGTTCGTCTGCGGCTCTACGAAGAAATTCGCCGCGTGGAAATCGGTGTGGATCATGCCGAAATGGTTTGCCTCTGTGGGCAGCGTGCGCAGATGCGCGCGCGCCCGCGCCAACTGCTGCGCGAGCGCCGAATTCGTCCAGGCGTCGGGCAAGGCGTCGTTGAAGCAATTGGTGATGTGATCCCACCTTGGGCGGCGCAACGCCGGCTCAGGTACCGGGTAGGTCTGCGCGATGGCGTGCATTTTGCCTGCGGTCCGCCCCCACGCTTGGAAGAGCGCATCATTCCATTGTTCAAATGGCAGTTCCTCAGCGAGGATGCCCGCCGCTTTTCGGACTGCTGTGATCAGGAAGCAGCCCTCCTCCTGTTCGAGCGTTTCCACCAACTGTCCGGTCGTCGTCCAGATCGGCCCGGCGACCGCAGCGCCATGCGCTTCGAGATGATGCACCCACGCCCATATCGCGCGCATCCCGGCAGCATCCAGATCGGTGTTGGGTGGGGTGATCCGCAGCACATACGCGGCGCCGTCGCGGGAGAATTCAAAAACGCGGCTGAAGTTTCCGCCGTGCAGCGGGCGCAGCTGCATCGGCGTTAGCCCATAACAGCGTGCGGCAAAATCCAGGACTTCTGTTTGCATGTGAGCCTCTCTGAAAATTATGAAGGGTGAAGGCGGAAGGATGAAACTCTCCGTTTAGAAATAACATTATACACCCCTGTCGGCAGAATTGGGTTTATAATGAGGGCATATACACACGAAAGTGATCCTGCATGGAGGGATTATGCCCCAACGAAGCGTCATGACCTGGCGCAACCGTCGTGTGGGATTGGCGGCGGCGCTGATGGTGTTGTTGGCGACCTGCGTCGGCTCATTCGGCGGTGGATTGGTGAAGTACAGTTTTTTTGGGGGTATTGTGGGCGGAGAGTTGAATCGTCAAGCCCCAGATACCGGCGCTTTCACCGCGTATCTGAGTGATCCCAATGATCCCGATAGTTTATTCAGCAACTTTTTTATGCTGGAAACGAGTGTCTGCCTCACTCCAGAGAGCACGGAACGCTCTTGGTGTTGTTCTCTGCGACGCGCATCACGCTAGATACGGCAGCAGAGCGTCGCGTAATAGCCGGATGAGCAACACATCACCGCGCTCGAACTCATCGGGAATATCGAGGCAGATGACCTTGCTGGGCGGCTGCCCAAAGCGGGTCTCGACGGTACGCTTCATCGGCGCCTCCATAACGAAGATGAGATCCGCCTGGTCGGCGAGCGCTTGCGTCAGCGGCGTGTTCGCCAATGGTGAAAGTCCTGCCGAGCGGGCCTCGATGGGCAGCCCGTGATGCTCCGCATAGCGCCGGCAGAAATCCTCTGCGGTGCGACTGCGATTGACATTAGCCTGGCAGATGAAAAGGTAGGTTTTGTGCATAGAGATATTGTAGCGCAAATCTGCGGAGAGCGCAAGTCTATCAATGCGAGCAACCTTGTGACGAGCGCATCGTACATGACTATGGGGAAAAATTCGCACCTGAGCGACTACGATACTTCGTAGTCGTTGCGCGTAGAAAAAAGGTAAAGACAATGTTGACCATCAATATCGAGGGCGCCCAAGCGTTACTGGCACTGTTGAACCAAACATCGAAGGGCTATCCGCCTACCGAGGCCGAGATTCAGACAGTTTTGACCACCAACACGTTCTTCATGGATTTCTACTCCCGGTGGCGAGGCGTTACCCACGAGACCCTGATCGAAACGATGTGCAGCTTCAATCAGCCGGATTTCGAGCCTTCGGCGCCCGTCTTGGCCGCCCTGGCAAGAGGCTTTCGGCGGGCGATTGAAGAACATGCGCGTATGCAAGCCAATCTCGATTTTTTGAGGGCGGTCAACCCGGCGGCTGTTGCGGAGCGCGTTCTAACTTACCTGCCTTGTGGTACACCCTTACAGTCGGTCATTCACATCACGATAGATGGGTTCAACGGGGGTTTTCAGTATCAAGGCCAGATGGGCTGGAGTTTGCTGAGTGATATCACCAGTTTGGCTCAGTTTGAGTCGGGGATTGCGCATGAACTGCACCATGTTGGCTTTGCGTACTGGGCTGAGCGCGACTCTTTCCGCCAGACGTTGTTGAATGAGAAGTCAGGGCGCACGGTCGTAATATGGCATGTGCAGAACCTGCTCTCCGAGGGGTTGGCGATGTTCTATTGCTCACCCGATATGATGCGCGAGGAGCGAGTACCTGAAGCGTATGCGCGTAAGCTGGCAATGTATCGTCAGCGTGAGCGTGAGCTGTTCGCTGAGGCGGAAAAGGTACTGGCGCTATCCCTGCACCCTGGTGCGGATTTCGACACATGCCGGCAGGCTCTTGAAGCCATTGTCATTGACCTCGACGGGATTTTGCCGGTTGCGCATTATCTCGGCGCGCGCATGATAGAGACCATGAGCCGGTATCATTCCCAAGCGCACATCATTGACTGTGTGCAGTCGCTCTCACAATTCCTGCCTTTGTATAATCAAGCTGCGCAAGCGTTGGATGCTTTCGTCTACGCCCCCGCGGTGGTCGCATCGTTCTGCCAGATCTTCAAGGCCGAGAGCACAGCAACCGAGGAGCACTATGCATAGACCCAAGCGCATTCAGTTCTGGGGCGAGGATGAAAATGATGATAGCCTGATTGTAGAAATCATCGAGGGGAAAAAGACCGCGACTGTGAGCAAGGCCGATGAGTTCTACGAATCAGATGGCGAATTTGACGACGGGGGGCTAGAGGTAGGCGACATCGTGGATGTGTACGACCTCAAACCTCGGCTGCGCTGTCGTATCCGCATTACGGAGGTCTATCCGGTGCGCTTTGGCGACATTCCAGAGAAGCTCTGGAAGGGGGAAGCCTGTCGCAGCGCCGAACACTTTCAAGCCGCGCATCGGTATTGTTGGCCGGATTGCGATCTGAACGATGATTTTGAGATGATGGCAATGCACTTTGAACTGGTTGAAGTCGTGCATACCATGCAGTTGGTACAGGCGCATCTCGACCACCTTGACGAGGTCACGGAACTGATACGGCGTGTAACTGAAGCCCTGACCGCTCAGGGGATCTTCCAATGGGATGAACGTTATCCTAACCGCGCGTTCATCCTGGAAGCCATCACGGATGGGAATCTCTATGTTTTTGTTGTGGATGGGGCTATCGTTGGCAGCGTCGTGCTGGATGAGTGGCAGGCGCCCGAATGGGACGCGATACCCTGGCAGCCAACCACGTTGCCGGTTTTGGTCATCCATGCGCTGGCAATTGCTCCGCGCTTCCAGGGGCGGGGTTACGGAGCTGCCCTGTTGCAGGCCTGTGAGCAGTTGGCTGCCGAACACGGCTATGGCTGCCTGCGCCTGGATGTCTTCGAGGGCAACCCGGCGGCCCGCCATCTGTATGAACGACACGGATACCGCTATTGTGGGCAAATCCAATATCACTCGAAACCTGTCGGGCATCAAGCCTACGCCTGCTATGAGAAAATGCTGGCGTAGGATACACAGAACCCCGCTACCAGTTCGGAGCCGACTACGGTTACAGGAGGTGCTGCTTTGACCATCAGTGCTGAAAAAGCCGTTCCGGGGACAAGATCGAGGTAAGCCACATCGTAGCCGCCAGAGTGCAGGCGCGGCGGGCATACTTTCGCGCAGATGAGGTGGAGAATATGTCAGTGGCCATCGTTTACTTTTCTGTGTACAACAACACCAAGGCGGCGGCTGAATATCTGGCTGAGAAGACGCAGGCCGTTCTGGTGCGATTGCAAGGCGCCGGTGGGATAAATCCGCTCAAATCACTCCTGCAAGGAACCGCTGCCCCGCAGGGCGACGCCTGGTCGCAAGTAGGCGCGCATGAATGCATGATTCTGATGTCCCCCATCTATGCCTTCAATGGCGTTCCCGAGATCCGAGGCTTTTTGAAGCGCGCAGACTTGCGCGGCAAG
The DNA here is from genome assembly GCA_964508025.1 of uncultured Anaerolineales bacterium. GTDB lineage: Bacteria > Chloroflexota > Anaerolineae > B4-G1 > SLSP01 > JAAZNO01. The sequence goes on from CAZDSF010000087.1 coordinate 7,705, forward strand.
CGGGTTTTGATCATCACCAGCGGCCTGGCCCCAGAGGGTCAGTTCTCCACCAAAGTGAGCCGGCAATACACAGCCCTGATTGAGCGGGCGGGTGGGCAAGTCACGCTGATCCTGCATCATCAAGGGGGCAAGTACCAGACCTTCTCTGGCGCCGACTACATGCAGCAGCAGGTGGATACGATTTTGCCCCAGATCGAAGCCTGGCTACAGGGCTGCGCTGGCGGTGTGGCGGGTGGGAATCCGCCGGAGTAACCAGATCACTGCCTGTTTGTGGTACCCTTGCCGTTGGCAGGATTCGCCATTCGCCATTTTTAATTTTTAAGGAGTGTTGCCAAATCTGCGGTACAGCCCTGATAAGCAAAAATTGCTATGCGGAGATTTTCATCCTTCCGCCTTCATCCTTCATCCCTTTCAGAGGAGACTTCATGGTAGAACAGCCCCAAATCACCGGCGGCTTCTGGCGCGCGCGCCTGGATGTGAACGCCCGCGACGCGATTTTCCACCAGTGGGAACAGCTGGAGCGCTCTGGCTGCATTGACAACTTCCGCATCGCTGCCCGCCAGAAAGAGGGCTTCCGCGAGGGTTACTTCTTCGCCGATTCCGATGCCTACAAGTGGCTGGATGCGGCCTCGCGCATCCTCGGCGACGCGTCCCATCCACGGTTGGCGGCGCTGGTGGATGATTTCATCGCGCTGCTTGAAGCCGCGCAAGAACCGGATGGCTATCTCTACACCTACAACCAGATCCACTTCCCCGGCCAGCGCTGGATCAACCTGCAAATCGAGCACGAGTTCTACTGCCTGGGACACCTGATTGAAGCGGGGATTGCGCACCATGAGACCACTGGCGGATCGCGGTTGCTCGCGCTCGTCCGGCGCGCCGCAGATTTGCTGGTGCATGACTTTATGGAAGCGCGCCCCGCGTTCACCGATGGTCACGAGGAGATCGAAATCGCCCTGTTGCGCCTGCATCGCCTCACGGACGAGCGCGCGTATTTCGAGCTGGCGCGGCGTCTGCTGGAGCGCCGTGGCCGGATTCCGTTCTTCCCCGCGCACCTGCTGGCCCAGTTCCGCCATTACAGCCGGCGTGAGGCGCTTGTCAAAGCCGCGCGCGCCGCCTACATCGCCGCGCACCCGGAGCATGCCGCCTTTCGCCTGCCCGCCGGCAATCCCAGCCGCCCGCTGCCCTTTGCGGAGCTGCGCCGCGTGATGAATCAGCTCAGCGGGAAGTATTTTCAGCAGCACGCGCCCATCCGCAAACAGAAAGTCCCTGCAGGGCACAGCGTTCGCTTTGGCTACCTGGCAGCCGCTGCGACGATGTTGGTCTGCGAGACAGGCGACGCGGCGTTGCGCGAGACGTTAGAGACCGCGTGGGAGCGGATGACGGAACGGCGGATGTATGTCACCGGCGGGCTGGGCGCGCTGCCCTTCATCGAGGGCTTCGGACGAGATTTCGAACTCGATCCCGAAGCCGCCTACGCCGAGACCTGCGCGGCGCTGGCGAGCCTCTTCTGGAATGCTGAGCTGGCGCGCCTCACGCACCGGCCCCGCTACGCCGATCTCTTCGAGTGGCAGTTGTACAATGCAGCGGCGGTCGGCATGGGCGTGGATGGCTGCTCTTATTACTACCACAATCCCCTCATCAGCCGCGAGGGACTGCCGCGCGCGCAATGGTATCTCGTGCCGTGTTGCCCTTCCAATCTCTCGCGGACATGGGCCGCGCTGGGGCGTTACATTTTCCACACGGAAGGGGCGGATGTGTGGGTGCAGCAGCTCATCTCCTGCGCCGCGCCCTGGCCCGGCGCCGATGGCGGGCGATTGGAGCTCGAAGCGGGCCTGCCCTGGAAGGGGCGCGTCCGCCTGACGCTGCACCCGAAGACGCCGCAGACAGCCTCGCTGCACCTGCGGATTCCCTCTTGGGCGGGCGGCGCGGCGCTCACGCTGAACGGCGCCGCCATCCAACCCGACGCAGTCACCGAGGCGACGCCCCCGCGCGCTACGGCTTGCGGCTATACGCCCTCGGCGGCGCGCTACGTCACCCTCACCCGCGCCTGGCAGCCGGGCGATGTGCTCGACCTGACGCTGGAAATGCCGATTCGCCTGCTGCGGCAGGATCGGCGGCTGCCCCGCTGCGGCGGCAGGGTCGCGGTCACGCGCGGGCCGCTCGTCTACTGCCTGGAAAGCGTGGACAACCCCGGCGTGGATATTTTCGACGTCACCCTCGATCCCGACTCGCTGCGCGCCGTTCACGACGCGAGCCTGCTCGGCGGCGCGGTGCGGCTCGTGGGACAGACGCGCGCGGGCGCCCCGCTGACCTTTATCCCCTACTTCCTCTGGGGCAATCGCGGCCCTGCGGGGATGACGGTTTTTGTCTCGAAAGTCAACGGATATCCAACCACCCACCCGCTGCCCGACGCGCTCCCGACGCCAACAGCGCCGACCTGAAAAATGCCCCAAAATTCGGCGGTTGCGCCGCGAGCATTGGTTGCTTGTGAAAAGCTCGCTGTTGATAGGGTGGCGCCTGCTTGCGTTAGCCTTTTACAAATTTCCAAAGTTCACGCTGTTCCCGTCTGCGGGAACGGTGTACAAAGCACCAAAGTGCAAAGTAGGCGTCCTTACGGACGCGATGGGGCAACCACCACCCGAAAACCGTAAACCCTTCCACGCCCGTTTGGGAAGTTCCAGAAGCGCGTGGCGCATCGCGCACTGTGCAGAAAGTCGGCGAACGCGCCCCCACGCAACACCCGGGGGATAGCATTTCCCGCCTCCAAATCCTCCCGCCCATCAAAAGAGTCATACGGATAATCTCTCCAATGACTCCGTGTCCATTCCCATACATTGCCCGCCAGATCGAGCACACCATACGGCGAGACGCCCTCCGGGAAGATCCCCACCAGCGTCGTGCCGTTCATACCCAGTTCCTTTGAGTTACAGTAACCTCTTTCTGGGCGTTCCCCCCACGGATACTCCTGTTCATACTGGCTCCCCCGCGCGGCTTTCTCCCACTGCGCTTCCGAGGGCAGCGTGATGGTTTTGCCTGTGACTTTGCTCAACCACTTGCAGTATGTCATAGCATCAAACCAGGTCACGTTGATCACTGGATGGTTTTCCAGCCCACGTGGAATTCTGCCGTTCTCCCAATGCTCCGGCACTTCATGCTCGGTCGCTTCCACAAAGAGCCGGTACTGCGCCTTGGTGATCGGCGTTTTAGCAATCCAGTAGCGTTTGAGGTGGACCTTGTGTATTGGCTTTTCGTTGTCACGCCCCTTCTCGCTGCCCATCCAAAACTCGCTTGCCGGGATTTCCACCCACACGGGTTCTCCATACGGTAGCGTCCAGAACGCTGGCTGCGCACCGTAGCTGCCGCTCTCGATTTTCCCCAACGCTTCCGCTGCCGCCGCACGCCGCTGCACCTGCGCCGTCAAATCGCCGCCCTTCCGCAGCGGCGTGGCAAACGCCTGGCGCAAGCGTCCCTGGATCTCCCCCGCCAGGTCGCCCTCGGTGCGCGCCTGGCCCACGTCGCGCACGGCTTCTGCCGCCAGCACCAGGTTATGGTAGGGTTCGGGTTCCTCTTTGTGCTCCATAACCGCGCGGATCAACTCCGTCGCCCGTCGCTTACCTTGGGTGCTCAGATAGCCCGCTTCCAGCAGAATCACCTCGCGCCACCAGGAGTCGCCTATCCGCGCCAGCGTGTACGCCACGTTATCCGCCTTCTCCGCCACCGCCCGAGCCGCCAGGTGCTCCTGGAAGGTGAGATGCGAGAAGGCGTAGATCCCTTGCCCCCGCTCGGTGAGCAAGCCGCTCCGCGCGTTGATGAGGGCGATGAAGCCATCTACGGCTTTCACGGCTAAGCGCCAGTCCTTGAGCATCGTCTTAAACGGCGGGGCCAGTTGCTTTCGCAGGTCTTCTAACTCGATCTCGCGCAGCCGCTGCTCCATCATCCACAGCGCCACCGGTTCCAGCAGGCTGCGCCGGTCGCCCGCGTCCAGTTCCAGCCCTTGCAGCACTTCGATGTCCGGCAAGCCCTTCACCGCGTCCCACTGCACCAGCAAGACCTCCACCGCCTCCTCGTACAGCTCCACGCGCCGTTCCGGCAACTGTGCGCGATAGCGTTGCACCAGCGCGATCACCGTCAAGAGCAACGGATTCACCGCCAGTTCGCGCACGCGGGCGTTGTTCTGAATCGCCGTGATCAGTTTCGTGGCTTCCTGTTCCGCTTTGCGCAGGGCATAGGGGGTCTCTCCACCCGCGAGCACGATCTCTACGGCGCGGTTCCAGTGCCGGGCGAAGCGGGCGATGTCGTCATCCGTGAAGTCGCGCACCGTGGTTACGGCGTAATCCGCCCCCAGGCGCGCTCCGCCAGTGTAGCCTACAATGCGGCTGGTCACGACGTAGCGGTTGGCGGGATACGCCAGCGTGAAGCGCTCCAAAATGCGCGCCACGCGCTGGCGGGTGCTCATGTTGGCGACTTCATCCACGCCATCGAAGCACACGGCGCATTCCCCAGCTTTCAGCCGCGCCTCGAAGAAATCCGGCGGCAGGGTGATGTTCTGGTTAGCAAAGTAGGTGCGCAGGTAATCCAGCAGCAGTTTCGGGCCATCCGCGCCCACGTTGGGGCATTCCCGTTCCAGATAGCGGGCGAAGTCGCGCAGGGGCAGCAACACCGGCAAGCGGCGTTCATCCAACCCCAGGCGCTCCTTGACCCATTTCCCATCACCCGTTTCCTCCGCCGCCGCAAAGTCGCGGGCGTAGGTGAGCGCCAAATACCGCAACAGCGTGGTCTTGCCGCAGCCCGGATCGCCCAGCACCACCAGGCGCGGGTGCAGCGCGAGCGCTTCTTGCACCTGCACCTTGACCTGCTGCACGCTCTCGCGGGGGCGGTCGAAGCCCCGGCGTTTGGCCTCGCCGGGCGCCAGGCCCGCCATTTTCTCGATCCAGGCTTCTTCATCCGTGACGGTCTTGCGCACGGTCGCGGTGAGGGTGATGTAGACCTCTTCCAGCGCGATGCTCACCAGGCCGGAGGCGGAGCGGATGCCCTGGAGTTGCAGCCGCGCGTTGTCATCAATGACGTGCACGAGGTAGCAGGGGAGAGCGTCAGCGGGGGTGCAGGCGGCGGGTTGCTGGCCGAGCCAGCGCGCCAGGTCTGGGACGGTTTCGGGCCAACGGCGGCAGTGGTCGAGCAGGAGATTGAGCTTGGCGTCCAGGCGCATCCCTTCGCTGAATTTGGCTTTGATGTCGGGAAAATGCGTGATAGCAAGACGCTCAAGTTGCACATCGTCCAATCGCTCTAACCGTTTGAGCAGTACCGCCAAATTTGGTGGCGGCGGCGGCGTGAGAATGGCATCGGGATCAACGCCAAGCGTCTGAAGTTGCACACGGTATGTTGCTTCTCCAATGGCCCCCTGAGCGTACATCTGTTGCAGCAAGTCCAGTTGGGCCTGTAATGCACTATCTTGTTCACTCATTCGGATTCCGCCTCAACAGAACCCGCTACTTCAAATGCTTGACCAGCTCCACGGCATTCTCCGGCTTGAGCCGGCAGTGTTCCAGGATGGTGTTGATCATCTCATCCCGCCGCTGCCTACGTCCGAACTTGTCCTGGATCTCCGGCGCGTGCAGCAGGCACAGCGTTTCGATTTCCACCGCATCCAGGCGTTGCAAGCCCTGATGCAGCCGCGAAATGAGCGCGACACTGGCGGGAGGTGCAGCAGCGATGCGCTCATCGCCCGCGCCGTCGAAAGGCGGAGATGCCGGATACTGGTTGCTAGACGCTGGTTGCTGGATGATCAGATGCCCCACGTCGCCGGTGATGATGGTGCTGCCATGCACATCGGCCCCCACCGCCACGCTGCGTGGGCCGGAAGCGGTCGTCACATCGCGTCCTGCATGGATCTGCTCCCCGAAGTGCTGCGTCACTGGGCCGGCGGGCTTGTAGTTTGCGCCCTGCGAGCCACGGAAATCCACGGCCTCCCCGCCCCCTACGGCCACCGGGCCGGAGAACTGCCCGGAAAGTTCGATGGCGGGTGTGCCCAACGTCTCTGGCGCAGGCGCGGCGCCGCCCTGCGCCAGACCCTTGCCGCCCAGGAGCAGCGCCACGGGGAAGTTGCCGCTCACCTGATAATCCGGCGTTTGTTCTCTGTCCCAATCAGCCCTGGCGCTGCGGGGGACCTGGCGGTGGACGTAACTCATCACGTCGGAGACCAGCACCTCCGTGGCTCCGGCTTGTGGTTGCGCGTGCCCGGTGAGAGCTTCGATCAAGTGATAGGTGAAGATGCTCATGCGCCGGTCTTTGCGGATATACGATCTCTGCTCACCGGTGGAGGCGCTCAGGACTGCCCGACCGCGTCCTTGCGCTAGAGATTCCAGCCCCTTGGCGCCGGGAACAATACCCCCCGCTTCACCCTGCATGAACAGCGTTGGCGGCGGCGGCGCGTTGACGTAGCCCTCCGGCAGCCTGGCGACTTCCTTGATGCCCATGCCGCTCGCGTGGCAGCAATCCAGGATGACGAGCAAACGCTGCGGCTGCATGTCGGCAATTTCGGCGGCGAAATCCGGCGCCCGCAACGCGCGGGTTTGAATGCCGGGGTTTTTGACATCATAGGGAATGAAGTAGAACTCCGCCGGCGTTTTGGAGGTGTCCCGCCAACCGTGGCCGGTGTAGTAGATCATGCCAGTCGCATCCGCATCCGCCTGCAGGCGCGCAGCCAGCCATTCTAGGCCGTTGAGGATGCCCTGGCGCGTGGCCTCTTTGCCAGTGAGCACTGTGACGTTCTGCGCTGAATAGCCGCAGCGCTCGGGGTGGATCAACACCTCACGCAACGCGGTGATGTCTTTGCCGACATCCGGCAGCGCCCATTCGGAGACGGCGTTTTGATCTACGCCGATGAGTAAAGCGTAACCGTGATCGAAAGTGGTCATCTTGTGAACCTCCTTCTTGTGTCAAACCGTGATCGCCAGTTGGCGTATGCAATCCGCCCATTTTGCAATGCGTGACAAACGTTCTGCTGATAGCCAACACTCCCAGTATACGCGCAATAGGTCATCTTGACAACTTTTCTTTCAACGGGGCAGACGAGGATGGTCTGCTCGTGAGTGGGGAAGTCTCTCTGAAGCAATTTGTTTGGAAGATTATGATACCGACCGTGACCCTACCCATAACTTTAGCGGCGAAGATTGCGCATTCACTGAACTCGTGGCCCAACGCGGATAGATTTCTCGTATCTACGTGGAAAACGCAACAGCCCGGCCTAAGCCGGGCTGTTTTGGTGCCGAGACCGAGAATTGA